>CAZWHY010000031.1:0-43133 GCA_964633725.1 Uncultured Candidatus Berkiella sp.
AACCTAATTTATCCCTCAAATCGTGGGGAGCCCTCAGCCAGAATTGGGCGAGGAATAATAGTTTGCTACGCAAACAAGACATATCCGGGACGACGTGTTTAGATTTTTTGAGTTCTCCCCGGATACTACTGCCCTATTCAGACCTGTTACTGCAATTAGGTTATATATGCAGAAAAAACTTATGATGGAATTTTATAGCCATGGGTAAATACAAATGCTCGAAACTGCTTCATCCAAGATGGCATAAATGCCACTTTATCGATAAAATTATAAATAGGTAGTATCTTACGCATTAATCCAGACTCTACGTAGCGATAAGATAAGCCTGAAATGAATTTTGACTGCACATGAAAGCCTTGCGTGTCGAATATTTTTCGGATCCGCCCAGGTAAAACAGGACGCTCATTCTCCGTTACCCCTTTATTACTATAAAAAGGTGAGCTTCTATCTCTATATAGATACATAAATGGATTTAACCGGTTTGGATCAAAACCAACAAACCGACCTTTTGGTTTTAAAACTCGCCTGGCTTCTTGTATACACAAAGAAGGATCCGGTAAATGGTGTAATAAACAGCTAAACATTACCGCATCGAAACTAGAATCTGCAAAGGGCATAGATTCCGCATCACCTTGAGTGAAATTTATTGATTTAAGGTTTTTTTTACCTAAGTTCAGTAAGGCATGGCTCAAATCAATACCAATAAGCTCATATCCTCTCTCTTGCATTAACTCAGTAAAAATTCCAGAGCCACAGCCTACATCCAAAATACGTGCACCCGGCTGTAAGTCCAACACACTCACAACTGTATCAATAATTTTATTATTGCCCTCATCTGTGAATACATTATATTCCTGAGACTCGGCCAGTTCATCAAAAAATTGGATCTCTTTACGCTTGTCTTGTTGGTGCATATTCATAATACTACTTTTGCTTTAACCATTAGAAAAAAATTAGTTGCGTAGCAACTGGAAATCTTCCCTTATAAAGGGAAGAGGCGCGAAGCGCGAGAAGGATTTTATAAATTTGGGGTTACCCCAATATCAACCCTCACCAGGTTTGGTATACCAAACCGTCCTCTCCCAGAATTGGGCGAGGAATAATAGTTTGCTACGCAAACAAGACATATCCGGGACAGCGCAGAGGCTGTCCCCTACCATTTTAATCAATTAATACCACTTATAATACCATTTGAACATCGCGCTATGTGCTTTGTATTGGTCTTTGGCCTCAAATTCATAAGCGATTTTGAACATAGCGTTATCAAAAGTATGTATTCTCAAACCCACATTTAATATATACGTTGTTTGGTCTGGTTTGATGCCAATTGATTTAAAGGTCGGGCTACCGACTGCAAAATTATTAAATGTCTCTTGGCTGTCCCCTATAAAATCATAACTAATCAAAGCCGTGATTTCAGGAATATAAGTGGCTTCTAAATATTCATTTTGCATCGCTAGTTTTAAGCCAATCGCGCCAACAAATTCACTAACGTCGTTATTTTCAACCGTTATACCTAAAGGTGCCCCTGTTTCAGTATAATTATCAGCGACTAATCTCATATATTTCAATTTGGCCAATGGATTGATATAATACTTACCATTAAAATAAGCGTAACCCATTTCCAGCTGGCCAGCGTATTGTATACCATGATAGTTCGCCTGCGGACGCTGCACTAATGTCCCAACGGATATGGTTCTATCAATGCCATACTTATGACGAGCCGCTCCAAACAATGTATTAAAATACAACGGTCCATAGGGGTCAAACTGACCATATAATGTCAGTTGTAAACTATCAATATCTTGCTTAGTCTGAATAAAACCACGTTGCGTAATATCTGTTTTGGCGAAACTACCGGCCACACCAACAGTCACCCAATCTAATATGCGCCAATCCATACCACCTGTGATACCCGTATAATCGCCCTTATAGCCATCAATAGTCTCAAGCGCTTGTTGGTCAGCAAAACCGGCATAAGGCTTTAACCAGGCACCACTTTTATGCCTAAGTAATGGGTCACCATAACTCCAACCATCTAAGTCTTCATCATTTCTATAACTGTCGACTTCTTCCATCAGAGGTGTAATACCTTGCAGCTCTTCTAAGTGCATGCCAATATCATCAAATGCACGGCGCATGGTAAACGAAGACATAGCGCTGATACTGTGATTGAAGTTCGGCACTAAGGTGCGCAATGCTTGTTCAACTTGCCCTGCAGTGGTTAACGTTTGGAAGGCACCCAGCAAATCTGACATAGCCGGATCACCAACAAAAGGCAAACCTTTATTAATAATATTGTCTAATACATTGCCTAAACCACCTGTGATTTCAGAACCGCCTGGTAAGGATGAGAATGGGATAGTTGCGGCAGTAACTTGATAACTATTGGTACCACCATTATTAGCACCTGTGAAGCTTAATAATACACTAGGTGTTGTGACAGTTTCTCCCCCAAAAAATCCTCCAGCCGTATTCGTTATAATATCCCAAACAGAGCCTTTGGGAATAAATTCTCCAACTGGATTACCTACTATAGTACTGCCAGTTAAGGTTGTTACCCCCCCTGCAAGATTAATAGAGCCACAAGTTCCTAAACCATCACTAGAAGGACAAGCTTGAGACAATCTTAAATCCGCTACTAATGTACCTGTGTTTGTAAAACCTGCGCCCCCTTGAAGTGGTGAGGTTGCCCCCCCAATCGAAGAAGCTTCTATATGCAGTTTACCATTATTTTTGATTAGGCCAGTAGCAACAAGTAGATTGCCAGATGATATCTTAGTTGTTCCATCATTGGTAAAAGGACCGCCACCGAGCACAGTAGCGTTTACATTCATAGTGGCACCAGGGTCAACTTGGAGTGCAACATCCAAATCACTGATATCATGATTTACATTAAATATCCCAGATTGCACATTGAGAGTCTTCATATTATCGATCGTACCCGTCGTATCAAAACTACTAAGTACATTTAAAGTATTCCCCCCCCCAATACCATCTATTGTGAGATAACTACCACCGCTAAGATTAATTGTTTGATTATTACCATCACCCACAATATTCTGAACGGAACTGCCTGATAGACTTAATATATGGTTTCCACCACTTAAATTAACATCACCTAAAGTACCACCCGATAAATTAAGCATAATCGGTGTACCATTAGTCGCATTTAAATCACCTGTAATAGTACCTCCAGAAACACTCAAAGTACTCCCACCAGCAGAAATATCATTGACATTCCCGATAATAGTACCACCACTCATATTAAATACTTGGCCAGCACCATTGTAGTTTAAATCTACATCCCCTGTGACTGTTCCACCTTGTTGGAAAAATGTCACCTTACTCGGAGCCACATAGAAAATAGCTGATCCTCCCCCTATATTCTCAATGTCTCCCGTATTAACAAAACCATTTGTTATACTTGTGCCACCTGCAAATCTAATAGTAGCTATCGCCGCTGCTTTATTATAGATCTCACCCGAATTGGTAAATGTTGTACCTGTAACTGTATCTAAACTTATCGCACTGCCAGCAGCGCCATTCAGATTTGCAATATCTCCAGTATTAGTAATGCTATTCACTTTTGAATTAACAATATCAATGGCATGAACAGCTGCGGTAGTTCCTATACCCGCTAGCCCCATATTAGTTGGATCGGATCCCGCGTTTATTATTGTCAACCCATTACCAACTATGCCACCATTATTCACACTAATGGCTGAGCCAGCGGTCGAACCAATCAATCCAGTGGCAGTATTATTAATCGTTAAATTTGTACCCGCTGCACCCGCAACAACAATGGCATCGCCTCCGGTACCACCAATTACTCCACTATTATTTATCGTCGTGAGGTCAGCCCCAACAACAATGCTATCAGCCGCAACTGAATCGATGTCACGTTTAGCACCATTATTAATCGTTAAATTAGTTGCTGTTGCTGCTATATTAATAGCAACATTCGCGGCTGTGTTTTGAACTGCATCAAAAAGCACATCCGTTGCAGCTATCTCAATGGTGTTATTTTTGTTCGTGACATTTATGCCTGGTGCTGTCGCATTTTGTTTAATCTGCCCAGTAATTGTAATATTATTAACTACCGGTACATCAGGGCTGGCACCATCTGCATTTGTAACAACGTTTGCATTAGTAACAGTCGCATCGACGGTAAACGCCCCCTGTCCAACATGGGGTATGACTAAACAACTACTGGCCAAAACAGCTTGAAGCAAATTAAGTCTTTTATTCATGGGGTACTCTTCGTCCTGAATGTAATATTAAGCCCACTGATAGCGTAATTTTAAAGAAACCGTGTTTCTGATGAGGCCACTTCTGGTGGCAAAATCATATTGCACATCAAACATCACGTCTTTATAACTGTGTACCGACAAACCACCACCGACTTCTAATGTTGTACCACCTGGTGAGGCGCCTTGGGTCAAGAAATTGTAACCGCCACCTTGGAAATTACTCAAAGTGGTTTGCTTATCTTTTAAGAAATCATACATGACATAGGCATGCATAAAAGGCGTCACTTTTGCCCGATTAAAATGATAGTGATATTCTGTTAAGAAACCACCACCTAATAATAAATTGTCGATATTATGGTTGCGCACGTTTAAGTTGTAAGACAATGCATCCATCTCTTGGTAAGAATCGACATTTAAATGGGTGAAGCTCGAAAATACTTTAGGCTGTATGTACCAATCTTTACGTTGCCAATTGTAACCTAACTCTACGTGCACATAGCTTTCCCAAGCTGAAAAATCAGCATGGGCAATGGTGGAAACACCAAAGCCGCCTACGGGTGGGACTAATACTTTGCGTACATTGTCATAATCATTATGTGCGAGAGTTAAGATACCCATCGTATATAAACCGGTTGGGCAATTATAATAACCATAGACCGAGCCACTTAAGCGCTTGGTGTCCATGTACGTCCCAGAGGGACCACGAGAATCGATATCTGCCTGTGCATACCCAGCTGCCACACCTATGATTGTGCGCTCATTGACCAGCCAATCACGGCCTAAAAATCCACCTAGCAGCGTGGCGTCATAGCCATATATGTCATCTTTGTTTTTCTGCGCGGTTTCACTGCCATATAGCTTCATCCAAACGGCTTTATCTTCAATTTCTTCTTCTGGTTCTTCTTCTGATTCTTCGTCTGTTACTTCTGGCTTATTGAAACTAAAGTTATGTTTGCCAGGCTCACTTTCATCTAGCTCAGGCTCTGGCGGGAGATCTTCGTCGGCTAAAACATTGGTATTTGTTTTTTGAGCGACTTCTGGCTTTGACTTTGATTCTGCTTTTACTTTAGCTTTTGCTTTTGCAGGTTCCCCAGTATATACCTCACCATCATCATCGAGGATATCATCCCAAGCGTCGTCTGCATCGCCACTGGAATAGCCTTTTTGTTCTTTAAGCTCTAACAAACGTCTATTAAGGCGTTTAACAAAGGCTCTGTTCGCTGCGTCGGAAGCCGCAATTAAAGATAAGTCTGTCCTCGGTGCTAATGTACTATAGGCTTTCATTTTTTGCCGTTCAGTCGGTAAAGCATCTATCGCCAAAATCACCGCGTTTAAATCTGGCGCTGTCACTGGTGCTTCTATTCTAATCGCCTCAAACATTGAGCGTACATCTGGATAAGACTCAGCCCAAACATTCGGAGCGGTTAATAGCCCCAACGATAGTAGAGATAAGTATTTTAATGAATTAGATGAATTAATCTTTTTGTTTTTATTATGTTTACTGCACTTCTGCTTCATGTACCACGCCCGCTAAGCTAGTTTTCTATTTAAATAATCCCATATAATAGGGAATAATAGGTGTAGTTCAATATAACATCGCAAGCCCAGGAACCCAATGTGTTGTGTAGCTTATATATTTGATGTTGATGAGCGAGGCGAATCATTTTCCTCGCCCAATTTTGGGAGAGGACGGTTTGCTAAGCAAAAGCGCAGCAAATCTGGTGAGGGTTGAGACTAACTACTTAACAAATTTAACCCTCACCCGGCCTTCGGCCACCCTCTCCCGAAATCGGTAGAGGGGAAAGATTCGCTTCGCTTATCCTAGGCAAATATTTATTTTTCACCTAAAGCTGTCATCCAAATCCAAAGAGAGCTTGCTTAAAACCACAAATTTATATACTTTACCCTAATGAACAAAGTTAACAAAACAACTCTTTTTAGTGCGGTTTTTATCGTGGCTGTCCTGATAGTGGAAATCGGGTGCACACCTATTACCCAGTATCAAATACCGCTGAGCACCCAAAAAGTTATCCAGCAAGCCGAATCAAAGTCGTTTAGCCGAAAATTTTATACTACCTCGAATTTTAGGTTCACAGCTTGGGAAAGATTTGAAAATTATAATTCTGATGTAACCCACATTTATATCGAGGGCGACGGAAACAGTTGGAAAACAAAATATGTTTTATCTGATAATCCTACCCCCAAGCAACCTTTGGCTTTAAAGTTAGCAATACAAGACAAACACCCTCATGTTATTTATCTGGCCAGACCTTGCCAATATTTATTAGTCGCGGATAAACATTGTGATTCAAAATATTGGAGCAGCCATCGTTATTCTCAACTGGTTGTTAATGGTATAAATGAAGTGCTATCACAAATTAAAAGCCAATACCCACAAACACAATTTATGCTGATTGGCTTCTCCGGTGGCGGTACCTTGGCCACTCTACTCAGCCATATGCGAACAGACATAAAAGGCTTAGTGACAATAGCGGGTAACTTAGATCACGTTGCACTGGGAAAATATCATAAGGCATCTCCGTTAAAAGGCTCGTTAAACCCTATAGACTATGCAAAAAAGTTACAAAATATTCCACAAAGACACTACATTGGCTCAGAAGATAAAGTGGTTCCCCCCTGGGTTGCAAAGCGTTACGCTCAAAATCTACAATCCAACTGTGTGGATATCAATATTATTAAAAATTATGGCCATCATAAAGGCTGGGAAAAACATTGGTCTGAGTTGATTCAACAACCTCTGCCCTGTCAAATCAAATCAGATGCATAATCCATATCAAGCGTATAATCAATTTGTTGAAAATCGTACAGCCAAAAATCTCTTACGAGTGCTCCCATGCGAAAACAAAAACATTATCGATTTTTCACACAATGATTATTTAAATTTAAGCCAACATCCAGAGCTGATACAAGCCTCTATTACCGCGGCCAAACAATATGGCGTTGGCAACAAAGCCTCCAGGATTTTATCAAACCAACAAGATATGGCCAAAGCTTTAGAAGCTCAAATCGCTCAGGACAAAGGCTGTGAGGCGGCGATTATATTTAACAGCGGATTTCAGGCCAATGTCAGCGTATTAGCGTCTTTATTAGATCCTCGTGTTTTAGGTGCTTCGCCTTTGGTTTTTAGTGACAAGCTCAATCATGCCAGTATTCATTTGGGCATAAAATTAGCGGGGACAAAACAAATCCGTTATCGCCACCTTGATGTCGAACATTTGAGTTGGCAGCTTAATAAATATAAAAATAACCCTCAACCAAAATTTATTATTACAGAATCTATCTTTGGCATGGATGGCGATATCGCACCGCTTGCCGATATTATTAAAATAGCCAAATCTCATAATGCTTTTTTGTATGTTGATGAAGCGCATGCAACAGGTATATTAGGCCACAATGGCTATGGTCTATCCAGTGATTTTTCAGGCGAAATTGACCTTACCCTGGGGACATTTAGTAAAGGCTTAGGGTGCTTTGGTGCTTATATTGCTTGCCGCAAAAATATCGCGTCTTATTTAATCAATCACTGCCAAGGCTTAATCTATTCTACTATGCCGCCGCCCCAACAGATTGCCGTCATGCACGCCGCTTGGACGATGGTGCCTTCTCTGCAAAACCAAGTGAAATTATTATTGCAATCTGCCAATCATCTTAGACAACAGTTACAAGCCATGGGTTATCATACTGGAGAGTCTCAGTCGCATATCATTCCGATTCAATTCGGCTCTGCGACACAAACCATACAAGTACAGCAAGCATTAGAAAAATCAAAAATATTAGTCTCGGCGATTAGACCCCCTTCTGTCGCCCCAAATAAAAGCCGACTCAGAATTGCGTTAAATCTTGGACACTTAGAAAAAGACAAGTTAAAACTATTAGAGGCGCTTAGGAATGAGCACGCCTTAAACGGGCGGTGAACCATACTGGTTCCTAAATGAATAACCAGGTACGACGAGTAAAAAAATTATTAGTAAAATACCCAGTGGCGGTACAAGTAACATAAAAGTCCAAATGCCAGATTCATTAATATCATGCAGCCTTTTGATAGACAACATAACCATAGCCAAAACACTCAGTGCTATTTTAATAAAAGCTAATAGACTCATAGAAAACACTGTAATAAAAGCGACCATATCTTTGGAACTCATTGAATAATTCAATAAATATTTTATCGCGAATATCGCCATACTCATACTGATTAAGCACAATATCATACCCACAGCATAACGAAACTGACTCGCCCGCCCATCTGGCCAAAATGCTTTTAAAACACCTGACCAATGCCAATCTGATATGTATTCTTCTAAACTTTGCAGCATTGTACTTACGTCTTGAATATATTGAATGGAAGTCATTCTAACAACATTGCTTGATTTTCATAGTAAAAATGGACTAACGTAGAAGATCAGTAGATAAATATTATAAAATAACTGTCAGCGGTATAAAATATAGGACAAGGGGTATTTAGGCATGGGCATGTAATAACTTATGCTTTTTTGCGACAATAAAAAGTGACTTGTGAACTTAAGTGAGGATACAAAGGTGCAATCATCGCACCCACGATTTCAGGTGGATGTACTTTTAGCAAATCCTGTACCAATGGTGCATGTGGTTTGCGGATTTGCTTGGCTAGATTATAAATACTGGCTTGAGAACCACGGCGTGCGTAAATTTGAAAGCCTGCTTGTTTCAACATGATTTCCAATTGTTCATAGGGCACACTTTCCATAAAGCCCGGATGGTTGCTATTATAAGTCGTGGAAAAAAACAATTGACCGTTGGGTTTTAAAATACGAGCACTTTCCTTAAATAAGGCTTTACCTTGTTCTATGGGTAAATATTTAATCATTTCGAAATTAACAATCACATCAAAATATTCATCGACAAACGGTAGGGGATATTTGACATCATGCACGACATACAACGATGGTATAGTATTACCAGAAGCACCTGACTCAACATCATCCACATCTTTAGCCGCAGCTTGTAAGTTAACCTCCCGAACATCCAATCCCCAATAATAGGTTTTGGGTTTGGTATTGGCGTCCATATTGCCTTCTAAAAACCGTCTTAAATACCCTGTAGAACAACCTATATCCAACACAAACAATTTATCTTGCTTATGTTTCATTAGCTCATCGACCAGTGCTATATTTTTAAATAAGAAATGCCATGCCCGCATATACCAACGTTTTTCATTGTTTTGCACCACATCACGATAACGCCCAAAACTCAAGTCTGTAAAGTAAGTATCCCAAGAACGTGTCATAAAAGAGTCTGTCTTTAAATTGGGATCAAGTTTAGCGCGCACAACCGCTTTTTTCTCAAACTCAAAGACAAGGTCGGGCTTCATATTAAAAGCATTCCATAATATATCTTTCTCATCACTTCCAAATACAACATCCTGGTTCAAGCTCTTGTGGTAAAGTGCCTTACCTTTAGCCTGCATCACCTCCGCTTCCATTTTATGGTCCAACTCAATTAAGCACTGACTCAAATCAAAGTAAGACAAAAAATATTCTGGGTCAATTGTAATGGCTTGTTTTAAGAACCGCTCAGCTTCTTCATAGCTATTATCTGCCAAATATAATTTTCCTAATAAATACACAAAACTAACATTATCAGGCTCTTCTCTGATCATATGTTTTAAAAGTTTGATGCCTCGACGATATTGGCCTTGCTGTAGATAATGATTTGCCAAATCAAATTGATTTTTATCAAATAAAATTTCTTTTTCTTTAGGCTCTTCGTGATGAACCTCTAATCCCTTAATCATCGGTTTCAAGTAAAATTTATAATGTTGCCACTGATTGATTTCATCATGATGCAAATGTTCAATACTATTAGCCTTAGGAGGACGCAAGCCTAAATATTGATATACTGTTTTTAAAATGCTTTGGGGATTCGTCACAAAATCTTCATACTGGACAGTCAGATAGGGTTGTTCAAATTGCTCATGCCAAAATGACATGAGCCTTTGATATTGCAAATAGTATCCCGCTAAAGTTTCTTGATCATACGTAAAGTAATTTTTGTTACTATAATATTTAAAATACATCGCCAAACATGCATCCATAGGTTCTCTCTCACAATGCACTATTTTAGCGTTCGGAAAAAGCCACTTTATTAAACCAATATATAAAAAATTGGTGGGCAACGTATCAATAATATATTTAGGTTTACCCTTAATATCTCGGCTGAGCCGCTCAAAATAAGCTTCTTTTAAAGCCACCGCTTCGTCTTTGGTCATGGTTTTGAGCCAATAGGGATAACTGCCCGCAGGCTTTGGTTCAAAGTTCTCCGACTCAATAACTCGACTAATCCCTAATTCCCAAGCCATGCCAATTTTAGAATGCTTTGATAATGCGTTTTCTAATAAGCTTTTTCCAGAACGAGACATCCCCACAATAAATAATGGCTGGAAATCATTATCATCTGACAAATGCATGCGCTTGATTTTAGAGCCTACGTGATTATTGATTATTTTAGATATATTGGTTTTATAAGCTGGCAGATTAAAGGGATGATTTTTGTTTATAATATTATTGGCTTTTTCATAATATGCAAATGCTGTTTTGTACTCACGACAATCATGGTATGCTTTACCGAGCGCAAAGCACAAATTGAATCTTTCTTCTGTTTTTGTATTTTCTTTCAGCAACTCAATCATTCGTATAATATCTGGATCATCTTTGTCTGCAAATTTTTTGCACAATGCCAGATACCACCAAGATTGCAAGTAGCCATTTGACAGTTTTTGCAAACGCCTGACAAAAGGCAACGCTTTTTCAAAATCTTTTGATTCTAAATATATGGCCGCTAAATTATTCAACACATTAGGATTATTGGGCTCAGTCTCAATCGCTTTGTGTAAAAATTTTAGCCCCAGCTCATATTGATTTTCATAAAACAATGTCCCCCCAAGATTGGACAAAGTTAAAACATGGTTTGGGTTTAGCTCTAATGCTCTATAAAAATTAACCAACGCAGCAAGACGATCACCTATTTTATTGTAAAGCTCTCCCAAATAAAATACCGCAGAAAAATATTTTGGATTAATTTCTGCTGCGCGTTCATAATGTTTAATTGCGGACATTACATTATTCTGTTTTTTAAATGCTTTGGCTAACCTGGCGTGTGCGACATAGTGGTTATCATTTCTTTTGACACATTGTTTATAGGCCGTCTCAGCCAGATGGTATTTTTTTTGTGCAAGTTGTATCTCACCTAAGAAGAAATAATAATCTGCTTTGGATGGGTTGATACTAATCGCTGTATTAATCGCTTTGGTGGCTGCCTGGTATTTTTTCTCATCTGATTGCAACAATCCCCACAAACACTGTACCTCTGGATTCTGAGGCAATTGGTCGAGGCAACTTTTGGCTAACTTAACAGCGCTAACATGTTGGTTTTGCTCACGAAACTGGTACGCTTGCAAAATAATGTTCAGTAGCTTGGATTCTTGCATGTCTGTTCGCACAAATATATTCTCTAATATATATGTATCGGCTTAAGACTCAGCTAAAAGAGAGCCGTTTTATTCACCTGTTAATTTAAAGTGATTACTTGCACTCTTTTTATATTAATAATTCCCTTTTTATTTCTTACTTAATTTTTTACTATCTTTAGGGTGTTCTTGTTCTAGTTCAGGATCCTCTTGTTCTAGTTCAGGATCCTCTTGTTCTAGTTCAGGATCCTCTTGTTCTAAACCACCTGAATTTATCGACCCTTTCTTCCAACCCACGCCTTCTTCACTTTGCTGTTTTTTATGTGCATGCACTACTGGCTTGCCTTTGGCTGTCAAGCTGGTACTGTTATTGCTACTCTGTTTTTTCATCATTTTACTTAAATTATAATCTTCAGAGTTTGATTTTGCCCGCAATCTTAGATCGTTTAGCAATCCAAACTTAGCAGATGTCGCCGATAGCTTACCACTATCCATGTCGTTATCGATTCTACTTAATAAATCTTTGCGTTTCTCTTTGTTGAGCATAGGATAATATTGAATAATCTCTTGTCTCTGCATTTTGATTTGTTCCACAGTCGGATCAAATTTCGGGTTATCCGTATCTAGTGTATTGAGTTTATTGATAGCTTTTTCGTAGCTATCTAGCGCACTAGACACTTTGCTTGCAAGATTGTTTTGTAGGATTGTTAAATTATTTGGAGTCAGGTCGCCTAATTCATTGTTTAATAAATTCACATAGATACTTTGCTTTTCACTGGGAGGAGCTAACTGGCTTATCGCCCCCTGAATATCTAGTTTAATCTGACTTGTGTCTACACCCCAGTCATTTGCTCTTTTTATCATTCTGCCCAGTTCTTGCATTTTTTGATGCAAATGCCCACCATCTAAATGTGTATTGGAATTTTCTAAATCATTTAAACCAAATTCAATAGCATTCCATTTACCTTGAATGTCCTCTGCCAACTGTGCTTTGCACATCTCATTAAATTTTGGATCTTTGGCCGCATGCTCTTTAGGATTATATAATTTTTGAAAAGCAACCTTAGCATGAAAATAAGCAACCAATGGAGGGTTGACTATTTTCCACACAGCATTATGTAAAAAGCTGGTAAAGCCTTTGCGCATTTTACTGTCGAGTACTTTCTCGATAGGCACAATTTTCTTATCGGATTGTCCTGCCAATACCATCGCATGAGACATGAGGGTCCCAGCCATCACGGCTTTATATATTTTGTCTGTAATTTTATTATATTTTGGAATCGTTTCGTCGGTCGTGACATGATAATGTGTTGCAGAAGGTGATTTAGTACCATGAAATAGCACCGGGTCATTTAACTGCTCAATAATTGTATTATTATTTTTTAAAATTTCATCTACTTTTTCTTTACCCTGAGGAACAGCGTTTCTTAACTCATCTAAATCTCCCTGTCCAATAACACTGCCAACTTGAAGTTCACCTTTGATTTCATCAATAATTTTACCAAACTCTGCATGGGCATTATCAAGGTTCCTATCTATCATTGGTCCATCTTTTTCTAGTAAATAAGCTGGCTCAAATGCACTCAATTTAACAAATGCTGGAAACCTAGCCGCCATTTGTAACGGAATGGAGCCACCTAAGCTCTGGCCAACACATTCTGTTCGCGCCTCTAACCAAACTTTCTCATAATTTATTTTACCTTCTTTATCTAGTAAATCTTTACGCTCTGGATGGTTAGGAGTAGAGGCAATAATCATTAGCTTTTTAAGGTTGGCTTTAAATTGATTTTTATAAAGTTTTTCGAATTGATCGGCTGTTGTTTCTACAAAGTTCTGTCCTACTGATTTTCCTGAAATCGTGTCTGCATGTATAGTTGCTGTTGGTCCTGATGCTGTTGGTAAAGGGTTTGTTCCCATAAATACCGTAATATCTTTGGCATAAGATTTGTCACGATCTAGTGAGTTGGGGGCTGTCCTAAAGTGCAAAGCATAATAAGGCCCTTGCAAGCCTTGCCCCATGTTAATTCTATTGGTTTGCATTTCGACCCGATGATATTTTCCTTCCGCATCTTCTATCGGCATATTAAATTTGCAACCATCATTAGGCTCCGCAAAAGGAATATAACTTTGCGCCCCACTGATCATAAACTGAATACGTTGTTTTCTATCTTTTTGATAATCTTCTAATCCTGCACCCGCGCCATGTTTGACTTTCAATGCATCACAAATAGTTGTGCCAATTGGTTGGTGACCACTTTGTTTTTGAGTCTGTATTTTTTTATTAATTTGTTTGATTTCAACTTTACTAAAGCCTAAAATTTGTAATATATGTTTTAAATTATCAGGATCTTCAAACTTAGCTGATAGCTCTTTATCAAACTCTGTTTTCTCTTCTAATAATTTTAAACAAATATAATGATCGTCTAAAATACTCTGTAGCCCTTTTCTAAAGGCTTGCATTGTGACGATTTTATTACCTTGATGAGTGTGATCGGTACCAATGCCTTGTAAAACAGTGGTTGCACTCTTGACCTTACCCATAGTTTTAATCAAACCATCGTATAAGCTATCATCCTCATCTTTGGTGAGTATTGATTTTCCTAAGCCTTTAAAGCCTTCTTTGTGCCCACCCGCACCACCTAACATTTTTAAGGCAGCAAGAACGATAGCGTCTACATCTTCTAGTGTTTTTTCATCTTTATCTGGATTAATTTCTGGCATGTCTATTCCTAAAATACGTGTATATATCACCCACAAACAAGTCGACTAACTCATTACTTAAGATTACGCCACTTTATAGAATAAAAACACGGTGCATATATTACCTGTATGTTTTTCAAGCTATATTTCATGTGAAATTTTTAATATCCCTTAAATATTCAATGATTTTTGTAAAAACACTTGATAGTGAACGCTTGTTCACATATAATCTCGCCTCTATTGATTTTTGAAAAAGATATTTAAATATGCGATTTGTTAATAAACTGAATCAAAAGCTTAGTTCTGAATATACAGGTTATAAACAAAAACTCTATCAAAGCTATATGACCACGCCAGAATGGCGCAACGTTGAAATGGCAGAAGAATTTAGTGCTTTCTTAAAGGCTGAGAATGGATTTTATCAATACCCATATTTTAAGCAAATACGAGATTTTTGGTTTATTTTTGCCCAGTCCTACTCTACGGCAAAAAGACATCACTCACATTTTCAATTAATCACTTCAGAATATATGATGATGAACCTTTTTATCGGTGTATTCACAACGGTTAGTTTTACCGCAAAAGGATTATTGTCTTTATTCATCTCTCCTTTTTTACAAAGAAAAAACAAATCGCAACTTCAAGAACATGTCGCCAATATTATTGAAGCATATGCTAATTTTATACATCATACACCATTTTATAACTTCCATTATTTCTCAAAAATAAAACCATTATTCAATGCATTTAAAAATACACAAAAAAAATCAATTGCCGATATCGTTACATTTTTAACAACATTTACAGAATTATGTCTTAGAGGCATTGTATCGTGGCCAGTCGCTTACTGGTACAACCAACCACAAAATCAAACGACAGAGCAAACACATTTATTAGTCAAAACAATTAATAGACGTCCAAACTACAAAAAACTCAGTAACGATATTGAAGTACTCAGCACGCATTTATACCGAACAATAGATGATCGCATTAGATATCAACATATCACGGTTCCAAGATATGAAAAATTCAAACAAGTCACACAACAATTAGTTGATAATAATATTGAAATTGTAAAAATTTCTGGACAAGATCAAATTCAGTTTAAGATCGAAGTTGACAATCAAGCACAGGCACAGAAAGACTTATCTGAAATGAACATACTCTACTCATATGGTAACCATCTATCTAGTAAACGAAAGTATCTACTCGATGTCAAAACCAAAGATTTCAACAATACAATAAAAACTTTAAATCAAAAAGGCATTTGTATTCAATTAATTCATGATTTTTAATTTCGGAGATTGTTATGCAGTTTATAACGTACTTTAATAATATTTTAAGCCAACGGTTTAAAAATATGCCAAAAATTGGCAAGTGGTCTGAGAAACCCGCATCTTGGATTGATCGAGTTTATTTACAAGCTGGAAATAGCCACCTCAGAAAATCTATCAATGCTCTTAACGCGAGGGCTTTATTTTTATGCTTTTTCCCAGCATTTGCTTTTGTTGATTTTTTTACCGCTTTAGGAATGAGTCTGTTTTACAAACTCAATATGTTTTTTACCTCAGGTGACAAAAAAACACGATACGAGAAAAAGCATGATGAATATTTGGATTTGTCTCTCAAGAATCTTTTTGGGTTTTTAGCATTCCCTTTAGGACTCATTTTCCCAAAACTGGTCACGCTTAATTTTAATCCAGCTATAAAATCTAAAGAAGAGATAGTATCAGGTGGTAAGCTCTATAAACAACAAGCTCATATTGTTACCCCCCAAAATGAGACAGATATTAAGAATACCATATTAGATGCCGCTAAAAATAATCAAAAAATCACTATTGTGGGCGCAGGCCAAAGTCAAGGTAAACAATTTTTATCCAATCACTGTAACAATATCGTCTTAAAAATGGATAATTTTAAAAATATTCGTATCTCTCCAGACAGTAAAACCGCGACTGTTGGCGCTGGCGCCACATGGGGTGATCTCCAGATAATTGCCAATCAACATCAATTAGCGATTAAGATAATGCAAGCGTCTAATGTCTTTAGTATTGGTGGCTCACTCAGTACAAATATTCATGGATGGAATAAAGCCGGTACATTAGCCAACATAGTTAAAAAATTAAAAATTATAGATGCCAGTGGACAAATTCAGACTCTGACACCTCGCGATGAGCTATTTGGATATGTTTTAGGTGGATATAGTCAATTTGGGGTCATTATAGAAGCTAAAATCGAATTAACAGAAAATGAGACATTAGTTGAACGCAGCATTAAAGTAAAACCTAATGTCTATATTGATTACTTTAGAGCCAATGTTCAAAACAACGTGGAAAAAAGAATGCACCTATATCGTCTCTCCATTAGTCCAGACAACCTCTTGGGAGAAGGCGTTGCGGTTAATTATACAGCAGATCATGAAACAACTATTGAAGCAGCAGAAAACTATCATCAAGAATCAAAAAAAGGCAGCAGGCTTGATAGAATACTATCCAATGTGGCACGCCACTTTGGTTGGGCTAGAAAACTATATTGGCAATATGAGAGTCGTCGGCTACTCAATAATGAAACAACCTTGACCACAAATGATATTATGCATCCCTCAATTAACGCCATGTTTCATCATGCCAGAAGTGAAACCGAATGGTTGCAAGAGTACTTTATTCCTGGAGATAATCTAGAATTTTTCTTAAAAGAAATGGGCGTATTACTCTCTAAAAATGACGTCCCACTCATCAATGCAACCGTTCGCTATGTTCCAGAAGATAAAATATCTAAATTGTCCTATGCTAACGGCGGTGATCGCTTTGCCTTAGTCTTGTGTTTTAACCAATCATTAAGAGCAGAAGATATCATCAAAGCCAAAAAATGGATCCAGCAATCTATCGATATAGCGCTTAAACATGATGGTACATATTACTTGCCCTATCAACAATTTGCATCTAAATCCCAATTTGATCAAGCCTATCCAACCGCAGGAGACGTTACAAAAATGAAAGAAAAGCACGACCCTAAAAATATATTTAATAGTGGTTTTAGCGACCAGTATTTATCAAAAACAAATCAAAAAATAAACTATTATCAAAATATCCTTAGCACACAAAAGAATCGTGATGCATTCGGCATGTTTTTAGATAGCATTCTTCAACGTGTTGATAAAGAACGTTTTTATATATTACTTGATGACATCTTAACTTACTCTAACACTAATGATGAAATCTATTCTGAATTAAAAAGAAGAATAGATGAAATACTGCCATCCAATCTAAGCACCGCGTCTAGAATATATTATTCTTTGGTTGATATCAAAAATGACCTCAGCCAACAAGTACAAGATTTATTTGACTCATCATCAATAGAGAAAATCAAAATCAACGGCCTATTAGAAATAGGCTACCCTGGTCGATTTATCCGTCCATTGAAAAATAAATTTGATATTAGTGGACAAATTTCCATCCTGAATGATAGCCAGTCAATAACAGACTATATTCAATCAGGCTTCCCTAGACCCTATGACCAATTTTTGCCGATGAATGACTATGCCCCTATACCAAGTAGTGTCTTGAAAGATAATAGCCTTGATATGGTCACTTGCTTTATAGGATTACATCATATTCCTGAAGACAAAATTGATAATTTCTTACAATCTGTTAGAAGAGTGTTAAGACCTGGTGGTAGCTTTATGCTGGTCGATCATGATATTACAGATAATAATACTCTTGATTTAGCCAACCTCGCGCATAGTACTTACAATGCTGTTATGGGTGCATCTGAGATGGAAGAGAAAAATGAGATTAGAAACTTCCGCCCTTTACAATATTGGTCAGAAAAATTAGACATGCATGATCTTGGAAAAATTGCAGCCTCGAACAAACCCATGATACGAAAAGATGACCCAACAAAAAACACTATGCTGCGTTTTACTAATAACAAAGTCTTAGAGCCAAAGTTACTGAAAGCAATCGAGCTTGAAAGAGCAGAGCTGATAAAAAACAAGCATAACACACTACTAAACAAGCTACTTGGTAATTTAAATAATGTAAAATTACCTATATATTTGTCATTGCTAGTTGGCGGAGTATTAAAATTAGGGCAAGTACTACAAGTAGGTATTACACGAGCGTTAACCACAAGCTCTATAGGATTAGCTAGTGCTTTTACATTTATGCTGGCTAGTTTAATCATGCGAGTTCGAAATCAATTTTCTAAAAATCAATATCAAGAATACAAAAATAAATCTGATTGTGATTTCAAAAAATTAAACGAGATACAACGAGAGGCTTTCAATTTAGGGGATAATGCGTCTAAAAGCTATACCGTCCAAGCATCTAGCTTCTTGTCAAAACAAGCTTATATAGCGCCTAAAGCTTATTATGCAGGATTTGAAGCAGGTTTGAACAACGATACTGAGCTAAAACGTAAGCTTAATACTCTATAAGAAGGTAATACAGCATCATTTATCCATTTTAATGATTGGCAGTGTAATGATTTTGGTTGGCCATTATCTTCGATGAGCAGAGCGAATCTTACCCCTCTCCTGATTCCAGGAGAGGGTGGCGTGGAACGCCGGGTGAGGTTAAGAAATCGCATGATTTACTTGATTTTTAATTCCACGCCAGGAACTAATTAATAGCAACTTTAGAATATTGTTGCTCATTATAAGAAAATTTAGTGTCATCCTTAGGCTTCAACTTTCTATAAATTATAGAAAAATATATAACATTTGTAGTTAGCATAAGCCCTACTGCAACGCACACTCTAGAGACACTTGAAATCGGCACTATTTCTAACCATTCAAGACCACAATGAATTCTAAACAAACATACCGCAACGACAATTGGCGCAACAGATGCATTAAAATATAATGGGTCAACCTTAGATAAGATAAATTCCTTATATCCTCTGCCTTCTCCAGCAAACACTTGTGGTATGACTTTGAGAATACTACTTTTATTAATCGAATTTGTAATAAGCTCAAAAGAACGACAACTCAACAGTAAAATGCAAACCATAGTAGAAATAAATAAAATTTGCATTACTAAATTATATAACTTGATAAATTCTAATGAATAGCCTCTATCGAACATCATCGCTATAATAATATTTGCTTCTCGCGACAAATCAGGTGATTTAATAAGCGTAATGCTAATATCAAATAAGGAACCACCCACAATTATCGCTGAGCACAATATAAAAAATATTCTGGTTCCTGGCGCTTTAGGTAAAATTCTAATCGCTTTAATAGAAAATATTAAACACGTCAGCCATAAAAAAGGGGAAATACTGAGAAATACAGAAATTGTCTTATCGCTAACATCAGGAATAAGAAGTGGCGTGAAAGAAAATATCACAACCAACAAAAGAGCTAAATATGTTTTTTTGTGTATAGTCATATATAATGAATCCGAGCATATCAATACATTTTATTGAATCAAACATTGATTTAAATCATAACAGCTCATTCTCCCTATGTGCTCCACATCTCAGAAACAAGCTGCGGAATATATAGAGAGAACGAACAATATCAATAAATCAGTATTTGCTTATTGTTTAACGTCTGTTAGGATCATTATCATTTGGATTTCTATCATGATGTATCACGCTAGGAACTAATATCAATACAGCAATAGCGATTATATGGCCAAGAAACCCGCCATTTACGTGCTCTAATTCAGATTGAGAGATTTCTCTTATAGAAGATTTTGGGGAATTTTCAGAAATATTTTTCATTATTTATAGTCCTTCAATAAATAAATTTTAGCGGAGGAACATTGTAGCCACACAAAAAAACAAAGTCAAACAAAGTTTCATCTTGATTAGAGTAAAACATTATCAAATATTCTAACTTGTTTTGTAAGTATTTTTCTTACTAATAGGCTGTTTGGGAAAGGTAAGTTGTCTTTTTTGCTTATAATCACCACGCGATAAAAATCGCTCAATCATACAATACAAAACAATAAATAAATAACGGCTGCCCATTTCTCGAATTTTGAGTTTTGATACGCCCTGTTTGCGGTTGTACCAAGCATTAGGCACAACTGTGTAGCTGTAACCCCGAATGATAGATTTAAGCGGTAGCTCTACTGTTAAATTAAAATGATGTGCGAGTAGTGGTGTCAGTCCTGCAATCACGTGTCTTTTGTAACATTTGAATGCATTCGTCATATCGTTGTATCGTAACTGAAACAAAACGCGAATAAACTGATTGGCTATACGATTGAGGATTTTTTTGTGCCATGGATAATCTACCACTTTCCCGCCTGGGATAAAGCGCGAGCCAAAGACACAATCATATCCTTCTTGAATCTTTTGAAAGTAAGTCACAACATCTTTGGGGGCATCTGAGCCATCGGCCATAACAATTGCAACGGCTTCGCCTTTAAACTCAGATAATCCCATACGTACGGCCAATCCAAAACCATTAGGGGGTGGATTATTGACCATACGCACTTGTGGAAATTGTGCTTGCAGTTTATCTACTACATCTACTGTATTATCTTGGCTATTATCATTAATAATGACTATTTCAAAATCAAAGCTCTGTTTTTGTAGCTCAGCACAAAGATTGGTAATAGTTTCAGGTAAGTTCTCCGCTTCGTTATGTGCAGGGATAATAACCGAATACAGATTTTCCACCCCTTGATTGACCCAATCGCTTAAGTTTTTTGAATCATGAATCATACGCAGACCAATTCCTGAGAATCAACCGTCGCTTGGTGAATCTGCTTTAAGGTCTGATCTAAGCTATGTTGAAAATCCCAAGCAGGATAGTCTTGTTTAAAACGCCTTACATCACTAATCCACCAAATGTGATCTCCTGCTCTGTTACAAGAATCATAATCATATTCAAGCTGTTCGCCTGAAATAGTTTCACATGCTTGTATCGCCTCAATAACAGAACAGCTATTATCAGGCCCACCGCCTATATTATAAACCGCTCCCATTTTAGGCGCCTGATAAAAATGCCATAGCGCATTTACCAAATCATAGCTATGGATATTATCCCGAACTTGTTTACCTTTATAACCAATTACGGTATAGGGCTTATGATAAACAGTACAACGCATTAAATAAGATAAAAATCCATGCAACTTAGTACCAGAGTGGGTAGGGCCTGTTAAACACCCCCCCCTAAAACAAGCTGTTTTTAAATTAAAATACCGACCATATTCTTGTACCATTAAATCCGCAGCCGCTTTGGAGGCGCCAAACAAACTATGCTTGGTTTGATCGATGCTCATGGATTCGTCTATACCCACACCGTAATAAGCATGATCAGGAGAAACATCCCAACGTGTTTTGGTTTCGACTAAAGGTAAAGCATTCGGCGTGTCACCATAGACTTTATTGGTGCTCAGATATATAAACGTCGCCTGAGGGCAATACTTTCTAAAGTTTTCTAATAAATATAAAGTGGCTAACGCATTAATGGTAAAATCTGTAATAGGCTCATTCGCAGCCCAATCATGAGAAGGTTGAGCCGCCGCATGAATAATGACTGAGATTTGACTGCCATGCTGTTTAAATAATTTTTCTAGCTTTTCATTATCGCGCAAGTCAAAATCATGATGCGCATAATGCGGGCAATGAGATTTTAGCTCAGACAAGTTCCAAAGCGTACAGGCATCCTCTCCAAAGAAATATTTGCGCATGTTATTATCAATGCCAATAACGTCCAAGCCTTTGTTTGCAAAAAATTTTGCGGCTTCACTACCTATTAAGCCCGCAGAGCCCGTGATTAATGCAATTGACATTACTGTTATCCTTCTAAATTATACTGACATAAACAATGGCTTAAGTAACGTTTTGTTTTCACCTATCCATGCAGAAATATCTTCTATTATTTGATTAATATTATACTGTAGCTGCCAATTATACTTATCGCATACTTTGCTATTGTCTGTCACATAGTAAGGTATATCTGCTGATTTGGTTGTTGGTTCTATGCCAATTTCACAATGAGACGATGTTATACTTCTTACTTTTTCAGTGAGTTCAAATAAAGAAACGCTGTTATCTATTCCACCACCCACATTAAAAACATCAGAATGAATGTGCTCAATATTTTGCATTTGCTGCTTAATGAGCTCAAATAAATCCATAACATGCAACACATCTCGCACTTGAAAACCTTTGCCTTCAAAGCCCATATACTTTAATTCGCCACCCAATATATGCTGCGCGACCCAAAGCGCCATAAACCCTTGGTCGACCTTACCCATTTGCCAAGCCCCTGCGATAACACCGCAGCGGTTGATAATGGATTTTATACCATACATATGAGCATACTCTTGAATAAAGTATTCTGCCGATAATTTTGTTGTACCATATAATGAACGAGCACCTTTTAAATCAAAATTTTCAGATACCCCTGCTATACTCAAGCCCAAGGGCAAAGCCTGATCTAGGATTTCAAATCTATGACCTTTTGTTTGTAATGGTATATCTCGTAGATTTTGAATAGGGTAAACTCGGCTAGAAGACAAGAATAATAAATGCCCACCTTTTTCTCTTAAGTATTCTAAGCAATTGATTGCCCCATTGAGATTGGTCTGTATCAAATAATTAGGACAGCCTTGATAGCCTGCGTGCACACTAGGCTCAGCAGAGCATTCGATTAACCAATCCACTTCGGGTATTTTGAAAATATCTTCTTTAACCCGAACATCACCATGAATAAATTTTATATTATTTTGCTTTAATCTAGGTAAATTGAGCTCACTACCTCTTCTAGATAAATTATCTAAACAGATAATATCAACCTCAGGGTGAGACTGCCTAAAAGCTATCGCTAAGCTGCTACCGACAAAACCTGCCCCACCTGTAATCAATATTCTCTTCATGAATTTTACCTTAGTCTTTTATTAATCTTTGCCAGAATTTACCCTTCCGCGCTGATTTTTTGATATATTTGATATCCAGCACATGGTTTTTGCAATGCGTATCCTGCCAAAGAACCTCGATCAAAATGACTAGATTCAAGAGGCAAAATCAAACTATTAAAATAACCTTGTTGCACTAAGCCACCAACGCCATCATGTTGGAAATCAATGTTTGCTTGTACTCTTCTATCTGTCCAATAATTATAAGCCAGAATAAATGATGGCTGACTACCCCCCATCCATGGTAATGCCGCATAATGATTAGATATAAAAATAGGCTGAGGTAACTCTGAGATACATTGCTTTAATTTCGCATGCACAATTTTCTGTGAGTTAATACCAGCTATGTGATTTTTCTGGAATGCCGCACCCATCATTGCAATATATAACACGCCAAACCACAACAATGGCTGAGTTTGCTTATCTTTTGGAATCTCAGACAGCAAACTCATGGATAATAAAATAATATAAAATAAAGCTATAAAATGGTAATTCTCAGCAGCTCCCACCTTACTACTCACAGGCACCAAAATAGCCATCCATACAAACAAAGCCAAGATACTGAGTTTTGTGCCATCACTTAGTTCTGATAATTTTGTACGCTTATGAACAGTCATCCATAATAAGCTTAACAATAGAACAAAGATCGGAGCGGATTTTAAAATAAACTTTGTTAAGTTTTCAATCAATACGCTCATTGATAATTGAGCATTAACGCTCGGGATAAATAACATTTTCAGCATGCTTTCCGGCGCAAGATATAAGCTAATAAGCACCAAGGCAAAATATGAAATAGATAAGGTGAATAATGCACGCCATTGTTTATGACATAAAAAATACAGCCCTATTGCACCAGGCGTCACAACAAGCGTCTGTTTACAGCTCCAAGCCAAAAAACAAGACAATGAGATTAGTAATACCGTCCATAACCGCAAGCGGGGCAAAGTAAAAAATAGCCATACTGCCAATATCTCAAAAAACAAACCCATTACATCAGGCCGAACAGTAATATTCCAATAGCCCAGCAAAGGCCCCATCCAAAGCAGTGCACTCAACCCAAAGTTTAGTCGGTTAGCCAATTGAGGATAAATTTTTCGTACGCAAAAATATTGAAGCCCCAAGCCCAACAATGAAACAGCTAAAGTCAATATCCGTCCAATCGTTGGGATCCATTCTTCTGATAAGCTAAATAAATTCAAACTTATGCTGGTTATATTTCCGTATACCCAATAAAAAAGCCAATTAAAATAACTCGCAGAATAAGGCAACTGATGTGGGTCAGAGTAAACAGGTTGATGATGATAAAATTTCCACATCGCAAACAACGACTCTTCCTCAAAGCCACTGGTGACAACATGAATAGGTGTTATAAAAGACAAAATAGAATATGTTCTATAACTTAATAAAGCGATAGCACACAGTCCTGCTAGCGCAATTAAATTATACGAAAAATTTTTCTGTTTGAAAAAATGGGTAGTCATAAGATAGATAGTTTAATTTTTATATTTAAGTGTATTCGAGTTATATGATTTTAATAAGCTGCAAAACATAATACCCCGAAATGCTTATTAGCACCAATAGTGCCTCTTTCTAAAGTCATAAAATAAAAGTCTTCAAACTAATGTTGGAATACTTTATATGTTCTCGATAATTTTTTAATATGCCCTCCTTCTGGCTCTACAAAGTGATACCATTGCTCCTGTCCCGTGATATGTCGCCCAGCGTGAAGATTTGGATAGCGCGTCAGAAATTCCTTAGGATCGGCGCCATGACTGCCGCCCGTCACCTTGGCATTTTCATACTTGTGGAGCTGACTTTTTAACTCTAAAATTTCTTGTCTTTGCTCTTCTGCAGTGGCTTCTGTACTTTTAGACTTGTTTTTTATTTCCAATAAAGCTTTTAACCTTGCGCCTAATTTTATTATTTTTTGCTTTACATTCCTCAAACCAAAATACAAAGTATACTTTGGCCAAATGACCTTATCATACGCATCACCAATTTTCAGCTGTTCTCCCAAGCCAATCCTAGAATATTGCCTTGTCGGTTGACGAATAACCATGTAGCTTTTGTCTTCCTCTGGAAAACTCTCAAACACATGAGCCACATCCATTTTCCAACCACCATATTTCATCAACCCCTTCATAGAATTATTCAACAAATCAGGTATAAACATATCCCAGAGTTGATACAAATGCTTTAACGACTGTTGCAATCCAATGTTGCAAGTTCTCATTAGATATTAGTCCTACACACTCTACAAATTTATGGTGAGAATGTATAAACTTTAAATGTTCTTCTGCAGCCCCTATTCCTGTCCATCAATGAAAATATTCTGCATCAAGTAATAATCGTATTTTGCCATGTTCGATTATCATTTGATCCACTGTGTTTTTTATTGAATCAAAGTCATCTATGTCTAACTTTTCAGGTATGACGATATGCAAAATATTGCCAGAGGGGCGGTCACTTTCAATCACTTATAATCACTCTTATCATTCTTCAGCTATTAAAACTATATTTTATTAATTTTCTAGCAACCGTATTTTTTGCCTTAATTCATTGAGCTCCTCTAACAAATCTATTGCTAGAGAAACACCTTCTATATTAATAGACAAATCATTATACAGTCTGGCTGATTTTTTGGCTTTGACAAGATGAATTGAAGAAAAAACCCATTCCGAAGAAGATTTGCCTTCGGGTTCTAAAATACCATGTTCTACAATACTAATGATAAATGCTTCTTTCATATGACAAATATCACATACTTCAGTAAGACTATACTCTTTATCGTCAAACAATATTATATCCACAATTTTATTACTCCATTCCCAAACGAGGATTGTAGTTTAATTTTTCTGCCATCTTTTGGTAAATAGCTTTTTCAGCATCATCCTTTGGCTCGGGCGTTTGAATTTGTAAGGTTACAATCAGATCACCCGGTGATTTTGTAGGAAGGCCTTTTGCTTTGACCCTTAGTTTTTGTCCTGTTCGAGATCCTTTTGGTATTTTAATATCAATCATGCCATCCAATGTAGGCATCATTATGCTGCAACCTAAAGCAGCTTCCCAGGGTGTAATGGGCAAATTTAGAAAAATATTTTTCCCAACCAATGTGAAATTTTTGTAAGGTAATACTTCTATCTCTAAGTATAAATCCCCTGGTTTCCCTCCACTCATGCCCGGCAATCCCTTGCCTTTTAACCGTATATGACTACTTGTACAAACACCTTTTGGGATTGATATTTTTAAAGTTAATGGCTTTGTGTTATTAGGAGTATTTATTTGAATATGTTGTACTCCACCATGAAAAGCGATATTGAGTGGGACTTGGATTTTAGAATCAATATTTTGGCCTTTGTGTCTTACTGGGCGATGGTGATGGGTTTTATCAAAGCCATCAGCATGCCCTCTAAACATCGCATTGAAAAACTCGCTAAAACCCTGCAAATCTTCTGGTGAAAAATCTTGCCTCTGCGGTTGTTGGCCTTGAGGGTGAAAATCTTGTCCAGCACGATAACCACCTTGCCTCATAGCATCATATTCTTTTCGCTTCTCAGGATTTTTTAAGACTTCCCATGCTTCAGTCACTTCTTTAAATTTATGCTCGGCATCAGTTTCTTTACTAACATCGGGGTGATAAAGCCTTGCCTTTTTTCTATAGGATTTTTTGATATCACCAACAGCTGTAGTTGGTTCTACCCCCAAAATTTTGTAATAGTCTTTAAATTCCATAGCTGGTAAAACACCTTACAATATGTAGTAATCAATAGTTTCACATTTTATCATTTACTATCAAGTGGTAGTGGGTTTCTTGGCATATAAAATTTGGGTGTCCGGAATGTCGGAGACATCAACAAGTTTATCATTATGCGAATGCTAGTTATTTGGTTAACTGTAGGATGCAAGTTATGCTTGAAACCTCATTCTGGTGCCAAGATACGTTTAGGTAGCCATCATTTAAAATTAAGAGCGAAGACATATGCAAGGGGTAGTATTTTTTAAGGTACGATAACAGGATAATGTTTTTAGGAGATCATTATGTTAAAGCTCTTGAAGCCTTGGCTAGTCATTTCATTGATGCTAATTTCAACAGTGTCCTTCTCTGCTAGCAAGAATAACTTACAAAGAGACATATCACTTCTTAAAAAAAACTGGGCTATAGGCGTTTATCAAATAGATGCAAACAAAAGAAAATCATATTTTAAACGACTAAGACATCAGGTAATTACATTAACGAATAAACATGCAGGAAACTCTGAAATTTGGATTTGGCATGGCATCATTACAGGCACGTATGCTGAGGAAATTGGTGGGCTTAAGGCATTAAGACTAGTCAAACAATCTAAATTGAGCTTTGAAAAATCTATCCAGATGAATCCAAATGCTCTCAATGGGTTGGCTTTTACATCTCTTGGGTTATTGTATGATAGAGTCCCGGGCTGGCCAATCGGTTTTGGTGATCCCAAGAAAGCAAGACATTTCCTTCAAATTGGAATAAGAAAAGATCCAAAAGGGATAGATAGTAATTATTTTTATGGTGTGTATTTAATAAATCATGGTCATAAAGTTGAAGGAATTTGGCGATTAAAAAAAGCTCTTAAAGCACCACTCAACCAGGAGCATATAATTGCTGACAAAGGAAGACGTGAAGAAATACGCTTAATGCTATATAAATCAAAATAAATTGTTGATTGCTCTTCAGTCGATAGACAATGTTTAGAGCGTGGCAGTTCAGAACGAGGATGTACTAAGAGCCAAAGAAAAGTCTTCCAAATGTTCTTGATTTATAAATTATCGCTTGATTCTTTGTTTTTCTTGTCCCATACCATTTAAAAATAAGGATATCTGTGTCTGCAAATTCAGGCTCAATTAACCATATCACCGACTTTTCTATTAAAATGGAACCAAATAAATTTTAAGCGTTGGTCATAGCGCACTACACTATAAATGGAATTAATACTATGAAAAAGAAAGTAATTATTATGGGAGGTGGAATTGGGGGATTAACAGTCGCACATGAGCTTGCTGATAGTAATAACAAATATGAGATCCACATATATGAAAAAAATTCAATTATAGGTGGAATGGCACGCAGTGGAGTTAAAATCAGAAACGGCGTTGAGTTGCCCACTGAATATTGCTGGCGCATCTACGGACCTAACTATGACAATCTAAGGTCAATACTTAAACAAATCCCACTAAAAAATGACCGTGAAAAAACAGTACACGATAATCTAGTAGATATTAGTGACTATATGGTTGCAGATCAGAACACTATTATCCATATGAACAATAGACTTAAAACACTTCTTGAAATACGTCATGTATTTAAATATGTTCCCTTTAGGCAAAAATACACTGTACTAAGTAAAATACTCTACTGTTTTCTTATTTCTACAGATCGATTAAATAAGCTAGATAATACTTCTTGGAATGAATTTATAGATTCTGATAATATACTTTGCCACGATATGAAAAAGTATATTATAGACATTATGGGGCCTTACCTGGGTGCTGATGCTCGACAGGTAAATGTTCCATCTGTCGCTAAAACATTAGAATCTTTTAAGGTATTCAATCGCCCCATAAGCGTTATGAACAGCCCTACTAATGAAGCGTGGTTCGACCATTGGAAAGTTTACCTTGAAAACAAAGGCGTCTATTTTCACATGAATTCAGAAATTTCAAAGATTGAATCAGATGGTAATACAATCCAAAGTATCACATTAGAAAACAATGAACTAATAAAAGGGGATATCTTTTTTTGTAGCTTGCCAGTTGAAAAAGTTTCCCAAATTACATCTCTTAGTATTCCTGGTATTACAGAACTGGCTCAGCGCGGACACCAACTTATGGTCTCGATACAACTTTATTTTGATAAAAAAATAAACTTCACTAATAAATATACTGCCATGTATATCCCTGATAGTCCATGGCAGCTTGTTATTGAGCCCCAAGGAAGTATATGGGGTAAGACTTACTCAGATATTCATGATTTATGGTCTGTTGGGCTATGCGACCATATTCGCCCAGGCAACTTAATTAAAAAGCCCTTTCTTGAGTGCTCGCATCTAGAGATTCAGCAGGAAGTTTGGCATCAAATTTTGAATTCTGAATTATGTTCGCACTTAGCGCTAGATAAAGTTTGTGTTCTTGATTATAACGTTTGGGATACCTATCAATATAATGGGAAATTAATCGAAACACATGAGCCAAAATTTAGCACGAACAAAGGCACGTATTTCTTAAGGCCAAAAAATAAAACTGAGTATGAAAATTTATATTTTGCGACTGGGTATACCCAGACTGAAACTGATATGTTCGAAATGGAGAGTGCTGCAGAATCTGGCAAGCGTGCGGCAAGATATTTAGAAAAACACATTAAGGTATTCTCGTGTGATAGGCCTTTATTCCTTACACCTTATAGATTCTTAGATGCTATTTTTCCAAAATTCAACCTGTATAGGTTTTTCCCAATTGGTTGGTTCTGCTTAGGCTTACCAATATCTATGCTGTTTTCCCTATTTACCCCAATCAAACGATGGAGACACAATTCTAGGGCTAATTAACAAGTGGTAGTGGGTTTCTAAGAAAATAATTCGGCTCTACTGCGATCGTGTAGGTAGTGGAAGCCTTACATCTATGGAGCCAATCCTATACATGTGTGATGCTTTAAATCGAAACGTACCTAAAGAATTAAAACCATATTGATACATTATCTGAGCCATGCTAGACGCAAATTTGTGGAAGTGGAGCCATATTTCGATAAAGAGTGCGCGCATGTTATAGACCAGCTTGCCAAAGTCTACAGCTTTGACGCCAAGACAAAAGAAGAAAGCATGAGTTCTGAAGAACGGCTAACCTATCACCAGAAAAACAGTGAGCCAATCATGTCGAAGTTATATACTTGGCTGAACCTACAAATCAATGATGGGTTGGTTGAACCTAATAGTGCGCTAGGAAGTGCTATAGGCTATTTTCTAAAGCATTGGCCTGAACTAACCCAGTTTCTAAAAATACCTGGTGCACCACTGGATAATAATATACTAGAAGCGGCGTTAAAAATACCGATTAGAATCAGAAAGAACGCCATGTTCTACGCAACGGAACACGGCGCATTTGTCGGCAACATGCTGCTATCCATTATTCAAACCTGCGTTGGTGCAAATGAAAACCCAGTTGAATACTTAACAACATTACAGCAAAATAAAAGTCGAATTTTTAAAGAGCCTGAAAAGTTCTTACCCTGGAATTACAAACATCAGATTAATCAGGTTGAGGCTATCGCTGCTTGATGCCCAACATTAAAGTCTATACCTTTGCTTAAGGCATTTGAGGGCAACTTCCTCCACTCATCTGGTGCCATCATCAGCCTTGGGTCGCCTTGCATCAAAAGCACCTGAATTTGACTGGCGTTTAGCTCCCAAATTTCAGCTTCAGCACTTGGCCCCCAAGATAATACACCTTTAGAAAATCTTTTCATACACAGCCAAAAGCCATTGCCATCAAAAACCAATAACTTAACAGCGCTTCGGCGCTTGTTGGTAAAAGCAAAAATAGTGCCTGAAAATGGGTCACTAGATAATTTATTTTTGCAAATATAAGCCAAACCATCAATGCCTTTTCTAAAGTCGGCAGGCTGAACAGCTAGTAACAATTTGTGTTGAGGGGTTCGTCAGCTTGGGCGCCAACATTGAGAGGCTCGCTTTTCTCAACAGGTCGCTTTATCTCAACAAAATTCATTTGGACATCGTTATTAGATCGGATTTTATTCATTTGAGCTTTAATTTGCTGGGCGCTGACCCGCAGAGCACGAGATACTTCAGTCATAGAATGATGCTCTAATAAAGTAATCGCTTGCTGCCAAAGGGTATCAGGAAATTTGGTTTGTTTTTTTCGATCAGTTCGAAACTGATCGAATTGTTGATTTACCTGGTTAAGAGAAAGTGCTTGGTTTATCGTGCCTATCATGCTGTCTGCCTTTATCAATTAATAATAAATCAGAATACAAGAGTACTAATAGCGGTCACGCAGGCTCACTGGGACTTTACCCTCGAAATAGCAATTAGTACTAATAATACCCATTTCTAAAATACCAAAATAGAAGTTTTCAAACTAATGTTGGAATACTTTATATGTTCTCGATAATTTTTTAATATGCCCTCCTTCTGGCTCTACAAAGTGATACCATTGCTCCTGTCCCGTGATATGTCGCCCAGCGTGAAGATTTGGATAGCGCGTCAGAAATTCCTTAGGATCGGCGCCATGACTGCCGCCCGTCACCTTGGCATTTTCATACTTGTGGAGCTGACTTTTTAACTCTAAAATTTCTTGTCTTTGCTCTTCTGCAGTGGCTTCTGTACTTTTAGACTTGTTTTTTATTTCCAATAAAGCTTTTAACCTTGCGCCTAATTTTATTATTTTTTGCTTTACATTCCTCAAACCAAAATACAAAGTATACTTTGGCCAAATGACCTTATCATACGCATCACCAATTTTCAGCTGTTCTCCCAAGCCAATCCTAGAATATTGCCTTGTCGGTTGACGAATAACCATGTAGCTTTTGTCTTCCTCTGGAAAACTCTCAAACACATGAGCCACATCCATTTTCCAACCACCATATTTCATCAACCCCTTCATAGAATTATTCAACAAATCAGGTATAAACATATCCCAGAGTTGATACAAAGGTTTTATTTGGCAGCTTAATATCGTCGCCAGAAAAACCACACTGCCTTGTAATAAGGTTAATGGCGAAAATAGAATACAGGGCATTAATACAAGCAGAGCTATTAATAAAATAAAAAATCTTGATGTTTTAAAACGTAGCTTTTTATTTTCAAAGTTGACACTACTAGAAACATTAATCAGATTATTAAAAGATCGATCGTTTCTAATCTTACAATGCCATTTGTTCTCTTTTCTAATTTTATCTAGTGCTAAAATAGCAACCCCGCCACCTAAAGAATGACCATGTAGGGTAATATTTTCTGGCTTAACATTTTTGTCTATGATGAGTCGTCTTACCTGAGCAATATAGTCTTCAATCACATCTTCTTGATTGTATGGACAGCCACGGCTAAATCCCACACCTCGGAAATTAAAGCTAACAATATGTGCGTTCAAATTGAGAGCATCGGAAGCTAAGCGGAATAATCTTTTTTCATAACAATCCGAGCGACCCCAGCCATAGATAATATATTTTTTACTTTTTTGATATGCTGGATAACACATTTCAACTGTATCAAGTTTTACCTCAGGATTGACAGGTAAAAAAAACCTTTTTAAGTCAAGATTTTGATCGGTATTTTTAGTACTGTTTAAATTTTCAAGATCATGCCAAGCTGAGGATAATTTTTCACTCAAAGAAGAGGGGTAAAAAAACCAAGCACTTATTTTTCTTAGTAGATCGGGGGTTGTTATTGGTATGAGCTGTGACGTTAGTACTATTTTCCCTACAATCCAGCCGACTATGTTTCTTAATATAGCATCCATTGCTTGCCTCAAATCAAAAAATAATGTAGGGCATTTTCCATATAAATATCAAAAGTATACGACTAAATGTCACACTCATTCACATATGGAAATATGATAGTAACATGATATTTAGTGAAAAAATAAGTCATGATTTTTTGCTGGAATGCAAAATATGGAGCTTGAGCAGAAGAATATATAAGCGTTTTAATTCAATGTGGATTTAGTATCTAGAACAATGGAATCACTCATCTTGTTTCACTTCTTTTGCTTTTTCGTATTTTAATATATCTCCTGGCTGGCAATCTAAATGAAAGCAAATTTCTTCTAATGTAGAAAAGCGGATAGCTTTTGCTTTTCCGCTTTTTAAAATGGAAATATTTTGTTCTGTAATGCCAACTTTTTCTGCCAATACTTTGGAACGCATCTTGCGCGTCGCTAGCATTACATCTAAGTTCACCACTATAGGCATATCTGATCCTTTAAATTGTAAATTTTCTTTCTTCTTCTAGTTGATGTGCTTCATGCATGATGAATGAAATGATATATACAGATAGACCAAATATAATGGGATATATCTGCCCTGCACCAAAACCAAATGCAAGATAACGCTCTCCTAGAGCATTTTGCCAGCTCATAACCACACTTAATATAGCATCTGAAAAAAGGTTCGCCAAAGCCAATCCAAACAAAGCCAGCCCCAGCTTTTTATATCGTATTGCATTTTCAATACAAAAAATACGCTCTCCAGAATAATTATGAAATATTTTAGCTAAGTGATAAATAATATAAATAATAAATGCCATTGGAATAGAGCTAATCAAACAGCCCCATACCCTAGCAGAATAACTCAAATGGAGTGCATCAATTGGCATAGACGATAACATGACCACTTTAATACTTTGTTCATCAACCAATGACCAATACAACATATTAGTGATGGGTAATAAAAACATCATTATAAATAAAAACCACTTCAAATTTTTACACAACCTTCTAATTTTTACCATCCGCTCACACTCAACTACTACCCAAATAACATTTGTTTATTATCATGATTTTATTACTGATTGTCAATAAAATAATATTGACAAGCAAAATTAGTGGATCTACACTAGGCGCCACAGTCTAAGGAGAGATTAGGGATTACTAATGTAGGCCTTCTATGATTGTATTTAGCAGTTATAAATAAGGAAGTATCATGAAAAATAATCAAGCACTCGTCGAGCTTATCCATAAGCTACGCAAAGAACATCAAGACACAACACCAACGACCAAACTAGAAAATTCGCGCTTGGCAGATTCTTTAGTCAAAAAAGTCTCTGGTGGCAGAAAGGGTGAATTTGAATTCTTTGCTCGATGGACACGCGCAGCAGCGTGATAGGTCTTAGCGGGGAGCAGTCACACCTCCTCGCTTTTATTTGATTATTAGGAACTTATATGAAGATTCAACATTTAGAAGTCATTTTTAAATTAACCTCACGTTGCAATATCAACTGTACTTATTGTTATTATTTTCATGGAGCCGATCAAGATTGGAAATCCAGACCCAAAAAAATTAGTGCAGACTCAGTGCAAGATACTATTGATTTTTTAAAACAAGCAGTTGAAGCGCACAATATCAAATCTCTACAAATCGATTTTCATGGCGGAGAGCCTCTACTTTATGGCAAACAAAATCTAGAAAATACTTGTTTATTATTCCAACAACAACTTGCCCATAGCGTTAAATTACAATTTGCCATTCAAACAAATGCTATGCTAGTCGATAATGATTGGATTAATATTTTTGAAAAATATAACATGGGCGTCGCCATCAGCTTAGATGGCCCGAAACTCATCAATGATAAGCTCAGAATTGATCATAAAGGCAAAGGCACCTATACACGCGTTGTACAAGGACTAAAATTATTACAAGCCGCAGAAGCCGCAGGGCGTATTACACCGGTTTCAAATCTTGCGGTCATTAATCCCAATACTTCTGGCAAAGCCGTTTATAGGCACTTTGTAGATGAACTTAACCTATCTCATATGGATTTTTTACTCCCAGGAGATGATTATGATACCTACGATCCTCAAAAAATAGATTTATATGGTGATTTTCTACTCGAAGTATTAAATGAATGGATAAAAGATAATAATGAGAAAATAAACATTCGATTATTTGATGCATTTATTAAAAAACTATTAGGTAATACCTCTTTTATGTTCCCATCAGAGGCTTTTGACACGAAAAAAAATATAGCCATGACAATCGATAGTGACGGTTTGATCTATGGTGATGATTCTCTGCGCTCAAATCAAGCCTGGAATCATTACAAGACCACCAACATAAAAAACAATAGCTTTGCAGATTTTTATACTATTGAGAAACAGTGGCATCAAAAAAATGTCAGTACACCTAAAGCTTGTACGGGATGTATGTGGGAACAAGTTTGTGCTGGCGGACAGTTAGAAAATCGATATTCCAGTCAATCTGGCTATAACAATCCAACTATCTATTGCAAAGCCTTGCAGCGTGTTTACCATAGAATCATTCAATTCTTAGTTGAAAGCGGTATAAAATTAGAGCAATTAACAGATAACATCGCTGCATAACAAATAGGAGACTAATATGAAAACCATTATTCTTAACTTTTCTTTTTGCTTAATGACTTTATCATCCACACTCTATGCAAATACATCAGAACCAAATTTAACCCAGTGCATAAATCTACCGATTGAATACAATACTCTAAACATACCCACAACTCATCTACGTATCAATGGGAAAAACGTAGAGTTTGTGATTGATCTGGGTAAAAAACAAGCGTTAACTTTAGACAAAGCATTAGCAGAATCATTAACCAATGGTTCTGTGGATTTTCATACCATTTCTCATATCGATCTAACTGGTGAACATAGTAAAATACAAACAGGCACACTGCCCGCAGTCATACTCAATGGCATGTTATTTCAAAACCTTGACTTTGATATCTATGCACCCTGGGGCTTATGGATGAATACCAATGCACAGGAAAACAACTTGCCCAATAATACGATTGGCAGAGATCTATTTTTAAATAAAAAGGGTATTCTATATTATAGCCGACATAACAAAAACTTACATTGGTGTAAATCCAATGATGTTGATTTTGACAAAATGTCCAAAGATATTATCTGGATGCCTCTAAACGAAGACAAGGAAGGCATACATCTAACCGCAATGCATCAAAACAAAGAGTTGGATTTTGTACTCGACTCAGCAGCAACCGTAACACTGATCAAGCCTTATCCATGGATAGATTTCAAAGAAAATGACGTACATCCAGAGACAAAAGATTTAGTCTATATTAATGATTTGCATATTAACAATAACGCAATCACCACTCTCGCCTATAAATATCCATTCCCAGACGATTTTACATCTGACGGATTAATAGGCGATTCTTTTTTCCAACATACCGATCTGATTATCGACACCATTAATAATAAACTAGGCTTAGTGCTTTTAGATGCACAGGATTAAGCGTTATAATATTTTGTAATACAAATACAGTTTATATTCAAGGATCTCATCGTGCTCAAATGGCTAGCAATTGGAATAGGCGGTGGAATAGGCTCCATGGCACGGTATGGTGTGGGCAATTTAGTACAAAATTACATTGTAAAAGCTGCTCACTTCCCTATTGGCACAGCATTTGTTAATTTGTCAGGCTGCTTGATTATAGGGCTGATTGCAGGTTGGTTAGACTCTAAGCACAGCATTGCAGATGAATGGGTCTTGTTCCTAATGGTTGGTATGTTAGGCGGTTATACCACCTTTGCAACCTTTGGGCTTGAAAATTGGCATCTACTAAAAAATGCCAAAGTTTTTTTATTTATGAGCAATATTATTTTACAAGTCGTCGGCGGCATAGTATTAGGCTGGATTGGTTTTTATTTTGGTGAAAAATTAGGCTTACAGTTCAGTTATTAATGCAACCACTTCATCAATTTGGGTTTCATCAAATACTTTGATACCATACTTTCTTAATACCATCGTCGTCACGCCTTCACCTGGAATTTTTGTTCGGCTAAAGTTCCCATCATAACGGAACTGGCTACCGCAGGATGGGCTACTTTGTTTTAGTATGGCTATTTGAATATTATGTTTTATAGCCAGCTCTAATGCTTGGTTTGCACCGTGAAGAAAATATTTCGTTTGGTCTTGCCCTTTGTTTGATATTATTTTTAATGGGTCTACAGATACAATTTCACAGGGTGCCCTTGGCACACTCATCCCGCCAGCAAGCTCTGGGCATAATGGAATCAATATCCCTCTTTCTTGCCAATCGATTAATTTAGCATGATTGATGTAATTCGCTTTTCCGTCATAGCGTACTTTCTGCCCCAGCAAGCAGGCGCTGATCAGTATTTTTGTCATTGTAACAACCAATATGAAAACACCGGATTGTATCATGTGTATATAACAATAACGATCTTAGCTTGTAATTCCACCCAAATTTTTGTGTTTATTTACAATCTATTTTGGCGAATACATTTTTGCTGCTTATTCCTCCTGAAGCTTTACCTTATTGTTTTTGCAGGGCATTTCTGGCTGGTGCAACCAAAAACCTCTAAATTTCTGCTACAAAAATAATTTTGAACTATTCGCAGCCCAAAGTGCTCCTACAGGTATATTTAACTGAAATTTTCAAGGTACTGTATTATGCCAATAAAACTAAGTAGCATTAAAAAGTCTGATACTGCAATAACAGCATTGGCAGATGTCTTTCGAGATCTGCATGCTGGCAACGCTGGAGGTGTGCCACTTAGACGAGTGGTGTATGATGGCCAAACTAATAACATAGCCTGGAATATGTTAATGGCTTATATTGCAGGAGAAAATACAGCATGGCTCAAAAAGAAAGTACCTCTGATAAATCGCAAAAAACTTAATGTCGATTTAGAACGAACAAAAGAACTATTTGAACAAATATTTGAAATTGACCTCTCACCTGCTGATATTCAGAATCTAGCGCCCAATCATCCTTATTGGATATTGCATGAAATCAACGAGCAGTTAACCTCTGCTGATGCGCCTAATCGGAAAAATCTAGATAAAGCCATCACCAATCTTTTAACACCACTTTGTCAGAAAATATCAGACATGGCTGGTAGTGGCCTTCAGATATTTGAAGCCGCAGAGCTCATAAATATAGATGAAGAAAATAATTTAATTACAATTGAGCAGAAAAAAGGTGATGAGCTTGAGGAATTAGACCTCCCTGCCAATGGATTTGTGATTGATGATTCAAATAGACTAATATATCAAGACTTAGATGCCCCACCTCTACATCCTCTACTATCAGTTGATGAAGTCCAGAAAAAAGAGCTTGCAACCAAAATGCATAAACTAATGCATACGACTGCCATTTATCGAGATGCCATCATAAGCTCATTGGATGATTTTATAAAGGAGCCTAATCCGGAGGCAGATGAACTATTCGTACGGGTACAAAAAAATAGACCGAAAATACCTGATGCGGATAGATTAAAAGTTTCGGTGATTGGCTTAGGGCCTGGCGGCGCCTTTGCTGCAATTAGAGCCTATCAAAATGGTGCCAAAGTAACTGGCATTGAAAAACGTAATGGCTACAGTAGAAATAATGTCTTTAGACTCACGCCAGAAATTAAAGATGCCTTGGTAGGATTATATGTCGACACACCAGAAATGTTAGCTGCATTATCTAATGAACACCCTCTAAAAGTCATGATCAATTGCAAAAGCTTAACAGCCAAACGAGGCTCACCATTAGGAGATTGGTATGGACTCTCTACTAAAGACTTTGAGTATTTAGCCAATACTTGGCTTGATGTGATGGCAGAAAGAGATCCCGATGGCATGACTGTATTGAGAGGACAAACATATGTCCCAGAAAGCCTAAACAAGGGCGCTAAAACTATTTCAGTCAGAATATATGATAGGAAAAATCTTACCCCTGTCCAGCAACCAAAAGATATCAGTGTTCCTACCGATATTTTAGTGGGTTCTGATGGATATGGCAGTCAATGTCGAAAAGACTGCAAAATAGATGTCATAAAAATGTCAGAAAAACCCATATTTTATTCAACGGTTACTTACCACACAGAGAGAGAAGATGCAGGCGATTACTTTGCGAGTATACTCGAAGCATACAAACGCGAGCGTACAGATTTTGATTTAGATGCACTAAAGGCTATGGGATGGCAAAAAGACAACCCTCCTATCGCACGATATTTTGATACAGGTGATCACCCCTACCTAGGGATTGAGGTACCTGATGCAATAACAGATGCTTATGGCGACTTCAATGAAGCAATAAGAATGGCTAATGCCAATAAAGATTATGAAGCTGTTCGTGCTTTAAAAGCAGACAGAACACAGTTAGTAGATGATTGGGGTAGAGCCAATTTATTAATGTTTTTACCAAAAGCTGAAGTAGATAAGCTTATACCCAAAGAGATGTCACTGTTTGACACTGTATTGCAGCGTGCCAGTGATAGCATACACAGAACAGGCGCGGGAATGGATGTGGTCTTAATTGGTGATGCTCTACAATCTGCTCACTTCCAAACAGGTCAGGGAGCCATTACAGCTGTGGCCGAGGCGGAAGATTTTGGTCAACTGATTAAATCAATTGTTGTTTCCAAAAAAAGCAAAGATGCTGCACTATCTGATTTTCAACATGCCGTTAGAGTTAGAACGTTAGCATTGCATAATCTTGCTTTTAACTTTCCATCTGGTGAAGATTTAAAAGTTCGGCCAACAAAAGAATATAAACAACATGAAAAATCCACTCGCCTAGCTCAAATTGATAGAGGGGATCGTAGTATAAAAATTAGAGACAGCGAAGAAGCGACCAAAAAAGCAACCGTGAATGTCACACGAAAACGTCGATAAGATATATAAGCCCTATATAATAAAAATATTCTATAGGGCTATGAACTTATACATTCTTAATAGATAGATGATTAAGTGGTAACAAAAACACCTATACCATATATAAAACTGTCTTTTAGTTTAACGTTTGTCGCAGCATTCGGAACCTCTAGCGGCTTAAGATCCTTAAATTTAGATGTATTTTCCCAGCCTAAAGAAGCTCTAACCCCTAAATGATTCAATACAACAGCTTGAATACCTAACATTAACCTAAAGGTGGTCTTTTTCTCATCATAGTTTCTTACGATTGTTGGCGCGAGAGCCAAGCCATCTAGAGCCACAAAATCATCTTTAAGTGTTAGTTTGTTCCTGGTCAAACCAATGCTACCAAATATATCTATTTTGCATTGATTATACACAGGATAAAATCCCAGCAAATCTACGTGCGTGCCTTTGATTTTTTTGGATGTTATGTGGGACTCAATGCCATCTCCAGCATCAATTTGTACCCCTAAATATTTCTCACCTTCATTTAAAACAGAATTTCTTTCTTTTGATTTTGTAGATGTATGGCCAATCGATAGACCAAAATAGTCAAATATTCTAAATCCTGCGTACAAGTCATATTGTCCATGTCTTTTTGCAAAAAGATTTTCACCAAAATCTTTTTCTAAATCTAGATTTCGCCCTTGTACATCAATCCCAAGGAATACACTTAAATCTTCTGAAGCATCAAAGCTCTCAATCCCTGCATAACTAACTGAAGAACAAGAGCAAAGTACAGTTGCCATTGTGAAAAATTTTTTGAGTACCTGGTGCATTTAAGTCATTCCCTTTAGTATTTTATTCCATGTGCTACTAGCATAATAAATTTATTTCGTCTACAAATCAACCAAGCCAACATTGTTATCGACTCAACTTATCTGGTAAAAACTGCACCCTTCCCAGAAAAAATAGGATTAGAGTCATTAATATACCCCTGCCCCGAAAATCCAGTATTAACCGCTTGATTTTGAAATGCATTCAAAAACATTCTATTGGGGGCATCATTTATCATATTTTGCTGTTCTGAAAATAACATGTTTTCTAAATCTTTTTTACCCGGATAATTTTGTTTTTGTTGCCAATCATCATCGAGAAATCTCCATGGATGATATTCAGAACCATTAGCGATATGACATTTTTCCATATCGTTGGCTTCATTCCAAAATATATCCTGCATCCGTATTTGGTTGACTCCATGCTGAATACAAAAATCATGAAACAGAAAAAATCCAACTAATTGTCTTGCCGCATCACCATTTTGGCTTCTATCATATTTTGAGCTATAAATTAATCCTCGCATAAGTTGTTCAAACTCAAAAGCAAGTTTCATATTATTATCTGAGGTGAGCTGAGTGTTTCTCACTTGCTGAGAAAAAGATAATAACTGTTGTGATAAGGTTGCACTTAATTCTGCCCCCCTTCCCAACATTGAATTATCCCAAAGCTTTATATGCCCAAATTTGACAATCCCCTCTAATACAAAAGAAAAGTTTTTATAATCTAAAACAGTACCATCAAAAAAATGGGTGCGACGCCAAAGAGCATAAACCTGCTGCTCTTGTTGTTCTTTTAAAGCTTGTTGCTTTTCTTTTAGTTCTTTTTGCTCTTTCTTTTGTTGTTTTTCTTGTATATATTGAGACCAAGTATTATGTAAATCTTGCAGTGATGGATATTCTTGTTTTTCACGCCAGGGCTTTGACAAAAAATCATGGGGTATTCGGGGCATTAAATGTTCTTGGAAAAAATAATAGGTTGGCTGGTATTCTCTTTCCATACAGGGGAGAGATTCTAAAATCATTTTATTTAAATTATAGCTTGCACCTTTATGTTCAATAATAAAGCTCTGCTGCAATAAAAATCCAACTAGATATTCAGCATGTGCTTTTTCTGCATTTGGATAATACCAGTGATTTAATCTTGCACTACTGACAAGTTTTTGAATGAAGTTTTTCAACGCTTCTTCTGGATTCAAAAACTTAAATTCTTCCGGCCGAACAGATGACTTTAATTTATGATATGCAATACTGACTTTGGCAGATAGCTGAACATACTCAGTGTCTTTTGTACTATATTTTTGATGCAACCAAATATGACTGCCTAAACACAGTGATTTTATTATGTTTACAAACTCACTGACCGAATATTTTTGACTCATTTTTAGCCTTGCATCCCATTAAAGTTATTTGAACAGCTACTCACACCTCATTGAGCCAGAATAATAACAAATACTTTTAAATAAAAATAGTATCATCACACTAAAAAGCATAATTTATAAATCATGCTATCCTTATGAGATTTTCTCCTACTTTCAAGATCGCTAAAATCAATCTTATTACTTTAAGACATTTATGATTCTACTTTTTCTAACGGGCATTATGATCGGACTTGCGGTTGCTGCACCTGTTGGTCCTATTGGCGTGCTCTGTATTAACAGGACTCTAAAATATAATCTGAAAGCTGGGGTTGCCTCTGGTATAGGCGCGGCTGTGGCCGATGCTATCTATGGATGTATTGCAGGATTTGGCTTGGTCAGCATTTCTTCTTTTTTATTAGACTATGAAGCTATTATTCGTTTGTTGGGGGGTGGTTTTCTAATCTATCTAGGCATAAAATCCTGGCGTTCAAAACCAAACATTAATCCAGCTCAAGATCTCGCCAATAACATTTGGAAGGATTTTTTGAGCACTTTCCTTTTAACGCTGACCAACCCAGCAACTATTATGTCGTTTATTGCAATCTTTGCAGGCTTTGGCATAGTAGATGAGAATGCCAACTACTTGTCAGCGCTTTCCCTTGTTTCCGGTGTATTCATAGGCTCACTTTTATGGTGGCTCAGTCTATGCTCTGTTATTCAGGTTATTCGACACAAGATTAGCAACAAAGTGGCATTGCGTATTAACCAAGTTTCGGGACTAATCCTTCTTATATTTGGATTGATTGCACTCTATATGGGAACTTTCTCAAACTAAATGCTTCCCAAGCAATATTTAAATAGATTTATATACACTTTGCCTTTTCGCCAAACCCTCTAAATTATTCATTTCAAGCTCTATAGGCTCTACCGCCTCATTAAAGGGTAGCGGAACCCAGCCGAAAGTTAAAGCATTGAACATCTGCAATAGGCGAGCTGGTTCCACTATATAGACAGTATCTAAAAGATTTTTAAGGTTTGAAAGTGCATCTACTAACCTGGGCAATTGATCTGTTTTAAGACTCGCCTCTATTTCATTACCTGTAGAATCAATAATCTGCGATATATTTTGTTGGCTAAAACCTAATGCACTGCTAATAGCGATGACTTGACGCTGAAGGTTTTCAAAGTCGTCTGTCTTTTCATATTCTTCATGACAAACAAGCAATCTATTCAAAAGCGGAATCAAACGTAAGCGGTCATTTTGACCCATCTAGCCTAAGCTAACTTCTCTCGTCAT
>CAZWHY010000032.1:0-40774 GCA_964633725.1 Uncultured Candidatus Berkiella sp.
TTTATTTTCCCTATAAAGCTAATAAAATAAAATGTCGCAAATTTTAATTGCATAGTATCTCTCTACTATGCAATGCTGTAACCCTCAGAAAGTACTAAACAAACCGCATATTCCTGTCTTTAATTTCAGATTTTAAACTCTGTGTCTGTGCCATAGTTATAGCATTAGCAGTAAGTTTTTTAAGATAAATTAATGAGTGATATAAAAAACAGTTGCGGCAGTGGGAGTGAAATAATTTCTACTGCTGGTAATTGTTTACTTGGGGTAGGGGCAATCATTTTAGGCGACGCTTGTTTTATTTTTATTATTGTTTCAGTTATAGTTGACCTTGCAGCTTAGTTTTTTGGAGGGTATAGTGAGGAAATAGCAGAAAATTGATGAAATAATAAGAGTCGCCCAAATATTTCGAAATAGTTGCATAAAAATGACAAACATAAACGCTGCAATCAGATTAAGACCGATAAGATTTACATTCCTTGTAGATCCTTCAGATGAGATATCGTTACAAAAGGTATTTGAGGTTAATACTGCTCTATGGGGCGGTTTATTTAATTTAGTAATTCCTTATTTTGCGAAAACCCCAGATAACTGGGACCATCATCCCCATGAAAATAAATTATCGCCGCTAGATATTAGGAAAGGTTATATTGATTTTTTTGAACCTGATTTCATAGTGGAAACTTCATCAGGCCAAGCAGAAGGGTTGTCAACTTCAGATGACTTGGTGATTAATATAGATGATATTTTGTTGAAAAGCGGAGAATATGGATACAAGGAATCTTATGGATTAAACATGTTTGATGTTTATAAGTCTTTATATCAATCAGAATTTAAATATGAGCGTAGACATGAACACCATATTATGTGCGTGAAATCAAATTCTCCAGAAGATAATTTATTTGTTGCATGCTTATGGGGAGGATTTCCGACTGATGATGGGTTCGAGTATATTCAAAATGGATTTGAAGATGCAATATCACCAAAACATATAGTGCTTAGTAAAGATACTGTTTTAGATGTTTATAAAGCACACAATATATCAGCCATTGATTTAACGACGGAAAAAACAAAGCCATTTTACGATGATAACTGGCATCCGAAACTATATGTTTTTGATTCAAACAATGTGTTGGACGTTATAGATTTATGGAATTTAAGGGTCTGTGAGAAAAACTTTTTAGCTATTCCTATTCATCTGTTAGGAAATCTTCAGAGTGTTATAGATGGATATATCGAAAAGAATCATGTGTCCTTAAAAGGTAATTCAAATGGCATCATGATTAGTACCACAGTAATTTTTTCCCGCTCAATTGAGCAGGATGCAGCCCAAGAGTTATTTAAAAAACATGTGAAAAAGCATTTAAAGGAGGCTGCAACCTGCCAGTTGGGGATTCCAGCAATGTGGGATTGCAATAGTGCTGCACTCAATAACTTTAATAAACCCATACTTTCGACCAAAGAGAAAACTGTTCAAATCAAAATACAGAAAAGTGAAAAATACATTTCATTTGAGGGACAGTCGCCAGATTTTGCTGATAAATACGGAGGGAATTTTAGATGGGCAAATGTAATTCAATTAAGCGATTATAGGTCAGTAACATCCTTTCCAATGTGTTATCCAAATAACAGGTCGAATGTTGATTTTCCAAATTTAAGTAATGGTGACTTTGTATTAACGAATAGAGAAGGAATCATATTATTTCCAAAGTTTAAAGATTCTTCTGAATTTTGGAATGTCAAAATGGGACATGAATTATTTATACATTGGTTAAAGTTAAAAAACATCCAAGCAGAAATATCTAATCCTGCAGGCAAGACGGTTTTAAAAATGGTGAAAGCTTTAGGTGGAATAAATGGTTTCGATTACTTGGCAAGTCCAGATTTGATAAAGCAGATAAATGATATGGCTCGACGAGTTAGGCGGCAAAATACAAGCCAAAGTAGTGAAATTATAGAGTACCCAGAAAAAACAATTCATTTTTCCGCATTGACGCAAAAGCTACATGAATTTAGTTATTTTAATGAGCACTGGAAAAAGAATTGGTTGGAAAATTTAATTCAACATAAGGTATTAAAGCTTGGACTAGAAATAAAATGTTCTGAATGTGATGCGATGAACTGGTATACACTTGATGATACATCGGACACTTTAACATGTGAGCATTGTCTCGACACATTTAGTTTTCCATTAGCACAGCCTGCTAATAAATATGTAAATTATGCCTACAAAGCTATTGGCCCATTTAGTCGACCTAATTTTTCAGACGGCGCTTATACAGTTGGATTGACGATAAGATTTTTTGCGAATGTCATTAGTTGCATGGCAGACAGTAAAATTACATGGTCCCCATCTTTAACCCTGACGCATGAAAAGGAAAACTTGGAGTCTGATTTTTTGCTCTGGTATCAATATAAAATAAGTCATCGACGCTATTCAGAGACGGATATCATCTTCGGCGAGTGTAAAAGCTTTGGGGCTGAATGTTTTACAGAAATTGATATCGACAGAATGAAGCGATTATCTGAGCTTATACCTGGCTCAGTTTTAGTCTTTTCTACTTTAAAAGAAGAGCTTTCTAACAAAGAGAAGATATTATTGAGTGAGCTTGCGCTTTGGGGAAGGGAAGAGATAGATAATGAAACTACTAGAGCTCCCGTTATTATACTAACTGGGTTAGAGCTTTTTACGCTTATGAGCTTACAGGATTCTTGGAAGAAAAAGGGTGGCAAGCATGCTGAATTGATAGGATGTGCATATCACGCCATAAGGTTAAAAAATCCTAGAAAGCTAGCTAATTTTACACAACAGTTGTACTTGGATCTTCCATCATATTTTGAATGGTTTCAAGCTCGTCTTAACAAAAAAGAATGCTGATGATTTCATGGCTATTAAAGCAATAGCTATAATGGGCGCCGTTCCAGTAAATAATTATTTGCTGGAATGACACTAATAAGCAGAGAAGTACCAGAGTATTTCTAGAGAATTAAGGCGGCGACAGGAAAACATGAAATACAACATATTTATAAGTTATGCTGAAAGTGAACAAGATATCGTTGAAAACTTACGTGGCAGATTCAATAGTTTCGGCGTTAGAGCTTGGGTTTACTCGATGGATAAAACACTAGGAGATGATCTATGGAGAGAAATTAAAATAAAGATTAAAGAATCTGCTATGATTCTATTTGTAGTCTCAAATGACACCTTAAAGTCACAAGGTCAAAAAAAGGAACTAGAACTGACATTAAAAAAAATAAAGTCTTGTTCTGGTGGTGAAATGGTAATGCCAATTTTCACTTCTGGAGCATCCCCCCAAGATTGTCCAGATGAATTAAAATATATAAATGGAGAATTTCTCGATGCTTATAATGTTCAGACTGTAGCTCATGATATCACTACCACAGTGTTTCCATCTTTACTAGAAAACAATGATAATCAACCATGGAAGATTCCAACACCGGGTCAATGGTTAGAAATTTCAAAGTTAGGTATGGGATTAGAGAGTTATTTTGATGTTGGGGATGTACTATATTTTCGAGCATTAAGTCCTATGGGATTACTTGAATGCTATTCCCCTAAAACCAAACGTTTGTTTTGGATCTCATCAAACAATGTTAAGCCACTTAGGAATAGAGAAATGGAGGAAAAACTTGAACAAGAAGTCCCATCAGAATACACAATAAGTGGAATGATAAACATTCTAAGCCTTGGTTGGGATGCTTGGCACAAAACAAATGAATGAGACCAATCAAATTAGTAACAAATTATTGCATCTTAATTTAAGACAATAAATTAGTAAGTGTGGGTTTGATAGGAAAAAGATTTTGTGATTAATTAGTTGAATTTTTAAAAGTAGTACGTTGCAAAACAGCGTCCCATTGCATAGTACACTTATACTATGCAATGGGGTATTGGATTTAACGTACTGCTTTTAAAGCTAATCCTTTCGCTGAAACTCCTTCATTAGTTTCAATGTTAATTCATAAACGCAATAATAACCAAACTCTATTGTTGTATCGTTGTATCTGCAAGGAATTTACTAACCTTTCTATTGCTTTCACCTAACTTTCTAAGTAAGGTAACTTGTTTCAAGATATCTTGTGGAGATAGTATGTCAGCATCTTTAAATGTCTATAAATGGTACAGACGAGCCGAATGGTTTGGATGGTTATGTTACGTCCTTGGCAAATGTCTTGCATGAAATGACAGAGCAAACTGATACCCAAAAGTCTATTTGCATAGATGGTTGCGCAATAAATAATTCTGACCCTAGAGATCTAGGCGCAATCTTTACTTTTAATTTAGAGAAGCAAGTGGATAGTCTTGTTAAAATAATAAAAAAACAAATATCTGAGGGCGAAAAATTAAAGCTTAACTTATATGGCTTTAGTCGTGGCGGCGCAGCTGTATTTTGGATTTGCGAAAAGTTAAAAGCAATAGACCCAAGTTTGCTCGAAATCAATGTATGTTCCTTTGAGCCAGTTCCAGGAAATTTTATTAGAGGCGCATATATTGACAATGTCTCTGGATTTAAGTCCACCCTCTCTGGAGTTATTTCTGATCTCAGCGACTGTAAGAATATTAATAAAGTAATGGCTTTATTTACGAATCAGCCTCTTCCCGATATAGCATGTCATGGTCCAATATTGCCAGTTATGCCACCTCAAGCTCAAGTAAGAGTAGATGTGCTACCTGGTTGTCATAAAGGTGCAGAATTATTTCACTCTGGCCATACCTTAACAGCTTACAATAACGAAAGTGCGATTTCCTTTCACGTCGTTACGAGGTTTTTAGAATCTTGCGGTACTACACTAAATAAAAGCAGGTTTAATCTTGAAGATAAATTAGCACAAAAATCAAGCCTTTTAGATTTGCTCAATCGCGCAAAAACAGATGCCCAAGGAACAAGTCGCTCAATGCATTTTTACAATAAAATTCAAACCTCAACTGAAAAAACGTATCTCAACTTGGCACATAAGGATTTGTTAACTGGGCAAGCGAACGATGACTCTAGTGATTGCGTCCTATCTGTAAAAAATTCAACACCAAGCCTAGATTATTGGAACGGTCATAAATCTAATGGTTATTTCCCTATGTTTGCAAAAGGCGCTGGTATTGCCGCAGCAGCATACTTTTCCCCTGTAGCTGGGGTTGCCGTAGCAGCTACTGTAGCATGCCTCTATGCAAAAGATTTGATTCAAAGTTCAGGTGAAGTTGTCGAGCAAAAAAAACATCGTATATAATTTAGTCAGTGGATGGGTGCTATTCAGCGCCCTTCCCTATGTATGCTGTCTTAAATTCTGCCTCACCAGTAAAAACAATTATATTATTTCAGAACTGCCATTGAGGCAATACACACTGCTTCCAACATAATATCTCAACTTTTAATGATGACTAAGATACACTATCTGACTTTAAAATATAGCTTTACATATGAGTATGTATACACATGACAGCAATGTATGAGCTAATCATGAAGCTCCAGAAAATAATCACTTACTGGGGCTTCACAAATAACTATGCAGGAAGTGCGTGTCTCTCTTGATGTGCGCACGAAGGCTACAACTATTTACTCTTCTTTTTCTTATCCTTTTCCTTTTCCTTTTTTTCTTTAAGGGTTAGCTTTTTATTGCCTGACTTGCCTTTGTCGTGACCTTTATCTTGACCTTTTGCCATCATAATCTCCTATTCGTTAAGTAATAAATCTTGTCCTCTCAGTAAACAATTTTTCATTTCCGGTAAATAAGAATTTGCGGGACTTAAAACGTAGTAGCATTATAGCTTCTGATAAACGTTATGGATGCCGGTATATTTTGAAAAACTACGGTTAGAACGGAGTGGTGAGAAGGCATGAAGCCCAAGTGCCCCCAAATATACGCTAATGAGTGCTTGGCAGCTAGCTTAACAGCCCCAAGTGGAAATTTAATGCTGAGCATAGCGGGCGGCAAGGGAACGAACCTTCAACAAATAATTGTTTACATGGCCCTTGCTTTTGATGCTCAATGTAAACAATTTACTGGCCAATATTATCCGCTCCACTCTACTTTTACTATGTTTTAAAGCATAAATTGCATTGTTTACTGTGCATCATTTGGCTAATGGCCGTCTAATATTAAGATCTGTTAGCTCTAGGCTTTTTAGTTTCTGTCCTGTAAAATTTAATTATGCAAGGAAGTTTGTCTCAGTCACATTGGCGCAGAAGGGAGGCTTATGAAAAAATAGCTGCAAACCTAGACGTGTGAGTGCATTATCATTTTCCATTCAAAGATATTTAATATATATGCAATGGGCATTGCAGGCTAAAACAATCTAGGTTTCTTGCAACCGTCCCAGAGTGAAACATATTGCCTCCCATGCATATCTAATGAAAACTTCCAGTAAATAATCAGACTATACTAGTAAAAAAGATTTTGTTTTTCTGACCTCAGAGTTGGCTATGCATATAAACAGGCTTATCGCAGAGGGTTGCTCACACCTTATTCCCAGGAGGAAAAATGTACCAACATATATTATATGGTTCAGATTTAACGCCCGAGAGCCTGCAAATTGGAAAAAAAGCGGCGGACTTGGCTAATATTTTTCATGCGACACTAAGCATTGTACATGTTGTAGAGTCACCTATGGTTTACCAAAAAAATTCACCGAAATTGACACAGGCATTCGCAGAGCTAAAAGAGCACGCAGTGAAAGGTCTAGATGAGTTTTCTGTAAAGTTGTTTATATCCAAGCAAGATCGATACATAGAGATAGGTATTCCCAAAATTCAAATCGTAGAAAAAGCGAGGGATTTAAATGCTGATTTACTTCTTTTGGCTAGTTATGGGATAGGCGGAGAGCAGCATTCCATGGGGTCGACTTCGCATGGGGTTATAAATACTGCTCCTTGCGATGTTTTGTTCATCAATATAGCCAGTCTAACCCCTATAAAATCCAAAGACGACCGAATTTTTTATGCCAGAAGAGCAGAATAGTCGTGAAGTTCCAGTAAATAATTTTTTACTGGAACTTCACGATTAGTTTACTCTACTATAATTATAAAGATAGAGAAGATAAATTATGCAAGCAAGGAAACCCCCATGAAAATATTATCAGCAGTTAAAATACCTTACCTTATCCTGCTTGTCTTTTTGCAAAGTAATGTTTATGCAAAAGAACCTTTCGATCTGCAAAAATTTTACAAATCACCCACAACTGAAAATTACCTACTTTTTCTAAATGATTATGAAGATGATCTGGATGTGAATGTGCTATATGCATTTTCTGTAATGGTGTTTGATAAGCATCAATCAATTGTTAAAGATATTAGCAATAAGTTTTCAAGTTTGACTCAAAAACAGCAGGATTTTGTGGCTCCATCATTGTATGACTCTGGCAATCAAAATGTAGTTGATATGTTAAAACAGAAAAATCAGTTTAAGGGCACTATTAATAAACTAATTAGCAGTGATGATATTAAAAATTATAAGTTTCCCGATGAGATTATTTCAATAGACAAATTAGAAGATGTAACGATGCATATGGATTTTTATTGGGCTGCATTTTTTGCAACGAGCGAGAAAGCATATCTAGAGAAATTTATTGTCTATGCCAGTAAACACCATGACATGCTGAATAAGAAATGGGATGAAAGTTTATCACAAAGTGATAATCTAATGATTATGTCTATGCAAGTTCTATCCTGGTCTGTAGTCTCAAATATGCTACAGGATCCAACCATTGAAAGTGTGATTTTAGAGCTTTTTGAAAAATATGATGTTGATAATCTCAAGATGCGTTATTTCTTTAAAAAGATGCAAAACTAATTGTGAGGTTCCAGTAAAAAATTATTTACTGGAACTTCACGAATAGTCTTTGACATTCATCTCGCCCTAAAGAGACGAAGATTCTCGCACGAGAGAAATTCTCTTTTCAGGATGTCTTGCCAGATTTGAATTTTATCCTGGCTTACTTCTTCTGCTAATCTTCTTGATGTATTTGCAACATTTTCTTTATCCTCTGTTTTTGATTTGGGCATATTAAAGCCTGCACAGTTATCTAGAAAGGTAACATAATGGCGCTGTGTATCAATTTAAATCAATAACACCATGCCAGTTTGATAGTAACATTCTGATAAATATAAGCGTGAATTTCCAGTAAATAATCAGAACATCCTGGAATACCGTGGCAGATGTGATTGAAAATATATTTGTATTATTTTCTCCATATATTTCTACGCCATCTATTTTAGCCACTTCTTTTGTATCTCAAAACATTAGCCCTTCAGAATTAGGGCACACCGAGCTTCGCTCATCACTTCAAAAAATATGTTATTGTCTTAGGTGCCAAGAAAAGCAAAAGGTATCAGCGTTTTTACATTCTAAGGTTCTATCGCAATAACTATTTGTTTTATATGTATTAATTGGCACATACAATGCTTATATCTAAGTGCTATTTATGAAAGTAAGGACAACTATATGAAGCACACTTATAATTTAGCAGTAATACTTATATGCGGTTTTATTACCTGCCCTACCCAAGCTTCTGTTATTTATGATGTCACAGATACTTCGGTAATCAATTGCTCGGGAGCACCTCACGGCTTATGGACAAGCGGAGATATTTCAGGAGGCAGTTGTTCAAACTACTTCTCTATTGGTGGCCTGTTTACACTGCATAATGATGATGCGAATAGTGATAACTGGTATGCAACATTAGAGTCAACAGCAACAAACCCACAAAATGTTAATGCTGACATCAATCTAACATTTACCGGTTTTGAAGATGCTTGGGGAAGTTACAAACAAGAAGGTGGTGCGCCTTATAACCCAGCCACTATGGACTTTTTTACCGATGTGCTAGGTACCATTGATATCTCTGGCACGACATACGATATTGATAGCTTTGTCGGATCGCATGCGTTTCAATATGGTCAGGGCGCCAATGCAAAAGATGCAAATGAGTTTGGTGCTTCTGCTTGGGTTCAGTCAGCGGACATCAACTCCCACCACTGGGATCTTAATTTAACATTTATCCCCCAACTAAATCCTGATTTGACTGCAGAAATACCAGAGCCTAACTCTTTACTACTTTTCGGGCTTGCACTCTTCGGTTTAGGTGCAATAAGAAAACGCCAACAAAAATAGGGTATCATTCCACCTCGCCTTTGATAAAGGGCGAGGGTTTAGCCCAAATGGAACAAAATATTCAAATGGTATAAAGATGGCAACAGAAAAAACCACATTAACTGTCAAATCTTTTCTAAAACCCTACTTATTGGCTCATAAATTTGCGATCTTCATTTTCCTGGTCACCTCTATTTTGGCCACGCTAGAGACGGGCTTACAAGCATACTTTTTTAAATTGGTTGTTGATACCATCACAAACACAAAGCCAACCGAACTATTGCAGGCAGTTTTGTGGCCAGCCCTATTTTATGTAGGGATGGAACTGTACCATAATATTAATATGCGTGCTTACAGCTGGGGAATGCTAATATTTTATCCGCAGCTCAAACAAAGCGTTATGCAGGATTTGTTTGCCTATACAACAAAACACTCAGTCAGCTTTTTTCAAAATAATCTAGCGGGAGATATTGCTAGCAAAATTCAAGATGTTACAGAATCCACGGAACCTTTAATCCGAAATGTTTTTGAGATTTTTATTGCACGCATAGCCCAACCTTTTGTTGTGGTAGTTTTTTTATTGTTTGTCGGATGGGAGTTCTCTGCTATTTTTATAGTCTGGACTGCTTTTTTTGTATGGATTACCTTCAAGTTATCTAAGCCCGTTGGCGATGCCTCGCATCAATATAGTAAAGAACAAAATCATCTGGTTGGCAGGTTGGTAGATGTACTGGGCAATATTATTACAACCAAGATGTTTGGCAGAATACAATTTGAGCATGAAAGTTTAAGCGCCACTTTACACTCAGTGAAGAAAAGCGAGCAGCAGGTGCATGCCAAAGTCCTCAGGCTACATTTTGTACAAGGCTTTTTATCTTTTGTTGTGCTCGCTGCATTTATGAGCTTGCTCATTTTTCAGCGTATACAAGGCACTATAACCGTTGGTGACTTTGTCTTAGCACTTACCCTACTGCTTGCAAATTTAACACACGTTTATGCACTAGGCCAAGGCATTGGCGATTCGATGAAAAATATTGCTAAATTCCGACAGGCCATCAATGTTTTAATGCTACCACATGACATTAAAGATCAACCAAATGCGAAACCTTTGGATATACAACAAGCTCGCATTTTGCTCGAAAATGTTCATTTTCATTACGTGGAAAACAAACCTATTTTTTCTCAGCTAAATCTTTGTATTGAGGCAGGCGAAAAAGTGGGTATTGTGGGCAGTTCAGGGGCAGGAAAATCAACCTTTGTAAACTTATTATTGCGGTTAATTGAACCACAAGATGGCAGCATACAAATTAATAATATTAATATAAAAGATGTCACCTTAAATAGCTTACGAAATCAAATCACTTTGGTGCCACAGCAAATCGACCTATTTCATAGAAGTATTTTAGATAATATTCGCTATGGCTATTTAGAGGCCAATGAAGAACAAATTAAACAAGCTGCCATGCTTGCAGAATGCGATCAGTTTATCCAGCAACTCCCAGAAGGCTATAATACTTTAGTGGGTGAGCGTGGTATGAAGCTCTCTGGCGGGCAAAAACAGAGAATAGCAATTGCACGAGCTTATCTCAAACCTGCCAAGATCCTTATTTTAGACGAAGCAACAGCCTCGCTTGATGCCATTACAGAAACTTATATCCAAAATGCTTTATCTAAAATCATGCAAGACAAAACCACTTTGATCATAGCGCACCGCCTTGCCACATTAAAGCAAATGGATAGGATATTGGTCTTTGATAATGGAAAAATCGTACAAGATGGTACGTTAAATACACTCATCAATCAGCCCGGAAAATTTTCTGAGCTTTGGCAAGCTCAGTATTTCATGGATTCCAAATAAAAAGGCAAATGTATTAGGTTGGACATATAGGCTGTTGTACTCGCCATTCTGAAACAAAGGAACGCAAGTGGAAAACATTGTTTTTAGAGGGGTACTGTTCTAACAAATTATCCACTCGAGTATGCGGTTTAAAGTGCACCCATGGGCGTCTAGCAACCAATCTATCATTTAACCAGTACATAGACCAATTGTCTGTTGTTTGTAAAAATTCGACTGCAAATGCTTCGCCATAATCTAAAAAGCCTGTGACACAAATATCTATATAAGATTGGATTAGAGGGTGACTCGGAGATGCCAGATAATGCGCTTTAGGAATGTAAACCCATAATTTTCCGTCTTTGGGTAGGTTCATCCAGTCGACAGACTCTACAAATGTCCATGGTAACTCAATCCGATTATAGTATTTTTCTCTTTGATCCCAGACAGACATATCATCAGCATGAACAGAATAAATAATACCATTAATAGACATAGGGCTATCTGTTTTTTGCAAGCCCAAAGCGGTAAAACCAGGGCCTTTATAATTCCAAACTCGCTTATAACCAAATTCTGCCGAGATACGCGCTGCGACAACACTTTGCATGCAATTAAAAGATGCGGCTCTAGATTCAGCATTCACTAATGAACCATAACCAAAAATATAGTTTTGAGGGCTTGGGACATTTTTTTTTGCCCAAAAGTTAAGCTCATTGGAATAGGCGGTGGTGGTAAATAAAATTAGCAAAATGGTAGCGATTGTTTTTTTCAGAGCTAAAATGCGGGATATAACTGACAAAAACATTTGCACTTCCTGAATGTTGGGTTAATAACTGCTACGCAATATATAGCATAAAGAGCTTCTGTTCAACTAATGACAATAATGCAGTTGACAAACTTTATTGCTTTGAATCAAAACTAACTATATACTCGCTGCTTGCTATTATATCTATATCATAGGAAACAAAATACATGCTGTGGCTTCAGTCTATCCTCACGTTTCCATTCACCTACTTAATGTTTCCTATAATGAGAGGCTTATATTATAGTACCCTAGCAATCAGTAGTATTGTTCTTAATAGCCTACCATATATTGCCAGGCCACTTTTTAACGTCACCAGCAGCCTTTTTTATGCGACTGGCGGATTATTAGCCAATAGTGCTAATCTTGCACGTGCTTTTGTCCCTGCTTTTTTGGGGGCTTTAACCACTATTGCCAGTTTCATTGCAACACCACAATTTTTGCTATTGGCCGTGCCGCTTGCACTATTGGCTGTATTCGCACCTAGATTAACGCTCAAACTTATTTCTTTCCCTATCAAATTAGCCGCAAAAATTGCAGGACCACTTCTTTTTGGGGTAGCTACTTTAGCGAAAATTATATTAAAAATATGCATGGCTCCCATAAAATTTATGTTTAGAAAAAGAAATAACTCAAGACAAAATACGTTCCGCTCAGGACAAAATACACATCAAGCAAGAGATTTCTATATTCCACGTGATAGAGGGCATAGCGCAACAAGTACTAGAGCATTTGATAACCCAGACAGTTTTCAACCTCATAACACCCGTTATGATTATTTTTCATCCGATATACCCATTCTATATACACCATCTAGAAGAGCTGCACCAACGCCTATCGTACCGCCTGTTAGAGAAGACTCATCACATGAAAAATTCTCTGATATGTTCGCAGCAAAGAATATTAACTTGCCGATGGGACATAAATGGGTTTGCCCAATAAGTGCTGATGTTGCAAATGACCCTGTCAGATTATTTGGTCAGTTGTTTGATAGACACTCTTTAGCAAGGATAGAGGGTAACCCCTGGAATGATGCAGGCAGAAGAAAATGCCCTCTCACCAGGCGATATTTTACGAATGCTGATATTATTGCGGCAGATGATGTGCGCACAGAAATTCAAAAGTTCATTGATAGTGGGCTTGACTTAGATATGCATGAAGCAATAGAGGCATCAAAACTTGCCGCGAATCAACCCGTAGCTGATGTAAATAACTTCTCCAAAATATTCAAAGATAGAGAAATTGATCTGCCAGATGGACATAGGTGGGTTTGCCCGATTTCTTTAGACGTTATGGACAATCCGGTAAAACTAGGTGAACATTTTTTTGATAGAGAGCCATTAATTGAATATCTAGAAAGAAGTGAAAACGGCGAAAGAGATCATCCCATAACAAGAGTAAAGTTCACGAAAAATGATATTCAAGACGCAGGTGATGTGCGTAAAGAAATTCAGAATTTTATTGATAGTGGCCTTAGTCTTGAAGAATATGAAAAAGCCAACGATCCGAGCAATAGAGCTTCTCTAAAGATATAAAAGCATTCTCAGGCAGTATTCAGTATTTCTGCCTGAGAATAGTGGATTTAATTGATTTTTTACAGCCTCTTTTTTACATCTTTTTCTTCTGGTAGGTCTCTGCATAATTTGAGTCTACGCCTGCTATATCGTCAAGTGTATCTCGAATTCTATGCAAAGTTAACTCGGTATTTTGCCACAAAACCCCGCAGAACCCACGCTTGTCATCATCTAGATCTACCATATTAATAATTTTATCTTGAGGAGAATTATCCGCAAAATATTTATCCACCGGGCTACCCAAGTAGCAGCTGGCATTAAATCCCGCATAGGCTTCAAAAAGTCGTTTCAGAAATTCAAACATCTTAGGATTCCATCCTTGTATATTGTTTAGCTGTATTTAATGCGTTTTTAACTATAGCAATAAAATCTCTCTTAACGCAAGATTACAATTTATTAATATTCTAGCTCACAAAAATCATAGTCTTGAACGCAAACATCAATAACGCTTAATACTGCCTCTGCTGATATCTCATTATAGCAATGGGGAAAGAGCGTACCTGTTGAGTTAGGTTCCCATTTTATTAAATGGGATATTTTATTATAATCAAGCTTTAATATTTTAACCGAGCTTTCATTGAAAAAGTATTTTTTAGCAATACGTTTTACTTGTTGTGCGTTGCTAAGATGTATGTAACCATCTGTTTGATCTGATGTTGAGCCTTGGGCGTAACAAATGCCTGACTGGCTCATCGCATCCCACTGTGATTTGGTTAATATCTTATAAAGATATTTTGGTGGTTTGGTTAAATTATTCATGCCCTGCTGCCTCAACCCAGTCCAAAATATTATTGCGTAACATCGGTAAGGTAATAGCACCCTCTTTTAAAACTTGATGATGGAAATCTCGAATATCGAATTTGTCGCCTAGTGCTTTTGTCGCATAGTCTCTGAGTTGAAAAATTTCTTTTTGTCCCAGCATATAGGAAGTCGCTTGACCTGGTAGCATGATGTATCTATCCACTTCGGATTCAAGAATGTTTTCATCAAAAGCCGTATGTGCTTTTAAATAATCAACGGCTTGTTTTCGAGTCCAGCCCATATGGTGAATACCTGGGTCAACAACCAAACGTGCTGCCCGCAATGCCTCATTGGATAACATACCCAATAAAGATATCTCGTCAGTATAGAGTCCCATCTCATTCGCTAAACGCTCAGTGTATAGTGCCCAGCCTTCCCCAAAGCCACAATTCCACAGATATTTGTCAAGGCTATGGTGGGCGTCATCTTCTTGTGCTAATGCGACTTGATAATGGTGACCCGGTATCAGCTCGTGGAACAAAGTCGCCTCTTGATCTGCTCTTGAGCGCTTCTCTGGTTGATAGGTATTGATATAGTATATTCCTGGACGTGAGCCATCATTGCTGGGAGGATGGTATTCTCCTGGAGCACCTGTTTTTGCGCGATGAGTGGGATATGGTTTAATCGTGCAATCTGCCCGGGGCATATAATCAAACCAATCTTCCATATTGTTTTTCACACGACTAAGCGCTGCTAAATTATAATCTAACATGGCTTGCTCAGAATCAAACAGATATTCAGGGTCAGCGTTTATTTTTTTGAATATCTCTATAATATTATCCGTGCCAAATTTTTGTTGGCCTATGGTTTGTATTTCAAGTTTTATGTGTTCCATGCACGCTTGTCCAAATGCGAAAATTTCCTCTGGTGTCATTGGTAATGTTGTTTCTTTCATGATTTTTGCTTCATAACAAGCATGGCCGTTCGGTATCTCAGATAAACCTATGCTTTGACGCGCTTGGGGTAGATATTGATTTTGCAGAAAATCGCAAAACTGTTGTAGTGCGGGATTAATGGTTTGTTCAATCAGAGAAGATACTTGTTTTACAAATTCATTATTTGTATCTCTTTTTGCTAATACAAATACAGGGTTTTCTTTTGTTGGATACTCCAACATAATACTTATTTGATTGATGATACGTTGTACAACAGGCTGTGGTGTTGTATATCCTTGCTCAATACCCATGTTCAGGTTATGAATTTCATTTTTGACTAAATTGGGAATAGAGCTATACCGACTCAACGCAGCTTGTCGATATTCTGCTGTGCCTAGAGGCTGTTTTTCTGCTGATAACCCAATTTTGATATGCCAGCCAAACAAGGGATCTAAATTCCATAGTTCATCTTTACAATTACGGCATGCTTTATTTGACTCTAAACTTTGTTTTAGGAGTTTATATGTTATGTGTTCTGAACTATCAGCTAATGTTTTTTCATCTATTTTATTTAGCTTTACTAAAAAAAGATCTTCTGCTTTTTCCCAATCTCTTATGGCACTTAGAGCATTATCGGTAAAACGGTCTAATGGGATATCCTGCTTCCCCCAAAATAAACCAGTCTCAGGAAAACGCTCAAAGTAAGCTGTCTCATATTCTGTCGCTAAAGCTGCTAACTGCTGTTTCATAAAGATCCTGGCTATAAAATAATAGATGCAAAAAAAGAGAATTATATATTAACTAAATACTGATTAAAATACCAGAAAAAGGCAAGCGACTGACATTTGATAATAAATTTAACTATTTGTGGGTGTCTTAATAGGATAGGAATTATACAAATTCTATGCTGGGTTCTGGAAGATCAAGCAACAGGATCGTTGTGTTTCTAGGAATTAAGTTAATACCGCTGGTATCCGCTAATGTGATAAAATCATTTCCCTCTAGGCTGGGAGCCGGTCCCTGGTTCCATAGTAAAATATCGTCTACGAGCAATGCTACGCCCTCGCCGACTAAATTCTGGTTCATTAATAATTGAAGATCTTGTTTTCCATCTCCAGACGCATATAAACCAATGCCGGTTCGAATAAATATTGTATCACCAGGATTATCGGGTCTGTCATCCCCCCAGAATATATCCAATGAGCTAAAGGGATCAAGCGCCGTTCCTGTACCAAGATTTCCTGTTGCAATATCTGTATTATCCACATACCAAACCGTATCACTTAACACAATATTAACTTGTCCAGTTGAAATATTGCCATTCAAATCTTGAACGATATATTCAAATGAGTCTGTTGTATCAGAAAACCCAGGAGGCGGTACATATTTAAACGTCCCATCCGCTTCCATTTGTACAAATGCGCCGTTTGTCACATTTTGTAGTCCTGTGACCATCAATCCTAAACCTTGATCATTCGCTAAAACGCTGCCTACAATATTAACAGCGGGTACATCAAATGGATCTCGAGGATTATGAAGACTATTATCTATTAAGCTGATTTTTTGTGGTTGCAACTGAAGCTGCAACTGAAATGGTATAACAAAGTTAAAATTTTCTACCATGGTATTAGAGACATTTAGTAATGTATTTCCAACAGAGTTGAAACTATCTGTGCCTGTAAATATGGGAGGTATATTTGGTAAAGGGCCATTAGGTGGATTAGACACGGGCGTTAAATTAGTATCCTTGGCAACAGTTTCTAGAAAAAATTCATTAATTAATTCATCGTCGCCAAAAAAAGCAAGTAGCAATGGTGTGGCAGAATCAATATCTAGATCATTGCCTTCACCAAAAACATCTCCCTCACTAGGGTCATGAGCCAGTGCCACTCCTTCTCCGCCTTCACTTTCGAGTTCTTCGCCTGTGGCCGCTGCATTCTCAATGATTTCTAAATTTGGATCGAGGGTTGGCTCAGCTTCGGTTAATTCATCTTCTTCTGTTTCTTCACTTTCTTCTTCTTCTTCCTCTCCCTCTTCTTCTTTTTCTTTGTTATCTTCTTGTCCTTTCTGTTTTGGCTCATTTACTTCATGTCTAACAGATTTGCCATCAGCCGTTATACTATATGCCTGGTCTAAAGCCACTATATGGGCAGGCAGCTGACTGCTGTAAAGGCCAGAAATTGTATCTTTTGCAAAAAAATGAAGGGGTGTACCCTTTTCGCTACTCACTTCTTATACCAAACCTCTTGATTTTTAACATATTTTTTAGATGGTTTTATGACAAACAGAGTTCTCTTTTCTCAGTAAACCAAAAGTGTATGAAAATGAACAGTGTACGAAAGAACTATTTTGTTAAAACTATCGTTGATATACTACAGTTCTAATTAAATTAAATTCTGAGATTAACTATGACATATGCTTATTGGTATTTACTCATTGTAATTTTTCTACCTTATATTTTTACTATCTTAGCAAAAGCGAAAACAGGATTTGATAACTCAAAACCCAGAGAGTTTTTGGAAAGTGTAGAAGGATGGCGTAAGCGCTCACACTGGGTTCAACTAAATTCTTACGAAATTTTGCCACCCTTTATTGCTGGCATCATCATTGCGCACCAATTAAATGCCCCGCAAGAAAGAATCGACATACTCGCTTTGACTTTTTTAGGGCTTAGAATACTATATGGATTTTTCTATTTATTTGATAAGCCAACTTTTAGAAGTCTATCATGGCTAGGCTCAGTCGCATGTGTGGTGGGATTTTTTATTATCTCTATCTAAGGAATGGCATGAAATAACTGAGCGCTAAAACGGTAAGTTATTTCATGCCCATTCCTAAACTAGAAAAAATATCCAGTCGATGCTTTGGATTTAGGTTTCGGTTGCTCCATATCTTGCTCTCTAATCAATTCTAAAAGACATCCTGGTGAAATACCACACCAATTAAACCGTTGGGATTGCTTGTGGAAATCCGCCTCTTTGTTATAGTCTAATGCAATTTCGCTGAGTGCTCGTATTGATTCTGGCGATAGCTTTTTTAGAGAAAATGGGCGAGCGTATATAGAGATAAATAAAACTTCTTCGCTTATATACGCAGCTTTTAAGGGCTCTATTTTTTGTGCAATAGATATTAGTTTTTCTTTTAATTCTGAGCCGCCTCCTACGCCCACATAGCTACCCAGCGTTTCAATAAAGCTATCACCAAAAATAGAAGAACTGTAGTAATTATAAGAGGAACGCAAAGACTCACAAAATACTAGCGTCTTATCACGTAAGATAAATAAAGAAACTTCTTCTTCTAACTGCACAAGCAATTGTAAAAATAAATTTGCACGGTCTTGCCAACCGTTTTTACCTTGCTTATCAAGCTCTTGAATGTAATTGTTGAGGACATTTGTGATTTCAGCTAGAGACACTCTAAAAGCAGTCTTACGACTTATCGATTCTTGTGTACCACCTAATGCCATAACTATACCCGCCGACAAACCTCTCTAATTATCTATGATTAAATAAAGAGACGAATTCAAGCAAGTGACTTTACTCGGTGCTTGAGTCTACCTTGATTTCAGTTTCCACAAAGATAAATTTTGTTAAGCCACATGAATCTTTGTCAATATGTAATTTTGCATTATTAATATCAAGAAATACATTTGTAAAAACATTTTTTTTGATCTCAATGCCATCTTGTCGCGAATGAACAATATCTAGTGTGCACTCTTCAATCCTATTTTTCAAAAAATCCAATTCTTTGGTTAAATCAAGTAGTTCTTTGTTGGCTTCTGCCTGCTCTTCGCAAGAATCTGGTTGTTCTTCTAAGTCCTTTTCTTGTTTATATTGCATTTGTTTTAGTTTTTCAGAGCTTGCCACGTATTGAGCTTCTAGTTCTTTTATCTCTTTTCTGGCTTCTGGTGTATAGCCCACAACCAATTCAGTTGTTGTGCTGGCTGAGGCTCCGGCGATATTTAAAACAATACCCCGTTTTGCAGTAATTTTACCGCCAATGACCTGACCTTTTCCGCCATCTTGACCTAACAATATTTTTTGGTTAGAAAATGCAATTGAGTGAGCAATATATTCTTTTATTTCTATATTATCTTGAGCTGTCATTTCAACCCGACTGGCAAAATTGGCTTTGATTGAGCCACCCGCAGTCAGATATGCATTAAATATATTGTTGTTAGCGCCTTGTTCTTTATCAGGTGTATTATCTTTTACATCCGACCCCATTATGCCACCATCAATCATAATATCATTACCCGCAATAATTGTGGCGTTATTGATAGTGTCTTTCACAAGGACATCACCCGTAACATGGATAATCATCCCTGGGCTAATTTTACCAGAAATTAGAACAGAACCATCATAATTTATATTGCCAGAGTGCAAATCAACATTATCTAATATTAAGATATCTTCAACTCTCACACCATCTTCAAAAATAACAGGATACCCTCGTTTGTTCGCAACGAGTATATTAGCATTATTGGGTTCTATATCAACACCTAGAGATTTGCGAGAAAAAGACTTTTCCACTCCGGTTTTTGCCGGCACAGAATGTCCCAAAACATCGCAGCCATTTTTACCTTGAGTTGCCGGAATACGTTTCATGACAGGCTCACCTGGCAATACATTTCTAAAATCTTTTATCTGTAGTAAGTCGACCTTACCTGTGCCATCACTTGCAGGCGCATGCTCATCTGTTGAGGATAACAATGCTTTAAACCTAGTATCTTGACCATCTATCGGCTTAATGCCTTGAGCAAATACATAGTCTTCCACAGCTTCCTCTCGCAAAATTTCATCTAATGCAGGTTGCGAGCAGATTTTATAATCAATACCTTTCTTTTTGAGGTCCAACATAATTCGCCCCATTGAAAGCGAAATGCCACCAAAAGATGGAGAGGTTGTCATTGTGGCAGTCATCTCATCCTTCGAGATATCGATACTTAAACCAGCATCTCTTTGTTCCGCCACTTCGAAATCGCCGCGATCATGGTTGATGATTCTTTCTAATAGTTTTTCTAAAGTATTTTCTTTATAATAAAACTTTTCAAGATCATTGTTTTTGATATATTCTTTCAAACTATTGAGATCAATTTCTGTGTTGCTTATGCCTGAAGTTAAGCTTGCAATGACTTTTTTGGTTTTGGTATCAAATAACAGTTGGAAATCCGTGAATTTTGGTTTGCTTTTTTTAGCAATTTTGAGTTTTCCCGTAATATCTTCGGAAGCACGTCTTAGGATTTCTTCCAGTATATCTGTTGACACTTCAAATGCTTCAAAGTCATTACTTCTTAATAGCTTTTGTAACACAAGAAGGTTGAGTTTGGGATCAGTCTTTACGTGGTATAAATCCGCCAATAGCGATTCTGATGCATCATCAAATACGAAACTGACATCGACATGTTTCGGTGTCAAATCTCCATCTTTGGATTGTTTTTCGTCTTGATCTGCCATATTTTTCCCAATTTTAGCACACATCCTATATATACTATAGTTAAATTTCAAAAAAATAGGTACTTCTTAAGTTTTTACTTTCACTATTACAAAAATAAAATAAAAGCAGCGCAAGTTAGCTGTGTATTTATATAGCTTTATGCTTAAGTTTGATTTATTATGCTGAAACTTTTGATAGAACCTACATGTCATATAACTAACAGCAGACAATCATACAGGCAATGCAATGTTCAATCTGTTCTCATACCATAGAAATAAGCTAGACGATATCCTATCTGGCTTGACGGTCTCCTTAGCCTTGGTTCCAGAAGCGGTTGCTTTTGCCTTTGTTGCGGGTGTTAATCCACTGGTCGCGCTGTATGCTGCTTTTATTGTTGGTTTAGTTGCTGCAAGTTTTGGCGGTCGACCTGGTATGATTTCAGGCGCAACAGGCGCTTTGGCCGTTGTAATGGTTGAGCTAGTACACACCCATGGTGTGGAATACTTATTTTTGTCTGTTATTTTAATGGGACTGATTCAAATTATTGCCGGTTTTTTGCGATTGGGAAAATTTATCCGACTGGTGCCTCATCCAGTTATGTTGGGTTTTGTCAATGGATTAGCCATTGTAATCTTCTTGGCTCAAATGCAGCAATTCAAAGTCGCAGATAGCGATGGTGTATTACAGTGGATGACAGGCTCCCCTCTTTATATACTGTTGGCATTGATTGCTTTAACAATGGCGATTATTAAGTTTTTGCCCTATTTAACCCGTATGCTCCCCTCTTCTTTAGCTGCCATTATTGTCGTAACAGGCTTGGTGAGTATATTAGGACTTGATGTCAAAACCGTAGGTGATTTGGCCTCCATTAAAGGCGGTCTCCCAGAATTTCATATTCCTGATGTGGCTTTTAATTTTGAGACACTCAAAATCATTTTACCTTATTCTTTCATCTTTGCCTCTATTGGGTTAATTGAATCATTGTTAACGTTACAGCTGATAGATGAGATTACGGAAACAGAAGGCAAAAGTAATAAAGAATGTATCGGCCAAGGCGCCGCTAATTTAATTACAGGCTTCTTTGGTGGCATGGGTGGCTGCGCTATGATAGGGCAAAGTATGATAAACATTAACTCAGGTGGCTTAGGTAGGCTCTCTGGTATATCAGCCGCCCTCTTTTTATTAAGTTATATTTTATTTGGTTATTGGATCATCGAAATTATTCCTGTTGCCGCTTTAATTGGTGTCATGTTTATGGTTGTACTGGGCACTTTTGAATGGTCTAGCTTTAGACTATTGAAAAAAATCCCTAAATCCGATGCATTAGTGCTTATTTTAGTATCTGCTATTACCGTGTTCGCTGATCTCGCAATAGCCGTTGTCATTGGTGTTATTGTATCCGCGCTTGTGTTTGCTTGGCGAGCCTCATGCCAATTAAATGTTAAAAAATATAAAGATAAATCAGGTGCGACTATTTATGAACTGCATGGGCCATTGTTTTTTGGGTCTAAACAAAATTTTATAGGACTATTTTCCCCCAAAGAGGATCCTGAAGAAGTGATTATAGATTTTCGCTATACGCGGGTTCATGATCACTCTGGATTAGAAGCGATTGATGCTCTGGCCGAACGCTATATTAAACAAGGTAAACGCTTGCATTTAATACATTTAAGCCCTGAGTGCAAAGCACTACTCAAAACAGCGGGCAACCTAGTAGATGTCAATATTAGTGAAGATCCACATTATCATGTGGCAACAGACAGGTTGCTTTAACTGAAATATTTTTGCAATTCACCTGGGTCATGGGAGTGAGATAAGGCTAGCATTAGCACAATGCGAGCTTTATTAGCCGCCAAGTCGCCGGCAAAAACAACACCTTGTTTACCTAGGTTATAGCCACCCCCTACACCACCGTACAGGGCGGACATTCCGCCCTCCAAAACTCTAGTTGCCAGTACAATACTGATATCTTTGCTTCTTGCTTCAGAAATAGCTCGCCCCATTGCTGGGTTCACGTTCCCTAAGCCATACCCTACCACAACAATACCATCGGCCTTTTTTTCAATAGCCGCATATATACTAGTACCATCATTGCCTGGATATGCTACAACCATTTCTACTTTTGCAAGTGGTAAATGCAATGATATATGCTGCTGCAATAAAGGCTGGCTATACAATTTTAAATTTTCATTATAAAATGAACCGATAGTACCAGAGGCCGTGGCATCAAAACCATGTGGGTTACTAGAATGTTTTTTAAAAACAGTTCGAGCGCTATAAACATTATTGTCAAATGCTACAACAACGCCTATTCGATGTGGCGGATTGGAAATGGCAACTTGTATTGCACGATATAAATTTCTAGGACCATCCGCATCCCTCTCTGAAGCCAAACGCATTGCACCGGTTAAAACCACAGGTATATCTAAGTTTAAAACCAAATCTAAAAAATAGGCTGTCTCTTCTATTGTGTCTGTACCATGTGTGATAACAATACCATCTGGCTTTAATGTTCTTGCCGAGTCTTCAATCATATGAGCTAATGCGGCCCAATCATTTGGCGCCATACTCTCGCTTAACATATTTGAGAACTGAATAATCTGAGTCTGAGCGATACTGCTGATAGATTGACTGTTTTGCATATTATCTATTATTTCGCTATTGGGCAAAGCACCAAGTTGTTTTTCAGTTGCTTGTGCTGAGATTGTGCCACCTGTTGTAATGATAAGCACTTTAGGCAAAGTGGATGCTAAAACAGAAGAATGTAAGAAATAGGATGACATAAAAAAAATTATGGCAACCAAGCGTAATGGCTTTAATAGGTTCATTTTTTTGTATACCGTGAATAGTTTCAAAATTAAAATTGTTTGTAAGCATACCGCCCTATTATCTAGTGAGCAAGGCTGATTAATTTTAATTTTTGAACTTATAGTGCTACCGTTTTTCTGGTATATTTAGAGTGAGTATGTTTTTTGAAAAGTTGGTTAGAAAGATACCATGGGTGGAATATACAAAATGAAAATACATTTTTGCTTGTCCAGCATAATTGCCTCAGCACTTTTTACTTTGCCTGTTACGAGCTTTGCGGGTGGTGAACATATGCGCGCTGAATTTAATTTAGAAGCAGTTCATAGGGAACCTCACGTTGATCACCGTGGCTCTAAACGCCGCAACCTTCCACCAGGCTATCCTGTTCGAGGTCCAGATGGTGTTGATGAAAGTGATACTTGGAACCAACATAAAGGCCATGAAGAACCAACTGGACGAGAACGGTTAAGAGATAAAAGTTAATTTATCCTATTCTACGTTTGAAAATCATAACAGATAAGCTCATGGTTACCAGCGTAATAATGATTAAAGGGTATAAGCTGCTCCAGATAATACTAAAAGGCAAATTCTTTAAATACAGCCCTTTTACAATGACCAAAAAATATTTTATGGGATTAACGATAGTGCCAGATTGTAACCATGCAGGCATATTCTCAATGGGGGTTGCAAATCCTGAAAGCAAGATAGCAGGCACAATAAAAACGAAAGCGCCCAAAATAGCTTGCTGCTGTGTAGCACTCACAGAAGAAATAAATAACCCAACGCTAATGACCGCTGTTAAATAAACAATCGTACATAAGACTAAATATATAATAGAGCCAACAAATGGTATTTTAAATATATAAATACTAATCAAATATAAAAAAACCGCTTGAATTAAACAAATAATTAATGCAGGAAGCGTTTTCCCCAAAAGCATTTCAGAGGGGGTTATTGGCGAGACCATCAATTGTTCTAGTGTTCCCATTTCTCGTTCACGCGCAATGGATAAGCCCGTAATAATTACACCCGAAATAGTTAATAAAGTAACAAACAGACTCGGCACAATAAACCATTTGAAATTTAAATTAGGATTAAACCAATGACGCACAACCAAACGAGTTGGCTGGACATGGGAAGATTTTTTTTGTAAAATCTCTTGATTATATTGATAAACAATTTCATTAATATAGCTATTGACAATTTGAGTTGAGTTCGTGTTTCGGCCATCTAGTAAAATTTGAACCACGCCAGTATTACCTTTGGAAATATCTCTTGAAAAATCTGAAGCAATCAAAACAGCAGCAAGTACTTTTTGATTGTCCAGTAGTTCTGTTACTTGTTTTGTCGTCTCAACAAATCTAATTTTTGTAAAATAGGACGAGCCATCCAGGCGCTGTATCAATTCGTTAGAATAAGAGCCTTGATCTTGATTCATCACCGCTAGCTCAATATTTTTGACTTCTAAAGTAGCAGCAAAAGAAAATACGATTAGCTGAATTAATGGCGGCCCAATAATAATAAAGCGGCTTTTGGGATCTTGCCAAATAGCCAGAAGTTCTTTGATTAGTAGGCAGTATACTCTATAAAACATTCATATAGCCTTGTGTTTATATTTAGTCGAGCTTCATTTGTGTTTTTGCGACAACACTCACTAGAAAAATGCAGGCAACCAAAGCCATACAAGCCATATTAAAGATCAATAAAGGCCATACATCCCCCACTAAAAAAATTGTTTTAAGTGATGAAACCAAATACCTTGCGGGAATAATATATGTAATGCCTTGAATAATTAATGGCATACTTCTAATATCATATATGAATCCAGACAACAAAAAAGCGGGTAAAAATGCAGAAATAAGAGCGGCTTGCGAAGCAACAAACTGATTTTTAGTAATGGTTGAAATAAACAATCCCATTCCTAATGCCGCAAACAAATAAACACTGCTGGTAAGGCACAATGCGGTATATGAACCACGCAAAGGTACATCAAATACAAGCACAGCCAGTAGCGTGCAAACAACCATCGAGGCCATACCCAAAAAGAAATATGGAATTAATTTTCCCAGAATGAGCTCTATTTTAGTGACCGGGGTCGATAATAATCCCTCCATCGAGCCACGCTCCCATTCTCGCGCAATAACCAAGGCTGTTAACAGCGTACCAATAATTGTTAATATCACAGCGATTGAGCTGGGCACCAAAAAATGCCTGCTTCGAATTTCTTCATTGTACCAATATCGAGGCTCTGTTTTAATAGGGAAAATATTTTCTTCAGCATGCTCTTGAGCCATTAATCCTTGCCAATGCAACCATGCGCCTTGCACGTAGTTTGCCACAAAGGTTGCGGTGTTAGGCTCTGTGCCATCTGTTATAACCATGATAGGAGCAGTTTGTTCGATGTTTTTTAAATAGCTTGGAAAATAACTCGGCACTAAAACAACCCCTTGAATCTTGCCTGCAATTAAAGAAGGTTCTATTTCTTTAAAATAACGTCCCGTTTCCTTAAGATTGAAATATGGCGAAATATATATCGATTGGGCGAAACTTCTTATATCGGGATCAGTCCGATTGTCCCCGACCATTCCGAGAATCGCCTTATTTGCATCTAGCGAAACCCCATAACCAAATATAAATATCAATAAAACAGGTAAAATAAAGGCAATTAGAATACTGCTTGGGTCGCGTATAATTTGCCATGCTTCTTTAATGCATAACCCCTTTAAACGGACAAATGACTTCATTGGGATGCCTGTGTTTTCTCTAATGGTTTTTCTGAACAAGATTGTTCGATAATGGCGATAAAAGCATCTTCCATAGTTGGGTTAGGGTTTTTTTTTGATTTGGCTATCGCTTTTAAGGCATCCGGATGACCTTCCCCAATTTTACGCCCCTGATAAATAATCGCTATCCTATCGCAATACTCTGCTTCATCCATAAAATGTGTCGTTACCATCACCGTGACACCCTTTTGAACCAAACCATTAATATGATTCCAAAATTCACGCCTTGATATAGGGTCAACCCCTGATGTCGGTTCATCCAAAAATAAGACACTGGGTTGATGCATGACAGAACAGGCGAGTGCAAGCCTTTGTTTGAATCCTAAAGGCAAAGTATCCGCTTGAAGACGAAGATAAGGTTGCAACTCAAATACAGTGATCATATTCGCAATGGCATCTTTTTGAACCTTCCTCTTTAATCCATAAATCCCAGAGAAAAACTCTAAGTTTTGTAGCACAGATAAGTTGCCATAGAGTGAGAATTTTTGAGCCATATAGCCTAGCTGTGCACGTGCTTTACTGGGACTTTTGCTTAAATGAATGTCATTCACCATTGCCTCTCCTTGGGTCGGCTTAAGGAGACCACATAACATTTTAAAAGTCGTCGATTTTCCTGCCCCATTAGGCCCTAAAAACCCAAATATCTCTCCTTGTTTGATTGAAAAATCCACGCTATTTGTTGCCGTAAAGTCACCAAATTTTTTGGTTAACCCTTTGCACTCAATGATGATTTTGTCCGAAATTTCTCTGTTTTTAAATCTTTCAGATAACATTGAGATGCCCCCCGGACCACCACCTAATCGATTAATAAAAGCATCTTCAATCCATGGTTTAATGGGAACAATACAGCCCTTTACGCCAAAAATAGTCGGGGCGGGCGGCATAACCTTATCGCGCGTCATAATACGAATGTTTTCACCCTGAATAACACCATCCATAATGTCAGGATGATTCAGGTAACATCCCAGTAACTTTCTTTTATTTTCTTGTACTTTTGTCACATGAAAAGTACAGCCTTCCACTTCTTGCGTTAGCACATGTGGTTGCCCATGGAATAATAACGTCCCTTTATTCAGCAACAAAACCTGCTGGCATTTTTCAGCCTCATCTAAATATGAGGTACTCCAGATAACCCCCATACCCTGAGAAACAAGCTCTGTTACCATCTTCCAAAGTTCGCGCCTGCCAATGGGATCGACACCTACGCTGGGTTCATCCAGCAAAAGAAGTTCAGGTTGCGTCATGAGCGCACAGGCAAGCGCTAACTTTTGCTTCATGCCGCCTGATAATGCCCCGGCAAGCCTACGTGTAAAGGGCGCTAAGTTTGTAAACTCTAAAAGTTTTTGGAAAGTGGGCTTTCTTGAGTCTATATGAAGTCCCTTTAGATTTGCATATAAATTTAAATTCTGTTGTACAGACAGATCTTCATAGAGGCTGAATTTTTGCGGCATATAGCCAATTTTTGAGCGCAAAGATTGGCTCTCTGTCACTGGGTCGTGCCCCAGAACAGAAATACTGCCAGAAGAAGGTGAGGAAAGCCCTGCAATCATCCGCATCAATGTTGTCTTACCCGCCCCATCAGGCCCAACCAAACCCGTGAATAAACCAGGCAGTATTTCCACACTCATTTTTTTAAGCGCAGGCTCTTTTGAAAATGTGTTTTGAAAGTATTTTTCCACTTCTTTAATATGGACACTAACTGGATGCATGCTAACAATACTCCTAACCTATTCTAGTTCAATTGTCACTGGCATGCCTTGCCGCAAATAAACATCAGAATCTATTACAATGATGCGTAATCGATAAACTAAATTTGTTCGTAATGACTGTGTTTCAACACTTTTAGGGGTAAATTCAGCTTGTGGCGATATAAATCCAATTTGTCCTTCATAGAAGTGCTGACTATCCGTTGATACTTTCACTTTCATGCCGGGATATATAGTGCCCAGCTGTGTTTCCGTGACATAAGTTCTAATCCAAACAGGTTTTTCTAAAGCGAGGGTATAGACTGTTTGCCCAAAATTAACAATAGCACCAATTTCATGAACACGATTAATCATGATGCCATCAGAGGGTGCGATTAGTCGGGTGTCGCCTAGCTGTGTTTCTACTAATTCTAGTCTTGCTTTCGCAACATTAACGCGTGCTTTTGATTCAAGTAGTTTAGCTGAGGCATCATCGTATGCGGTTTCTGAACCCGTACCTTTTTCAAATAGCTCTTTAGCTCGCTTATAGACTTTCTGGGCATTTGAATTCACCGCACGTATAGCTTCAACTTCGGCTTTTGCGGCATTAACTTCATCTTGAAAAGGATCAGGGTTAAGTTCTCCAACCAAATCTCCCTTTTTAACAATATCTCCCTCTTCGAATAACATTTTTTCAATTCGCCCAGGTACTCTAAAACTTAAATTGACATCTCTGATATCAACGTTGCCATATAATGTTCGGGAATTTAATTGATGAGGGCTTACATAATGCTGATAACCGAAATAACCTGCAATGGAAGCTGCGATAATGATTAGTACAAGAAAAATTTTCATTGATGGCCTTATTGTTATACTCGTCTCAATATTTCATTCTTAGTTTTCTATCTAATTATTGAAATCTATTAACTTTTATATTATATATAGCTATGGTTATTAAAGGCGCACCAATAAATGTTAGGTGTGCAACTTGGGGTCACATGAAGAAAAGCTTTAAAAAAATTCTAGAGGGTTACAGGGCTTTTAGAAATAAGTATTTTTCAGAAAATAAATCTGTTATGCAGCATCTCTCTGATTATGGCCAGAAACCTAAGATAATGATGGTAGCATGCTGTGATTCTCGCGTCGATCCGGCCCTAATGCTTCAATGCGACCCAGGCGATCTATTCGTAGTACGTAATGTTGCAAACATCGTCCCACCTTGTGAAACCGATGATTCACACCATGGCACCAGTGCGGCACTTGAGTTTGGTGTATGCCATTTAAAGGTAAAACATCTTATCATTTTAGGCCATAGTCAATGTGGTGGTATTCAAGCACTATTAGACAAAGCCAAGCAACAAGCCCCAACCCAAGATGATTTTATATCAAACTGGGTCTCTATTATTAATCCAGATGGCTTTGACATTGATAATGTTGATGCTTGCGCACAAAAAGCACTAACCCAATCTTATGATAATTGCTTAACATTTCCATGGCTTAAAGAAGCCGTTGATCAAGAAAGGCTTATTATTCATTTATGGTTTTTTGACATTAAAACTGGGACAATATTTAGCCATTCAGAGAAAAAAAATATTTACCTTCCACTTGATGCTGAGATCCTGTAGAGGCATTTTTTTTGTACATATTTCGTTGCTTTGCCGAAACCCTGTCCAGTAATTACCTGGAGAGACTGGCCATAATCTTCGGCCACAAAGGCCCTGGATATTCTTGCCCAGCTTTATATTCTGTGTGCTCGACATTCACTGTATAAATGTCAGTATAATCATCCACACTCAAGCGACCGTGACTTTTAGAAGTTGCACGTTTATTTGAAGGCTTGGTTGTGCCTTTGGGTTTTTCTGTATTTTTGAGGGGCATCTTTCAGATGAAATAAAGAAAGCGTCGCGCAGTTTATAGATAGAAACATTTCTCTCTGCAATGCGTGTTTGTAACCAGCAGTTAAATTTAATTAGCCCAACAAGAATATCGCTATCATCTTCGGTAAGCTTATACGAGAGATCAGTTCTGTCTTCTCGGCCTGGGTCAGCTCTATAATGCGGTCACAAAAAATTCCATTTAATACTTCATGGCGAGCCATTCTACCAGAAAAGCGTGTATTGGCAGTGTATGCTTGAAAGATAGCGCAGCAATTACTCACCGGAACCTCACGATAAACAAAACAACTAATCACATGTTGCTTCCGCTTATTCGGCTTTATAGTGCTTTTATCCGCTTGCCCTTGCAAAACCAGACAGTGTCATCATCGAAATAGATAAAAGGTTGTATCTTTATTGATATTTAAAATATAGCAATTATAATAGCCTTAACTTAATTTATAGTCAGATTAATTACAAACAAAGTAAGGTATTTAGAATAATGATTTCCGGCACAGGCAACCAAGAAACAACGTTTATTACCCCACAGGGGAAAAAGTTCGAACTAGATACTTATGAAACTCGCACGCTCAACAATTGGCTATCAACCCTAAATGATGAAAACGAAAACTCATTTAAAGACTATCCAAAACCTAATAAGCCTGGATTAACCGGTTTATATATGGCTCTTGCTATTTTCAATAAAAAGCCAAAATTTACTCTGTACTTATATAATATTAATAAAGCAGATAATAGCTTATCGGCTAGGGATATCGCAGGCTGTATTAATAATATAACGAGTACCCAAGTAGGACTAATCAATCAGCTCCTAGAATGCCTCGTCATTAGAAAAACAGCAGATCGGCTCCTACTGCTTAAAGCGCTCGTCTCAAACCCATATGTCTGCCCAACGGGCTTGATAACTCATTGCAAAACAATCTATAAAGATTGTCTACAGCATGAAATTAGAGCACTTCGAATAATACTCGAGATAAGTATAGATAATGATAAATTTGACAAAGCGGATGAAATTATAAAGCATTTTCATGAGATACAAAGCAAAAATAAAAAAGTTATATATTTAACTATAGAGCTAATAGAAAAATTAGACTCTGATCTCTATAGAAATCATTTCTACGAGAGAGCCAAGAAGGACAAAGCTGCACTCCAGATACAAGAGTGCCCAGATACTATAGCTATAGTGAGAACTAAAATTCACAATTTATATTTCAGTGACAATTTACTCCTACCGGTTACACGTTTTATAAAAGATGTGTTAGAGAAAAACTGTTCGCCGCAAGATATGTTCACGGCTCTATACCAATCCACAAATAATCTCAGTGTATTTAAATACAAAACCACGAATATATTAATAGCCTATATAAAACGACAAGCCGTGTTTCAATTGCCCGACAGAGTTATTTTATTGTATATTTTTGCTGAAGCACTACTCACTGCGTCTAAGATATCTGAATCTCCTCTATTGCTGCAACAAGACGCTCGTGCCTACGCAAAAGAGCATGAACAGATGATAAATGGAAACCTGTTAAAGCTCTTTTATTCAAACAATAATAATTCCCCTGAACCAACGATAAAAACATCTATACAAACTGTAGAGGAAGAGATTGCCACCAATCCTTCAGCTAATGTGCAAATGAGCGAGCTTACGGCAATTCAGACACCATTACAGACTCAAGTATCAACCCGAAATCCTACCAAACCATCACGCTTAAAAGATAACTACGATTACTTGCCAGAGACGCCTGACTCTCATCTTGAGCGTCCACCAAAAGCTAATAAAACAAACCCACTTCAAGCGGGCATTGCAAATAAATATTTAGGTCTTGACTCAATTCCTAGTCTGCCAGAAAAGATTGCTCATGGAGAAGGTGCGCCCTTGTTGCCAAACCAACTAGGCCTAAAGTCTCAGATTAGGGCGACATCAGAAATTTTCGAAAGGAAAGAAAATATTATAAAAAACAATAGTGCCATTATGAAATTTTACACCACACGTGCAATCACTGAAGGTGAAAAAGTTCTATTTGTCTTTGCTGGCCGCAAAGAGAATGCATGCTACCCAGAACATCCTGGGAACTGCCGAGTTGTGTCCGTTATGTCTAAGTTAGAGTATAAAAATAGTGACTTACCAGAAAGCATAGATATTTTGGTAATTGAAAATTTGTATTCACACTCTCATGGAGATTATTCTGATAATTTAGGTTGTATTAATAGTCGTAGAATCGCGGCGATGCTGATGGCATATGACCTGAATTTACAAAGCTGCATATTTATGGATGATAACCTCAAAACCATTAACACTAGCAACGAAAAAACAAAAGATTGGGGGCAGCTATTTGACGAGCTGAATAACCATCGCGCTAATAAGGTATGTTTAAGCGTTAGAACCCACCTCTATCGCGCTCAAGCATTTCAACAAAGAACTCTTGGTTCTAAACTCTTTATGGTCGATATATCTCAACTAAAAACTAAGCTCCCTAATAAGGCTGATGTTTTTAATTTATTTTTCCCAAACTCATGTGGTAACTACTGGGCTGAGGACTACTTTATGCAGTTGATTATGGTTAAGGCGTTTGGCCAATTATCTGTAAGTATTGCTGATAAAAACTCATTCACCTTAAGCAGGTTAAGTCAGTTTAAAAGCGTGTGCGCCAAGGTCACCCAAAAGGCGCTTCAACACATTCAACTAACCCCTGAAAAATTTCTTGAATGCCATTTTGAATATCACTTACTAGATGCCAACGCCTCTTCATTAATACATTTTGCAATTAAAAGTATTCAACAAATTGTACACGGGAAAATTGCATATCATACAACAACAGCAAAAATAAATAATAGCGTTAATTTATTAGAATCTCATGCAGAGGCCAACCATATTCCATACATTGATGAAATTAACTTGGCTGCCATAGCAAATACGATAGATTCCTCTGCCTCAAATATATCTATTGATGACTTTGAATTATACCCTCACCAATGCACGGCTATCCAAGCAATCACCCAATCAACCAGAGATTTCGAGCTGGTTCAGATGACAACTGGCGCAGGTAAAACGCGCCTACAAATAACGTTGGCACAAATAAACTTAAACAAGGATCCCTCTCGTCCCATTTTTATTGTAACCCCAACAAAGCAATTAGTTCAGCAGTTTTATGATGATTTTATAGAGGATATTCGGAATAACAAAGCATCAATTCTGGCACCCCATCAAATCGTGAAGGTCAGCTCAAATATAAATGACATATCTGCTGCAACACTAGAAACCAATGATTCTCTTCGTGGTAAACCAGTTGTAATGATATTTTGCAAAGCCAGTTTTTTGAAATATATTAAACAAAAAAACATGATGGTGCCCCAACGAATATTTTTGGATGAGAGTCACATGTTTAAGGATACTCACGTGGTGGAAATTCAGGTTGCATTTCAAACTGAGGCAACTAAAATATTAGCCCTTAGCGCAACACCTGCAAAATGGATGACAAATAAACACACGCATCTATACACTTACCCAAGAAAAGAAGGTGTCAAAGATAAAGTTCTTTCGCCATTTATTCTCAATACGGTGGATGAAGAATACTCAAAAAATGCTGTTGAAAAATACATTCAAAGCATGCATAAATTTCTAACAACGCATACACACCCAAATGGGCAAAAATTAAACACTTTAAAAGGTATCATTTATTTACCGAATATTCGTGATGTACAAACCTGTGCAGAATTGTTATCCACTAATATGCATGCATATCAAGCACACTCACAAGAAACAAACTGTCAACAACAGATAGAACAGTTTTCACAATCTACAGAGCCTTGTGTTATTTTAGCCGTACGCATGTTAAGAGTTGGGTTTTCAGATAAGAACCTAGATTTTGTTTTGGATCTCCAAAAACAAGCAGCAGATGATATTGCACAAAAGGCCAATGACAATGCACAAAAGGCAGGTCGTGTTATGCGCTACAGAAAAGGGAAAATAGGCTATGCTGTGGGCTTTAGAGATTATGATTCGAGTAATTTTGAAACGGTATGTGATGAAGAAGCATTATTTCTATGCCATGATGAATTTAAAAAACAATCCCCTGCCCTTTTTTCCCGCGAACACCAACCTCAATCTACGTATATGCCTTATCAGAGCCTAACAAATACGCTAGTGGATGCTCAAGAATCCAATGAAAAAAATGACAAATCAAAACAGCCCACAAAAGAAATGTACCAATCTGCCCCACAGCCTGTTATATCCTGGCTCATAAAGGATACGCAAATAAGATATACAGGCGCAATACCTCCCATCCTAATTGAAACGGCTTTAAATTATGGTCTTAAAACTATAAGTTTTCCAAACAACCACGGAAAATCTATTTGGTTAACGTTAGAAGAAACAACACCTAAATCAACTATTCAGGTACAACGCCCGTCATTAATTGAGTTAGGGCCAAGATATCGTGAAGATGACTCTGGTGATAACGAGAATGAGAAGCCTTGCAAACGCCCTCGCTTCTATTGATTGGTGTGATAAGCCATGATGTCTTGAAGTGGCTACACTAACCCGGACAAGTAAATTATAATATTACGAGCGTGAGGTTCCGCTGGGAGTGTTCACAGAACTGTGTCATCTCTGATAGTATGTTAACTTAAATAGTTTAATACCCAAATAACCTCCACCAAGACGATTTTTTTTCAGGCACGTTACTAGAGTTTGAAGAAGATGCTTCAGAACTAGACCCTGAGACTGAGGAAGACACTTTCATCGCATCAAATAAAGGTGATATGATCGCCCATTTTTCCTCGTCGTCTATTGACAAAATATCGTCATCCTCACGCTCATCGTCACTATCAAGTTTTAAAGAAGCGAAGGATACCAGCATGGGAGTTTCTTCAAACTGGGAAATTGCTATAGGATGTTCCAATGCTTCAATATGCGCAATAAGAGCTGGACTAAAGAATTGCTTGGTAAACTCTGGGTAATTTAACAAAAAGTAACGCAAACCACCATAAAACCCTGATTGAATTAATTTTTCCTGATTATCAGTTGTATTTGAAAAATCAAAGGTGTCTATCCCAACGGTATCACAAAGCATAAATTTATCTTTGTATGGGCTGTGGGCGAGTGCTCTTAATTGAACATTATACATCCCCAAGATATTAGCATATATAAATTCCGTTAAATTTTTAGGGACAGAAGGTTTTAATGGTGTTTTATTCTGAAAGTAATTTAGTCGCTCGGGCTCATCCAGCCAAACCGCAAGCATTTTAGGATTGGGAGCACCATCAATAGCTTCAAATAACTTAACAGGACAATCCGCTTGTAAACCACCATCTGCGTATAGATGACCTTTTATTTCCCAAGGCGTAAAAAACCCTGTATAGGCCATTGTCGCTCGTAGGGCATCTGCAATAGGCACATCTTTATGTTGGGAAATATGAGAGAATACTTCATTGAAGCCTGTGCTGGTATTATGTGCTTCCAGACAAATATCTTTCATTGGATATTTGACATCTTTCTTTTTTTTCTTATCTTCCTTCTCAACGATAGTTTTATCAACTACTAATTGATGCCATTCTAAAAAAGTTGTATTTTCATCACCCGTTATCTGTTCAATAATGTCCTGAAACCATTCATAGATTTTTTGACCTGAATGCAGCCCAAGCCCCATATATAGTCTGTATAACGCTGTGACAGTATATTCTTGATAAATAAGATCGTATAAATCTAAAGCCGCCAGCTCTTCACGAATTTTATCTGAAGACCAACCAGAAGAAATTAGTAATGCACCTATCCCTCCCGCAGATGTACCACCTACCATTGCAATGCTGCTCAGCAAGCCCAACTTCTCCAGCAGCATCATGATACCAATATGTATTGGTCCTCTGCTACCCCCGCCTTTTAATGCTAAAAAAGAAAAATGGGGTTTTTGAGGCGCATCCTCTTCGATAGGCGCATTTAGCATTAAGCAATATCCTTTTGCGTAATGTTTTTAGGATTTTTTTTAACCCTTTTTAGCTTCAATGATAAAAAATGGATTATGTTCTGTGTATTCCACACCTAATTCATTAGAAAAAATATTTTTTTCAATATTCATGATAGGGCGTCGTATTTTTTTGATCTTAAATCCTGCTTTTTCAAGCTCTTTAATGACGATTTTTTCGGGGTGGTAATACATAAATAAAGCCAAGCCGGGTATTTTTCGTAAGACTTTTTGCCCCTGTCGCAATTGCTTTTTGTCTTGGACTAAAATTAATTGACCATTTTCTAAGATAAAACTAGCGCGCAATACATCTGTAAATTGCTCAGCAAACTTCAAGGCCGTGGTTTCATTAAAAACCTGCTGGTTTCTGGCAAGCGTCTGTTTCACTTCTTCTATTATTTCTGCTCTGGGGCGTTTGCCATTGGTTAAAATTTCTGCCATTGAGCTAGGTCCAGAAATAATAACGCGCCCTTTCCTCTTTAATACACGAAACAATTCTGAAAAATGCGCCTCTAAACCTTCGTTTGCTTCACATTGGTCAACATCACCAGGTAAGTTGCAAATTAAATTAATGCTGAGTGCTCTATCAAAAAAATCATTGGGATATGACAGTGCTCGTACATCACCTAATTGAAAGAAAATTTTATTTTCCAATGCACTGTTTGCAATATTACTTTCAGCTTGTTCTATCATCTTGCTCTGAATATCAATCCCATGCACAATGCCACCTTTTTGCGCACCTAACTTAGACCAATGCCCAGCGCCACACCCCGCATCTAAAATAATTTTTTTGTCAAAGTCATCTAAAAAAGGAGAGATAAAATCATCCAGTAACAAATTTCCATCAGGGCCATGTTTACACTGTGCATATGCATGAACCGCGTCAGCACCGTAGTCCACTAACTTTCCCGTGTATTTTATGCACGCATAAGAAATTGAACTCATGGTAAGAACCTTGAGAAAAGATAGACACAAAATTGTGAGGCAAAGTTTACTTCTAGACATAGTTAGAAAATCAATTATTTTGTTTTCTTATATAATAAGCAACAAGCTATGAGGATTGCAAATATTTACAGAATATTAATACGCTCGGAGACATCGTCGATGAAATATGCAATTAAAACCATAATCATGGCAAAGCAAACTAACTTAACCACCATCGATAAGTCTCTTCTTATAGTGGGTCGGCTATCCAGCCATTTTTTTATAAATTTCATTATAACTCGTCCTTGAGTTTTAGAATTTTGGGGGTTCTGGAAAATTAAGTCCAGCTCCAGGGCCATAACTCACTGTTTTTAAGTTCGTAATCATAGGCAAACTGGCTAATGGATAAGGCCGCAATGATTGTATAGGGTATAGATACGCCAGTAGCAGCACCGATAAAGCCCACAACCCCTAAACTCATTAAGCGCACCATTTCAGCGTCCTGCAGCACAGAGCCAATTGTATCGACCATATAGTCGTAGGAAACACCATCAACACAATATATCCCACCCGAAATGCTCTTTAAGTCGTTCGCAGATAACTCACGCATAAGTACCACCATAAAATATTAAAATTGCACATTAAAACACCGCCATAGTATGCAAACCTAATGTTAAAATCAATATAATTGATAACTTCCTGACTTTATTTCTAATCCTAAATTTATTTAAGAATAAGCCCAAGGTGATAGTTCATGATTTTGCTTTTCATACCCATATGTATAAAGTCCTGCAGCAGTACCGACGATAGCAACAATACCAACAGGTACACCAAAGGGAAGCGCAACGGCTGTAACCAAAGCAGCGGCAAGAACACCCGCTATTTTGGATTCTTTTTCTATCAAATCTAGTGTATCTTTCAGGGCATCATAGTTGTAGTTACATGTATAGCCATTAGCACCAGAAACCGTCTTAATCTCATTTAATTCTAATTTTCTCATGACTTTTTCGCCTACTACAAAATAAAAAATATTTAGAGTTCGCCATCCTACAGCAAGCATGGTGTTAGATCAACAACTAACTAGGGAGAGGTCAATCAATCTCTAAGATTTTCATTTTCTCTATATATTTTTCATCAATCAAAAGAAGCGATGTATTTTTTATCCTCTCTTTCATTTCATCAGAACCTGGCTTGACAAATTCTCGCTCTAAATATGAGTAATAAACCACTCTACTAGAATTTTTTAGCACTTTAAAAATATAAATCTCTTTATCTAACACAACCGTGTGCATAGGAGAAAAATACGTTCCCATTAAAATAGGTTCATTCTTATTTTTAATTATTTTATAGGGCAATCTGTTGTTGTCGTACTGATAACCTAAACCTTCTGCTGCAACATCCACGTCAAAAATATCATGTAACTCAACGCGCTCTATCTGAGCGGTATAATTCGATAAATTTTGACCTTTGGGAATATACGTTTCGACTGTTTTAGTTGCCCCTCTAAAGAAACTGACTAGATAATATGTTTGGGTGTTGAACTCTACAGTGGGTCTTTTTTCAACAGCCTGCAAGTTGCTAGAGATGCTGATAAAGCACATAAAAATAACGAACGACCTATATGAGAACATGTGATTATCCTTAAGAATTAGCTGACCCAATGATTTAATAAATTAAGTATAGGATCTTTTCTTTTTTGTACCACCCGCATACCGCCATATGTAGGCTTGACTTCAATAGATAATCAATACAAAATCCAGGCATCGTAATCAAATTTTAAGAAAATAATCAGTATGAGAATCTTCACACTTTAAGTTAATTAACTATTCTGGAATTTAATATTCAAAAGTTTAACTTGCCTGAGGATTATTATGTCTGCAACAAGCAACCCAATGCCACAATCGTTCTGCGCCTTAACTCGCCACCCCGTTGGTAGTATTCGCGAGATCTCAACTATCTCATTTCCATTAATGCTGTCCGCCTTATCAGGCGCATTGATGATGTTCTTCGATCGATATATTTTGGCACAATATTCGGTAGAGTCTATGAATGCTGCGGCAGGTGCAAGCCTCTCCATATGGGTTTTCCAAGTGTTGATACTAGGGATAGCCGGAATAGCAGAAGTCTTTGTCGGCCAATACAATGGTGCGAAACAATACCATAAGCTAGCCTCCCCCGTTTGGCAAATGATTTGGTTTTCATTGTTATTGGGCGCATTATTACTACCTATTGCTCAATTATTCCCACACTTATTTATTCCTGAACGATATCACGCACAAGGCAGTATTTATTTTAAATGGATGCTCTCTTTTAGCGCACTCATTGGCATAAATACCGCACTAACAGCTTTTTTTGTCGGGCGAGGTAAAGTAAAACTCATTACCAGTGTTGTGATAGCCGGGAATGTAATTAATATTATATTAGATTTGGTTTTAATTTTTGGCATCAAAAATATTTTTGAGCCAATGGGGATTTTGGGGGCGGTTGTTGCGACGATTATTTCTCAAGTCATTCAGCTTGTTATTTTGCTTGCTGTATTTTTGAATAAAGCAAATAGAAACAAATATCAAACGCACCAAGCACACTTAAATACCAAAGAACTACTGGAATGTATTAAAATAGGCTTACCAAGCGCATTAGGCCACATGGTAGAAATTGCTGCTTGGAGCATTCAATTTCATATCCTGTCGATGGTCAGTCATACGCATGCAACCATTATGGCGATTGGGCAAAGTGTATTTGGATTAGTTGCCTTTACCACAGAGGGATTAAGCAAAGGTGTCATTGCGGTCACCTCAAATTTAATTGGGGCAAAGTATATCAGCCCTATCCCCAGAGTGTTTTTTTCATCGTTTATGTTACACTTAGGCATTGCGTGCATCCTAATTGTACCATTAGTCTTTCACCCTGAATGGTTATTAGAAGACTTTCTATCCGCTGAGACGAGCAAAGATACCGTTGATTTGGTTTTGCATTACACTGCACTCTCTTGCACTTGGATATTCTTATACTTTATATTCGATGGGCTTGTTTGGATCAGCGCTGGCGTCCTCACTGCCGCAAAAGATACTGTATTTATACTGGTCACAAACGCATTGAACTCTTGGATCTTTGCATTGCTACCGACATACTATTTTATCGTCATTAAAGGCGCCTCCCCCGAAAAAGCTTGGATGATGGTAACCCTGTATGGGTTTGTGAATATGGTATGCTTTATCTATCGAATGAAAATCAAAGTATTAAAAAAGTATTAAAAACTATTAGTAGAGGATATTTAAACTATATGGCCATTACGCCCAGAGCCATCAATTTCAAACTAACAAACCATTATTCTAGACATTGGAACAATAACTCGCCAGTGCAAACATATCATATGAATGTGCTGGCGGCTTATTTGCCATACGGTGAAAAATTCTTCATCCACTGCGTGAAAGTTTTTGCTTCACAAATACAGGCGCCAAAATTAAAGCAAGATATTAAAAATTTTTTAAAACAAGAGGCCTATCATGGTCGAGAGCATACCCGTTTATTCAGGAGTACAATCGCGCCTCATTACCCTAAGCTCAATGTTAGCCAATATAAATTTTGGATAACCGGCAGTATCGCTTTGTTAGCAGGAAAAAAATTCAGATTGGCTATGGCGGCAGCGGGCGAACATTACACAGCCGTTGTTGCGAGCGGCTACTTACAATACCCAGAATGCTTTGCTAAAATGCCCAAAGACATTGCAGCAGTATGGAAATGGCACGCAATAGAGGAACTAGAACACAAAACCGTTATTTTCGATATGCTAAAGCCTGTTGGTATCGGTTATGGTATGCGTATAATGGCTTTTTGGCTCATGACCATTATTCAAGTGAGCAGCTATATTAGACCCTTTTTTCATATGGCCAAATATGATAAACAATTATGCTCTTTAGGATTTTATAAATCCATAGTACAGGCCTGCAGACGTATTCGGGGAGACAGCATGAAAAAATACTGGGCATATCTTAAACCTTCTTTTCATCCCGTTCAACAAGACACAAATCACTTAATTCAGCATTGGATAAATAGCCTTAATCACATAAAAACAAACTCTGAAAAACTAAAATTATTGCAGGAGCACACCCATGTCTAAAAATCATAAAGAAATCACAAAAAATCTTTCCAAAGCTCTCGCCGCTTTAAGAAAAGAAATGCCAGATGTGATGAATAGCTTTCACGCCCTATCACAAGCTGCAACTAAAGATGGCGAACTAAAGTAAGCGGTCATTTTGACCCATCTAGCCTAAGCTAACTTCTCTCGTCATACTTCA
>CAZWHY010000033.1:0-40273 GCA_964633725.1 Uncultured Candidatus Berkiella sp.
ATGATACAGCGCTGTATCATGCCAGGCAGAATTTAGAACAAGATGTTGTTAATCCAAATTTAGAAGATTACCAGCATGCTGTATATTTTATTTCGGATGGTGTGGCCAATACCGGACATTCTGCATTAGATCAAACAAACTGGCCTAATGACTGGGGCACGTGGCAAGATTTTATTCAAGATACCCCATCAGAGGTACCTGGTTCTTTGGTCGATAATATTGAAGTCTTTGCTATTGGTATTGATCCAGATGAAAGCTTGCAAGAGCCGTTAGAGCCAATTGTATCTAAGCTAGATAATATCGTTGAACCTGATGCACAACTATTTACCTTTTCACAGCAGTTATTAGATACATTACCTGAAGTGCTATCTGGCAATGTTTTGGTCAATGATTTATTTTGGGCAAGTAATGGTATTGTGACGAATGTTCGTTTTGATGTTGATAATGCGCAAAACTTTATTATCAACCATCAATTAAATAGTGTCGCAATATCTGCTAATAATAATCATACGGTTGAGATTACTTTGCCGAGCGATGGGGCTATCATAACAATCCCAACGCCGATGGAAGGAAAATTGATGATAGACAATGGTGGGAACTATCAATACGTTGCTTCTTCTGTGGATACACCACAGAATGAAATTTTCACTTACACATTATTAGACACGGTTACCCAAACGACTCAAACAGCTGATTTGACCATACATTTGTATTCTGATACAACAGAAATTGAGAAGCTCATAGGCGATCACAATAACAATATACTCTCTACAGAATCGTTAAGTGGCGTTGTCTATATGGAATCAGGTAGAGGAGAAGATCACTTTATCATTGATTTTGCCAATCAATCTGTACCAACGGTTTATATTCGAGATTTGGTCGGGGCTCAAGAAAATCAATTGCAATTTAAAAATGTATTTGATACCAATCAGGATGGTGTGATAAATCTTCAAGATGTATTTGTGCGTTTTGAACAATCACAAGAAAATGCCAACGTAATAGTGCAACTCAATAACGCTGATGTCAGCAGCCAATTCTCGGGTACTGAACTGATATTTGAGAACATAGGCACAGTGCCTGGCTCTCAAATATCAGATTTTATTTTGCATTTAGAAAATGCCACCGCTGTATTAGAGGTGGTTTAATTTAGGTATGCTCTAAGCTCAGCTTCACTTGTTCACAGGCAAGCGCCATGGCCAATTTGGGTTCTTCGATATTATTAAAATATCGCATAAACCCATGAATCATGCCATCGAAGCGCTTGTGAAAAGTAGGCACACTGGCAGCTTTTAGTTTCTCTGAGAAAATGTGTGCAGCTTGCGGCTATTCTGCCACCTGAGCTTTCTCCTCAGATAGCCAATATGCTGCTGATAGTCACCGAAAAATACTTAAAGCACATGGCGTAATTCAAAGTATGAGTCGTAAAAGAAATTGCTGGGATAACAGTGTAGCCGAAAGTTTTTTCTATACTCTAAAAACTGAGCTAACTTATCATATTAATTACAAGACTAGAGGGGAACAAAAAACGCAATATTTGAGTACATTGAGATTTTTTATAACCGAAAACGAATACATTCTGCTAATGATTATTTTTCACCTGAAGAATATGAGATGCGCGCAGAAATCAATTAAAATTTTGTTCGGAAAAGTGTTGCCAGATCAGATTATGTATTGAGGTTGTTTAGATAATAACACTCGCTACGCTCAACTTACTTGAGCCATCAGCTCATTTTCCCATGTTCTATTGACAAACACTATGATCTATTGGCCAATCACATTGAAAACTGCTGCTGCATAATACAAAATTCCTCTGAAAATATATTGTTGCAAAAGTGCCAACAATTACTTCTTCTTGTTTGCTTTTCTTTTAGATGAAATTTCTGGTTCATCGATAGTGGGATTTGGAATTTCACTATCTTTTTGAGCATTCTCGTTTCTCATGTTAATCATATCGGGCTCTTCCCTTTTCTTAATTTCTTTAAGTAGAGCATCCAAATCATTAGTTGTTAGTTTTTTCTGTTTATCATCTTTAGGCATGATGCTATACATCTCCATCAAAAAAGGCAGCTATTCACTCCGACAATAAGCAATTGTCCTCTTTGGACAACCTTGCATTAAAAACGGACTCAAAATTGTTCATGGTTATTCCATATTCCCCCATTTTTTATGCAACTTTAGCTCAAATAGCCTAATTCCCCTAAGATTTTAGCTAGGAGGTATGTGCAGATACAAACAAAGAACACTTAATAAGTATAAATCAATAAATTCTTATTAACAAGAAAACAATCGTTGTATTTCAAAGTAGTGCAACCACCCTGAAATCTTTTTCTAAATTGCTGCTACATTTTTTTCTGAATTTTTGAACTATTACCTAATGTACCAAGTCCAATATTTACAAACCACACAGTAGAGATTTCCTACAATGCTCGATTTTAACAAAGGTAGTACTGATAACCTTAGTATCTTATCTAATTTACGCTCAAATGAGAGCGATACTTTGAGAAAAATTGACCAATTTATTGTCGACATTGACTATGATTCAAGCGAGTATTTGCAACAATCCCAATACGTCCTGCTTGCAATGTTAGAATATCAAGCAAGCGATCCGCAAAATGAAATACTGTCCGAAAAAATCAAGGGTCAGATTAAGAGTATTGCTGAAGGTGCACGGTTATCTGGTGAAGCTGAAGGCAATAATTTCATGCAAAGGCTTGTCAGCACACAAGTTTCGGGTAAGCAATCTAATCTTGTGGGTTTAGCAATAGAAAATCAAGATCAAGCTGCGTTTTCAGAACTGCAAGAATTTTTTGATCGCCAGCTCCAACAAGCCACCTGTTTGGGGCCGGGATATCACGCATTAAAGTCAACACAAGAAGGTGGGGTTCAATGGCTGGAACTATTAGAGCAATCTCAAAATTGTAAAGCGGAATTAACAGTTACTAATGCCCCTCATTCTGAAGGGATTATTTGTGCCCAACCGCTTGTTAAAGTGGCCATCAAAGAAAATATGGCTGAATTGGTTAGACCTTTTGTAGAACGAAACATCATAGATCCTAATCTTCAAGCTGACTTTGGCTTAACAACATTGCTATTTTTAGAAGAAAGTATTCAGCATGATAAACACAGCATAAAAATAATTAAAGACGGATTAGGTGGTGATGAGGGGGTTGATGTTGCACGTTCCCTGGCGGAGGAGGGTGGGATAAATGCTGAGAAATATAAACAAATAATTGAAAAGTTTGATGGGCTAGAAACAAAAGTTAACCAACAACAAGAATTGTTTGGAAAGCTAAAAGCGAATGCACCAGATATAGATACTCAAATAGTTAATTTAAATCAAGGCCAAGTATGTAATAAAATTAGAGAATATGTTAAATGGCACAATCAACAAAACCCAGGGACACAGTTCAAAATCCCTTATGACGCTGAAAAAGGGTGGTGTAGTGGGCTAACCTCAATGTGGGCTATTAGCGGTGTTTCTGCACAAACAGATGGAAAACAAAATGCTTTTTTTAATAATATAAACAATATTGTTTCTTCCGATTTTGATAATTTAACACAAGACCAACATCACGACATTCTGTATTTTGTTGAACAAGCCAGCTTAGCTCAAGCTAGATTTAAAGATCGAACTGCAAACGGTCTTGATCAATATCAATGGGACATTAATAAACAATTAGGTTTAGAACAGGTTGATCGACTTCAGTTTATATGTGCAGATGAAAGTGAACTGAAATCTATTATAGAACATTATGCTAAAAACCATCCGAATACTTTTAATAGACTAGATTTTCCAGGCCATAGCACTGGTTTTTATTATGATGATCAATCGGATAAAATTCACTATTATGATGCCAATCAAATGACTGGTAATATTGCTGTTGACCTAGACTCAGGTAAAACATTGACATCTGAACTAGAACTGAGCCTTGATGATTTTGTAAAATCAATTCCAATTCATTCCTTAACGGGAGACTTTCAGAATTTGCCTATTTGTATTGAAACATATAAGCAAGCGCCCCAAATACAGCCTGAAGAAGTTAATGCTAATATACAAAGTAGAGAATCACTGTTAACTGGTTTACTAGAAAAGAGGAAGGAGAACGGTATTCCATCTGATATTAATCTTTCTCCTGACAATGGTTCAACATCAGTACTTTCAATGGCTGTAGAGAGAAACGATTTAGAAGCTGTAAAATATTTTATCCAAAATGGAATGAGTTTGGAGACTCCTGATAATATTCTGTTCTCAAAAGCACAATTAGCCGGTCAAGATATGACGAAGACAGTATTTGAAGGATATATTAATGAGAAAAAAATATCAGGCCTTGATGACACTAAAGCCAAGCAAGCACTTTCAGATATAATTAATTCCCATCCGCCAGGTCTTGTCGGTAAAACTCAATCACCGTTAGGTCGTGCTATTGCAGAAAAAAAACATGGAGTGGTTGATGAGATGATCAATCAAGGGAATATTGATCTTGTAAATCCTTGCTATGGTGCGCATTCACCATTAGTAACCGCTTGCTTAAATAAGGATTCAAAGATGATAGAATGTTTGTCATTAGATTTTCAAGATCTCAGCGTAAAGGATCAAAGCGATATCGAACAAAAGCTTGTCGAAATTTTAGCTGGAAGGACCGTACAGGAGGGGGGAGATGAATTAGATCCCAAGATGGAGCTTGCGGTTGAAATGCTTTCACCCGATCTTCCGGATAAAGTGAGGGATAAAATAATTGAAAATTTAAATACACCTGAAATAAATAGTAGTGATACGCCAGACAAAGGAAAACAAGAAGATCCAGATAATGGAAAACAACTAGCTCTAGAGTTGGGTTTGGAGCACAATGCCAAAATCGATAAAAAAAAGCCGCGACTTAGCCCTGAAAATAGACCTTTTGCGTTAAAATTTGGAATAGCAAAATTGATTGCGAAACCTGAAGAGACAGATATGCATAACTTGCTTGAAATGACTAAATCTAGCGAAAAACAATTACTCTTTTCAAGATTTTCACAAAAAAGGCATAATCGGGCTGATCTGAGGGGAAAAACTGATGTTTTGACGGTGCTAGATGCGGTTAAGCAATATTTTAACGATACCCCTCCATCAAGTGAAGAAAACCGTACTTTACTTAGAGGTTATGTATTATCACTGCAAGAAGAAAAAGGGTATACACATCAATCTAAAGTGGGAACCTTATTAACTGAAGTTGCCAATCAAGTTGAAGAACTTTCTCAAAAATGTGGAGATGTAAAGATGGATAACGATGAATGCAAACAACAATATCAAGAGAAGGCCAAGCAACCTGATAAACTTGAGCAATCAGCCCAACAAACCCGAAAAATGAGATAATAGAGGATTGACCTTCCCCCACACTTCCGGACAACTCAGTAAAATTGCTAAACTGAGTACCAGGAAGGTAAATAATGACCAAACAAAAACGCAAACAGTACACAGAAAAATTTGAGTCAGAAGCCATTAAGCTGGTGTTAAACTTAGCCGAGTCGGTTCCTGAAATTTCTGAGCAACTAGTTAAAAAGTTGTGTGTTTGTTTGTTGTTCTGCCATGCATTCTAAAAGCGCAAGTATTTCAGGGTTTTTTGCATAATGCAGCGGGGTATGATCTTGAAGAACAGGAATTAATGGGCAAGCACCATACTCAAGGGTATTAATGGCAGTCACAAATGCCACAACTTGAAGGGCATATTTAACCATTTTAGATATGATTTAAGCTCAATTTAACTTGTTCACAGGCAAGCGCCATGGCCAATTTGGGTTCTTCGATATTATTAAAATATCGCATGAACCCATGAATCATGCCATCGAAGCGTTTGTGAAAAGTGGGCACACTGGCAGATTTTAGTTTCTCAACGTATTGCTCCCCTTCGTCTCGTAGTGGGTCATACTCTGCGGTGATAATGGTTGCTGGGGCTAAGTTTTCAAAATTAGGTGATAGCAAAGGAGAAACTAAAGGGTGTGAGCGATCTTGCTCTGGATGAAATCCACGTTCATTTAGCCATTGGATAAACGTATTATCTAACATATAACCTTGCCCATAGGCTTTTTTAGATGGGAAAGAATTGACTAAATCTAACATCGGGTAAAAAAGTGTTTGATGTTTCAAGATAGGGTTACTTTGAGATTTAAGAACATGAGTACAAAGTGCCGCCATTGTCGCGCCAGAACTGTCACCCCATACGGCTAATTTATCCGGGTTGACATGATATTTTTGGGCATGCTGTTGCATAAATTTTATGCTATCGACACAATCATGCAAAAATTTAGGAAACTTATGCTCAGGTGCTAATCTGTGAGCAATATTAATCACTTTCATATTAGATTGATTTGCCATTAGACTGCAATATTGATTGGACGAGTCAAGACAGTCTATAATAAATGCTGTTCCTGAAATGAAAAATATTGCGGGCAAATCTTGTTCAGGTTCAGTGCCTTGAGGGGTAAAACACCTAACATTGACTTCTGGGTTGATAGCAATATCAACAAAAGGGGCTTCAGACGTACGTATTTTCGGATGTGATAAATAGCCTCTCATCGCTTCTACAGAGAAAGTATGCAGCTGATCGAAATTATTGTTATAAGCGATTCTGATTAATCTTTTTAGGGCTGGGTTTAGTGGCATATCTATAACTCTTTGTATTTAGTTTAAATATAGTTTTATTTGGTGACAGGCAAGTGCCATTGCGGTTTTAGGCTCTTCGATATTATTAAAGAATCGCATAAAGCTATGAATCATACCATTAAACCTCTTGTGATAGGTTGGGACTTGCGCTTGTTTTAGTTTTTGGCTGTATAGCTCGCCTTCATCTCTTAATGGGTCATATTCAGCGGTTATAATGGTAGTCGGTGGTAAATGATGAAAATCAGATGATAGTAAAGGGGACGCCAAAGGGCTTGTTCTATCTTGTTCCGGACGGAATCCGCGTTCAACAAGCCATTTGATAAATGTATTGTCCAGCATATAACCTTGTCCATAAGATTTTTTTGAGGGAAATGAATTAACCAAATCTAACATAGGATAAAAAAGTGTTTGGTGTTTTAATATGGGATTGGACTCAGACTTGAGGACATGTGTGCAGCTTGCGGCTATTGTGCCACCTGAGCTTTCTCCCCAGATAGCCAATTTATTAGGATTAATGTGATACTGCTGCGCGTTTTGTTGTAGCCATTTTATGCTATCGATACAGTCATATAGACATTTTGGAAATTTGTGTTCTGGTGCTAATCGATGCGCAATATTAATGACTTTCATATTAGTTTGATTGGCAATTAAGCTACAGTAATAATTGCTGGCTTCTGTTCTATCTATTATGAATGCAGACGCGGGAATAAAAAATATTGCAGGGGATGCTTTTTCTGGGTCAGATGCTGCTGGCGTAAAACATCTTAAGCTGACGCCTGATTTGATAGGAACGTCAATATGTGGTGCCAAAGGGGTTCGTATAATAGGGTGTGACAAATAATCCCTAATTTTTCCTACAGGAAAGGTATGTAGTTGTGCAAAGTCTTTTCTATAAGCAATTCTAATTAATCTAGCGAGCGCTGGGTTTAACGGCATTTGTATTTCTGTTGCTAAAATTCTAATACCAATATGCTACCGATATTTTGTAAGAATTTGAACTAGGTTTGGCTACTTATTTATAAATATATAACCAATTACATGCAGCGTGTGAGAATCGCTACTAAGAGTAGAGGTGAAATAGTAATTAAGACTGCTACAATTTCTATCATAGTGGTGTCCAACTTGATTAGACATATGTAAAGTATAGCTGTAAAAATAAAAAATTCCAGCTGAATTAGTTATCAACCCAACAGTTAATAAGTCAAATCTAAAAAACTCAAAATATTCTGTTCCATATAACTATAAAATGGATTCCATCTGAGCCTTAAAATATCACCCGGTGGAATTTGTAGTATACCGCGTTCACCATAAAGTGCCAATGTGCCTAATTGCAGGCCATATTCATTATCTGTTGCACCGTACAGGGTGTCATTTTTAGCAAATGGTAAGGCAACATGTGAGAGGGAATATAAATTAGTTGGCCAATACAACGCTAACTCTTGGTTCATCCATTTTGAAGTTTTATGCTGATAAAATCTAGCGTGTACTTCTGAGCTCTTCGTTGATGTATTTGTGATTATGGTCGTTTTATAATTGTTTTCTTGGTTTTCGACTAAATTGAGCATTTTCTCTTGGCTCATAAAGTTAATGAGCATATTCATATTATTGTAACGATTAATATCAAAAATAATGAGCTCATGTTGAGAGCCTGATAGTTTATTATATAAATTCTGAACCACAGCTTCGGTTGAAACGGTATTATCAACCGCAGATTGAAATGTCATAATGGGGGGTAATTGGTCAATGGTTTTTTGGTTGATATGCTTATTCAGCTCTTTTTGTAGTTGACTTGTGATTCTATTGGCTTGAATCGCAGCATTTAGTGCAAATGAGTTATATTTATAAGTGTCATATTCTGCTCGAATTGAATTCCAGGCTAGTTTCTCTAGTCCCAGCAAATGTCCTAATTTTTCTTGTACAAAAGCAAAACGCGCGAGCTTGGCTACACCAATCTCAGGGGAGATTAAAACAATGTTTTTGATTTTGGGCAAATTAGAATCATTGATCGTATTTAATGCATAATTCAGGGCTAAAGCGCCGCCATTTGAATAGCCTATTATATATATAGGCTTATCTCCAATAGAATTTTTCAAGTGTAAAATGGCTAGTTTAACGGCACTGGCCATATCTTCCCATTGTACTTTTAATAACCCAGAAGGCGCTGTACCATGCCCTGGTAGTCTCAACCCAATCACATTGGCTTGATAGCGATGTAATGTTTGGCCTATCGTATGTAGACTATAAGGTGAGTCAGATAAGCCATGCAGCAATAACACACCTGCTTTGGGCTCGGGTCTGGTGAATTCAAAGCTTTTGTTCCAGTTTTGTGGCCAATTATCGGGGGAAGATAGGCTATTGTGATAAAAGCGATTTAATTTGGTTTTTTGATTAGATGAAAGTTTTTGATTTATTTTTTTATCAACTTCTTGGAATAAAGTTTTTTCTAATTCTAAATACTGCTTGAAGTTTTGGACTTTTGATTTTGTTGTGTATTCTGATTTTAAGATATCCTGATGCCAAATGGCTAATTCTTGACGGGATTGTAAGTAAACAACAAATACAATAGTTGCCGTAAGTGCACTGCCCAATACGCAATAGAGCAGGCCATGAATAAGGTGCCAGCTGATTTGTGCAAAATCCATTTTGCGGTTCTCCCAATATTATGTTGGTTCTATATTCTATGTGCAAAGCGAATATCTAGCCCCCCTCCTAATTTTAGGAGAGGGTGGCGGGACTTGTCTCGCCATAGCTAAAGGGCGAAGTCGGAAGCACCGAGTGAGGTTAGATATTGCCTACAAACTTTCTATTTTCTCAAAATGCTCATTTAGCTTAGCCAGTTTCGCATTCGCAATAGATAATCGATTTTTTTCTTGCTCGACAATCTCAGCAGGTGCTCTTTTGACATAAGATTCATTTTGCAATTTTTTGTTAAATTGGATGATATCTTTTTTAAGCTTATTCATTTCTTTTTCTAGACGTGCACTTTCTTGTGCTTTGTCGATTAAGCCTTTTAAGGGTATCAATTGTTCCATTTCACCTACCACACTAGCGGCCGATATTGGCGCCGTTTCTTTTGAGTCTATACAAGTAATTTCAGATGTTTTGGCAATGAAGTTTAGATTGTCAGCGTAGTCTGAAATCATTTTTTTATCTTCTGAATTGCCCCCGGCACAAATAACCGGTATGGGTTGGTTTGGCTTGATGTTCATTTCTGCACGAATGGTTCTCACATTGGTGATAAATGTTTTGAGCCATGTGATTTTATTTTCCGCATCTGGGTTCATAAGCGCTTGCTTAGAAACAGGATAGTTTTGTAACATAATGCTTTGGTCATCCGAGAGATTGGGGTTTAACAAAGTATTGGTTTTTTGCCAAATTTCCTCAGTGATATAGGGGATAATAGGATGAAAAGCACGCAATAGCTCGTCTAACACCTTCACTAACGTATGGCGAGTGCCTTGTTTTAGTTTTTCGTTATCGGACTGTGCCAGTATTGGCTTTGTGAATTCTAGGTACCAATCACAGTATTGATCCCAGGTGAATTCATATAGCGCATGTACGACCAGGTCAAAACGATAGTCTTCGAAGTGTTGAGCGACTGTTTTTTTGGTCTTTTGCCACAGTGATAAAATCCATTGGTCATAAACAGATAGTTCACGTTCGTTATCAGATGTACCCAAAGATTCATTTTCGACATTCATTAATACAAAGCGAGAGGCATTCCATATTTTTGTGCAAAAATTTCTATAGCCTTCAACGCGAGGTAGCTCAAATCTTATATGGCGACCTGTGGTGGCCAGTGAGGCAAACGTAATACGCAAGGCATCCGTTCCAAAACTTGGGATACCGTCTGGGAATTCTTTGCGCGTGCTTTTTTCGATTTTTGCTTTCATTTTAGGTTGCATAAGGCCATAAGTGCGCTTTTGCAATAATGTGTCTAAATCAATGCCATCAATGAGATCGATGGGATCTAAAATGTTACCTTTGGATTTGGACATTTTTTGTCCATGCGAGTCCTGTATAAGCCCATGTACAAATACAGTATGAAAAGGCACTTTGTCCGTGAACTTTAATCCCATCATCACCATTCTAGCGACCCAGAAGAAAATGATATCAAACCCCGTCACCAAAACATTGGTCGGGTAGTATTTTTCCAGTTCTGCGGTTTCGTTTGGCCAACCCAAAGTCGAAAAAGGCCAAAGCGCGGATGAGAACCAAGTGTCTAATACATCTTCATCTTGTTTCAGTTTGGTGGTGCCTAAGCTATATTTGTTGCGCACTTCTTCTTCGTTGTGGCCGACATAAATATTACCCGCATCATCATACCAGGCCGGAATTCTATGTCCCCACCAAAGTTGGCGGCTGATGCACCAGTCTTGTATATTATTCATCCATTCGTAGTAGGTATTTTGCCAATTGTCTGGCACAAATTTGATTCTGCCATCTTTGACGACCTCGATGGCTTGGGCGGCCAGAGGTTTGGCTTTGACAAACCATTGTGCGGTTAAATAGGGCTCTAGCACTTCACCTGAGCGATCGCCTCTAGGAATTTTGACTTTATAAGGCTCTATTTTTTCGATTAAATCTAATTTTTCTAAGTCTTCTACAATACGTTTTCTCGCCGCGAATCGATCTAAGCCTTGATAGGACACAGGCGCATTGCGATTGATTCTTGCGCTTTCATCAAAAATATTAATCATGGCCAGACCATGGCGCTTGCCCATTTCGTGATCGTTAAAATCATGTGCAGGTGTAATTTTAACGCAGCCAGTACCAAAGTCTGGTAAAACCGTATCATCTGCAATGATGTCGATTAATCTGTCATTCAGTGGCAGTCTAAGTTTTTCACCGATAAGAGATTGATAGCGTTCATCATCTGGATGTACCGCGACAGCGACATCCCCTAACATGGTTTCGGGGCGTGTTGTGGCGACTACCATATATTGACTTTCGTCACTGGCCAATGGATATCGCATATACCACAAGAAGCCATCTTCCTCTTCTGATACCACTTCTAAATCAGATACCGCCGTGTGTAATTTGGGATCCCAATTGACCAGGCGTTTGCCTTTATAAATCAATCCTTCATCAAATAATCGGACAAAAGATTCTCGAACGGCCTCAGAGCGCTCATCGTCTAAAGTAAAGCACTCCCGGCTCCAATCCACAGAAGCGCCCAAACGACGCATTTGTTGGCTGATTTTACCGCCAGATTCTTCTTTCCATTCCCAAATTTTATCGATAAAGGCTTCTCTGCCTAAATCATGTTTGCTTTGACCTTGTGCCGCTAATTGGCGCTCTACTACCATTTGTGTTGCTATGCCGGCGTGATCGGCGCCACTTTGCCATAAGGTTTGATAGCCGCGCATGCGGTGATACCGAATTAAAGCATCCATTAAAGTATCTTGAAAAGCATGCCCCATATGTAAGCTGCCAGTCACATTAGGTGGGGGCAGCATGATGCAATAGGCTTTGTCACTGGGCTTGGGTTCAAAGTAGCCGCTGGTTTCCCAATGTTGGTACCATTTTGTTTCAAGGCCGTGGGGTTGGTAAGTTTTTTCCATCATAGCGATTGTTATCTTATTTACATCTGTTTAGTAGGTATTGGATTAATAAAGGTATGGGTCTGCCTGTTGCGCCTTTTTGTTCCCCTTTGTAATGACAAGCTGTGCCGGCAATATCTAAATGTGCCCAATGGAATTTTTTAGCAAATCTAGATAAAAAACATCCAGCAATAATAGTGCCTGCCCCTGGGTTGCCCGATGAGATATTGCCCATATCGGCAAAATTTGATTTTAAGCTGCTTTGGTAGTCATCCCAGATGGGTAATTGCCAGCATCTGTCACCCGCTTGGTTACCCGCCTGTAATAAATCGTTAGCCAAAGGATTGTGGTTACTCATAAGTCCTGTTGCATGGTGTCCTAAAGCCACCACAACGGCACCTGTTAGTGTCGCCATATCGATGACCACATCTGGATTGTATCGTTCACAATAAGTCAAAGCATCGGCTAGTACGAGTCTACCTTCGGCATCGGTATTTAAAATTTCAATGGTTTGACCCGACATACTGGTGACAATATCATCTGGGCGTGTGGCATTGGGCCCTGGCATATTCTCACAACTGGCGATAACGCCAATGACGTTGATAGGCAGCTCTAATTCAGCGACAGTGTTCATGGCGCCTAAGACAGCGGCAGCACCACACATGTCGTACTTCATGCCAATCATCCCGGCACCTGATTTTAGTGAATTACCACCTGTATCAAAGGTAATGCCTTTGCCGACTAATACGATAGGTTGTTGGTTTTTATCGCCACCTTTATGGGACAAAGTAATCAGTTTGGCTTCACTTGTGCTACCGGCCGTAACGGATAGAAAAGATCCCATGCCAAGCTTAGCCATTTCTTTTTCTTCTAGTATGGCTGTGCTAATCGACTTGAATTGCTTCGCTATATTTTTTGCTTCTTGGGCTAAATAGCTAGGGTTGCAGACATTGGCGGGCATATTACCTAAGTTGCGTGTCAGGGTCATGCCGGCTGAAATCGCGATGCCTGTTTTAAGCGCCACTTCGCCTTGTGTTAGTTCGCGGCGGTTACCTACCATATAAATAAGCTTTCTTAAAGGGCGTCGACTTAAACTTTTTTTGCTTTTGAAATCATCAAAGTGATATAAGCTTTGGGCACTAGTGACAGTTGCATCTTGTATTTTCCAAGCAATATCTCTAGTTTTGACTGAGATTTCTGGTAGATAGGAGCTGACTTCCATTGAGCCACTGTCGTTTAATGTTTTTGTCGCTGTTTGGATGATTTTGCGAAATTTTGCATCATCGATTTCTCGTTCTTTGCCACAGCCTACCAATAAGACTCTATCGGAGAGTGTATTAGGTACATTGTGTAATAATAATGTTTGGCCAATTCTGCCTTCTAAATCACCGCGTCTTAAAATATTGCTAATATAGCCCTCGCTGGCTTTGTCCAATGATTCGGCTGAATAACTTAACTTTCGTGGTTCATGTACGCCCACAACGACACATGCGGTACGTTGTTTTTCAGGTTGGCCACTTTTAACAAGATGTTCCATTTTTTCTCCTAAATTCATTTCAATAACTAAAAATATTGAGTAGAATGTTGTACGTATATTTCGTTTGAAACTCTAAAAGTTTAACGATATCTTGGAATTCGATCATTTTTATCAATAATGGCGTATATTGTAACCAAATATAGCGTTTAATGAAATTGTATGATGATATATTATTATATTTCAACGGGTTGAGTTTGCTGCATGATGGTTTACTTAGGGTAAGATATATTTAAATGACGAAATTCAAAAAATGATCCTTAGAAAGTATTTATTTAAAGAAATATTACAGACATTTTTGGCAACGGTATTGGTGTTAACCTTGATTGCGGTGAGCAACAAGTTTGTTAGCTTAATCGCAAAGGCAGCCATAGGCGAATTCCCACCTGGCGTCTTATTGCATATGATTTGGTTTATTATTCCAGAGATTTTAGCCATTATTTTACCTATCAGCTATTTTTTGGCTATATTATTAAGCTTTGGTAAATTATTTGTCGATTTAGAAATTCCCGTTATGCTTGCCTGCGGTTTGAGTTGGCGCTTTTTGACTTCCACTGCGGTTATTTTGGCTATTCCCATTACCATTGTTTCTTTTATTTTAACTTTATATCTTAGCCCTCAATGTTATCAATATAAAGATATGCTGATGAAGTCAGAAGATCCCGTCATGTTGGCTCAAGCGGTTGTGCCGGGGCGCTTTCATACTATCAAACACGATAAATGGGTATTATATGCGGGTAGCTTGAATGCAGACGAAACAGAATTGCAAGATATCTTTATTGCAGAACAACCTTCTTCTATTGCCGCAGGGGAGACTGGTAGCGTATTAACCGCAAAAAGTGGCAAAATCATGTTAGATCAAAAAACAGGTAATACTTATGTTTACTTGTCTGATGGCAAGCGTTATCAAGGGCGGCCTGGCGAGCAAGACTATTCCGTCATTATATTTGATGAATATCAGCGGCTGATAGAGCAAGTCAAACCCAAATCTGGCGTTTATCACCATAAAGGTATGCCGACAAAAATGCTGTTTGAAAACTTAATGCCGAGCAATATGGCTGAGTTACAATGGCGGATATCTGTACCACTTGCGACGTTATTATTAGCTTTTTTTGCAGTGCCTATTAGTCGGTTAAATCCTCGTAAAGGTCGATTTTCTAAGATCTTTATTGGCGTGGTATCGGCGATTGTTTATTTTAATTTACTAACCTTATGCAAACGTTGGATAGAATCTGAAATTTTGCCTGGCTATATCGGTATGTGGTGGGTGCATATTACATTTTTTATCATTGCTTTGGTGTCATTAATGTATGTTTCCGGACGTTTTCATAAATTACGCCAGCCTTTGAAAAAACTACAGCTCTCCGTCAAGTCGAGATTTAAAAAACCAGCATGAAGATTTTAACACGTTATATTTGGAAAACCCTGGGTGTCACTATTGCATTGTCAATGTTTTTGGTTTTTGGATTAGAGTTGATTTTTTCATTGGTGAATGAGCTGCGTTATATAGGCAAGGGAGATTATACACTTTGGCATGTGCTCATGTTTAATTTACTCTCTATGCCGCAAAACATATACCAGATGTTCCCGATGGCGGCCTTAGTTGGCACTTTGTTAGGGCTAGGAGGCTTGGCGGGCAATAGTGAATTAGTCGTTATGAGAGCGGCCGGCGTCAGTATTAAACAAATTATTATTATCGTGTTAAAGCTCGCATTGATATTATCCGTTTTAGCTTGGGGATTGGGGGAGTGGGTGGCACCTGTTACAGACAAGTGGGCACAAAACCAAAAAGCATTTGCACTAAGTGGTGGACAAACTTTAAAAACAGAACATGGGATTTGGCTGAGAGATGGCCCTAATTTTGTCAACATTCGTTCTGCGGATGTGGGGGGGCATTTAGAGGGGGTTGTGAGTTACGAGTTCAATCAAGCGCATGAACTGGTGAAAGCCAGTGAAGCTTCATATGCAGATTATATTCATGACTATTGGGTATTACATGATGTGAAAGTGAGTACGTTTGAAGGTGAGCGTGTCTTACAAGAGCATTATGATCAATTAGAGTGGCACAGTAAAATCGATCCAAATATCTTACGCATTGTGAGTACTCGGTATTTGGACGAATTATCTTTAGTGGGATTATGGCAGACGATTAAATATCGTAAGTTAAATAATCTAGAATATAGGCCATACCAACTCGCATTTTGGCAAAAAATCATTCAACCTTTTGCCATAGTCATGATGATGTTTTTAGCGATACCGTTTGTATTTGGACCATTGCGCTCTTCTAGTAAGGGTTTTAAATTGGTTATTGGAATTATGGTTGGATTCACTTTCTTTATATTTCATAAATTATTTGGCCCTTTGACCTTGGTATATCAAATCCATCCTATTATTGGCGCTTGTTTTCCGACATTATTGTTTTTTGTTTTGGGGTGTTATGCGCTAAGACGTTGGCGAGCGGGTTAGAATTCTTAAGCACAGCTTGATCGTGCGGGCTTGATGGCAAACAAGGTATCTAATTTTTTGAATAAATCGAAGAAAGAACACATTAAAAATCCACTTAGTTTGAATGTGAAAAATAACGTCCAAAGGTGACGTCCCAGTAAGTAATTATTTACCGGAACCTCACGGGAAAGTATTGCTAGATCAGCTGTTCCTGGTTCTAGGGAGTCGGCGAAGCTAAATAACTTGCTGTTTATGTGGCAAGCAACATCATCGCAATCACGGCCAGCCCCATTCCACAGCCTTGTTTTAGAGTAATCGGCTCATGTAAAAAAATCCAAGCCAGCAAAATAGTGATTAAAGGGTAGAGCGCCGTCATCGTAATAATGATGGAAATTTTGCCTTGACTTTTAATTGCTAAAAAAAATAAAATAGTACCTACCGTAGAAGCTACCCCGGTTAGTACTGCAAATAAACCTCCTGTTAGAGTAAATTGTGGCTCATCTAACATAGGCTTGATCAAACATAAAGTAACTAGCATAATACCAAAAGCCTGGAAAACCAAGGTTGTTTTAGCAGGCATAATATCTAATGCCAGCTTACTAAAAAACCCCCATAGGCCAAAGCTAAAAAGACACAACCCAGTGTGGACTATCCAAAGTGGCATGATTAACCTCTAAATTTAGTAAACAGATATATTATGAAAATGTTTTCCATGATATGTAGCAAAAAATAACGCTGGATCAGTTGTGCAATTGTAGCTGAACGAATGCAAATTATAGCTTTCTTCCTGTGAGGCAATAGCTTAAAATTCAAGTAAACATTTACTGTGATCGCGAACAGTGTCAATATCTATTCAAGGCACATACTGCGAGTTGAAAATTGCATCACCTTCAACATACTCCCTTTAAGCTGTGTTCACAGCCCCTAAAAAACTTAATTGCGCTCTCAAATTAGAAATTTGTATTACCGCATACATCAAAATACACCGTTTTAAAAAGTATTGTCAATAGCTATCCTTAGGAATGGGCCTGTAATAACTTACCGTTTTATCATCTCATTAAGCAAGCCATCTTTAAATGAACCTCAATCGAAAAAACACTCACATAGCCCTGCTATGCTCGAATTTTTCCTCAATCGTTCCATCTAAATATGCCAGCTTACTGAGCGCTAAACCCGTAAGTTATTACATGCCCATTCCTTAGGTGACACCCACAATTAATTGTGAAGTCCCAGTGAGCCTGTATGACTGCCACTAACACTCTTGCTATTCTGTTTTTATTATTAATTGATAAAGGCAGATAGTATGATAGACACGATAAACCAAGCACTTTCTCTTAACCAAGTGAACCAACAATTCGATCAGTTTCGCTCTAAACGAAAAAAACAAACAAAATTTCCTGATACCCTCTGGCAACAAGCTATTACTTTGTTAGAGAGCCATTCTATGACTGAAGTCTCCCGCGCTTTGCGGGTCAGCGCCCAACAGATTAAAGCTCAAATGCTAAAAAGTCGACCTAACAACGACGTCCAAATGGACTTTGTGGAAATAAAGCAACCCATTGATAAAAGCGAGACTTTTAATATTGAGCCCCAGTCGGATAACGCCCTTAAAACTAAAATCGAAATTAAACGACCTGACGGTGCTTATCTGATCATAAATCAACTTCCAGAGGCAGCCTTGTCAAAGCTGTTAACACACTTTATGGGCGGGCTTGCATGATGTTGCAGATTACCCCTCAACACAAATTATTATTAGCTGTTCAATCTGCAGATTTCAGAAAAGGAATTGATGGCAATGGGGTTTGGCTTTGTATGAAAAGATTTTCTAAAGGCGTACTGTCTTGGTGGCCAAGCGCTGAAACTGAAACTTGGGAGCTGAACTCCAGTCAAATACAGGTGCTTTTGATGCAAGGCGACCCAAGGCTGATGATGACGCCAGATGAGTGGAGAAAGCTACCTTGGAATGCTTTAAGCAAGGGTATAGATTTTAATGTTGGGCATCAAGCTGCTCTAGCTTCAGTCTGATTTACTTGGAGTTTGTAATTCCAGGGTAAGAATTTTTCAGGCTCTTTAAAATTTCGACTTTTATTTTCTTGCAATGCTGTTAAGTATTCAACTGGATTCTCATTTGCACCAACGCAGGTTTGAATAATGGATAGCAACATATTACCCACAAATGCGCCGTGTTCAGTGGCATAGAACATGGCGTTCTTTCTGATTCTAATCGGTATTTTTAACGCCGCTTCTAGTATATTATTATCTAGTGGTGCACCAGGTATTTTTAGAAACTGAGTTAGTTTAGGCCAATGCTTTAGAAAATATTTTATAGCACTTCCTAGCGCACTATTAGGTTCAACCAACCCATCGTTGATTTGTTGGGTCAGCCAAGCATGTAACTTAGACATGATTGGCTCACTATTTTCCTGGTGATAGCTTAGTCGCTCATCAAAACTCATGCCTTTCTCTTTTGTCTTGGCGTCAAAGCTGTAGACTTTGGCAAGTTGGTCTATAACATAGCCACATTCCTTATCGAAGTATGGCTCCACCTCCACAAACTTGCGCCTGGCATGGCTAATGCAATGTATCAAAATGGTTTTTAATTCTTTAGGTACGTTTCGATTTAAAGCATCACACATATATTGAATTGGCTCCATAGATGGACAGCGATTCAACAATATGTGTTTAATATTTTCACTGGCATGTTTTCTGCTGCTGTAAAATAGATAAACTTTATGTTGCCCAACATAAGATAAAACGCCTGTTGTAAACATACCTTTTCTTTGCTTGCGGTCGGTCATCTTTTTGTTTTTTAGGATACAAGATAGAATTTTTACAGAAGTATCATCGGCATGAACAAGACGGCCTTGAGCCGCTAGTTTTTCTAGATAATAAAATATGGGATAAATTGAATCTGCCACTTCTTCTACCAATTTCCATTGGGTGCTATCAGGCAAAGATGCAGTGAATAACATGCCACACAACCCACAGCGCAATTTTTTTGTACATATTTCGTTGCTTTGGCGAAACCCTGTCCAGTAATTTTAACAATATTACCTGGAGAGACAGGCCATAATCTTCCGCCACAAAGCTCAGGACATTCTTGTCCAGTTTTATATTCTGTGTGCTCGACATTGACTGTTTCAATGTCAGTGTAATCATCCGCACTCAAGCGACCGTGATTTTTAGAGACAGCAGGTTTGCTCCCGGGCTCTACAGGTATGGCTGGGTCTTTTGATTTTTCTGAATTTCTTGAGGTTTTTTTTTCGGATGGCCCAAAGAAAGCATGTCGTAGCTTATAGATAGAGATGTTTTTTTCAGCAATGCGTGTTTGTAACCAGAAGTTAAATTCAATTAGGGCAATAAGCATATTGGCATCATCTTCAGTAAGGTGATTACTTTTTATACGAGAGATCAGTTCTGTTTTTTCAGTCTGAGTAAGCTCTATACGTTCTGGGGTTGCTGTCACAAAAAATCCATTTGCTGCTTCATTGCGAGCCATTCCACCAAAAACACGTGTATTAGCAAGGGTATGTTTTGTGTCTAGCACTACAATTATTTACTGGAAGGACATAAATATTCTAACGCGACATATACGTTGACAAACACATGGTAGTCTGCTAAATTTCCTGCTTTACAGTGTATTAGAAAGGGTGGAATATGCAAACTTTGAATTTAAATGAGTTAGTTATGGTATCCGGCGGTGTCTTAGTATATTCCCAAGGGGGTAGCGAATCGGCTGTTCATATTAGTGATTATGATGATTTTAAATTAGGTTATGATGGATTGGCCATCATATTCAGTCAGGGAGTTGCCAGCATAGATAGTATTAAAGTAACTGCTGACAACTATTCCAAATTTGGATTAAATAGCTTTTCGGTACATTCTAAGACTGAATTACCATATCTGAATAAAAGTTATAACTACGTTTTTTCATAAATATTATTAAGTAGGTGTGCATATGCAAGTATTAAATTTACAACAAACAAAGATAGTCTCTGGCTCAAACTCATTGATAAAAAATGGAAACATGTTTGTCTGTTCTATAGAACATGGCACCCAAGATTCGGAGTTAGTTTTTGCTTACAAGGAATGTGTGAGTTTTGATATTAATCATGCTGAAAATATTTTGTCTAATTTAACCATTACACCAACAAACTGTTCTAGTCATGGGTTTAGCTTTTTTCAGCAAGAGATATTAAGTGGCGTTACAAAATATACATTCCAATTGTCTTAGTTTCGATGTGGTCGTTGGCTTGCCCTAGCATGGCTTTATATATAAGTGTGAAGTTCCAGTGGACAATTATTTACCGGAACCTCACAATTAATTAGTCCTTGGCACGAAATTGAAAATCTAGCATTTTTCCGTTCTCCGCAAATTTTCTGGTATTCCACAGCTCGTCCTATATTTGACCTTACCCGGCGTTCCACGCCACTCTCTTCTAGTGTTCAGGGAAACAAAGAAACTTGAATATATAGCTGATACGTTCTTGGAGATAGAGTATATTTCCCTTCTCCAAAAGTATAAGGAAGTATTTGTTAATCGAAGTAATTTCTCAACTTTGGGAGAGGACGGCCGTAGACCTGGAGAGGGTGGCGTGGAACGCCGGGTGAGGTTAAGAAAGTCTATGATTTGCTTGGTTTTTAATTTCGTGGCAGGGACTAATTATGTACTAAAAATACCCTCTAAAAAATCCAGCATCACTCTGATTTTCTTTGGTGTATATTTTTTATGCGTATAAAACAAATAAAGTGGCCATGATTTTTTATGATATTTCGGTAAAATTTCAATTAATTTATTATTTTGTATCTCAGATTTTACTTTATAGTCATGAATCTTAATAATGCCAATGTGATTGAGTGCGCATTGTAATAAAGCATTGGCGTCATTGAGCCTTAAAATAGGGTTAATGTTCAGATCAGGTGCACCATCAAAACTTAGTATGTTATCAGGTTGTCTCATTGAGTGGGTAATATAACGATGTTTTAATAAATCTTCTGGCTTTTGTGGTGTGCCATATTGTTTTAAGTATTTTTTTGAGGCACACATCACATAGCGTGTTGTGGAAAATTGTTTTCTCACCAGTTCATCATAACCTGGCATACTCGCGCCAATAAAAATATCAATTTGCTCTTTTTCTAAGTGAGGAAATCGTTCTTCAAAGATTAGTTCGATACCTAAGTCGGGATATAATTTTTGGAATTGAGCAATATTAGGGATTAGGTATTTTTCTCCAAAATAGGCTGTGCTCATTACACGCAACATACCTTGCGGCTGAGCTTGGTAGCTCGAAAAAGCATCTTTGAGATCGCTTGTGGCTGATAGAATATTATCGGCGTGATTCATCAGGTTGCGACCATTATCTGTTAAGCTCAGTTTTCGAGTGGTGCGAGTAAATAAAGCACATGTTAACTCGCGCTCTAGTTTACTAATGGTTTTGCTCACTGCGACTTTAGACACGCCTAAATGCAATGCGGCTTCAGAAAAGCTATGGTATTTCACAACGGCTAAAAATACATGTAACTGCTCTAATTTTATGTCCATTTCATTCCTGGGTAAACCCACAGGGTAAACTTAAAGTTAACAATTGGTAACTTTACCATATATTGTTAACTGTGTCAGAGCAAGGTAAAATACAGAAATTAATATGGATTTACTATCAATTTAGAAATATAAGACTTGAGACTTGAGACTTGAGATTTAAGAGACACAACGATGATTCATAACAGCCCAGCAATAACAGAAACAACAGAAAAGTTATATAAGCCAAATATCATAACATTAGTGCTTTTGATTTCTTTCGGTACAGTTTGCGCGATTCTATGTGGTCCTGCTTTGCCTCAAATATCTGATTTTTTTGCTGTGACGAATAGTGGTGCTCAGTGGACGATGACGCTATTTTTATTAGGCTATGCCTTAGGCCAATTACCTTATGGTGTCATTGCCAATCGATTTGGCAGGATTCCGGCTTTGAAAATAGGGATTGCATTGCAACTAGTGGGTTGTTTGCTCTGTATTGCCTCATATTTTTCTGCAATATTTGCCGTGTTGCTCATCGGGCGATTTATTATGGCATTAGGCGCTGGTGTTGGCTTGATGATGGCATATACTTTGATGAATGATTTTTACAGTAAAGAGCAAGCTAGAAAATTATCAGCAAAGTTAGTGATTGCTTTTGCCATATTACCGGGACTTTCAATGACTATTGGAGGTGTACTTACAAGCCATTTTGCTTGGCAGTATTGTTTTTATTTTTTAATGGCATATGGTTTATTTATATATTGTGTCGTGAGTACAATATCAGAACCTGTATTTCAAAAAACAACCGTGCTGAATGTTCAAACGATTCTTGCCGATTTTACAAAAATCTTCAAAACACCCACAGTGGTTTTATATGCTTTGATGATGGGAGGCGGCGCTGCCATTATTTATGCTTATAGTGCCATTAGCCCATTTTTAGGTATTGAGCAGTTGCATTTGGGTGAGGCCGAATTTGGTATGGTTGCCATGATACCGCCATTGGGTATTGTTTTAGGTTCTTTTATCACTCAATTCTTGAATCGACATTTTGTCCCGCTTCAGGTGATTCAAATGGGTATTGTTGGCGCTTTTATTGGGGCAATATGGATGCTAATAAGCTTTAATACACAAATTTCAATCATAGGTTTGTTTGGTTCAATGTTGTTTATTTATATGGCATTGTCGTTACTATTATCTAATGCATCTGCATTAGCCAGCAGTGCGGCTACAGACAAAGCCAATGCTTCCAGCATTATGAATTTTTTGAATATGAGTATGGGGGCATTAGGTGTAGGATTGGCTCAATGCCTATCGTCAGATTGGTTATTGGCGCTGCCAGCGGTGATATTGTGTGTGTTAGTTTGTATGACTGGGTTAGCTTTTTACTTATTTAATAGAGAAAAGTAGAAAGGCTTGGCATAACGTTGAAAGGGCATATTCCTACAAATTAAGACAAATGATAAATTCGATTTGTGAATCAAGTGACAATTTTCATATGATTTAGACAAATTATCATTATTAACAGATTAAAGGTTAGTTTAATCTCTGACCTTTGTTTCTTGTTCTGCTAAAATAGGAGTCTTAATTTTTAGAGATATTTAAATTTTATAGGCTAATATCAAATGAGAACAATAACCAATAGTGTACTGTCCCCTTTGCTACAGCTACAACAAATTCTAAAGTATTCTATGCGGTTTTTTACCGTTCGCAATGACCCAAATTCAAAAAATACTCTATAAAAAAAATACCTCAGAGCAAAAAGTACTTAAAAAGGTGCACTCATTAAAGGTTAGCTTCCAGCAAACAATCATTGACTGGAAGCTAACCATCAACTTATTAGATACTTTCCCTTTCTCTTTTGCAGGCTTTATATTATCTAACTGAACGATAGCAGCCGAAAAAGAAAAGAGCGAGATGGCTGCCAGGAAGACATAAATCCTCGACAAAAGAAGCAATTTAAATTATAAATGCAATTTTGCTATAAAATTCTACTTATCTTCTTCTAACTGTCGCCGCCTGTCGGGTAGCTGTTGGTAAAATCACCTCTTAATGCTATGTTGGACAACTCATTATTATTTTAACTCAAGAATATTATTATGTAAAATATTCATCTATTGTGAAGTGTTGACATACTCGACTTCCTTAATCCTGCTCGAAGGATCTTGAATTCAACAGTAGAAATCATCTGATTACCACGAGTTAGGAATTGCTTAAATCTAGAATTGGAGAGAAAATTATGTTCGAATATTTAATTGAAATTTTGATTTCAACACTGACTTCAGAGCAAGTCAATGAAGCTGTTGATGAAGAGACCTGCAGCAGCGCTATTACTTGCTACCCAATAACGAGCGCTGTTATGGTGGCGACTATTGCTGCTATTTCTTACTATACCATCAACAACCTTATTAATGAAAAATTCTCGCCTGATAAATTTTATGTGGCCGTTTGCGATCGAAATATTGATGAAGTTAAACGTCAGTTGAGTCTACCCGGGGTAAATCTTAGGGCAATTCTCACCAAGAACAATCCCAGAGAGGTAGGAATACCATGTGGACAGCCAGCAATAAACTTGCTTGTAAGTATTTGCCCAAGTCAAATAGAAATATTTAAGCTCGTGATTGAGGCGGTTACATCTAATGCACTTCTTGACTCAATACTATGGGAAGTAGTGATATACGGAGCTAACGCTGGTCAGGTTCAAGCATTGGTGGATGCTGGAGCGAATATAAATGCAAAGAGTCATCATACTGAAAAGTCACCTTATGAATATGTAAAATCTTCTAACCAACCTGGAAACCAAAAGGCCTTGGATCTCCTCAGTGGTTCCCCAAATATCAAGCCGGCAAATAGGCAAAGTCGCTAAATGTAAAAATTAATTCGTAGCTGCTTTGATACCAAGTTGTCCGGTAAAACGGGGGAAGGTCAGGTTTTTAAAATCTATATTTAAACTTATGGACATTGCTCTTGATGTCCCAGATTATACTAGACTTTGTAGACGTGCAAAAACAGCAGTGCTATCTGATTTAAAAAATATTCATGATAACGAAGACATTCATATCTTGATTGATAGTACAGGTTTGAAAATATTTGGCCAAGGCCAAGGCCAAGGCCAATGGCATGCAGAAAAGCATGGGTTGAAAAAAAGGCGTGAATGGCGGAAGCGCCACTTGGTGATTGATCGCGACACTCACGCTATTGTGGCACAAGAATTAACAACTTATTATGATAGTGATGACTTTCAAGTAGAACCACTGTTAGAAAATATTGAGAAAAATATCTTGTCTGTTTCGGCCGATGGTGCTTATGATGCAGACAGGGTCTATCAGGGAATTGCTAAGAGTTCTACTAAAGGTGTTGTGGTTGCTATTCCGCCAAGACAAAAGGCGCGTCTTTCTGAAAACAATATTAGCTCTCCAAGCAAAAGAGATCACAACATTTTATTTGTGGAGGAGTATGGCAAATACCGATGGCAGAATTACTCTGACTATGGTTATCGCGCTTTAGTAGAGACAGCGATGTCTCGTTACAAGACTATCATTGGTGGCACAATGTTTAGCCGAGATTTGTCTGCACAAAAGGCAGAGTCTAAAATTGCTTGTCTCGTGCCGAATAAAATGGCTAAAACTAGAATGCCAAAATCCATTAGAGTCAAAAACGCTGCTTAGTTCGGTGATTCCGAACGTTTATATTTTACGCGCAACAACGCCGTTATGAGGCAGGATTGCGAGAAGAGAATATCCAATTTGTTCAAGTTCTAGAAATTAACCCATCATGGCTTACTTATCCAGAATCAGGCGATCCGCGAAAACAATTTGTAAGCTCCTATGTAAAAGACACAATCATCCCACTTGGGAAACAACTAAGATTTTGAGTTTTACCTAAAATTCTGGGTTGATTCAAGGTAAGGTTGTGGAGGGTTAGCTTTTTACTTGCACCAATCTCGTACCGCTTAATCTATCGTGCAAGCTTTGATGTTCTTTATCGATTAGACACCAGAGTAGGCCGATACCACATAATCCCAGTGATGGAAAAGCCAATGCATAGCGCAGCCAGGCTTTTTTCCAGGTGAGCTTAGAGTGGTCAGATTGGACTAGCTTTACTTTCCAAGAAAGCATGCCCAATGTTTGCCCACCTCGATGCCAAAACCCACAGGTAAATAAGCCAACAACCAATAATAAATAGCTTAAGAAATAATACTGAACGGCTAGAAAAGATTCACCTTTATTGAACAGCAGGGCAATGCTGGTGGCTAAAATAAGCAGAGAAATAATAATAAAAGTATCGTATATCAATGCCGCAAAACGTCTAAAAAGAGTGGCTGCTGGAGTTTTAAGTTTGTTATTCAATTAAATTACTCTAAAGTTCTAAAATATTTGTAAGCAAAGCGAATTTAGTACCACTTTCTGATAAATATAGCATGCTGCATAGCACTAATAAAATTTATCTCTGGTTTTATTCTAAATTAAGTTTAAAAAGAAGCCGCTATTTATAACATATTCCACTATTAATTGGGACACCCAATATCAGAATCAATATTAACGCATGATTTATATACTAATTTTTAAAATATAATAAAATACTGGGGTAACAAGTGCCACATAATTTTACAATGTTAGAAAATCAGCATTGAACAAAAAATCTGTATGGCTTTGGTTCTGAAATGTTATATTGTAATAGTATAAGGGAATAGAATAAAGCTGTAAGGAGAATAGTGTGGGACACAATAGACATATTTCAGTTGTGGGCTTAGGATACGTTGGATTACCAGTTGCCTGTGCTTTTGGTTTAAAGCAAAAAGTGATTGGCTTTGATGTGAATAAAACACGTATCACAGCACTACAAAATAACCAAGATCACACCGGCACCGTTACACCAGAAGAATTAAAAGAATCCAATGTCGAGTTTACCTTTGACCCTGCAAGGTTGCAAACAGCAGATTGTCATATTATTGCGGTTCCTACCCCCGTTGATGATGCGCATCAGCCTGATTTAACGTGTTTGAAGAAAGCTTCTGAAACCGTTGGCAATATTTTAAAAAAAGGCGATATTGTTGTTTATGAATCTACTGTTTATCCAGGTGTTACCGAAGATATTTGTTTACCCATACTCGAAAAGTTATCCAAACTGACAGGGGGCAAAGATTTCACGGTAGGTTATTCACCCGAGAGAATTAACCCAGGTGATAAAGAGCGATCTTTTCAATCTATTGTCAAAGTGGTTGCTGGCCAAGACGAGAATACGACTAAAATATTGTCTGAAGTATATGGTGAAGTGGTCAAGGCTGGGATATTTCAAGCACAATCGATCAAAGTCGCCGAAGCGGCTAAAGTGATTGAAAATACACAAAGAGATTTAAATATTGCTCTGATGAACGAGCTTGCGATTATATTCGAGAAAATGGGTATAGATACGACCTCTGTGATCGATGCGGCTAAAACCAAATGGAATTTCTTGCCGTTTTATCCTGGTTTGGTTGGGGGACATTGCATCGGGGTGGATCCATACTACCTCACCTATAAAGCCAAACAATTAGGGTATAGACCAGAAGTGATACAAGCGGGTCGCAGAATCAATGATAGCATGGGGCGCCATGTGGCACAACTAACGATAAAACATATGATTCAATCCGACAGCCATGTAAAAGGCGCAAAGGTTGCAGTTTTAGGCTTAACGTTTAAAGAAAATTGCCCTGATGTCAGAAACACACGGGTCATAGATGTTATCAAAGAGCTAGAATCTTTTGGGGTGGATGTTTTAGTCCATGATCCCATTGCTTCTACAGCAGAGGCAAAATCAGAGTATGGTATAGATTTAGTTAAATGGGATGCTATCAGTGACGTGGATGCAATAATATTGTGCGTACCACATAAAGAAATTTTAGACAAAACGGCAAAAGATTTCGCTAATTGTTTTGCCAACTCTAGGATTGTGTTTGATGTAAAGTCTGTGTTAAGTCAAACGGACTTTAAAAAGCATGAAATTCAGGTATGGAGACTGTAATGAAAGTATTAGTCACAGGCGCCGCAGGATTCATTGGTTCTCACGTTTCTAAGCAATTGCTAGATAAAGGCGAGGAAGTAGTCGGTTTAGATAATTTGAACGATTACTATAGTGTTCAATTAAAAAAAGATCGGCTCGCTAATTTACTAGACCAAAGTGAATTTAAATTTGTAAAGCAGGATGTTGAAAATACAGATGAACTGAATCAATTATTTGAGACGCATCAGTTTGACAAAGTCATACATTTAGCCGCCCAAGCAGGGGTGCGTTATTCTCTGGAAAATCCAATGGCTTATATTAATGCGAATGTTGTAGGATTTACCAATATATTAGAATCATGCAGGCATCATAAGGTGAAGCACTTGGTCTATGCTTCTTCTAGCTCTGTATATGGTGCGAATACAAAATTACCTTTTTCTACAAAAGATAGTGTGGATCATCCTATTAGTTTATACGCGGCAACCAAGAAATCCAATGAGCTGATGGCGCACGTATATTCACATTTATTTGAGCTACCCACTACAGGGCTTAGATTTTTTACAGTCTATGGTCCTTGGGGACGCCCCGATATGGCTTTGTTCAAGTTTGTTCATGCAATTTATAATGAACAGACTGTGCCGGTTTATAACAAAGGTGATATGATTCGAGATTTTACCTATGTGGATGATATCGTGAATGGGGTTTTGTCTGTTTTAGAGATTGCGCCAAAGCCTAATCAAAATATTTTAGAATCAGAGCGTTCTCCCGATAAAAGTCATGCGCCATATCGAATTTATAATATTGGTAACAATAGTCCTGTTCCTCTGATGAAGTTTATAGAAGCGATTGAGAAGTCTTGTGGTAAAAAAGCAAAAATTGAATACTTGCCTATGCAGCCGGGAGATGTACCTGCAACGCATGCAGATGTTTCGCCTTTAGAGCAAGAATTTCATTATCATCCCAATACAACAGTTGAACAGGGAATTGATAATTTTGTTAAGTGGTATCAGCAGTATTATAAAGTAAGGAATGGGCATGTAATAACTTCCTAGTTTAGCGCTCAGTAAGCTGGCATATTTAGATGGAACGATTGAGGAAAAATGCGAGCATAGCAGGGCTATGTGAGTGTTTTTCCGATTGAGGTTCATTTAAAGATGGCTTGCTTAATGAGATGATAAAACGGTAAGTTATTACATGCCCATTCCTAAACTAATACCCATCTGATTTTGAGGAATATATGGATATATTCGTCCCCTTTCCTCTGGATAGTGAGCAAGCTATCCAGCAGCGCATGCGTGCCGCATTAGGTATAATTCAATCTGAAACAGGTGAAGAACGTGATTATGCCTCTATTTTTAATCATGATGTAGAAGCGCTCAATAATACACTCAATAATCCTTCTAGTATTTATGCCTATCATGAAGACGCGTTGCAAAAACAAGCAGAATACAATGCGGCTCTAGCAGACTCTAAATCCAGATGGGATAGTGAGCATAAAAGCCTAGACATCGGCAAAAGTGTTATCAAAAATTTATCTGAACGTAAAAAGCGATTTCAGCATGCCGTTTCTAAAATGGAAGCGATCAAATTAAAATCTGATCAGCTGGTTGATATGTTGTCACTGGATAGTCGAGGGGGTGTCTTTTGGCATCGACTAGATGAACTGGCTGCAAAGTTAGATAAAAAAGATGAGCTCAATTACTTGGATGCACTGTTTGGTGCGGCAGAAAACTTAGATATTCTGGATAAAGGTAATCGATTTGATTTGCTCAATGAGCTTATCGGTGAGCAAGAGCATTTAACAAAAAGTGCTGTTGAGAAAACAGCGCATCAGAGAAAAAATAAAAAATATGCAAATCTTATTGTAGAGTTAGATGGTGTTATTTCTAAACGTCAGCAAAGACTAAAAAGTTTGAAGTTAGATTGGCAGGCGCAAGATATTTTTGTGTTAGCCAATTCAGAAGATTTGCTAAAAGCGCAAGCAGATCTTAAGAACTTTAAGCAGTTTTTAGATTTTATTGAAAAGGAGGTATATTTTGATAAAAAACATCCAGAAGATCAGAAAATACAGAACATTATTTCCATCAATAAAAATAGACTGAAAAGGCTAGAAAAAGCTTTGGTACAAGCGATGGGCTGGCGTATCCATGCCGCCAGTTTGAAAAAAGATTTACTATTCGATGACAATCGTTATGCTTTAATCAAAGAAATTCGAAAGCTAATATTCTTATATGATGATGCGTCAGAACTAGAGCCAGTACTTGATCTGTTGAGTCTTTCTGCACAAAGTTTATCAATGGGATTGAGCTTTGAAAACTTTGAGCTTTTGGCTAAAACAATTAAAGAGTCAGGTGATAAAAAGGCCATTAACAAATGGAAGTTCTCAAAGTGGGTCAAAGATGTAGATGAAGAGAATGCGATTGCCGTTGAACGCAAAGGACTTAATCTGATACCGAGTGCTTTGGTTGATTTTGTTTCTCAAAAACCAAACTGGTGGTCTTTGGGTAGTTTGACACGTTATTATTACTTCCAAACGACTAATGTTACTAAAGATCTATTAGGGTTGCTACGCAGAAAATTTTTAGGTGCACATTCTGAATTTTTGACTTTATTCAATGAAAGTATTTTTCAAATGCGAGCGTTCAGTAAAACGATTGATAAAGCAAACCAGGAAAATAAAAGTCTTAATTTATATTTGTTAAGCCAATCATCGGCGTTCAAAGATGCTTTAAGGATCCCTGATTTTATCCAAAAAGAAAAATTAAAAGGTCGTTCGCTAAAGCCATCTTGGACTGTGGGTCATTTGTTAAAATGGCTTCCTTTTTTAAATCGTTTTCGAACTTACCTTTTTTTTAAAATTTGGGACGCTACTATCGACACGGCGTGGGTTGACTATAAAATAAATTGTCGCCGAATTGCTCAGAAAATCATTCAAGACTTTGAGGTGGGTTTATTTGAGAGTATTCAAAATAAAGTATTTTTGTTGCCGAATAATTTGTTAATCGACATTCAAAAATTTGTCATTGAATATGGCTCGCCAGAAATGGTACGGTCATTTGAGAAAATGAACCAGCCACTTAATATTTTAAAGAAATTTAAGTTCTTACACCCACCAAATGATAATGAAGAGGATCGTAGATTAAACGAAGATAGCGTGCATGCTTTCTTAACGTTTTCTAAGAAATATTGGTCAGATGAGCAATGTTTTGCTGCAGAGGAAATAATGAAGCTTATTACACAAGAGCAGGTTCCCGCATCAGAAAGAGATTTAACCATATTGTTTAAGAAAACAAAAATATTATATACAAGCGAGAATAAAGAAAAAGAGTTTATGTATTTCTTGAAGTATATGGCGCATGATTACATATTTTTAACGGGTGATCAGGGCGGGGAACCCTCCTTGAAATTTCTAGAACGATTTTATCCAAATGCCGCTAAGAATTGGCGCAATGATAGAATAGAAAATTTAGACGATAAATTTGTTTTTATACACTCTATACTAGATGTGCAGCCAAATTTCGAGAGGACAATTGATCTAACCAAAAATTATAATGTTGGGCAAGAGCTTCTAAAGTATCGTTTCATTGGGAAATATATCCAAGATCTGAATTTAGTCAAAGTCGAACAGGGGCACTATATCAATACCTTGTGTGATAAAGCAAGGGAGTATGTGAAATTTTATCAGGGCAGCAATTATGAATATAAAGATATTATATTAGCACTGGGAAAGATTCAGCCAGATATTATTAACCAGTATATGAGTGCTCGATTTAAATGGTTGCTTCGACATGAGGATTATGAAATAACTGATGAGGAACAGCTTTTTTACGCTCGTGTGCTTAAAACTAAAAGTACACAAGACATTATAGCTAAAGTCATAAAAAAACACTGTGATGGTAAAAGCAATCATTTAGATGCGCTAATTCATTTTATCGATAACCCGAAGCTCAACGGTATGTTTTTAGCTAAAAGACTACAGCATTTAATGAAAAAGAAAAGTTATGAGGAAATCATTGCAACCACTTTATTTGATGATGTCTCAGATAATCATATTTTTATAAAAAACATGAATAATTACTTTGACACTGTTATTCAAAAGGCAATTAGAGAGGATAAATTTACGACTTTAGAAACGAATGGGTTTTGCCATATGATTGAGCGATATGGTTCACTTGTTAATAAAGAGGCCTATCGCATTTTGCGTTTAAAACGATTGTTGGCAACTAATGATTATGAAAAAATACAGCTTTATATTAACGCTTTATTGCCCTATATTAAAAATTTAGACAAAGACTTAATAACATTAGATAAAGGTAAAAAATTGCTTGTCGCTATGTATGAGGAATATGTAGCCGAATTGGAAGATAATAATGAGTGGCATGCACATATTCAATATTTATTAGAACATTTTTCTATGGGGCTGTGTCCTGAGCTATTATATACAGTGAGAGCTTTATGGTTAAGTTCTTATTTGTCTGAGCCAGAACACTTTTCTGAACTGGCATCGATAAATCGTCCCTCTTTAGACTTAAAATATCATCAAGACAACAAGAGAGTGCCAAATGAGACGGTAGATTTAAGTAAATTCTATGGTCATGAAATTAGCTCGGTAGCAGGTCTGGTTGATGCGAGGCTGAATCAGTATATAACAAGCATTAGTGATAGCATGATTCAATTGTTAAATCGATATTTAAAAGATCCAGGATTGAAAATACTAGACAATCACCATTTGTATAAGAAAAAAATGGAGGATTTTCAAAGAGCAAGAGATATTGTCTTTGCCTTAAAACAGTCTGATTATAATCTCATGTTTGATTTGTTAGATCACTTTATTGAAGATTATATTGGTCAACAGAAATTGTTAGAGTCTGAGCATAATGCGTCTAGAGAAGCCGTGATTGGTTATCAAGCAAAGATATTAGATAGCATTTATAATGCAATGTTTGAACAAATAAAAATGATGTCCCTATCTTCTGGACATTTGTTCTCAGAGAGTCTAAAAACACCAAAATTAGTGCTTACAGAAGTCATGGGGCGAGCCTCACGCTCTCGGTTACCCGATACGCAAAAAGAAGAAATATTGTTTTTACATGAAAATAATGAAATAGCTTATAGAATTTTTAATGAAATACAAAGTAACTTAGTACTCAATCGATTGCATATGTTAAGAATGTCAGGAGATGACACCTTATTGTTAAGGCGCTATCTTGCCAAAGCGGTTAAAAAAGGCTTAGTGAGCCGAGTCAGGATAGTCATGAGTATTTTGCTTGATTCTGATCCTTTGTATATCGCATTAAAAGCATTTGAAGACCTTATGATGAATGAACATTTGAATTATAATGATATAGAAAATCGGGTTGAAATATTAGATGATTTTGAAAACGATCAACTTCAGCATCATCAAAATGTTGAGCGTTTGATGGATGATATTATTGTAAAACTACAATCTGGGGAGAGTATACAAAATATATCTTTATTTGAAAATGAGAAAAGTAGTTTGCAAATCACTTTCATAGAAGCGTTGCCATTAAAACTTCAACAAAACTTGCAAGAAGCCGTTTTTCAAAGGCTACAGGTAATTATGAATGAACCTATGCCGGAAGCCGAAATGAGAGCACTGCAAGAGTGGCAGTGCTATAGCATGCTTTGTCAGTGGCTATCATCTTCATCTAGTAAACTTAAAAAAGAATTTGTTAAACAGATCACACCTATGGTGGCTCGAAAATTAACGGAAGCAGAAACATATTTTGAGGTGTTAGAGCATTCTATGGACAATGTATTAGAAGGGCGTTCAAATGAGCAGATGCTAAATAAATGGGGCTCTTATATTATCGGGCAAACAAAGAAAATAGATACTTCATTTAAGTTAAATAGTGATACTTTAGAAAAAGAGCATGTTTTATTACAGGACGCTATATTGACAAGATTATTGGGGAATAAGGCGCAAACGGCTCAGTTAGATCGACTGATTGCAAATGTGCTGATGCGCTTGCGACGTGCGATGATGGATGGTCATTCGGATTTGTTTAGAGAGCATTGTATCAAATTTTCTGAAAAGCTGGTCACATTGGCCGGTAATTCATACCAGCGTGAGCAATGTGCCAAGTTAATCAATGTTTGGAATAAGTTTATTGCGCATGATGAAATGAGCGTAGGTTCACTAAAGTCACAGGCATTGAAAGATACACTACCTGCCTTTTTAGAAAAGTTTGATAATGATTTATTTGGGTATTTTGTTGGACGATACAATTTATCGACAGGTTTTCTGGAAAAAATGTCATCTAAAGTGAATAGTTGGCCTTATGAAGATAGTCAGTTTGAGTTTAACCATGTTAAAGAACAATACACATTTAAGGAATTCAAACAATGGATAAGTCAGTATAAGCCGGAAAAAAAATTATTCGTTCATCATAAAAAAATTGATGAGAGAGCGGCAAAGAAACTATACATTGCGTTTTGCTTATCCTTACAGGCGCATCAAATTGCCAAAATACTGGAGAAAAGAATTGAGGCGAATAGTTTACATAGTTTTAGTCTAGATTTATTTACGGATGTATTAACGGATTTGAATGAAAAAATAATGGATGACTTGAAGTTTAAGAGCCATAGTCTAGAAAGGCATTTTAGAGAAACCATAGGGATAGACAATGAATATTTTGTTTCGTGGGATTTAAATGCTAAAGAATTAGAGCTTGAAACGCCTCTGTTGAGTCGTCAATTATCTAGTAATACAGTGTCCTATTACTAGATGGTACCGAAGGCGAGACTCGAACTCGCACGATGTTGCCATCACCAGATTTTGAATCTAGCGCGTCTACCAGTTCCGCCACTTCGGCACGGGAGAAAAGTATACCAGAAACTTACCCCATATCAAATATTTATCTAAATGTTTGATAGCAGACATAATTCTAAACGTAAAATTTCTATAACGGTTGCTTCTATATAGATAACAAGGTAGATTGCCAGATTGAAAAGTAATAAAATGCGCATAAACTTAGTTATACTGGTAACATTTTTAAGTCGCATATTTTTAGCCATTTTTGTTTCTGTTTTTATAAGTTAATTTAGGTGTTTCATGCTGAAATCAATTGTATCTCTATTAGTCCTATCCTTTTCCTTTATTGGCTCAGCCATGGCTGATGGTGGTGGGAGTGAATCTAGCCCCTATGGTCAGATAGTATTCTTGGGCGGTTTTATTCTCATTTTCTATTTTATGTTAATCCGGCCTCAGTCCAAGCGCCATAAAGAACAAAAAAATCTGATTAGCAGTATTGCTAAAGACGATGAGATCGTTACCACTGGTGGTATTGTCGGCAAGGTTATAAAGGTAACTGAACAATTTTTGGTGGTTGCTATAGCAGATAACATTGAAGTGAAAGTCCAGAAACAGGCTGTCAGCACAACATTACCCAAAGGCACAATGAAAGATATTTAACCCGAATTTTAGAGGCCTCTTAAGGGATTTTTATGTTAAACAAGTATCCGCTGTGGAAAAACCTATTATTAGTTGGCATTTTGGTTGTGGGTTTGATTTATGCTTTACCCAATTTATTTGGTGAAGATCCTGCTGTCCAAGTCATCCCAACAACAGGTTATCAAATCGATGTTCAAATGGAAAAGAACATTGAGTCTCAACTAAAAGAGGCGGGTATTGCCTTTAAGACGATTGTTAAAGAAGATAATGCTTTGCTGGTTCGCTTAAGTGACGAAACCGCTCAATTAAAAGCTAAGGATATTATTAAGTCCGCAGTCGGAGATAATTATATAACCGCCTTAAACTTAGCGCCTAAAACACCCTACTGGTTGTCTTTGCTGGGTGCTAAGCCAATGAAATTGGGACTAGATCTTCGCGGCGGGGTACACTTTTTGATGGAAGTGGATGTTGATGGCGCGTTAGATCAATATGCAGATAGTGCTGTGGGTGAAGTGCGAACCACCATGCGTGAAAACAAAGTTCGATATAAACGGTTACATAAGCTTAAAACGGATTTAGGCGTTAAAATGTCTTTTGACTCTGAGCCTAAATTGCAGCAAGCGATTGCGTTGATGAATAAATCATTTCAAGATTATGATTTGATTCCCAAAAGGGAAAATGGCACTTACGAATTAATTTGTCGAATCAAGCAACATCGCTTACAAGAGCTTAAAAATTCTACGGTTGAAAAATCAATTACCACATTACGTAATCGCGTCAACGAACTCGGTGTGGCAGAGGCGATTGTGCAAAGACAAGGCGCAAACCATATTGTGGTAGAACTGCCGGGTATTCAAGACACAGCACGAGCTAAAGATATCTTAGGTAAAACAGCCACTTTAGCTTTTTTCCTAGAAGCAGAAGATTCCGCGAATCAACGAAATGTGAGCATAGCACCCGCTGGCACAAAGTGGTACACCGATAGAAGTGGTCGGCCAATATTATTAAGCAAACGCATGATTTTAACCGGCGAATCTATTATTGGTGCGATGGTTGGCGCGGATGGTCAAACCGGCCAGCCTGCTGTGCATGTTAATGTTGCGAGTAAAGGCTTAGCGATTTGGCAAAAAGCCACATCCGATAATGTTGGCAAGGGTTTGGGCGTTATTTACCAAGAAACCAAAACTGATTTTGTTAAAATCAATGGGGAAGTTGTCAAAAAAACGCGCACCGATGAATCTTTGATTAGTTTTGCAACAATCAGAAGTCCATTAGGCAGCCGGTTTCAAATTACGGGGCTTTCTTTGAATGAAGCGCAAGATTTATCGCTTTTGCTCCGGGCAGGCTCGCTACCAGCAACTATTACCATAGTGGAAGAGCGAACGGTAGGACCAAGCTTGGGACAAGAGAACATCAAGATGGGGCAAATATCTATTGCAGTCGGTTTAAGCTTAGTCTTGGTCTGCATGATTTTGTACTATAGCGTATTTGGTATTATTGCTAATTTCGCACTAGTGATTAATGTTATTTTGTTAGTTGCAATATTATCCTTAGTGGGGGCAACGTTAACTTTACCGGGTATTGCAGGGATTGTGTTAACGATTGGTATGGCTGTTGATGCCAATGTCTTGATCTTTGAGCGAATACGAGAAGAGCTGCGAACAGGGGTATCGACTCAGGCAGCTATTCATTGTGGTTTTGATAAGGCATTGACAACGATTGTGGATGCCAATCTTACAACCCTAATTGTTGCCGTTATACTCTTTAGTGTTGGAACAGGGCCAGTTCGTGGATTTGCGGTTACGTTGAGCATCGGTATTTTAACCTCTATGCTAACCGCCATTGCCGGTACGCGTGCTATGGTAAACTTTGTTTATGGTGGCCGTACAGTTCAAAAACTCAGAGTGGGGATTTAATCATGGAACTTTTTCACAATATTCCTCATATTGATTTTATGGGACAACGCAAATGGGCCGCTTCACTATCTATCATTGTGTTTGCAATTTCTATATTTTTCTTGTGCACGCGTGGGTTAAATTTTGGATTGGATTTTACCGGTGGCACGCAGTTAGAACTCAGATATGAGCAAGCGGTTGACTTTGAAGCGGTCTCCGAACAACTACAAGCCTCAGGCTTTGAGGGCGCAAAAGTAACTCAATATGGTACGGTAAATGATATCTTAGTTAAAGTGGCCAACAAAGAAGGTGTGTCTGAACAGGAGCTTGGACATAGCGTTTTAGAAGCCCTAAAATCTTATGATGAAAAAATAGACTTAAGGCGTGTCGAGTTCGTTGGCTCTGAAGTCGGTGCACATTTAGCAGAACAAGGCGGATTAGCCGTATTGGTCGCTTTAATTGCCATTATGATTTATATTGCAATGCGGTTTGAATATCGTTTTAGCATTAGTGCTGCTGTCGCTTTGATGCACGATCCTATTGTCATATTAGGTATATTTGCTTATTTTCAGCTTGATTTTGATTTGGCGACACTGGCCGCTGTTTTAGCTATTTTAGGTTACTCCCTTAACGATAGCATTGTGGTGTTCGATAGAGTGAGAGAAAATTTTCGGAAGGTTCGCAAAGGCTCTGCAGTTGAGATTGTGAATTTATCCATCAATCAAACATTATCTCGTACAATTATGACGTCAGTATTAACATTGCTAGTCGTTTTGGCACTATTCTTTTTTGGCGGCGAGTCGTTGCATAGTTTTTCTGCTGCCTTACTAATAGGTATCATTGTAGGAACCTACTCTTCTATCTATGTTGCGGGCGCATTGGCTGTGACGCTTGGTTTGAGCAAGAATGACTTAATGAGTGCCTCTAAAAAACTTGTAGATGATATGCCTTAATGAGGCATATCATTTTTCTGCTGAGTCTTTTGCAGGTTCTTCTTTTTTTAGCTTAGTCTTAATGTCAGATTGGATCTTGTTTTTAGACGATAATATTTTACTTTTTGTTTTCGCATAAAAGTTGCTACCGATAAACATGTTAAAATATATTTTTGTATGTTTCCATATGAATTTTATTGCGAGCCATGTATTGCGTGCTATAACTTTTGAATAATACCAAAGACACTTTGATAGTTTAATTGTAAGTTCTTTAGCCTTTTCCATGTCTTCTTTTTTCAGTGTAAAGTCTTCATTATTTTTTGGCTTAAGGTCTGATTTTTCGGTTGTTTTTTTAGATTGCTTAGGCTGTTCTTGAACTTCTTGCAAGATAGGTTCGGGTTGCATTTTTTCTGGTTCAGACATTTGATTATCTCCTGTTAATTGTTCAGTTTGTTCTAAATTTTCCAGTTGTCTCGTTATTTGACTAAACGTCATATGATAAGTTTGGTCGTACTTGGGGTTGGCCATAACATAGGCAAAGGTGTGGTAAAAAATAGGGACTAATTGCGCGTCATCTTGTTTGCCGAAAGCCTCTTGAAAAATAGGCCCAATGACTAGAGCACATTTAAAAAAATCATCCGTTACACTGGGTTTAAATATGTGTCGAACCAAATACAAAAACTGAAAAATACAATAAGCTTTTTCAATATCATCATCTTTGGCTAGTGCCAAAATCAATGTTTCCATTGATTCTTGAAACTGTTGAGGAGAATCTGGCGTGTTGCTAAGCTCAATAGCTTGGATGCTTTCGACAAAATTTTCGATATAGACATTATATTCTGTGAAAACGGCTGATGTACGCATAAATTGCTTGAGGGCATCAATCAAATCATATGCGCTAAAATCCTCGGGTGGAATAGACTCACCCACTAAAATACCGTGCTCGGTATTCAGCAGCATAGAGATTTTATCTTGGTCACCTTTATTTAACCACAAAGCATCCAAGCTGGGTTTGTGCACAGCGAACTCTTCAACTGAGAAATTAATCAGGTTTTTTAGTTGATGAATCTTTTGTACTTCTTGAGCGCTCATATTACCTCTTTTCCCCACTCGTTTAAGCAACTGATGCTGCTACTATGAGTCTATATCGGCTAAAAGTGGGGTAAGTTAAGTAAAAAATGAAAATATGGGTGGATAATCGATAAATTAATCGTTTCTGGTTATAATGAGTCTTTTCTAAATCCCGAAGGAAAGCATGATGATTCACGGAAAATCTCAGGAAAATAGTATTAGATTAGGGGTCAATGTTGATCATATTGCGACCTTACGCCAAGCTCGTGGCACTCAATATCCTGACCCTGTTAAAGCCGCTCTTGTTGCAGAACAAGCTGGCGCCGATCAAATTACGGTTCATTTAAGAGAAGATAGACGGCACATACAAGAAAGAGATGTCAAAATCTTAAAAGAGATGTTAGAAATAGCGCTGAATTTAGAAATGGCCGCAACAGACGAAATGGTTGCTTTTGCCCAAGAAATTAAGCCGGCATTTTGTTGCTTGGTGCCAGAAAAACGTGAAGAACTCACAACAGAAGGTGGGTTAGATGTTGTCTCACAATTTGATAATCTTAAATCTGTGGTAGACAAAATAGAGTCACACAATATACAAACTTCTTTTTTTATTGATGCTGATGAAAAACAAATAGAAGCCACATATGAAACAGGCTGTAAAATCATCGAAATCCACACAGGCCATTTTGCAGATAGCACCACTATTGAAGAGCAAAAACAAAGACTAGACGTCATACAAAAAGCAGTTTTATTTGCAGACAAGTTAGGCTTGCAAGTACATGCCGGCCATGGTTTACATTATCGCAATGTGCAAGCAATAGCCTGCATCCCTCAAATTAAAGAGATAAACATAGGCCATGCCATTATTGCCGAAGCGGCCATGATAGGCATAGGGCCTGCGGTGGAAGATATGATTGCACTAATGAATGATGTGCGAGATTAGTTGTAAGTTTACGGCACCAATTTAAGAGGATAATCCTAATGTCTTATGAAAGGTTATGCCATTCAAGGTGGGATTGTAAGTACCTCTTGTTTTTGTACCAAAATTTAGAAGGAAGGTATTGTATGGAAAAACACGAAAGTTTTTAGCAACTGTTTTTCATGAGTTGGCGAACCGGCAATCGAACTTGACGTCCAACAACTCTGGATATCCATTGACGATGGCCTTGTTGCGTGACTCCCATCTGACTCGTGCAACAAGGACGATTGGTGTGTATCCGCACTTACGTGGTTCATTATTTTATATATTGTGGTACTAATAGTACCTAAATTAATAAAAATATAAACTGGCATGGTTGCTCTGGT
>CAZWHY010000034.1:0-38431 GCA_964633725.1 Uncultured Candidatus Berkiella sp.
AGCAGCCTTATTATAATGCAGAAAAACTGGCCAAAGGTTTTGTAATGCTTAATAGAGCCAACATTATTTATCAAGACGAGCCTGACCTTTACAAAACTCTTATAAAGCAGCCTTATTATAATGCAGAAAAACTGGCCAAAGTTTTTGTAATGCTTAATAGAGCCAACATTATCTATCAAAAAGAGCCTGACCTTTACAACGCTCTTATTCAGCAGTCTGAGGATGCAGAAAAACTGGCCAAAGGTTTTGTAATGCTTAAGAGTGCCAACATTATTTATCAAAAAGAGCCTGACCTTTACAACGAGCTTATTAAGACGGTTTTGCATGCAGAACAACTGGCCGAAGTTTTTGTAAAGCTTAAGAGTGTCAACATTATTTATCAAGACGAGCCTGACCTTTACAAAGCTCTTATTGAGAGGGTACTTATTGCAGAAGCTCCGATCAAAGGTTTTGTAATACTAAATAGTGCCAACATTATTTATCAAAAAGAGCCTGACCTTTACAAGACTCTTATAACTGAATTTTATCATGCAGAACAACTGGCCGAAATTTTTGTAACGCTTAATAAAGACAACATTATTTATCAAGACGAGCCTGACCTTTACAAAGCTCTTATTGAGCAGTCTGAGTATACAAAAAGACTGGCCACTAGTTTTGCAATGCTTAAGAGTCACAACATTATGTATCAAGACGATGCTGAGCTCTATCTAGCTATTGTTAATAATCTCCCAGACACGCCTTGCGAGGTGCTTGGTGCCCTGGAAGAATCAGGGGTTAAGTATCAGGATTGCCCTGAATATTTCAACAAACACTTACTTGTTTATCATCGTAAATTAGCTCTATCCACTCTCAAAAGTCTTAATGAATCTGGTTATTCTTTTCAAGTGCACAAAAAAATCTTTCATGCACTCCTAACGATGTTAGCCAATAGCTCAGTTAATTTTCAGGTTGTTATAAAGATAATCAAACAAGTATCCAGTTATGTCGAAGAAAATACATCGCTCAAAACTCATGAGCCAGGTTTTGAGGAACAACTTAAAGCCCTGGAGGCTATTGTTGAATCATGTGCCTCGCTGCAGGACTTCCTGACCTTGGGGCCTATCAATAAATCAAAGGCAACATTCAAGATAGAAAAGGTGCTTGAACAAATTGGCGATATAAATATAGAGTCAGATACAAACATATTAATTTCGTTTAATAGCTCCGATCATTATATTCTTACACTTCCTGAACAAAATGAGATTAACTTAAGTCTTTTAATCAGAAATGCAAATCTGAGTCACCTTACCCTGAGTGATACACTCATAAGTAAACTTGATAACACTTTAGAAAATATATTGGATAAACCAGCGAAATCAGGTGGAACTTCGCCCATTGCCAAGCTGCTTCCTAAAGCACTACAAAAGGCAATCAATACTTATACTGGGAATAGTTATTACAAAAACATTAATAAATTTTTTCGCGCCGAACCTCTAGAGACATTGCCTGATTCTATTTTCAGCAAAGATAACCAAGATATGCCTGATTCTATTTGCAGCAATGGTAACCAAGATATACTTGCTTATTTTTTACTTGGCTGCCTTTTAAATGACGCGGCAAACAAAATTAGCGGGGTGGTAAATGATAGCGCCGACAAAGTTTTACTCGACAAAATAGCACGCCACTATAAAGTTGACATGAGAAAATATATCAATAACAAAACTGCTTTCACTGGACTACTTAAAAAGTCCCTAAAGGATAAATTAATTGATCAGGGTTCGTTAGAAAGGCTCACAAATAATTTTGAGGACTTATCTTATCTTTACCCGATAAACTCACTGCATCTTGATAGAGGTGAAATGTTGAGTGAGAAATGCATCACCCGCCGCACTGCAAATGCTTGGACATTTCCAGCGCTTACAAGTTTTAGCCAACATATAGAAGGAAGTGATTTTTTTAACAAAGAGGGCACTACGCGGACAAAGCTGCATAATCCACCAGCCAATTACGTTATTAATAATAGTGAAGGGGAAGTGCTATTTCCTCATGGCGAACAGGTCACGACCATCCAAGCGGAAGGATTTCTGTTGTCAACAATAGTTAGAAGTCCCACACTATATCCAAAAGACCACTTCTGGTCTGACAGCGCCCTTAGTCATGCTTATGAAAAACACTTAATGAATAAATATAGTGATCAGGCGAGTGTCATTGAATTAAATGGCAAAAACATTGTACGGCCTAACCATGGCTTAGCACATACTTACCGGGTAATGTTGTGCATCGAACTTGTTGCTAACTATTTCTCACATTATGCCAGTGATAATGAGTTTAAATCATTTTGCCAACGCTTAACCAATATGGACATTGAGTGGTTACGCGTTGCTGCAGCATTTAGCATAACAGGCAGAGAAAGTGAAATGAGCGCCGGAAATAACATGCAAAGATATGACCAGTTTCGAGAAGCATCAGCTCAACACTTTAGTGCCTTTGTCAGTAATTCCCCTCTAGAAGAGATGCCAGAAGAGATGGAAGAGAGGAAAAAGATGGAAGAAAGGATGCTGCATGTCGTTCGTTACATGGGAAATCCAAATTATGAGGATAAGATTAACCAGCATGATGATGAGAATGAGCGCAATCTACGCAACTTCTATCACCACATACTTAGCATAGCTCATAAAATGGACTTGCCGCGCTGTTATACAGCTGAACAATTTAAAAATTCTATGGAATTTTGTCTGGCTTTATCCATAAAAAATAGTGAACAAGAATATTCATTTGCTGAGATGGTTCGATACAATATTCAGCTGATAAAAGCCCATGGTAATATGTTGTCATGCGACATAAATAATGAGGGTGAATTTTTTGACGTACGTTATACATATGAAGACAACTTTGCTGATGCCAGCACTTCCATGAAACGTTTGTCTGAACTTACTGAAATGGTACCCAGAATACTCAATACAAGAGCATCTGTAACTTTTGACGAGCATCAACAAAATTATGGCAAACGGCCACGTGATGAACCTGAGTACAACCTAGAACTCGGGGAACCGAGGCTAAAAGAACATAAATCTTTAAACAATGACCAACCAGCAATAGCTGATGAATGTTATAGGAATGCGCAGAAAAGTACACTATGTTTAGTGCAATCTAATCTGTCTGGCCATAAGCGCTTAAGAAGCGACCTAGATTCTGAGTCTGAGAGCAATCTAGAATCAGGGATACCGAGGCTAAAAAAGGAAAAATTAGCTAAACGTCAGTAATGTTTGCAGTATATGTCAGTAAAGCGACGTTTCTGTGGTTTGGGCTTCACCTCTGGAGAAGAAGCCCAACAACTCTCTAACTATTTATCAATCTCACGCAACACAGCGCTCCGTAAACTTAGTCGATTGATTGATGCCAAAAAATTAAAGAAAATTGGTAAGAGTCCAGGCATAAAATATGTGGCAACTCAACTATGATGACAATGGCAAGTTGCCTGTGAGCCACCTAATGCCATAAATGGCATATATCGATACAGCGCTAATAAGCCAAATACAATCATCACACATCCAGATATCTGTCTGAAATACGTTTTCTTTAAAAAAGATTGTGTGATGCTTAACATCGATCCCGTCAGCAACATGGCCGGAAAAGTGCCAAGCCCAAAACACATCATCACTAAGCTCCCCATTTCAGGGCTGCCACTGGCTAAACTCAATGTCAGTGTGCTATACACCAAACCACACGGTAACCAACCCCAAACCATCCCTAATCCCAATGCCTTAGCAGGATGGTTTAATGGCAGAAATCTTCGCGATAATGGACTTAATTTTGACCATAAAATCTTTCCCATATCTTCTAGCCGACTAATAAATCGCCAAATTCCTGTTAAGTATAATCCCAACAAAACAATCATCACAGCGGCAAGAATACGCAAAGCAGTCAGTCCTAAATGGCCAAACGTGCTTTCCAAACCACTGCCCATAATACCGGCCAAACCGCCAATCACCCCATAGGACATGATTCGGCCTAAATTATAAGTAATCTGATAAACGAATAGCTTTTTGGCTGTTCTTTGTTCTTTGGCAACACTATAGTTGAGCGCATTCGCAATGCCTCCACACATACCAATACAATGGCTCGAACCAACCAAACCAATTGTAAACGCACTCATGAGTAAAGTACTGCTACTCATGTTTCTCTCCTGTTTTTTTAGAACGCTCTCTTGAATCCACATCATCAAACAAGATTTGACTCGCGGGACTATCCAAATCATCGTACTGCTGGGTTTTAACAGCCCAGTTAAAGCACAATATGGCGACTAAAAGTAAAAAAATACTGATGGGAATTAATATGTAAATAGTTGTCATTTTAACCTCAAAGCATTAACAACCACGATTAAAGAACTAATAGACATACCAATGGCGGCCTGGTAAGGCTGAACATATCCACAAACGGCCAATGGTAAAGCAATGGCATTATAGCCTATCGCCCAAGCTAAATTTTGCAACATCAAAATTTTGCCTTGCCGAGCAATTGCAAAAATACTCACCAAATCTTTTAGCTGATTCGACATCAATATCGCATCTGCATTTGTTTTGGCTAAATCTGTACCATCTTGCATAGCGATAGAAATAGCGGCACTGCTCAATACCGGGGCATCATTGATACCATCTCCCACCATTAAAACTTTTTTATTGGTTTGAGATTGTAAGTTTTCAAGATATTGCACTTTATCTTGAGGGGTGGCATTATTTTTTACAAAATCAACACCTAACATTTCTTTGATCTGTTGTGGTTCGTTGGATGGATCACCACTTAAAATATGCGTTTTATGGTTTGTTTTGTGCAATGCATGAATCAGCATTTTAGCGTCCTCTCGAAGTGGATCGAGTATCTCAAACCATGCTATCACACCATTTTCATTTGCCAGAACACAGTAACGGTTGACATCATTTGGCATATTGAGCCCCAAGCTCGAGCCCGAACAAAGGGCTAATGCGAATTTTGGCTGGCCTATGCGATATAATACACCATCCACTTTTCCCTCTATGCCTTGATTAATATGGTTGTATACGCAATCCACATTAGATTCTTTCTGAGCATCTTGGCAAAAATATTTGATGGCTTGTGCCATAGGATGCTCACTGTGTTTTTCTAAATGGTAAGCAATATTTTTAAAATCAGCATGTTCATCTTCTGATACTGGCTCATACCGTGCGACGGATAGTTTACCTTGAGTCAGAGTGCCTGTTTTATCAAATACAACATCGGTTATCTGGTTTAACCCTTCCATGACATGATTATTAATGATTAACAAACCATTTTTCATAAAAGTATGGGTTGTACGTGTCACAACCGCCGGAATCGCCAAAGCCAATGCACAAGGGCAAGTAATCACTAACACGGAGATAGTATGCTCAAATGCTTGATTCCAAGAATATTGGCTCCAATATAATACGGTGCCACCTGCAACAAGCAGAACAAAGCCTACAAAGTAACCCGCTACTCTATTTGTCAACTCAATCAGTTTAGGTTTGGTTAATGTTGCTTTTTCCACCAACCGGGTAATCTGGGAAAATAGAGTATGCATCCCGACTTGGTTAACTTGCATAACAAATACTTGATCAATATTTTGAGTGCCCGCATACAAGCTATCACCGATAGCTTTACACTTAGGATAAGGTTCGCCCGTTAGCATACTCTCAGAAACAGTGCTACTGCCCTTGGTGACAACCCCATCCGCAGGAATGGTCTCGCCCGCTTTAATCAGAAGTAGATCGCCTAGCAATATGCTCGCAAAGGGTATACGGCATTCTTTTTGATTGTCTAATTTTATAGCCGTTAGAGGCAACATATCTTGCGTACTAAAAGGCGATGTTAGTTTGAATCTAGCAGACAACTCCAAAAATTTTGATAAGGTCAAAAAGAAGATGAACATACAAATAGAGTCAAAATACACTTCTTTACCATTGAAAATAGTCGAGAAGACGCTTGCAGTATACGTCGCGATTAAAGCAAGAGAAATAGGCACATCCATATTGAGATGCTTTGCTTGTATTGCACGAGAAGCTGATTGGAAGAATGGCCAACCCGCATAAAATAACACAGGCGTTGCGACTAACCAGGAAACCCAACGTATAAAAACCACATGCTCAGCCTCAATATCAGACCAAGCACCAATATATAGAGCCACTGCAAACATCATCACTTGCATCATGCCCAAACCCGATACACCTAGTCGCTTTAACATACTTCGACGAGATTTTACTTGTGATTTTTTAGATTCATCGTTCGTATCAGGTGATGCACTATAACCTAATTTATAGATTTCATATAAAATCTGGCTCAACTTTATTTTCTGTTCATCCCATTGAATAAGTGCTCTATGGGTCGTGAGATTAATCTTAAGGCTTTCTATACCGGGGACTGCACATAAGCGATTTTCAATCAGCCAAATACAAGCAGCGCAATGCATGCCTTTGATCACAATTTGCGCTTCTTTTCCACCATCCACAGCCACAACAAAACCGGACTGTATATCTGCTTGGTCATAAATTTCTAAATTTTTAATATCAGGCAGAATATCAACAACCTGAGCATTAGGCCCCTCTCGATGCTTATAATAATTTTCTAAGCCTAGTCCTAATATAGTTTGCGTCACCGCTTGGCAACCTGGACAGCAAAAATAAGCTTTTTGATTATTAATATCCAGCGTATATGATTTGTCTCTAGGTAAGTCTAACTGACAGTGGAAACATATGGGGATATTCATAGAGACAGTAATTACTCTGTCTCATCTTTTTGGTAAATGGATAGGCCATCTTTGATCCAATTATCTTTCACCACATAATCTGGATATTTTAATGCTAAATACATCGTAAACATACAGGCAGAAATAGTCACCCCTAAAAATCCAATGATAAACCATGGCCAAAAATGCTGATACCAGCGTTTGTTCTTAACATCAGAATTTATCATACATATTACCTATAAAATACGGGGGAAATTAACGTTGTTTCTTTATCGATAAATTGGCTATCTTGTCCTAGTATAGACATTCGAACATTCAACTTAGAGCGCCGAGATGATAATTCGTCCGGATTCACCTGAATACGGATGGGGTGCAAAATGACTTTGCCTGCCGCCACTGTAATATCCTCATCACCGATGAACGTTAAAGATGGTTGCTCGCCTATTAAGCTAAAATGATACGTATGTTCTTGCTGTGATTTATTCATCAAGGTTAATAAATACACATTCTCAATCCAACCTTCATTGGTTTCTTTATACAATTGGTTTCTGTCTTTGAGTATGTCAAAGCTAAAAGGCATACGTGTCCAAAGTGAATAGCCTAAACCAAAAATCAACGTCCATAATATAACGGTGTATGCAATGATTCTGGGTCGCATCATTCGAGTCTTACCCACTTCTAGTTGATTCTCTGTTGTATAGCGAATCAGTCCTCTAGGGTAACGCATTTTATCCATAATTTTATCGCAAGCATCAATACAAGCGGCACAGCCAATACAGCCTATTTGCAGCCCCTCTCTGATATCGATTCCTGTTGGACAAACATCCACACATTGATTACAAGATACACAGCTGCCTAAACCTAATGTCTCTGGATCCAGCCCTCTTTTCCTACGCCCTCTTGGTTCGCCACGCTGCTCATCATAAGAAATAATCAACGTATCAGAATCTAACATCACACTTTGAAAACGGGCGTACGGACACATATACAAACAAACCTGCTCTCGCATCCAACCCGCATTAAGATAAGTTGCAATCGTAAAAAAGAATATCCAAAAGCTTTCCCAAGGCCCCAAAGCCATTTGGATAATTTCAAAACTTAAGCCTCGAACGGGTGTAAAGTATCCCACAAAAGTGAAGGCCGTTAAGAAAGCCAGCAAAAGCCAGAGTATATGTTTTGCAAGCCGGCGAGCAAACTTATTCGGGGACATTGGACTGGCATCTAATTTTAAACGTTGATTGCGATTACCCTCGGTAATGCGCTCAATCCAAAAGAAGAAACGCGTCCAAACCGTCTGGGGACAGGTATAACCACACCATAAACGACCCGCAACGGCAGTAAACAAGAATAAACTAATTGCCCCAATAATGAGCAAAATACTGAGATAAATTAAATCTTGCGGCCAAAATGTTACGCCAAAAATGTAAAATTTCCGCGCTGGCAAATCAAATAATATAGCCTGGCGGTTACCCCACAAAATCCAAGGCGCAGAAAAAAACCACGTCAGAGTCGACCATATAGCCACCACCCGTATGGTCTGAAAAAACCCCGTAATCTCCCTAGGATGAATTTTTTGCCTTTTTTCGTATAAACTAACTAATTCATCCTTTGAATTTGAGTTTTTACCTTGAGTCTCACCAGTCATTCAGAAGACCGACTCTCTTTTTTGTTCGATATGCTATATATGTAGGCAGTCATGAGGTGTACTTTTTCATCGCCTAAAATATTTTTATGCGCAGGCATCTCACCTTGTCTACCATTTCTAATACTCATCTCTATACCCAAGTTTGTACCACCATGTGTCCAAGTATTATCCGTTAGATTAGGCGCCCCTACAAGCTTGCTACCTTTCGCATCAGCCCCATGACACATTGCACAAACTTTTTTGAATATTTTTTCCCCATCTTTCGCTTTATCTGCATCAGCCTTGCGATTATTTGTATGCAATAAAAATTGCATCACTTGCTCAAGACTTTTTTCGTTTTGTAATGCACTCATCTGAGATGGCATCATGGCTTTTCGGCCATGCATAATCGTTTGCTTAATCTCTTCAGGGGTTCCACCGTATGTCCACGTGCCCTCCACCAAATTAGGAAAGCCTTTCATGCCTCTAGCGTCCGAGCCATGACAAGTGGCACAATGATTGGCAAATAAACGCTGCGCAATTTCCATGGCATGAGGATTTTTGGCAAGCTGTTCTACTGGTTGGTTGGCAAAAGCCGTAAAGATCGGACCATATTGTTCTTTCGCCGCATCTACTTCCTCTTGCCATTGCTTGCTAGAAGACCAATTATAAACGCCCTGATAATTCCCCAAACCAGGGTACAAAATCAAATAGCCTATTGAAAAAACAATGGTGAGCCAAAACAACCATATCCACCATTGGGGTAACGGTTTGTTTAATTCTATAATCCCATCAAAACCATGATCGATTTCATCATCATCTTTTAAGCCATTGGGATTATATCGACCGGTTGTAATCAACAAAAGAGCACAGCCCACTATCATGACAACCACTAGCAAAATAATATACCAGCTCCAGAAATTACTCATTCGACTTTGTATCTCCTGTATCAATGGCATCATCTTCAAAAGGCAACATACTTGCTTCTCTAAATGTCTTTTTTTGTTTGGGACTGTAGACTTGAATCACCAATAATATAAATAAAACAAATAATGCGACCGTTAAAATACCTCTTAAAATATTAATATCCATTATGGTTGTGCCTCTTCACGTAAAGCAGAGCCTAGCTGTTGCAGGTATGCAACCATTGCATCTAGCTCTGTCTTGCCTTCTAATACTTTCGGTGCTTTTTCAATATCATCATCTGTATAAGGCACCCCCATGGTTTTAAAGGCTCTCATTTTCGTTTGGATATGTGTATTATTGAGGATGGTTTTTTCTAGCCACGGATACCCTGGCATATTAGAGGCTGGCGAAACATCTCTTGGGTTAATCAAATGCACACGGTGCCAATCATCACTGTAGCGTTTACCAACCCTAGCGAGATCAGGTCCAGTACGTTTAGATCCCCACAAAAATGGGTGTTCATAAACATGCTCCCCGGCCAAAGAGTAATGACCATAACGTAAAGTCTCTGAACGCAAAGGACGAATCATTTGCGAATGACATACATGACAACCTTCCCGAATATAAATATCACGCCCCTCAAACTCTAAAGCGCCTAAGGGTTTCAAATTAGGCACAGCCTCTTGTGTTTGTTTTTGAAAAAACAGCGGCACAATTTCAGTTAACCCACCAAAACTAATCACTATAAGAATGAGCACCATCATCAAGCCAATATTTTTTTCTATCTTTTCATGTTGCATGAAAATGTACTCCCTTAAGCTAGTGCTTCGACAATATTTGGTTGTGTTAGGGGTTTTGGTTTGCGAGTTGTTTGCCAAACATTATAAGCCATCACAAACATACCAGACAAAAAGATAATACCGCCGAGCAATCTCACAATATAATAGGGATGCGTTGCTTGCACAGACTCTATAAATGTATAAGTTAGAGTGCCATCTTCATTCATAGCGCGCCACATCAAGCCCTGCATAACCCCAGCAATCCACATGGCCGTAATATAAAATACTGTGCCAATAGTCGACAACCAGAAGTGCAAGAAAATTAATGGTGTACTGTACATTTCTTCCTTACCAAATAATCTTGGCACTAAGATATAAATTGAACCAATGGTAATCATGGCCACCCAGCCCAAAGCGCCAGAATGTACGTGTCCAATCGTCCAATCAGTATAATGAGACAATGCATTCACTGTCTTAATCGCCATCATTGGACCTTCAAAAGTCGCCATCCCATAGAATGTCAAGGCAACAATTAAAAAGCGAAGAATGGGATCGGTACGTAATTTATCCCAAGCACCATTTAATGTCATGACACCATTAATCATACCGCCCCACGATGGTGCCAATAAAATCAAGGAGAAAACCATCCCCACGGACTGCGCCCAATCAGGTAAAGCCGTATAATGTAAATGATGTGGTCCTGCCCACATATAAATAGCTATCAACGACCAAAAATGAACAATAGACAAACGATAAGAATAAATAGGCCGTTGAGCCTGAATAGGCACAAAATAATACATCATGCCCAAAAATGCGGCGGTTAAGAAGAACCCCACGGCATTATGTCCATACCACCACTGCACCATAGCATCGACACTACCAGCATAAATAGAATAAGATTTCATCATGGATACAGGTATGGCTAAACTATTCACTATGTGCAAAATAGCAACTGTAATGATATAAGCCCCGAAGAACCAATTGGCAACGTAGATATGTGAGGTTCGTCTCTTAACGATTGTCCCAAAAAATACTATTGCATAGGCCACCCAAACAATTGTAATCAAAATATCAATAGGCCATTCTAGCTCTGCATACTCTTTTGCCGAAGTAAAACCTAAAGGCAAAGATATAACAGCCGACAAAATCACCAACTGCCAGCCCCAAAAGGTAAACTTCGCCAAACCCGGAAACGCTAAACTCGCTTTGCAAGTGCGCTGCACAATATAATAAGAAGAAGCAAACAAAGCACATCCACCAAAAGCAAATATCACAGCATTGGTGTGTAAAGGACGAAGTCGTCCATAGCTTAACCATGGAATATCAAAATTGAGTGCAGGCCAAGCGAGTTGCGCAGCAATAATCACGCCTACTAACATACCTACAATACCCCAAACCACCGACATAATTGTAAATTGCTTTACCGTTTTATAGTGATAAGAAATGTCTTCCACTTGATTCATTTATATTGTTCCGAAATTTTAGTTTTTAAAAATTGATACCAGGGGATTAATAAGCAAAGCACGGCTTGAAAGAACCTATCCCTAACACAGTACATTAGACAACGGGATAAATTACATGTCAATGTGAATGGGAATTTGCGAAAGACAATCATTCTCATTAAAAACAAAGAGTTGCTTATTACTCAATCACACAAAACACTAATAGGCTGCAATAATTAGGTTGCTTATATTACTAGATACTACAGATAATAAACTAACAACTAGTAGATAAGAAGTTATTTTTCATACTTTGAAAAATACTTAAATCTAAAAATAAGGACAGAGAATGTCAGCCTTACTGCAGGATTTTTATTTTATTGTTATTCTAATCCCACTGCTAGGTCTGATGGCACAGTGGCTAGCATGGCGATTTCATTTACCCGCCATTGTTTTGCTTTCTGCGACAGGTCTACTCTTAGGCCCCGTATTCCATATAATTCAACCTGACTTGCATACAAACGAAGTGTTACGAGCATTTGTAAAATTCTCTGTGGCGATTATCTTGTTTGAAGGCGGCTTGTATTTACAGCTCTTTGAATTAAAAGAGGCTATTAGTGGTGTCAAACGACTTATTTTCCCCGCCATCCCACTCGCCTGGGGTGCGTATGCATTATGTACACATTATGTTGGTGGAATAGACTGGCCCATCGCTTTTATCTTTGGCGCCATCATTGTAGTCAGCGGACCAACCGTAGTCATTCCCTTACTTCGCCAAGCGAGGTTAAAACGCAAAACGGCATCTTATATTAAATGGGAAGGTATTATAAACGATCCCATCGGGGCACTATTAGCTGTTCTCGTCTTTCAGTATTTTTTAGCCAAGCACCTAGGTAACGCGGAGTTTCATATATTCTATGAATTACTTAGAGGTCTGAGTGTTGCCTTACTCTCTGGGGTCGGTGGTGGATATTTATTAGCCTATGCCTATAAAAAAGGCATGGTGCCTGAATTTTTAAAACCCACACTCACGTTGGTTTTTGTTTTGCTCATATATTATATTTCTAACTTAGCCTTAGAAGAAGCAGGTTTACTTGCTGCAACCGCTTTTGGTATTACCCTAAGTAATCTAAAACTACCTAGCATTGGAGAGATACGACGTTTTAACGAGTCATTGGGGATTATATTAATCTCTTGTTTGTTTATTATTTTAACGGCCACGCTGAATATTGCTCAAATAACCAATCTGAATTTTTCCATACTTTTATTAATGCTAACCATTATGTTTGTTGCACGACCTATTGTCATATTGCTCTCGACGATTGGCAGTGATGTCAGCTGGCCTGATCGTATTATACTCTCATGGGTTGCCCCCAGAGGCGTTGTGGCAGCCGCCGTTGCGGGTGTATTTGCGTATGAACTGAGTGAAGCGGGATTTCAAGATGCCGAAGTACTTGTGCCATTGGTATTTACTTTAATACTATCCACTGTTGTCGCTCATGGTTTTTCTTTACCCTTTATTGCTAAAAAACTAGGGTTGGCTGCGACTAAAAATAATGGTGTGTTAATTGTAGGCGCCTCTTTATGGAGCATAGAGCTTGCCAAAGCACTGGATGCAGAGGGGATCCCTGTTCTCATTGCCGAAACGTCTTGGCATAAACTAAAATTCGCCAGATTAGCTGGCTTGCGGGTATATTTTGGTCAGGTTTTATCAGAAGAAGCAGAAGAGAGATTAGATTTAAGTGAAATGGGCTATGTAATCGCAGTATCAGACAATGACGCCTTTAATGCTTTAGTCTGTTCTCAGTTTGGCCATGAATTGAGTCGGCACAATGTTTTTCAATTACCTGTTATTAGTCACCATGAAAAAGACGCCCGGGATTTGCCTGTCACCTTAGCGGGCAAACAGCTATTTACCCCAAAACATACCTATGAAAATTTATTACGTGACCATTTTTTAGATTGGCAATTCCAATGTACCACTTTTAGCGAAGAATTTACTATCGAACAATTTAATGATAATACCCATTCAGATTACTTGCCCATATTGGTAATTAATAATGATAAGTCATTGAGTTTTTATACTGAAACCATGAAAATCCAACCCAAAGCTGGAGAGAAATTGCTTATATTTACTAAAAAAATAAATGGTAATGGGAAATTATAAATCTACCATGCCAGCTCAATACGCATCCAGCTGGCTTTATGCTATTTTTTACGATCATGGTAATTTAAAAACATTATTTATGATAATTTATAGAGAGGATCGAGGTGCCTATTACAATGGAACAATATGGAACCAAAGAAAAAAATAAAGAATTGATTGACTACGTCGAGTCAGGAAAATATCTAACTGAAATATCTGATATCTTGACAGATGCTCAGTATTATCTAAAAACAAAGACCAATCCTAATAAAAAGCTCGCCGTTATTTTTGATATTGATGAAACCTGTTTATCCAATTATGATATTTTAAAATCCATGCGTTTTCCTCAAGAACGACAAAAACTGCTAGAGATTTTCCATAAGCACATCAAATCTCAACCGCCACAAGCCATTGCACCTACTTTAGACTTATACCAGTATTGCTTAGATAATTATTTTTCAATATTTTTTATTACAGGTCGACCGGATATTCCTGAGTATATAGATATCACGCGTAATCATCTAAAACAAACTGGTTTTACAATTTGTCAGAATATTTTTTTCAATCCAAAAGATCAGATTCATTTCAATAAATTAGAACAGCACGAAATCATTATTCACCAAGGCTTTGAAATTGTGCTCAATATAGGTGACCAACAACGAGACTTGGTCGGCAACCACGCAAAAAAACACGTCAAATTACCTAATCCGTTTTATCAACTAGATTAGTTTACACTTTAAGACTTTTGAAATATAGACCGATATAGATGTTAGATTATAATAAATTAGGTATCTATATAATGATATTTCGTCCACTACTTGCTACCCTATTATTAATATTTAGTTTTAGTGTATTTGCACAAGAAGAGATAAAACGTCCTACTGTTCAATTTAATGGTGAGACCTATTATCTCGCTGAATATAACGTTGGATTTTCCAGCAACTCTCAGCTCGAAGTCTATTATCCCAAAAATTCTGATAGCGATAACTGGACAAAACTACTCTCCAGAGAGCATTTATTTGATGTCACTAATTTGCATCATGCCGCTGAGGGTCTTGAAGATAACTACGAAGGTTATCAACTACCATTTCAGCGAATAAAATCAGAAGATTCAAAAGATATCATCATGAAGGTGACTTATTACTCCCCTGTACACCCCTTGATTATAGATAAAAAAATTGCTATCTTTAAAAAAGCACCTAAAACTAACAAGGTTGTTATTTACACCTATATAGAAAGAAGTTTTAATGATTCTGAAAAATTTGATTTTAAAGAACTACAGAAAAATAAAAAAGACCATCTAATCGACAATAAATATGTCGAAATGATGAAAAAGCTAATTTTAAGATAGAGAATATCAAGCTAAAAATAAGGGGCACACATGCCCCTGTTACTATTTTTTTAAAGCAGTTCCTGTGAATCTAGGCTCTATATCAGCCTCTTCCACTATACCCACTCTTTGTTCTGTTTTTGGTTTTAGTTCTGTTTCTAAAGACTGTTGTACTTGTTGGGCGTATTGCATAGTTAAACCATTATTACTTCCCACTTGCAGGGCAGACTCTGCGGTTTGGTCTATATGTGCAATATTTATTGACGTTTGAGAAACACTGCTAATACTATCTGACTGCACACCCAAAATTTTATGCATACCTTCACGTACCAGCTCAAGCCCAATGGCAAAAGGTGCATACAATACGCCCACTATAATGCCAATTGTATTTGCTAAAATTTGGGGGGATGTTCTAATAAGCCAACGAGCGATAGCACCTAAATTATCATAAATTCCAATCGCAATAGATTTCGTAAGGTTATAAGAAAACTTAATAATACTCTGACAAATATTATAAATACCTTCACTAATATCGGGTATATGGGTTATTAAAAATTTAGCCACATCGTAAAATGCTTTCATCACTTTGGGAATATTTTGCAGGCAATATTTCGTTAAACGATACAGCCCTTTCGCTATATCAGGTAGTAAATTCTGCAGTACATATTTCCCAATATCAACGCTTAGGTTTAACAAAGCTATTCCTAGATTCACCCCTACCTTAAACGCTCTCCATATACCATTTAGATATTTAGGGAGATTTTGGGGAAAACGAATAATAAAGTTTGTGGTCGCCTTAATACTGGAGACTATCGCGTTCGTTATCATATTTGCAAAAAATCGAATTGAATCAATCGTTTGCCTTACCACATTTTGAATGCTCATTAAAAAAACTCCAGAAAGATTGTATTAAGATAGCAACAGCCTACGTGAGCAAGCACTCACAATCAACCCTAAAATAGCAATCTCTTCTGGGTTTATCAATATTCTTAATGTTTCCTCAGCAGACTTACTTTCGAGTTGAAAGTCGCCCACCTCTGATGCGCTTGCACGACAAAATGGAATCTCATTAATTTAACGTCAAAAATAAACAATCATCCATAGAAATTTTAGTCTTTATAATAATTCTGTTTTGCCATTTCTTCTACTAACACAGTGATGTCGATATTATAGCTTAACAAACCAAACTTTGATTTTAGTAATTTAAAAGCCTGCTCACCTAACCTATTCAATTGTTCTTTTGTACGGCCTGCTAATAGTTTAATGGTCAAGTGTAAAAAATATGTATCTTTTGTATCATTCCCAATACAATATTGCTGATGCTGAATAAATCTAGATTTACAGCTATTAATATCTGCTCCTGCTGTATCCGCAACTAAATTATGTAACGCTAGTAAAGTTGTACTAATATTTTCTTTAGGGCATATATCCCCGGTTGCTTCCAATGTAATATGTGGCATCCTAATTCCCTATTCCAGCGCATCAATAAAAAATAATTTTTGCACTCTATTCTAGTGCTAATATATAATAACATTTTTTTAGTTCAATATACGAGGCGTATGCAATGGGAACCGAATTGTGGCATTCAGATATTAAAATCACAGAATCAGCAGTACAGCGCAGTATTGAAAATCAATTCCCTATGCTTGCTCCGTTGCAAAATATTAAACTGATCGGTGAAGGGTGGGATAATAAAGTATTTCTCATTAATAATGAGATTATTTTCAGATTTCCTCGCCGTCGAGTTGCAATCGAATTAATTGAACGAGAAAATAAAGTCTTAGATTATCTTAATTCTATAATAAAAATAGCAATCCCTAATCCTAAATATATCGGTCACCCTGACTCACATTATCCGCACCCTTTTCATGGCTACCATATCATACCAGGCAAGTCAGGCTGCACCGCTGAATTAACACCCCGTAACCGTATCGAAAGCTTAAAACCCTTGGCATTATTCTTAAAACAACTACATAGCATCCAAGAAAAGCAAGCCTTATCCATTGGCGCAAAAGCACAAGTATTCGACAGAACACAAAAGGTTAATATTATTGATCAATTATGCGAACGTATAGCCAAAATCAACGACAAACAAATATGTACATTAAATACAAAAGTATTACAATATGAAATAGAACAAATAAAAGATATCACGCTACCGATGGACGACAAAGTTTTGGTACACGGTGACTTATATTCACGTCATATTATGTTTCAGAAAGGGCAATTGACAGGCATTATAGATTGGGGAGATGTGGGTATCAATAATCGTGCAGTTGATCTTATGATCATTTTTAGTTTCTACCCTCAAAGTAACCATGAGGATTTTATTAAAATATATGGCAAAGTTGAATCCAATACTTGGCGCTATGCGCGCTTTCTAGGATTATATAGTGCGATAACTGTATTATTATATGGTCATGATATCGGCGATACTTTATTAGCAAGAGAAGCTGTAGCCGCTATACAAAGAATCAATCCTGATATCCTCCCCCCTCTGCCAAAGACTTAACATAATAGTGCATACCCACTGAAACTTTTCTACCCCCTTTCTTGTCCTATCTGCAATATGTAAATAAATATTCAGGTAGCATAGATATGCCCCAAATCGAAAATCTTGCTCAATGGGTAACACAAATTGATCAATATCAACAAGTTAAACCAGACGGCACAAAAATAGGCAAAGATTTAACCAAAATCAATGCGCTACTGCCAGTAGGTGGTGATGCACGTGAAAAATTAAATACGGGCACACATGACGGTTCCACTCAAGCAAGAATAGAGTTTCTCACATTCTTACATAATAAAATTTTGATAGAACCAGATAAACAAGCAAAAAATGCAAGTCCTATTGAAATCAAAGAACTACTTGGCGAACATGGCATGAATCTTTATAAAGCAGCCATTAATGAGGAGCGTAATAGTCAAAACTTTCGAGAAGCGGTCTTTGTTAATTCCTGCAATCACTATGAAGGTCTCAAATGGGAGAAAAAAATGGTTCTTTGGGTTGGTGGACCCTCTGCTTCAGGAAAAAGCTTTGGTGCACAAGCTATTATTAATCAAGTAGAATATAAAATGCCCAAAGAAATAGCGAACGCTAAAGCTAAAAAAGATACCACAGGCAAAATACTTATTTCCGCTCAGGGCAGTGTAGAGTACGAATATGACGAACCAGGAAATGATGTCATTTCTATAGATGGTGGTATAGAAAGAGAAGTCTCTCAAATGCGTCAAATGCTATTACAAGTAGCCCTATCGAAAGGATATATTGGTGTAGAAAATTTAGATAAGACCAAATTAAACACCAAAAAATATGTACAAAAAGCAGCAGAAACAACAGATAATTTAAGTATGGTTATACCTAATACTTTTGCAAATCCTTTTAAGAAAAGGAAAAACAAACTTCGGATGGCCTCATTCGAAGACAACGATAATATAGAGCAATTTTTTAGTATTGTAGATGGAGAAAAAGGCCTAGAGACTCAATTTCAGGATACCGTGTTTCATTCAGGAACAACACGCGCATGGTATGATCCTAATACTCAAGGGAATTTTGAGCCCACCAAAATCAAAATGAATAATACTAATATAGGTTGTGAATCTAAGGTATATGACCCCAATCCATTTAGCAGAGGTCAACAACAATCAAAAAAAGTCATGGCATATTTTGAAAGAATTAGTCATGTACCAGACTCTCACACAATCACTTTTACAACAGATTTAGTACATATTTATCAAAACCCAAATAATCCCAATAAATGGAAAATATGCCCCACAAACGAAAAGCCAACTCATAAAATGTCTAAAAGAGACTTTACAAATTTTAAAATTTTCTTACACGATCCTGAACTTTGGGCACAACAAAGTGATGCTCATCAACAAGCGTGGGATCTGCTACAAGCACAAGAAAACAATCAAAATGATCCGGATGTTTGGCTAAAAGCCTGCAGGAAAAATGGCATCGCTAGCCAACCTATTATTAAAACTAAAGCTGAGTTAAAAACACATCAAAATCCAAACGCGGAGATTAGCGCACCCAAACCTGAAATATCTAGAAGACATTCTTTCTCGGGGGGCACGACAATAAAACTAGAAAAAAATATTTCTAAAAGAGACCGCTCTGCTTCATCCGCTACTAACAAGAAAAAATGGCATGCTGCAGCGCCAAAAAAGGTAACGGATAAGCCATTATTTGATATCTCCTTAAAAAAACCTCACCAAAAAACAAAAGTAAATGCACTCCCAGAACAAACGCAGTCTAAAGCAAGACGCTCTTTTACAAAACAGCATAGCTTGCATAAAACAACTTACCAGGACGACGTCTCAGCAAAGCTCTGTCTTGCCTCTATTACTGATGCGGCGCAATCTGATTTGCAAAATAACAATGAAACCGGAATTCAAAGTATTCAAACCTTTACAGAAAAAACTGGCAACATACACAGAGCAACCATAGCGTTTAAAGGAACGACTGATAAACCCGTAGAAACTTATGCACAAGAAACAAATGACGATAACATACAACTCTCCATTCAAAAAAATGCCCTCCCTGCAGATCAAGTGATTGCCATAAAGGCACTATGCTCTTTAGCGGTCAAAACAGCAAACAAAAATACCGTTTTTAATATCCCAGAATCATTAGATGTCGAAAAACAAACCTTGATTGCAACGGCTTTCGAAAACGCCATTACACAAGCTATCCAAGATGGGTTATTTACAGCGGAAACGCAACCAACCGTTACCCAAGCAAAACCACCAGAATCTGAAGCGAAACACAACCTGAAAAGATAATCCAAGTTATTACATGCCCATTCCTATACCGGCTTCTTATCCAAATCAATTTCCAAAGGCTGGATAGGATAGTTTTTTTGTAAAATATCTGGCAAGTGTTTTTCCAATCCTATCGGGTAAATGATGTCATCATGGCTTTTTATTTTATCCAAACTAAACCAATCCATTTTCTCGATAACATTTTTTTCTGACTCCGTGAAATTTTTCATTGAGATGTTTGTTTTTTTTGAATGCGCCACAATGAATTTTTGATTCAACCTTTTCAGCTCACCAGATAAAATCAAATCACAGCTACCGAACCAAACAATTGGTCCAAACACTACATCTTTTAGTGTCAAACCTGTTTCTTCATGCAGCTCTCTGACGGCTGCCTGCATATTTGTTTCACCCGGCTCAATCTCTCCTCCAATTGTAAACCAAAATCTACCATTATAAGTGCCATCTGTCGCTGTTGTTTTAGGATCGTTAGCGCACATTAAGAGTATTTCATTATTGGGATTAACCAATATGATTCTGATACTATTATGTATGAGCATCGGTTTATTTTCTGAATTCATAATAGCCTTACGATTGTATATATTAATTGGTATTAACTTGAACAAAATCATCATCGTAACAGACTGAGCTTGCTATCTCATGCCCAAGATGTAACCTTTTATATTCTGCGTTAAGATGAGAAATTTTGGGAATATTAGCCTCATCAAATTTCAAGGTCATGCTGCCAGAAAAATCATATAAATTGACCTGTGTACTCATCTTAAAACCTAATGGCTTCCATTTTTGCAAAGTACTACCCTCTATACAAATAGAACGAACTTCACCTTTACTGATATACGTAGGAGCATGCAAATGATCTATTTCAATAATATTGTCTGAACGTATTTTTTTAAGTCTGGCAATAAATTCATCTTTGTTTAAGCTAAAAGCCACCCCTTCAAAAATAATAATCGCTTTAAAAGCGTCTACTAGCATCATAGATAATCCATTCAAATCATCTGTTATCAATAAACTGTAAAATTCATGTGCTCGTGCCTTTGATTTATAATCCATATCACCCTCCTGGTTATTATTGTCCTATTTTTCTATATTTTGTGTTGCTTTAAATTTTTGAGTCTTTCATTTTTAGCGGGCACTCGCTACACTATTTTAAATGGTTTCATAATAAAGAAGCCATATTATACGTGAGGTGCTAAACATTATGCAATCTAAACAGATAGCATAGTCATTAAAATAAAATTTTCATGCAGTTTCATCCCAAACACTTAGTTTGGGAAATAATAATTTGGCATTTTTAATCAGATCTATTTGTTTGTTTTTAAGCTGACAATATTGCTCAAACTCTTTCTGTATATGTGTACTAGAGTAGAAGTCATTAGCCAACCCTAATAATGCTTCTATAAAATAAACATGAGACAAAATGGTATAGGTCTCATATGCATAGTCATAATTATATTCAAAGTAATCTAAAAAAGCGGGCAAACTGTTGTTGCTTGAAAATTTTGATATATTTTCAAGCAATAGGTTAAGCGTGTCAAAAAGTCCTATCCCTGTAAATATATTAAAGCCAAAACAAGGCTCTTTTGATAGAGATGATTTTATTAAGTTTTCACTTAGACATATGGTATATTGCTTTAGCAACTCAGAAACAGGTTCAGATTGCCCTACAGAATGTTGGAATATTTTTTCAATTGCCTTTAGATTGCACCGCATATTAGGCGCATAGACTTCGTGTTCATCCAGTAATTTTAGAGTTATATTGAGCATCCCTAAAATATTAACGGCTCTACACTCCCGCCAGATATATAGTTCATTATTCCAAAATAATTCTATAATATCGTCTTCAAGTGGTGATTGGCTTTCTAGAATAACACCTAACGCATCACAAAATGCATCCTCGGTAATACCACCATATATTTTTTGCATGCAAATTATTTTTACATGACATAATTCATTTGCATTATGAGAATCTATTGGTACAAACTGTTCAAGCGCTTTGGTCAATGAATGGCAAAGCATGTAAAACAAAGTATTTAAAAGTCTCTGTGATTTAAGTTCTACAAAATCAGATAAAATTAAATAGCTATCATGCACTCGATTCTCGAGTGGATATGTATGATGAAAATCTTTTTTATTTGAGGCAAGTATTTTTTGTATTTTCGCTTCAGAAATTTTATTTCGTTCTGAAAGCTTCGTATATCCACTACGACTCGCTTTTGTTAAAATATCCTGCTCCCCAGGCTGGGTAAAACAATCGCGCAATATAGATTTTAGTTTTTTGATTAAGCCCATTATTTGATTCTATTTTCACAAGAGATTTATAATTTTTCTATATTAGCAAAAAGAGTAGTCAAAACCAAAAAAAACTAGCTAACTAATTATATCGCGAATGGTTTTCTTTTTAAGATTCAGCTTCTCGCCAATTTTATTGGTCATTTGGGTACGAGAGCGAGTGAGTGTACGGTTTAATGCTTGTTGGTCTTAGCGCGCTACTTGTCTTTTAGTGTTGTTGAGTGCTTTCTGGAATTGCTTAATACCCTTGAACTGGACGTTTAAAACTATAACTAAAATCTTACTCTGTTTGACGTTGCATCCCTTCTACCCCTTTCAAAACCTTCATCACTTTTAGTTGTTAGATAAGTTAACCATGTAGGGTTATACCAAGATATTTTCCCATATTTGAATCCATTAATGTAACTTGGATTATTAAGAAGCAAACTATCTTCAACAAAGCTTTTCATTTTCGCTAGACTTTCATCATGCGCCTTATAGGGGCCGGAGCTACCAGAGATGCCAAAAATGCACACTGTTGCTCGATTATGCCCTCGGTAGCTTGAATTATGTTCATGAAGAAATGAAAATGACCTTTCTAATTCACCTTTTATTTCTTTTGAGGTGTTATATCTTTCTATAAATTCATCGTCAAATTGTTTAAGCGGGTACTGTTTATGAAGTTTATTAAAATTAGACTTAGCTTGCTGCATGATTTTTTCAACATTTTGCAATACAGATAATATGTTGTCGGAAGTTTGGCAATCTAGTAGTAGCTGCTTTATGATATCAGGATAGTTTTTAACCACCCAATGCCCACTAAACTCTTCTAATCTAGATATATCCGTTATTTCTACAGGTTTCTGGAAACCCGACTTAAGAAAAACCTTTAGTGAACCCCCGTCTTTAGATAATAAAACATATACGCTATCAAGCATACTATTCGTCCTTGATCGATCACTTTAATTTCAATCATGATAAACTAGAATGTCAAATTAAGTCTATACTAAATTTCATTTGTAGAAATCACTTTGCCCTCCCACAAAACTTCTCAACCGTTCTGAATATCCCTAGCCCCAACATAGCAATAACCAATTCAACAATCACATTCAAGGGCAACTCACCCAGCCAATAAAAGGCCGCCAGCCAGCAACAAACATGGAGCGATGTTGAACTTCAACCTTATTAAGAGCAACCTGTCGTTCGGCAGGATGTTGTCTAAGTTTTTCGAGTACTACTTTGGCTTGGAGTTTAGAGGTGAAGAGTTTGTCTAGGACGGTGCCTATGACTTGAATAGGCTCTGCTACTGATTGCCCTGAGATTCGATTAAGCATATACGTGCTTAGCAAATTCTTGTGCAGTAATAACAGAGCCCGCCTGGGTAAAAGCTTACCCTCAACAGCGCTTTGTCGCGCCAGTCACAATATGTTTAGCATGATTTTCTGAATTAAGCCCCCAAATCGGCCCCTAAAACTTTATTTTCCAAAGCGGAATCGAACCCAAATCCCACCTTTATTTTAAAGCTTTGGCTTCTATCTAAAAGCAATATATATGTTTCTTTTAACCTGATATTACCCTACAAGCAATATATGAGTTTCTTTTTACCTAATTATTGCCCAATAAGCAATATATATGTTTCTTTTTACCTAATTATTGCCCTATAAGAAATATATACATTGCTAAATGATAAAAAAGCAACTATTGTGTTTCTTATACGTATAAAAGCAACTTATGAGTTTACAATGAATAACGCTCTACTCCAACAGCTTAAAAAACGCCGACTTGAGCTCAAGCTTAAACAAAACGATATGATGCTACGCATAGGTATTTCTCGCCAACAATATCAGCAATTGGAGTCTAAAGGAAACCCTAGACTAGATACGCTGGAATTGGTCGCTACGGGTCTTAACAGCGAGCTCATGCTTATCCCTAAAGAAAAGCTAAGCGCGGTTCAGGCTGCTCTGGAAGGCGAAATATCCCGACAATCACAACAGCCCCCCCAAGATGAGCAAAAAAAGGATTTGTCGGATGACCCTTGGCAAAATTTGCTAGAGGATGAGCAATGAGTGTTCACAAAGCCGATGAAATCAATGTGCTCAAGCTAACGCTGCATGGCCAACTGGTGGGCTACTTGGCTGGTTATCAAAATGGCCGAAATGTGTTGAGCTTTGCCGATAGTTTTAAAGAAGATGCAGGTCGCCCAACATTCAGTTTAATCACCCATCCAAGTTTTCCAATCGCGAATAAACTAATGGCTAAACCTTGGGTGAAAAACCAAAGGCTTCATCCTGTATTATCCAATCTGCTACCGGAAGGTTCGTTGAGAGAGTTGAAAGCACAAGAACTCAAGGTGCACATTGATAACGAGTTTCAGATCCTCTCATACTTGGGTAAAGACTTGCCTGGTGCCTTAGTCATAGAGCCCATGGAACCAGATGATGTTCCGGAAAGTGTTCTAACCACTCATGGTAAAGCAAAGGCAATAAGATTTTCGAGAGCCGTTAAGAAAAATAAATTCTCTTTGGCCGGTGTTCAAATGAAATTTTCCATGAAGGAAAAAGACGGTCGTTACAACCTAACCAATGGGGATATACTCGGTGATTGGATTATCAAAACACCGTCTACAAAGCATAAAGATGTACCTCTGAATGAATACACGGCTATGAAACTAGCCGAATTATCCGGTGTTAATATACCCCAAATCAAATTAGTTGAGCTGAATAAGCTTGACAACCTACCACAAATTAACCTGCCCGATGAAAAGATGGCATTTGCAATCAAGCGCTTTGATCGCGATGAGAATACGCGAATTCATATGGAAGATTTTGCGCAAGTGTTGGTGAAATATCCACACGATAAATATAATTCTGCCAACTATGAGCAAATTGGTAGAATCCTGTACGAATATTCTGGTGATGGCTTGGCCGACGCACAGCAATTCGCTAGACAATTTCTTGTCAATATTCTTCTCGCCAATGGTGATGCCCACATTAAAAACTGGAGCTTGCTTTACGCCAATCAAATTACCCCTAGACTTTCTCCAGCCTACGATATCGTCACAACCAGTGTGTATATCGATGATGAAAGACAATATGCACTCAATTTAGGCAAAAACAAAGATTGGTATGAAGCTTCCTATGCCAATTTTGAGGCTTGGGCTGAGCATTCGGGGATACCTTGGCGAATCATAAAGCTTCACCTTGATGACACCATGGAAAAAGCTAGAAGCTTATGGCCAGAGGCGATAAAAAACCTGCCTATGAATGAAGCGCATAAGAAGAAGCTCCTGAATCATTGGAAAAAATTGCATAATGATTTTCGGATTAAATAGACGGGGTGGGTACAATAGGCATGGTATCTTGTTGAGTTTTATTATTTTTTTTGAACATGAAAGTTTACCAATTAGGGTGCTTATAGTTAGTCCCTGGCTCGAAATTAAAAGCCTAGCATTTGGCGGCCTCCGTGAGTTTACCACCCACAGCGCCAAGGCTTACAAGAATACTTGTAGCCTCTTGTTTTCCTATTAATACAGAAAATACAGAGGGTGAAAGGCTATGAATTGTGTTTAATACTGAAAGATTTTATCCTTGTCTCAGATAAAACTGCCATTTATCTTAAATAACGACCCGTTCATCAAAACTCAGTTGCCTCCCAAATAAATTTCTTTAATAATGCGATATCGCATAGTTTGTAACTGGTTATTATTTAGAGACATATCATGAAACGAGGAATCCAAAGCATTCAAGCTCAGCAGAACACGGACAATAGTGATAGCGAACCTCCTAATAAAAGAAGAAAAATAATCAACACAGACAGTTCTAAACCACAACCAAAATCTAGGTCATATGTTGAATTTGCATTTAGTCCAATAATATATTGTAAAAATATTATTTCTACTTATTTATATCCAGAAATAGATAGCTGTAGCATCACAACATACACCAATATTTGGAAATTTAGAGATCAACTACAAGTTTCTAAAATGATCGAATTTTATGAAAGTAAGGCTTTGACTTCTGATTCTTCTGAATCTATTGGTGTTTTTAACAATAGACCCATTATTGACCGTCCAGGACAATTTCTTTTTCAATTTGTAGCGTTTGTTGTAATTGATAAAAATAAAATTCAGCAACAAACATTAAGTACAACGCTTGAAAGTTGGCTCCTAGATATTTTAGCATTCCTATTAATTACCAAAACCCCAATAAACTTCGAGAGCCTTAAAACAGCAATTCCACTCAACCATTTGCAACGACATTGGACAATGCTAGTAGCAGAATTTAAGATAAGCGATAAATTTTTAGAAACATTTCAAAATCTAACTAATTCTTATAATGAGGTTTCTAGCAACTTGATTCCAGAACCGAATGAAATCGATCACATTAAAATTAACGAGGCTAAAAATTTCATTCTAGATTTCCAGAATCAATATGAAATTAGCCTATTAGCTCTATTTAAATCGATTAAATTTAACCATATGGATTCAATTAATCATAAAGAGACACATAACATTGTTTACCTATGCTTAGATGATATTATGACTAAAAACGAAAGCTCAAGCTACGCTTTCATTAACGTAGCAAATCAACAAGGTCACACCTGTGCTGAACATAGCACTTTAAATGGTTATCTATTTGCTCTGGAAAATGCTAGTAAAGACACGCTCCAACAAGACATGGATTCAACTGAACTTAGAAACTCAATGAATAAGTTTATTTAGTTTACAACTGAGGAAACACTGTAGCTCATAAAATATCATATGAAATAGTTTCGATTTAACTACGGAAGAAATAATTTTCTCACTGAGGTTTTCATCTGATGTTGTCATTGGATGATTCCTCAGAATTCATTAATTTATGACTGATAATAGTTGTTTAGATACCAATATGTTTTTTTACATTCTCTTTAAAAATTTTAATACGCTCAATATATGAGACTGGACCAAAGCTAATGCGAGAAACACCTAATTCTGAAAGTTTTGATATATCTGGTATATCACTGCCAACCATAATATTAACATGCAAGTCTGTGCCCTTACATAACCTCTCAATTAATTTTAAATCCATTAGGCCTGGTACAAAGAAACCATTTGCCCCACTATCTTGATACAGGTGAGCACGTTCTAATACTTGCTGAATTAACTTTTCATCATGCTCATCTGACTTTGCCTGAAAAAGCACATCTGTTCTTGCATTTAGAAACATAGGAACAGACATTTTATCGGCATTTAATATAGCGGTAGTAGATTTGTAAATGGAGTCAGGCGTTACCCCATATCAGCTTCTAAATCAATAGAAACTGGCAAATCGACACGAGATACTATTCTGTTTAAGTTATCGACCACTAATTCAAACGGTACTGCCTCACCGTCTTGATAACCAAGAGCTGCGGCTACTGACCAACTACTCGTCGCGATCGCCTTTGATTCTAAGGATTGCAGTGCAATAGCACTCCCTGCATCCCAAATGTTGTAAAGCACTAATGGACAACCTTTAATATGTAGGTTATTAAATGCTTTTGCTTTTTGAATTTGGCTAATCATTTCCTATTACTCTTTTCATGCTTAATAAGCCATTCTTTTCGCTTAATCCCCCCACCATATCCACCCAATGCGCCATTCACATTAATGACTCGATGACATGGAATAATAATAGCTAATTGATTTGCACCATTGGCTTGAGCAATAGCACGATAAGATTTTGGTTTTTTTATTTTTTCCCCAATCCCTGAATAGGAAGTTGTTGTTCCATAAGGGATTTCTTGCAGCTGATTCCAGACTTGTTTCAAAAAAGGTGAACCTAATAATCTCATTGGCGTTGTAAAAGTAATCAAATCACCAGAAAAATATTTTTTTAATTCCATGCTTATACTTTTTATAGCTGCATTTGTGCCCGGCAGTATTATACATTTTAATTTTTTGCGTAAATGCTCTATTTCTTTTTCAAGCCCTCTTCTATCGACAAACTCAAGCAAAATTAATCTATCTTGATCAGCTATCGCAATCATAGGGCCTAGTTTTGTATCAAGCCATGCGGCTTGTAATATAGTTTTATTATCTAATTTAGAGGGTATAGTGCCCATAATATTTGAAAAAGCATCTTTAAAACCACTGCTTGATTCATAACCTGTGGATAATTGTGCATCAATTACTTTTTTTCCAGAACGTATCAACTTCATGGCAAGTCCCATTCTTCTCGCTCGCGTATACTCCATAAAAGTCATACCAAAACGCTTTTTAAAATGTCGCCTAACAGTAGATGAATCTAGCCCTCTTTCCTGCAGATCACATTCTTTCCAGCGCTTCTCGGGTGCTTCTTCTACTGCTTTTACTAATCTTTGAATCAGCTCAGAGGTATTATTGGGATGAGATAATGGTTTGCAGCGTTTACATGGCCTAAAGGAGGCAAGCAAAGCCTCCTCTGCTGTGGCGTAAAATTCACAATTCTCAAACTTTGGTTTTCTTGCTGGGCATGTTGGGCGACAAAATACCCCTGTCGTTGTAATGCCTGCAAAAAATATACCTTCATACTCAGCATTTTTTTCGAGCAGGGCTTGATAATACTCTTTCGTTTTCTTATCTGAAATCATTAAATAGTTTACCGAATTTCTAAAACTGAATGATCATTATAATACTAGAGAATTTTCGTTCTAACGAAAATCAGGCATTGATTTTTTAATATCAGACATAGTTTCTTAACTTGCATTTTTGGATGAAAATAAAACTCATTCCATATACAGACTATGTTTTGAGGTAACTCTGAAAAAACGTAACTTCTGAATAACCTGAGGCAAGGGATGGTGAGATGGCGGGAATTGAATCCATTCAGATGGGTGAAAAATTTAACCGCAAAAGACCATCAAAAACCACCAAAGACAATGAAAAATAAATAAAATAACCTCAATTTGAAACCACTATATTTCACTGCAAAATTGTCAGTGATTGTCACAGATTGGCAGCAAATGGTGCCGCTGTGGTGCCTTTTTTTAAGCCAAAATCAAACTAACCAAATGTGTTAACATCAGTAAATCATACCGCGTATTAAGGCGTTCTAATGACTGAGATTGTAATCTACGCAGCTAAAGATGGCCATATAGAACTAGATGTTAGTCTTGCTGATGAGACCGTTTGGCTATCTATGAGTCAGATGGTTCAGCTATTTGGTCGAGACAAGTCTGTTATCTCCCGACATTTGAATAATATATTCAAAATCAATGAGTTAGATAGAAATTCAGTTGTTGCAAATTATGCAACAACTGCGGCTGATGGTAAAACATACCAAGTAGATTACTACAATCTTGATGCCATTATATCTGTTGGTTACCGGGTAAACTCCAAGGAAGGTGTCCAGTTTAGAAAGTGGGCAAGCCAGGTATTAAAAGAACACCTGATTCAGGGGTATACAACCTATGATAAACGCTTAGCCGAACGAGGCGTACACGAGCTACAACAAACTGTTGAACTGCTGCAAAAGACATTAGTGCACCATGACCTTGTCACTGATCTTGGCCAAGAGGCTATTCAACTGATATTAACATACACAAAAACTTGGGATTTATTGTTAGCCTATGATGAAGAGCGGTTAACATTACCTGAGCAAGGCAAAGCAACCACGGCAAGATTAAATTACCAAACCGCATTATCTGCTATCGAAACATTAAAAACCGATTTGGCTGCACGCAATGAGTCCACGCACTTATTTGGACTAGAACGTGACGGTGGCCTTGATAGTATTTAAATAACATCGAACAAACATTTGATGGCGAACAACTATATAAAACGGCTGAAGAAAAAGCGGCACACTTGCTCTATTTTGTTATCAAAGACCATCCATTTACAGATGGGAATAAACGCATCGGCAGTTTCATGTTTTTGCTTTATCTGAAATCGCAAAACATGCCCATCAAACTAAATGAAAATGGATTAGTCGCATTAGCCTTGTTAGTCGCAGAGAGTGACCCAAACCAGAAAAATATGCTCATTCGGTTGGTTGTTAATTTACTGATTGATTAAAGTGAACTCTGCCGCTGTGGTGCCTTTTTTAAAGGACATTTATCCTTATTAACGATGCTTCATACTACTTTACTTACGCTTACCACTGCGCAATAACATACTGGTAGAACGAGTCTCACTATTATTCAGTTGAGCCACCAAGTCTTTTTTAACACACTTCTCATAGGTTTCTAAGGCTTTCTCAACATTAGCTATAGATGATGAGTCTAAAGGAGGTAAGGTATTCTTGTGCGCAGAGGATAGCCTCGTAAACACAGGTGTAATAGTTGCTACTCTTGCACCAAGTACTACTGCCGAGCTAGCACCTAGACCCACGTTGGATATTCCTGCCATTTTTATAAGTTTGCTCGAACCAGCTGTTGTTCCTTTAACCAAAGTCTGAGCCACAGTCACTGAGCGAGAACCTACATAGTTAATTTTTGAACCAATAAAAGCAGGCGCTGATGCGCTTGTTAACTTCAGTCCAGCAGATGAGACCAAGGTCTCTGCCCCACCCATCAGCAATATATCACCCGCCAATTTAGTTACCAATCTTATTGGCTGATTCCAAATAGATTTGCCTATTTCTTTTACAATTTTAGTTGGTGTTTCGATAGGGTGTAATAATATATCTCGCCCTAAAAAGAATAAGTTTTGAACTGTTGTAATCGGGTGTAATAGAGGTCTCCCTACATCTTCAAGTCCAAGATATGCTTGCCGAGTAGTATAAGCAAAAGAATAATTTGCAAGCTTGTAAGATATACCCAAGTTAAATGCTAAAAAAGATCGTAAAAATAACGCTTCCCCGTATATTTCATTTAAAGTATCATCCTTATGCCAACGCACATTTAAAAAATCATGGTAGTCTTTTTTGAACACTACGTTAAATTCTTCACATGCCTTCTTGATATCAGCAAGATCAATCCCCTCTGGGCTCTTAAATTCATCCATCATCCCTTTTCTTTGGGAATAAGCATCCTTCATTAGTAACGATATTAGATCCTTTGGTGTAGACACATTACGCAACACAGCCCAGTAGAGGTTGTGCATCTGATTTTTCATTTTGCCTTGAAGATTTTCGCATTTCTGAGAAAGCACTCTCTTATCTTTAACCTTTTGCAATATCGTATTGTAATTTATGTTGCTTGGTTTTATTCTGAATTCTTTTAGCCGACCTGAATACATCAGATTTAAAAACATTCCTACATTTGAAACATTTCCAGAATAGTTTAGTTTTTCAATATCAGGCAAGCTCTTCATTTTTTTATCAGAATGTTTAGCCAGTTGATGCTGAGTATGATTCAAATATTGAATAAAATTGGTTGCATAGGGTGCCGTAACCTCTAATATTCTTATAGCATCTCCCTTCCCCTTTTCTATAATCCTGCGCTGAGATGCAGTAGAGGATCTTGGTATTGTCGCTATAGCTGCATTCACAGCTGACATTCTTAAGTGTAGAACCGAAGTTATGTGAATTCCTTTAATCTCAGTTTCCAGTTCATCCAACTTGCTTGATAGCTCTTTAAAATTAGGTTGCTTCCCATCAGATGAATATTTAATATATGCGATCAATAAGAGCGCGGCTATTGGACCCCCAACGCCATACACTAATATAGTGTTTTCATCAATAAATGGCTTTATTGTAGAAATAACAGTTGTTATACCATCAATAGCTGAACCAACTTTACTAACTGTATCTAATGCCCCAATCAAAGATTCTTGGAGCTCTGGAGAGAAAAACTGAGCTAAATGTGAAAGACTTTCAATGCCAGACTTAAAAAAAGAGATCAACTCTGGGTCAATTAAATCAGCTGCTGTTGATACAGATTGAAGCACTCCATTTAAATTCGTATAAAACTCAGGATCAGAGAAAAATTGTTCTGCACCTTCTGCTCCATAACACATGAATTTTCTTAGGTTTTCGATAAAATCCTTGTCCTCTCCGCCACACAAATTTGCAATAGCAACAAGAGCCTCATCTGCATGGCTAATGAATGATGGGTCTATCCCAAGTTCATATTCAATAAAGTCTTTATATGACCCAATCTCATCTTTAATTCCATTCGTACCAAAAAATCCTCCCATAGAAATTAAAGCCATAGCATTCTCCTTATAAATAAAAAGGGTAAATAGTATAAGTATAAAATTAAGGTGTCAACCTACACGTCACACAAAACTATTTGACAAAAAATCAAATAAAGGTATAGTTCAGACTTTAAAGTTACAGATACGAGAATGCCTAATGATCTACACTAAAGAAAAAATATTTTCCTGGTTTTTATTAGGTTTTCAACAAAACCCAAGCTCACAAAACAAGCATAAGACCTGTCTAGAAAAAAGTGTAAGCGCACGCATAAAAGACCTGCGCGGTAACGCTTTTTCTCTGTATGGCACAAATGAATATGATGTCGCTATTAACCTATTTCAAAACTTAAAGGGCGAATTAAACGATCTGGATAAGACTCTTGCAATTTCACCTTTAAAAGTTAAACAAGCGGTTCTCAAAAAATATGCTGGGCAATTAAAAGAAATTTTACATGAAGAAAATATATTTAAATATCCTGTTGAACATATAGATTCACTTTTAAATGAAATTAACAATTCATTAGTACCAATATTAATTCTTTCGCATAAAAATAACTTTGCACCATTGCGCGAGGAAATCATCTCTTTCTCTTATGTTGGGCTAACAAGAATCACCCCGGAAATCAGGAATATATTTAAGCAACATAGCGATACACTTGTGAATATTGACGCCAACAATAATAATTTGCGCTATTTTCCCAAAGATTGTTTTAAGAACCTTCCAAAATTGCGCTTCATCTCTCTTCAAGAGAATAAACTCACTCGACTCCCTAAACATACATTTTTTGGCTCCAGCAACATTAGATTACTTACGTTAGATGGTAATAACTTCGGCTATATTCATCCATCAAATCAAACTACTTTTGAAAAAACCTATAATTCAGAGCTGAACCCTTCGAATATTAAAGGTCTAAAGCGAACATCTTTATATTCCTTAATTAAAAATCATGCTGCAAAATCTTTATCCGCAGTAATATTTGCTTTAACTATGTCTATTACGTCATATCTAGCACTTACAACTATGCTCGCAGGTGGATTTATTGGTTTAGGTTTAGGACTAGCTCTAATCACATATAAACAAACTAATAAATGGATACGTGAGTTTGATCAGGAAAGAAGTAAAAAAGGGTTACAACCAGATTGCATTAACAGTGATGCAAAAAATATGGGCAAGGCCGCAGCAGAAAGCATTGTATCTGAAGCTTTAGCCTGGATATCACCTACAGCATACACGCACTATGATTCTTACTGTTTTGGGCTAAGAGCGCAGCAATATGCTTCTTTTAAAAATAAAGAAACACAAACTACGTCCCCAAGTACACCAAAAATATAATCGACAGACAATATAAGCCCCAAAAAATGGGGCTTTTTTTTGCACCCTAATTCAGAAATACCTTTGTAACAAACCACCTCTTTAAAATAATGCCTCTATATATTTTAAACTCCCAATATATTTAGCACTCTGAAATATTATTCCTACACCATTCTCTAATCGAGTTAACACTAAACCATCTTCTTCTTGAACAAGAAAAAATTCGGTATGATTTTCTTCAAGTTTAAATTCTATTATTAAGTTAGCATTTATTGGCAACTTCAAATCCGTCTTATTAACCACATCCTTCACATCGACTGAAAATAATAGTTGTCGCTAGACATAAGTGGCCAATACTCTCCCATACCATTGTATGCCACCATCAAGAGTGAACAACATGGTCTCTACTAAGGCACCGCTTGTTGGAAATATCGGAGCAACACCACCTTCCCAAATTGCACGGTAATTGAGCCGCCATTTGTATTCTGTCCCATAACGATGAAAGTATGACGCTTATTCACATCCAAGTCTGTTGGTAAGTTGACGGTTTTCAGGCCAGGACCACCAAAGCCAAGTGAATACAGACTATTGCTGGCTGTAATATCAAAAGTATATGGGCCTTCTATCCAGCCATTAGTGACAAAGCCGGAAAGTATTGATTCACTAGAACCACCTGAGCCAGCGCCTAGCAATTGCCAATCTGATTGAGCTGTACCAGCTGACTTATAGAATTGCTGGGTGTTTTGGTCGAAGTATTCTTGGCCGGTATAATTTGGCACTTGATCTGGAGCCCCATCCCCTATTTTAATATGTTGTACCATAGTGTGTCCTCCTTGAGAATTTATCTTAAGTGACTTTAAATATAGATTGATTGTTTAATGCATCAACTATTTTTGACAATACCAATAGCATTAATAATGTTTTCAGTTTGATCTTTATACCATTCCTGGCTAAACTTAGCTCCTTCTTTGACTAAGGCAGTAACAATATTAGTATGATTTTTTTCAGCTGCAATATGTATAGGCGCCACACCGTTCTCAGCAACAATAGATGGATCAGCGCCTAGCTTTAAGAGCAAAAGTAGAAAGTCAAGATTGTTCGATTGAGCAGCCCAAAATAATGGGGTGCCTCCATCACAGCCAATACGGTTTAACAGTTGTTTCAACTGATTACAGCCGACAGGATATTTTCCACCAGAATCTTCAATCTTTTTTAGCAACCCTACGATGGCAGAAATTACTTGTTCCCACCTACAATTTGGAAACTTATTCTTTGGATGAGTTAAAAGGTCATAAAAAACCTTAATCTCCTCTTTCTGCAATCGTTTAATATCTTTATTTTGAATATGGGTCCAATATTTTACACCCACCAAATCTCTTGCCCTAGTATCATGTTTATTTGACTTAACCTCTTCCTCTATTATTTGCTTTAAAGCAGCTTCGAAGTTACGCTCTTTAGCATATGAAATGGCAATATTTCCAGGCAATACTTTGTAGATATTAGCCAATCTTTCGCTATCTTCTTTGGAAAGCTTTATGTCATCTACAATTTTATTCATTCCAAGTTTTAGTGCGGTAGCATTGAGTAGTCTTACCCACGATGGCACATAAAATATTTGCGTCCATTCTTGAAATGAATTATTAACGGTTGATGGGTCTTTTCTGATTTTTTCTAGCATTCCTATCGTTGCTAGTCCTGTTTCGTGCTTTAACACGGTGCCCACTTTATATCTCCATATTTTTCCATCTTCTTTATAAAATAGGACATTATTTATGCCTATTAAGTCCATCAGACGATTTGTCTTTTTGTAATGTTCCTTGAATTTGTTTAAAAAATCTTTCATTGCAGTTCGTAATGACTCTTCATTTTCATCATCGAGCATATCAAAAACATCCTTGAAAGACTCTTGAAACTCCAGAAAATAATCGAATTTGAATTTTAAATTAGGTTTTTCAACACCCGTAAGAAACAAGTTTGTTAAATGGTATCGCTGTAATCGTTTTGCATTTTCTTTAATTCCTAGTTCGTCTAATTCTATCCCATCTGATTCTATTGGTGAAGAATTGAAACCAAACTGTTCTTTAGTTTCGAAACAATGATCATACTTGCCAATCGAAATGATGGCTTGTTTAGGCTTCTCCCAACCCTCTTTTAATATCGATTCAATATAACGAGTTTCTTGGAGATACGTCTCACCGAAGATGCTGTAAAGATTGTTGTATTTATCAGTTAGATCTAACAATTCAGAATTAAGATCTTTGGTAGGCTTTCCGATTGTCCCCCTAACAACTTTCAACACAAAGGAAGATTTATTACCTAACGACATTCCCTTTGATATATAGACCTCATGAGTACCACCACCAGGCAGTACGGCTAATTGGCTAAGTTCTATTGCACCGTTTTTCCGAGGGAGCTCGTTTAAATAGTCTATCTCACCACTAGTATTGTATTTCGGCATGGTAAATTCCGTAAAAACAGATATTAATTTCACAAATAAATTAAGCGTATTCTAACACATTGCCACATGAAGAAACTAGCACCTCTCCTTCAGAGGTAAAAATATTGTCAAGACTAAACCTAAGACTCTCTATCGTTCCCGCAGTTATACGCGCTTGAAAAATAACGCCCACTTTCCAGTCATTAGCTGTAGTATTCTCATATGCACGTTCTGCCAGCAATGTTGAGCTATTTATTGTAGTTACTTTGACAATCTCAACATTCACCCCATCATCAAGCGTCAACAAATAATAGTCCCCTTGCTGAAAACCTACTGCTAATTGATTAGCTGCATCAATATTAATATGAATAACAGTATCTGATGCTGTGATTGACTGAGTTAGATTTGTTGACCAGTTATTAATAAATTTCTGCATTACACCTCCTCACAAGTCAGAGTCCAACTAAACTCTGCGCCTGTCATATTTCCTTGGACTTGTGGTGGCTCTGCAAATACGAGTATTTCAGGGTAATAATAAATCTGATAGGTGAGCGCACCCGTAACCGTATCCAAATTCACTATATCTGCATTTAGTGTTATCTCTGTTTCAGTCAGATTGCCTGATACCACAGCAAAAGCTTTTGGCTCAAAGCCAGAATCATGCCGTCTATTGGTAGAGATAGTAAACTGAGTATTGGTACTTGATACGCTCCTGGGTGCGGCACACTTGAGTAAAAGCGGGGTTGAGAAATCTAATCCATCTAAGCCAGTTGGGACCCAACCTTGACCAGATAATACCGTGCGTAGTTTATTGAAATGAATTTGTTTGATAGCTCTGCCTGATTGCATACGTTGAGTGACTGTGCCGCCAATCATTTCATAGGATTGAGAGAATTCTAATCCCGCATTAACTGGGATGCTTATGCCGCCCAGCTTAAAATTCATTAATATATGGAGCCATTACTTTTAAAGTTAATTCTATTTTTCACACTCAAATACGATCATTTCATCGTCAGAATCTGGAGAGCTACCATGCGTGCAAGCTTTAATTGTCTGTACATTGGAAAACCCAATATTTTTTAATCTTGCACTCATTACTTCAGGCTCATACATTCGTATCTGCATTTTCTCAACTTCCGTGTTTTTGACCACGCCACTTTCAATCAGCTCATATCGGCATATTACAGTGCCAATATTATTTTTTGGTGCAAGAGCTAATGTACTTATCATTAAATACTCATCTTCTGATTTATTAATAATATTCCCTTCCCAACGACCAAGATTATTTGGTGAAAGCTGAAGGGTCTCTACTTCAAAAACAAATTTACCACCTTCTGTCAGGTGATTTAGCATATTCTTTAAAACTGCATCCACCTTGTTATCATCAATAATTAATCCCAAAGAACCACTGGGTATAAAAATAAAATCGTACTTTTTGTCGTTTCTTTTTTCTTCAGCAAATTGTTTCCATACATTGACTGACAAACTTCTAGCTTCAGCTTTTTCTTTAAGGAGCTGCAACATATAATCAGAAGCATCATAACCATCTACTTCAACACCAGCCGCTACCATTGGCAGTAGGAAACGACCCGTTCCGCACATTGGTTCAAGTATCGAGCCTTTGACATTCTCAGCATGTAACTGCTCACCCCATTTATGGGGCAATATCCCCAGAAAGAGCCATTTGAATTGCAATTAATGGATTATGGCCTTTATTAGCCATGGTTTGCAGATAACTAGATATCCTACAATATGCCATCGCATAAAGCTCGGTTCTAAAGCAGCCAGATACTTTTTGCTTCACTTTTGCCATCCTTAAATCTCGTTCAGCCCTATTGTTTGTAAATGAAACGTTTGAATTTTGGGCAAACAACAATACAGCAGACTCATGTTTTTTTAACCGTTCCCATAGATTATGTGCATCTGACTTAGCTATTTTACCTCTCTTACTATTTTGTTTTAGCGGAATAACCGGCAGTTCTTTTTCGCCACGAGTTAATATATTCCTATACCGTTTTTGCAAGTTGGCATATGCTTTAGCCGTTAGCTTTTTTCTTTTACTTTTTGAGACCGTGTAACAAGCCTCTTGCAAAAGTCGCTTCATGTTTTTCGCCCAGCTATAGCCGTTGGATTCCGTCACAAAAGTTAACTCTCGTAACAAATGAGAGCCGCACAAACCATGCTCGCAATGACCATACGATAGATACGATGCCCAGCAATCATGAATAATGACACCACCATAACGAGGTATAATGTTAATGTCTTCAATGGCCTCTTTTCCTCGCTTTCGATGCAAAAATTTAAGCGTTAAATCACCAGCTGAGTAAACATGTATCCAATGGTTCTTTTTGTCTGTCCTCAAAGAGGTTTCATCTACATTTATAGCCGGGGCGTTAAGTATCAATGCTATAGAAGATGACTCCCAATCTGCTAAGGCCTCATGAAGTCGAAGGATAAATTTTAATAAGGTGGCCTCTGAGATGACGCATCCAATCATGGATTTAATCAACTTCTGTGCGAACGGATGTTTTATCAATTAAGGGCATGCATTTCATAAGTAAGCGGTCATTTTGCCCCATCTAGCCTAAGCTGACTTCTCTCGTCATACTTCA
>CAZWHY010000035.1:0-37791 GCA_964633725.1 Uncultured Candidatus Berkiella sp.
TCAATCGTTCCATCTAAATATGCCAGCTTACTGAGCGCTAAACCCGTAAGTTATTGCATGCCCATTCCTTAGATTCAAAATATATTTATTCATCTTGCATTTTAATTTCAAGCTAATCAATTTTCTAACAAACAATAACGAACTCTGATCTCTCACAGAAATTAGGCTTCTGTCTGGCAGCTTAAAACCATAAGCTTTTTTAAACTGTATGAACGAGTTGGATGGCTTTGGAATGAAATAATGCGATACACAGGTTTGGTTGGGTGCTTATATTTTGTTAGTGTGACGGCTTTAGCTGGTTTGTTGCCTAAAGAGGAGCGTGTACCAGGTGGTATTGCTTTAATTGAACTGCCGAAAAAATATTCTGCAATGGCAGATCCGAAAGTGAGCTTTCAAGGTCAGCCCGTTGCTTTGATAAAAGATGAGCAAAGTTCTTGGATTGCTATCGTGGGTGTCCCATTAACAAGCCCTGTTGGTGTGGCTGAGTTGGTAATAGAAGATAAGTACCCATTGAAACTACCCTTTGAAATTAAAGATAAACAATATCCAGAAGAGCACCTGACATTTAAAGATAAAAAACATGTGACACCCGATCCAGAAACACTCAAGCGCATTAAAAAAGAATCAGCACATTTGAAAAAGATTTTTGCTAATTGGTCATCGGCATCTGAAAACTTCACACCGACTTTATATCAGCCTGTTGATGGTCGGTTTAGTCATAATTTTGGTAAAAGAAGAATTATTAACGGTCAGCCCCGCTCACCGCATAAAGGTATAGATATTGCGGCACCTATTGGGACACCCGTGTTAGCCGCTCAAGCTGGGATCGTCACGGATATTGGTGAGTATTTTTATACGGGCAATACTGTGGTCGTTGATCATGGCCAGGGTATGCAAAGTATTTATTGCCATCTAGATAGTATCAAGGTACAGGCTCAGCAGATATTATCGGCAAAAGAACAAATTGGTACAGTCGGTAAAACAGGTAGAGCAACTGGGCCACACCTACATTTTGGGGTTAATTTAAATAACACACGGGTTTCCCCAGATTTATTTTTTGTTAATTAACGTACAAAAAAAATGTTTCAATCCCTTCTTTAACTAGGCTATTTGACGCTCTATAATGGGCGTAAATATTTCAAAGATAAATTTAATCATCAAACATAATTTTGAAATAAAATCTGCCAACAGCGCATAATGCGGTGGGGTGGTTGTTGGTTTTGTGTTAGTATTGGCGGCCTTCGTCTAAAAGGTTATTGCTAAAAGTGCCATCGGGAGCATATGGATGTCTGAAGAGAAAATTGATAGGAGCCGGCGTCGGTTTTTAACTGGAGCAACTTCTGTCATTGGGGGCGTGGGAGCGCTTTATGCCGCAGTCCCTTTTGTTGGTTCTTGGTTCCCGACCGCTAGAGCAGAAGCTTTAGGTGCGCCGGTAGAGGTTAATCTAGCTAAAGTAAAACTTGGTGCCCAACTAGTTGTTGAGTGGCGAGGACAGCCCATCTGGATCATTAAACGTACCAAAGAAATGATTGATGAGCTAAGTAGCTTGGAAAGCAAGTTGCGGGATCCGTTATCAGAGCAACCTCAGCAACCTAGTTACATAACAAAGCCGTATCGTTCTATTAACCCAGAACATTTGATTTTAGTTGGTGTGTGTACTCACCTGGGTTGCGTGCCCTTATATAAGCCTGATGCAGGTAGTGTAGAATCCACTTGGCAAGGTGGTTTCTTTTGCCCTTGCCACGGTTCAAAATTTGATTTGGCTGGAAGAGTGTTCAAAGGCGTACCCGCACCAACAAACTTGGTCGTGCCCCCTTATCGATATATCTCTGATAGCGTAGTTGTAATTGGTGAGGATGAGAAGGCATAGGACATGAAAGAAACTGGACTTTTAGCATGGATTGATGAACGATTCCCATTAAGTAAAATGTGGGATGAGCATCTAGCAGGATATTATGCACCTAAAAATTTAAATTTTTGGTATTTCTTTGGCTCATTAGCATTATTAGTACTTGTCAATCAACTCGTGACAGGTATTTGGCTTGCGATGTATTACAAGCCTTCTGCAGCAGATGCCTTTAGCTCTGTTGAGTACATTATGCGTGATGTGAATTATGGGTGGTTACTGCGATATTTGCATTCCACTGGTGCGTCATTCTTTTTCATTGTCGTTTATCTGCATATGTTTCGTGGGATGTTATACGGTTCTTACCGAAAACCACGAGAGTTACTTTGGTTGATCGGGATGGGGATTTTTCTTTGTCTTATGATCGAAGCCTTTATGGGGTATTTATTACCCTGGGGACAAATGTCTTTTTGGGGCGCTAAAGTGATTACCTCACTATTTGAGGCATTTCCAATCGTTGGACCAGATTTGGTTGAATGGATTCGAGGTGATTACAGCATTTCAGATGTAATTTTAAATCGTTTCTTTGCTTTGCATGTGATTGCGATTCCATTGGTATTCTTGCTGTTAGTATGGCTACATATTATTGCCTTACATGAAGTCGGCTCTAATAACCCAGATGGCATTGAGATTAAGAACAACAAAGGCAGTGATGGCAAACCCAAAGACGGTATTCCATTCCATCCTTACTATACGGTTAAGGATCTATTCGGAACGGGTATTTTCTTAATGTTGTTTTTCAGTGTGGTCTTTTTCTGGCCTGATATGGGCGGATATTTCTTAGAGGCGCCTAACTTTGAGCCTGCAAATCCGTTGAAAACACCAGAACATATTGCGCCTGTGTGGTACATGACGCCTTATTATGCCATTTTAAGAGCGGTACCAGATAAGTTACTAGGTGTGATAGCCATGTTTGCCGCAGTATTGGTTTTTGCATTTTTACCTTGGTTGGATCGCAGCCCTGTAAAATCAATACGCTATAAGGGCATGTTGTATAAGAGCATGTTGGGTATTTTTGTCGTGAGCTTTGTATCTTTGGGATATTTAGGTTTGGTGCCACCGACACCAGCAAAAACAATTTTAGCGCAAGTATTCTCGTTTTTGTATTTTGCATTTTTCTTAACCATGCCAATATACTCAAAACTAGATAAAACAAAACCGGTACCTGAAAGAGTGACGAAGTAATGAGGGAGCGAAGGAATAGTTTGAATATTTTTCGATTAATAGGGATATTGACATTATTAACACTTCCTTTGGGCGCAAGTGCAGCGGGTGGTGGCGTGAGTTTACAAAAAGCCCCTAATAATTTATGTGATAAAGCATCACTACAACGGGGCGCTAAGCTCTATGTGAACTATTGCCAAGGTTGCCACTCTTTGCAGCATGTGCGCTATAAAGGTATGGCAAAAGATATTGGCATTATTTCACAAGATGAAACGCACCAAGTTTTAGAAACGTTAGTGCAAGATAATTTGAATTTCGTGACAGATAATATCAATGATGATATGCGTAGTGCATTGCCTAAAAAACCTGCTGAAGAGTGGTTTGGGGTTGCACCTCCGGATCTAACGTTAGTAACGAGAGTTCGGGGTACGAATTGGGTATATACCTACTTAAAAAGCTTTTACTTGGATGAATCTCGGCCGTGGGGTGTCAACAATCTGGTTTTTCCAGATGTCGGTATGCCTCATGTACTCCTACCATTACAAGGCGCACAGGCACCACATTATGAGGTTGTGCAGCATAAGATCGATGGGGAAATACATGAGCAAAAAGTTGTTGACAAGTTAGAACTGGTTTCCAAAGGCCAAATGTCGGATAAAGAATACGACCGAGCTGTGACAGACTTGGTTAATTTCCTTGAGTATGTGGGAGAACCCCATAAACTTGAACGTCAGCGACTTGGTGTTTGGGTAATGTTATTTTTAATGGTTTTTTCTCTTTTCGCTTATTTGCTTAAGCGCGAGTATTGGAAAGACATACACTAAAATTGGGGCTCAAAATGGCTGTTGTCGCAAACAAACGCTCGGTTATGACTTTATACTCTGGTTCACTAGATCCATATAGCCATCGTGCAAGAATTGTTCTTGCAGAGAAGGGTGTCACATTCGATTTATATGAAATCGATCCTTTAACACAGGCGAATGCCCTATCTGAAATCAATCCATACAATACCGTACCTACATTAGTGGATCGTGATTTGGTTTTGTATGAATCTGAAATTATTATGGAATACTTGGATGAGCGTTTTCCACATCCACCACTTATGCCAGTTTATCCCGTCGCGCGTGCCAAAAGTCGATTGATTTTGCATCGGGTTAATCGTGATTGGTATATTTATATGAACAAAATTTTAAATAAAAATACCGACCCGATGGTGGCAGACGATGCTCGTAAAGCGTTAAAAGAAAGTGTCACTTCTATTGCGCCTATTTTTAATGAAATGGCTTATTTTTTCAGTGAAGAATTTTCATTGGTAGATTGTGCCGTTGCGCCTTTATTATGGCGTTTACGTTCAATGGGGATAGAGCTAGGGCCAGAAGCAAAACCTATTATGGAGTATGCTAAACGATTGTTTGAGCGTGAGCCATTTCAAGTAAGTCTCACAGACTCTGAGCGAGCATTGAGAGAACTATGACCTCAAGTCGTCCTTACTTATTAAGAGCTTTTTATGAGTGGATTGTTGATAATAATTCTACACCTTATGTTGTCGTAAATGTGGAGCTGGAAGGGGTTTATATTCCTGAGGAGTATGTTGAAAACGGTCGGATCGTTTTAAATATTGCTCCAGGTGCTGTTCGCTCTTTATTAATAGCCAATGATCACTTGGAATTTAATGCACGCTTTAACGGTGTGCCTTATGACATTTATGTACCTATACGTGCTGTTACTGCGATTTATGCAAAAGAAAATGGCCGAGGCATGGTCTTCAAAGATGATGAGGACGATGATGAACCGCCTCCTTTTAATGAGCAAGGTGGTATGGGTACGCAACAAAGTAGAGGTAAGAAAGGTAAAGGTAGCGCTAAAAGCGATGGCAAAAAAGGCCGACCTAATCTGACCATTGTAAAGTAATACAAAAAAAGGCGCTTAGCGCCTTTTTTTTGAATCCTATTTTTTCCTTATTCCCCCCCTATTTGCGTGTATATACATTCTATATTTTATAAAAATGAACTGTTTTTAAGATCAAGAGGTCTAACGGCTATAGATGTATGGTTTTATATTTTAGGGGCGGCAGCATGAAACGTTTATATTTTTTAGTACCAGATTTGAAAATAACGCGCAGTATTGCACGTGAGCTTGAAAATACTGGTATAACCCACAAACAGATACATGTATTAGGGGGGGATAGGAATAAGCTTGATAGTGCTCATGTGCATCCGGCAAACATATTGCAGACCACAGGTTTAGTTAATACATTAAAAAAAGGGATTATTTTTGGAATAGTACTCGTCATAGGTATTTTTATTGCACTGTATTTTTCTTTGCCAGAGGATATAAAAATAACGGCTTTGGGAGCTGCCGCAGTGTTTATTTTTGGGTTTGGATTTGGTATATGGTCAAGCGGAATGATTGGCTTAAGCATACAAAATACTGTTGTAGAAAACAATGATGAATATGTAAAAACAGGGCATTACATAATGATAATAGATGTACCGAAAAACAGAGAAAGCGAATTGACCAGAAAAGTCGTGCGGCATCACCCAGGAACAAGAGTGGCTTCTGAGGCGATTCACCAAGCAAGCTAGTTTTCCGAACATAACTTGTTAGGATTTAAGATACTCTTGGTGTCGAACTGAGCTTTAATATTCTTCATTAGTAGTAGTGTGGACTCATCCACTCCCATGTCTATATGGGGTAATTTCCCCCAAACCACCCAGTTAAAGAGGAACTAATACCCAACGTGCTATGTCCAAGTTTGTATGATACTAAAATTGTATAATTTGGAATGATAAATGTCTAAGAAACTAACCACTGAAGAAGACGAAGCTGAATTAAGAAAGTCTCTGAATCGAGCCTTAGAAGCGATTCGGCATAGTGACCCCAGTATCGATTTTCCCAACTATATGGCTGAGATAGGTCAAATGAGCGCTCCTAATGCTGATGTTGCGTTAGTGGAAGGCTTTATTCAGTCTGTACTAGATCGCTTGAGAATACCGCACATGTACAATGGTGAAATTACCAGTGCCGATTATTTCGAGCATCTACATCAAACGGCAGATGCGTTAGCAGCTGATAAAGGGGTTGATGTAGAATTATATATTGCTGGTGGTGTGGTTCGTACCATGCTGGCAAATATGTATAAATTTGTGCATGAGCGCAAAGCACAGCAAGGTGATTACTGCCCGGATATCGTCGCAAATGCTGTGGCAGAAGAGGTCAAGTACTCTAAAGATGTGAAAGACAAAATGTATGATGTGCAAAAGCAGATGTTGCAAAAGCACAAAATGCTACATTCAACAGAGTTTCATCTCAAACAAGCTGCACTGGGCGAAAAAGATTCATTGTTGGCACCATTTGTATTAGGTGTGGGTAGTGATTTAGATATTTATTATGAGGTTTTACCTAAAGGCAAAGAACTTACCGCCAAAGAAAAACAAGCAGGAGAAGACATCGCTCGCAGTTTGGTTGGCTATATGAATAAAGTGGAAAATGAGTTTGGATTTAGAGAACAAACAGGTTCTTTTAAACACTCTATATTGCCTAATGCAGATGTAAAAGAATATAACCAACAAGTTACAAAGTCTTTAGCACAAGGCGGAAGTTTAATTGATAGTTTAGCTTATAAAATAAAATCCAAATTAATTCCCAGGCTGTCAAATCAACAAGCAGACAGCCGTATGCGTCATCCTGATGCACATCCTCATATTTTGCGAGATTTCTTTGCTGGATTTTATGAATATCTGTCTCCACCTAGCGAAGAGTTTCAAGGGAAAATATCTCAAAAACAAGCTATACGAGGTTTACGCCCACTATTAGAAATGCCTTTTTTAGATATTAAAGATAAAACAGTTATTGTAGAAGAGCTACAAAAGGTTTTAGAAGATATTGAGTCTGGAAAAACCCTAGATGAAAAAGCAAATAAGCAATTTGACAAAATGGTCAGAAACGCGAATTTCCAACTTGGGAAAAATAGACCTTATCAATCAGAAGAGAATGCGCCACTATCATTGGGGTTAAAAATAGCAGATGCTGCTTTTTTGCAAGGAGACAAGTTAAATGAAAAAGTTCGATTCTTATTGCCCTCATTTTTACAAAGCATGCCAATAGAAGCGGATGATGCTAGTTCAGTAGAGAAAGATGGGCTTCATCATGAAGACTTGAAAAATTATTTGTTGTCAAAAGAAGCTTTTATTGAGGAACACACTGACAATGGACTCTTATACCATGGTACCAATGCTGAAGCGGGTTTAAGCGTTTTAAGAGGTGGGTTCATTGTTAGCACCAAAAAGCAAGGAACAGCAGTTTATGGTCCTGGTGTTTATACAACGCCAGATAAGCGCGAAGCTGGTGGTTATGCTGGAGATGGTATTGTTATTCCGATGAACTTAAGCCAAGAAAATGCCAAAACATTAGACTGGGGGAAAGCCAGTGATGAACTAAAAAGGAAGTTGGAACAAGAAGCAAAAGATAAAGGCTTTGAGCATGTATTCGAGCTATTAAGAGACAGGAATGAATATGCTGTTGATATTATTATTGATACCCATGTAATCATTCAAAACCAAAAAGCCATTAATATTGAGCAGTCTTTAGAGTCTATTCTTGAAATGTTATCAGGTGGAATAGTTCTTAATTTTGAAAAGATGATTCGAGAAGATAGCGTTGATGCCATGCCTTCTTATTTTACAGCATTAAATTATTACAAAAAATACAGAGAGCTATTTAAGCAGTTAGGTGTTGATGTTAGCCAGAATATAGAGGCAGAAGTTTATTTTGATAAACATTATAGCGAAGGGTTAGAAAAATATATTGGTGAAGAACTTATAGGTAAAAAAGTAAAAGGGCATAATGTGTTAACCTTCGCCGTAATAAATAGGTACAATGACATTGTTAAAATATTGCTTGAGAAAAAACCAGAACTTTTAAAGCATGTGTTTCCTAGCATTATAGACTATAATGCTTTTACTCTTGCAGTAACAACTAACAACACTATACTTGCGCAGTACCTTTTTAATTTTATTTATAGTGATGACAGGGGTTTTGTAATCGACGCGGATGTCAAGACTTTAGTGTTAGCTATAGATGACAGTCATGCTGAGCATATTTTAAAAAACAAGCCTGATTTATTAAATTATACTATTATGGATGGACCTTGCAAAGGGTATAATATTTTTATGTTGGCTCTTGTTACAGGAAACTCAGATCTTGTTCACTCAATTTTAAAATTGGATCCTGCATTTGCTAAACATACGATGATTGAGGAGAATAATGCTCTAACCTATTCTTTGAAAGGTGCTGATGCAGGTTTGGTGGAATTGATTTTAGACAAGGCGCCTGAAACTGCAAATCATGTTATTGCAGGAGGTTTTGACAAAGGGCACAATGCTCTAACTCTTGCAATTAAAAAAGGTGATTCAGCACTTGCAAAAATTATTTTAGAAAAGGCGCCTGAAACTGCAAACCATGTTATTACTGGTAGTCAGTATGATGATGGTAAAACTGCATTAATACTAGCAATACAGAAAGGTCATGTGGAGTTTGTTAAGATGATTTTAGAGGTATCGCCAGAATCTGTAAACTATGTTATCACAGGTAGTAAGTATGATGATGGTCATATTGCATTAACAAAAGCAGCAGAGAAAGGTGATATAGATCTTTTTAAGCTGATTTTGGAGGTATCACCTGACTCTATAAACAATACTATTACTACTGAGAGTGGCAGAAGCTATAATATTTTGGAGTTTATGATAAGTCGAGCGAAGTTTGATCTGGCTCATTCTATTAGTGAGCTAGCACCTCAATTGGTTGAAAAATCTAAAAATATAAAAGAAGCATATAATGATGCAATTTGTTGTTATGGTTTGGATATAGCTGGTATACAACTATGTGTTGAAAATGGTGTAGATATTGATTTTAAAGACAAAGATGGTAAAACCCTTTTGGAACAGGCAATTTGGGGAAGGAATGCTGGAAAAATTGAAAAACTTCTCGAAATGGGCGCTGATGCCAATGTTCAAAAAAAGGATTCTTCTTGGTTTTCTTCCACGCTATTGTTTGGTTTTGGTATGCAAACTCTAAAATTACTAGTTCAATATGGTGCAGATATTAACGCACTGACTTCTAAAGGTGAAACCTGTTTACAGATGGCAGAGCAATGTAAGAATGCAGAGCTTATAGCTTGGGTCAAAGAAGAGATGGCAGCATCCAATATGAAAGAAAATCCAAAAGAGGTTTCTCAAAATCAAGCGAGAAGAAAAACAATGATTCATTTGGGCAAAATAGATAAAGATAAAACAGTAGCTGCTGAATCCTCTAAAGTTGAGCCAAAGAATGAGAATGATGAAAATACAGAGAACCCATCGCGAAAACCATCATCAAAAAAATCAGGATAGTGGTGTATTAACATACTTTTGGTTATTCTGCCGGAAATAACTTTTTAGGGTTTAAGATGCCTTTGGGATCAAATTGCGCTTTAATATTTCTCATTAGTAAGAGTGTAGACTCATCTACTTCCATATCAATATGGGGTGATTTCCCCCAAACCACCCAGTTAAAGAGGAACTAATATCCAACGCGGCATGTCCAAGTTATTATGACTATTGAAATTGTATAATTTTGGAATGATAAATGTCTAATAAGTTACCACCTCAGGAAGACAACGCTGAATTAAGAGCTTTTTTGAATCAGGCCTTAAAAGACATTCAGCATAGTGACCCTAGTATTGATTTCCCCAACTATATGGCTGAGATAGGTCAAATTCCCTCTTCTGGCGCTGATGTTGCTTTAGTGGAAGGCTTTATTCAGTCTGTACTAGGTCGCTTGAGAATACCGCATATGTACAATGGTGAAATAACCAGCACAGATTATTTCAGGCATCTACATCAAACAGCAGATGCATTGGCCACTGATAAAGAGGTAGACATAGAATTATATATTGCTGGTGGTGTGGTTCGTACCATGCTGGCAAATATGTATAAATTTGTGCATGAGCGCAAAGCACAGCAAGGTGATTACTGCCCGGATATCGTCGCAAATGCTGTGGCAGAAGAGGTCAAGTACTCTAAAGATGTGAAAGACAAAATGTATGATGTGCAAAAGCAGATGTTGCAAAAGCACAAAATGCTACATTCAACAGAGTTTCATCTCAAACAAGCTGCACTGGGCGAAAAAGATTCATTGTTGGCACCATTTGTATTAGGTGTGGGTAGTGATTTAGATATTTATTATGAGGTTTTACCTAAAGGCAAAGAACTTACCGCCAAAGAAAAGCAAGCAGGAGAAGACATCGCTCGTAGTCTGGTCGATTATATGAATAAAGTGGAAAATGAGTCTGGATTTAGAGAACAAACAGGTTCTTTTAAACACTCTATATTACCTAATGCAGATGTCAAAGAATACCATAGCCAAGTTAATCGCTCCTTAGCGCAAGGTGGTAGCTTGCTCGATAGTTTGGCTTATAAAATAGAATCCAAATCAAATTTCGAGCCATCAAATCAACAAGCAGACAGCCGTATGCGTCTTCCTGATGCACATCCTAATATTTTACAAGACTTTTTTGCTGGATTTTATGAATATGTTTCACCACCTGGTGAAGAATTTCAAGGAAAAATCTCTCAAAAACAAGCTATACGCGGTCTACGTCCACTACTAGAAATGCCTTTTTTAGATATTAAAGACCAAACCGTAATTGTTCAAGAACTACAACAGGTTTTAGAAGATATTTCATCTGGAAAAACCCTAGATGAAAGAGCACAGCAACAATTCGACAAAATGGTCAGAAACGCTAACTTCCAGCTTGGGAACAATAGACCTTATCAATCAGAAGATAATTCGCCATTATCATTGGGGCTGAAAATAGCAGATGCGGCTTTTTTGCAAGGGGATAAATCAAATGAAAAAGTTCGATTCTTATTACCCTCATTTTTACAAAGCATGCCAATTGAAAGCTCTGAGGATGAGGTAGAAAGGCGAGGGCTTCATCATGACAGTTTAGGTCAATTTTTATTATCAAAAGAAGCATTTATCCAAGAGCATACAGACAATGGTCTCCTATATCACGGGACCAACGCAGAAGCGGGTTTGTGTGTCTTAAGGGGCGGGTTTATTGTCAGCACTAAAAAACAAGGAGCAGCAGTTTATGGCCCTGGTGTGTATACAACGTCAGATAAAAGTACAGCGGGCTCTTATGCAGGAGAGGGTATCGTTATCCCTATGAACTTAAGCCAAGAAAATGCCAAAACATTAGATTGGCAGGGGATGAGTGGAGAATTAAAAAAGAAGTTGGAACAAGAAGCAAAAGATAAAGGCTTTGAACATGTATTCGAGCTACTAAGAGACAGAAATGAATATGCTGTTGATATTATTATTGATACCCATGTGATTATTCAAAACCAAAAAGCGATTAATATTAAACAGTCTTTAGAGTCTATTCTTGAAATGTTATCAGGTGGAATAGTACATAACTTTGAAAAGATGATACAAGAAGAAAGCGCTGATGCTATGCCTTCATATTTCACAGCCCTAAATTATTACAAAAAATACAGAGAATTGTTTGCTCAGTTAGGCGTTGATGTCAGTCAGAGTATAGAGGCAGAAGCTTATTTTGATAAACATCATAGAGAAGGGTTAGAGAAATATATTGGTGAAGAAATTAGTATAGGTGAAGAACAAGGTCATAATATTCTAACTTTCGCTGCAAGAAAGGGATATGACAATATTATTGAAATGATCGTTAAGAAAAAGCCAGAGCTTATAAACTATCTTGTTACAGGTGATTATTGGGGCGGAGAGCACAATGCTCTAACATATGCGGCAGGGAAGAACAATATTCATTTGGTTAAGGAAATTTTAAAAGTAGCACCTGAGTCTGCAAATTATGTTATTAAAGGCAGCGCATATTATGATGGACACAATGCATTAACATTTGCAATTGGCAACGGTTATACAGAATCGGCTAAAATTATTTTAGACAAAACGCCTGAGTGTGCAAATTATGTTGTTAAAGGTAGTCGCCATGAAGATGGATACAATGCATTAACATTCGCAGTTCATAAGGGTGAAACAGAATTAGTTAGAATGATTTTAGACAAAGCGCCTGATTCTGCAAATCATGTTATTACAACATATGGACTTACAAAAGGGCATAATGCTTTAACATGCGCAATTATCGAAGGTAATACAGAATTAGCCAGTCTAATTTTAGACAAGGCGCCTGATTCTGCAAATCATGTTATTACACGTAGTGAGTATTATGGTGGCCACACCGGATTAACTATAGCAATTAGTAAAGGTGATATAGGTGTAGCTAAAATGATTTTAGAGCTGTCCCCTGACTCTATTAATCATGTAATTACAGGTGGTAAATATGACCATGGCTACAACTCCTTAACATTGGCAATTAGTAGAGGTGATATAGGTGTAGCTAAAATGATTTTAGAGCTGTCGCCTGACTCTATTAATCATGTAATTACAGGTAGTAAATATGACGGTGGCCACAACGCCTTAACATTGGCAATTAGTAGAGGCGATATAGGTATGGCTAAAATGATTTTAGAGCTGTCGCCCGACTCTATAAATCATATTATTACTGTTAAGAATGGTAAAAGCTATAATGCTTGGACGCTTGCTATCAGTCTAGCGAAGTTTGATCTGGCTCAGTCTATTAGTGAGCTAGCACCTCAATTGGTTGAAAAATCTAAAAATACAAAAGAAGCATATAATGATGCAATTCGTCGTTATGGCTTGGATATAGATCGTATGCAACAATGTGTTGAAAATGGTGCAGATATTAATTTTGAAAACAAATATGGTATGACCTTACTGGAAAAGGAAATCACTAATACGAATAAGGATAAGGATGCTGAAAAAATTGGAAAACTTCTCAAAATGGGCGCTGATGCTGCTCATCAATCAAAGCATTGTTCTACACTTATTTTGGCGATGAATGCTGGGTTTGATATTCAAACCCTAAAGTTACTTGTACAACATGGCGCAGATATTAATGCCACTACTTCGGAAAATGTGTCTTGTTTAGAACTAGCAGAAAAGTCAAACAATTCAGAAATGATAGCCTGGATCAAAGAAGAGATGGCAGCATCCAATAAGAAAGAAAATCTAAAAGAGGTTTCTCACAATCAGACTGGAAGAAAAACAATGATTCATTTAGGCAAAAGAGATAAAGATAAAACAGTAGCTGCTGAATCTTCTAAAGTTGAGCCAAAGAATGAGAATGATGAAAATACAGAGAACCCATCGCGAAAACCATCATCAAAAAAATCAGGATAGTGGTGTATTAACATACTTTTGGTTATTCTGATGGGAATAATTTCTTAGGGTTTAAGATGCCCTTAGGATCAAATTGCGCTTTAATATTTCTCATTAGCAATAGTGTAGACTCATCTACTTCCATTCCTATGTAGGGTGCTTTTTCCATACCCACACCGTGCTCTCCTGATAATGAGCCTTTTAGAGATAACACTTTTTTAAATAATAATTTTAAGCATTTTTGTGCGGCAGGGCCTTTGACTGGGTCAAATGGATCGACTAATAGATTGACATGTATATTGCCATTACCCGCATGTCCAAAGTTAACAATTTGAATGTCAAAATCTTTGGCTAATTGATTAGTATAAACTAATAATTCATTCAAATTTCCAACAGGTACTATCACGTCTTCATTAATTTTATGGGGAGATAAGCTTCTTAAAGAAGCAGAGAGTGATTTGCGGATTTTCCAAAGGGCATTGGTCTCGGCTTCTGTCTCTGCCACTTTGGTGTCTATTAGATTAGTATTTTTAAGAGCATTGAGTATTTGAGTGACATCTGAATCGATATTTTTTATTGCACCATCTACCTCGATGATTAGCATGCTTTGTGCTTGTTCGGGTAGTTCAGGATGTGAAAAATTGCGAATCATGCTAACGGCATTGCCATCCATAAATTCCACACCACAAGGCACAACAGGTTGTTGCATGATGTTTGTGACGGCCTCTAATGCACCTTCCATTTTATTGTAAAAAGCACGAATGGTTCGCTTGGTTTCGGGTATGGGTAATAATTTTAAAATAGCCTGAGTGACAACTGCCAAAGTGCCCTCTGAGCCAATAATCAGCCTGGTTAGGTCATAGCCTACAGAGCCTTTGGTCGTATGCACGCCTGTGTGTATAGTCGTGCCGTCCCCTGTGACAGCCGTGAGTCCTAAAATATTTTCTCGTACGGTGCCATATTTTACCGCACGAGGGCCACCAGCGCCTGCCCCAATATTACCGCCGATACAAGAATAGGGGCTACTGGTGGGGTCAGGTGCCCAGAACAGATTATGTTTTTTGGCTTGTATTTGTGCATCTTGATTTAGAACGCCTGGCTCTACGACCATGATTCTATTTTCTGGTTCTACACTGAGTATATTTTGCATTCTCTCAAGCGACAAAATAATACCGCCGGCGATGGGGACTGTTGCCCCCGTAGTGTTGGTTCCGCGACCACGGGCTGTAATAGGAATATTGTGTTCATAGCATAAGCGAATTGCTTTAACGACATCATCGTGTGATTTTGCAAATATAACCGCATCTGGCAGAGCGTGTTTGCGGCTATTATCATACCCATAAGCCCAGCAGTCGCTAGGCTCAGTGTAGACTTGTTTTTCTGAAAAAGACTGATTAAGTTGACGTAAAAACTCAGGTGAAAGGTTTTCTGACATTTTAATTCTGCTATTTTTATGACTTATGACTTATAATTTAGGAATCTTGATTTTGGTATTCAAAAATCTTGACAACTTTTTTAACGCCTTTAGTATGGCGTGCAATATCGACTGCGATGTCTTCTTCTGCTGGGGAGACGATACCGAGTAAATAAACAATGCCATCTTCTGTAATCACTTTTGCCCGAGTTGGATTAAAGTTTTTATTAAATACCATAGCACTTTTAATTTTAGTGGTGATGAATGTGTCAGTTGTTCGTGTTATAAAAGGCGTGGGTTGACCTATCGTCATTTCATTATGTATTTGCTTGGCATTTGCCACACGCTTTACGGTTTCTTCTATTTTAGATTTGACTTGCTCACTAGGCGCTTGCCCTAGTATTAAGACCCTATTGTTGTAGCTGGTAACAGATACGCGTGATTTTTCTTCGTGATTTAAAGAACGGTGTATCGCTTGCAAAGCTTTAAACTCAATGCCTTTATCATCGACGATGGTGCCTGTGCTTCTTCTATCTTGAGCGACCATAACACCTGTTGCCGCGGTACTAGCCACAACAGCTGCACAACCATTTAAAATAGCTAACAGGATGGGAACTAGCACAATTATTTTAAAAAACTTTGTATATCGTAGGCTATAAATCATGATTCTACTCCATATAAAATATCGTCAATGAGTTCACAAATGCAATGGATAATAAGTATATGTACTTCTTGTATACGAGCGGTATTGGTGCCGGGTACACGTAGCTCAACATCTTCTGGGCGCAAGATGCGACTCAGTTCGCCACCATCCTTGCCAGTTAGAGCAACAACTGTCATACCCTTGCTTTGGGCGGCATAAACAGCATTGGTAATATTTTCTGAATTGCCACTGGTTGTAATCGCTAAAAGCACGTCTTTTTCTTGGCCCAAACCTTTAATTTGCTTTGAGAAGATATCGGCATATTGATAATCATTGGCGATAGACGTTAAGGTCGAAGCATCCGTGGTTAAGGCAAGAGCGGGTAAACTTGGACGCTCTTTATGAAATCTATTCAGAAGCTCAGAAGAAAAGTGCTGGGCATCAGCAGCAGACCCACCATTACCACAGGCCAGAATTTTTTTCTTATTTCTTATGGCCTCAACCATGCAGATGCCAGCCTTTTCTATGCCTGGAGGCAATATGTCTAGTGCGGCTAATTTTGTATCGATGCTATCATTGAAAAGTTGGCGAATTTTATTTTGCATAATGAATATCTTTTTATCGTTATATTTAAATATTTAAGTTTTCTGACATGTTTTTTTATTTATGCTTGCTTTGCAGCATCATTGTACTCCAAATGCATCAGGAATCCAGGTGATCTTAAAGTTGGGTTCTTGGCCGGATATAGCAACCACATCCATGCGGCAATCAGATGTTGGATGGTTAAATAAAAAATATTCTGCCGTTTTAAGTAGCCGTTGCTGCTTTTTATAATTAATAGTTTCTTCGGGTAGACAAAAAACGCTACTTTTTCTGTAGCGAACTTCTACGAAGACCAGAACATCTTTATCACGCATAATGAGGTCACATTCACCAAAACGGCTGCGATATTGTTTTCTGACTAACTTTAACCCTTTGTTTTGTAAGTATTCTAAAGCTAGTTTTTCACCTAAATCACCAATCATTTTTGTAGATTTTTGATTTTTGCTCAGCTTAGGTTTATCTTTGTTTTTTTGTAAAAACATAATGTAACATCCAACTATGACAACACAACAAAAAGAGTCAATTTTTGAGCAGCATCCCAGAAAAACAGCGTTAGGAATTTTGTTTGTCCTGGGGGGCATGCTGTATTTGGTTTTTCATCCCAAATGGTTCAATAATAGCCATACAGAATATGAAAATAGAAGTTTAAAAACAATCTTGACACAGTACTACTTTAGCCGAGTAATTGAAAACAATGTGGGCCGTTTTATTAAATTGCGCGAACACGAACCGAATAAAAGCAAGCCCGATCGCCCATCAAGAAATTATGTGAAAAATATTCCGGGTCACTTAGAACGTTGTTATTACCCAATGGATATTGAGTCTAACGGCTTTATTGCACCCAGTGCAGTGAATGAGCAGCCAGATATCAAAATTGTTTTTTTGGGAGGCTCAACAACGGAGTGTAAATATATGGATGCGAACACGCGCTTTCCATATTTAGTGGGACGATTATTAGAAGATAAACTGGGACGTAAAGTTAATAGCTACAATGGTGGCGTGTCCGCCAATGAGTCCATGCATTCTATTAATATATTGCTTAATAAAGTTTTACCAATGAAACCTGATATGGTTGTCATGATGCACAATATTAACGATCTGGTAATGTTGCGGTTGCACGGCGATTATTATTATCCCAATTCTTTGAAAAGTCATTTACAAACGGCAGAAAATGTTTTTACACGAGTAGAATACCCAAAAGCACAAACAGAAATAGATGAGGCAAAAATTGTGCAAGCTTTTCAGAGAAATATGAATATGTTTATATCTATCTGTCAGCTCAATCAAGTACAGCCTGTATTGATGACTCAAGCGAATAGAGTCGAAGATGATAAATTGTATCAGCGTTTTAATCAAGTTATCCGTGATACTGCAAGTATCCACGATATTTTATTGATTGATTTAGATAAAGGCATGCCAAGAACTTTAGAGGTTATGTATGACCACTACCATTACACAAAACAAGGTTCAAAGCAGAGTGCTGATATTATTGCCTCCCATTTATTGAATATATTAAAAACCACTGGTAGAGCATAGAGTTTTTATTATTTTCAGGCATGGGGTTTAAATTAGTTATTTGCTTGAACAACTAAGTAACTAAGCTATCCTTATTACACAATTTTTGTGTTTAGGGATAGACCTGATGCCGTGTTTAGTTTGGTTGTTGGTAGTTTTGATGGGAAGTTTTTGCTGTATTGCTAGGGCAAACGTTGATCAAGATTCCAGTAGCCATAGTAAATTGATGAGACTGTTTCCTGATGCCATTAAATTTGCACCGCTTTCTGAACAGTTAGAGATGAAAGAGCGTATCGAAGATCGACTTGAAATAATAGGCCGCCGAAAATCTGGTCGTACAGGGGCATCTTTTGTTCGTGGCGCACGCATGAAAAATTATATTGATACGATTAAACGTTATTCTCAATTAAGGCTCACAGATAAATTAGCGTTGACGGTGGGCACTGTCAAGGCAGCGCCTTTGGGTGCAAAAGAACGCCAATTAATAGACACGAATAAAGTTTTTCATTCTAAGCTGCACAATGGCGAAAAATCCAGAGGCTACGGATTAAAATTCAAGTTTCAAATATAAATCTATCAAGACATCCAAGATAAGTTGCGATTTATAATTCAGCAGAGTATTGTATATTTATTCAGTTTTCTCATGGATAGAGTTTGTGGCCATTCGACGTTCTGACCAAATTAATTTAGCAGCAACCCCTTATTATCACTGTATGACTCGCTGTGTTCGAAGTTCATATTTATGTGGTGTCAATCACGAAAAAAATAAAGATTTCAGTCATCGTAAAGACTGGATTGTTGAACGCATACAACATCTAAGTTCTGTGCTCGCTATTCAAGTGTGTTCTTACGCCATTATGAGTAATCATTATCACTTGGTTTTATTTGTCGAGCTTGATAAAGCAAAATCTTGGCAACCTAAAGACATTATTGAACGTTGGAAACAAATTTTCCCTAAAGATGCACAAAAATTTGAAGATCTTTCAAAGCATTTGTCCCAAGAGAAAATTGATGAAAAAATCGCTTTATGGCGAGACAGGCTAATGGATGTTAGCTGGTTTATGCGTTGTTTGAATGAAAAAATTGCCAGGCTGTCAAATAAAGAGGATGGCTGCAAAGGTCGTTTTTGGGAAGGGCGATTTAAATCACAAGCATTGCTTGATGAGGGGGCTTTACTAAGCGCCATGGCATATGTTGATTTGAATCCTATTAGGGCAGATCAAGCGGTTGCTCCTGAGCACTCTTTGCATACATCGGTATATGAACGCATACAAATATTATCTAAGCAATTAAAATGCAATCATTACACGGGTGAATTTAAGTCTCAAATTAACCAAACAATTCAGCCGCAAAATTTAATGCCATTTTTAAGTGAAGGTTCAAAAGCGACCAATGTGTCTGAAGTGATTAATTTTAGCCTTTCCGATTATTTGGAATTAATTGATCAAACAGGTAGAGTTTTAAGGGACGACAAAGCTGGAAAAATTCCTGATACTTTAATACCTATCTTACAACGATTGAATCTCAATCACACTGTATGGATCGATATGGTGGAAGGGTTAGAGCGTGGTTTCACATATGCGGTAGGAGAAACAACACAATTAATTGCATTTCAGCCACCACATCAGATAAGAGCGATAAAAGGGGTTAGTTCGGCTAAGAGCTATTATCAAAACGTTAGCTAGCTGGAAGAATAACATCTATAAAATCTCATGAATTTTCATGCTCGCAAGTTCCCTTGCTTTGTTTGTTGTATTTGATTATTACTTTGCTGATCTCCGCTCAACTCTATTATTAATACTTCGCAAGAATAGAAAACAGATTTTATTTATGAAATCCCTCTGAGTTCCCTGAGTTTATAGGTTTATTTTGGATGTCTTGATAATAAGTATATAATTTAGATTAAATTATATTGGGTGTCTTGATAGATGTTGACTTCGATAGAGTTTCGTTGAATCATGACAAACAAATTTAAAAAAAGAGATTAAAATGCCAGAATTTTCGTATGATGTTGTACAGTATGATAGCTTTCCATATAAACAAACCCACCCAAATCATTTATTTACCGTTGGTTCTTTGTTTGGTTTAAATCCTAAGCCTTTTAAACAAGCCAGAATTTTAGAATTAGGCTGTGCCAGTGGAGGCAATATTATTCCGATGGCTTGTTCTGCCCCTCATGCAGAATTTGTGGGTATCGATCTCTCGCAAAAACAAATCGATGCGGGGAAAAATGTTATCAAAGCGCTTAATCTGAAGAATATAGTATTAGAAAAGCGCTCCATTATGGATTTTGGTGCTACGGATGGATTGTTTGATTATATTTTATGTCATGGAGTGTTCAGTTGGGTAGATAAGGAGACACAAGATAAAATATTTTCTATTTGCAAACAGAATCTATCAGAGCAAGGCATAGTGTTTATTAGTTATAATGCTTTGCCCGGTTGGAATATGGTAAAAAGTATCAGAGATATGATGAATTATCATATTCAACATCTATCCGATCCAAAGGAAAAAGCACAACAGTCTCGCAGTATTTTGCAATTTATATTAAATGGCATTAAAGACAATGAGTCACCGTATTCAAAATTTTTAGAATCAGAAATTCAAATTTTGTCCCAACAACAAGATAGTTATTTGTATCATGAACATTTAGAAGAAAATAATAATCCTGTTTATTTTTATGAATTTGCGAAAAGTGCAAAACAACATAACCTAGACTATCTTGCAGATTCTGAGCTCGCTCAAATGTTTGCGGGCAACTTGCCTCAATCTGTGGCGCAAGAATTCTCTAAGATCAACGATATTGTTCGCTTAGGCCAGTATATGGATTTTGTGCGTAATCAGCGTTTTAGACAAACATTATTGTGTCATGATACTGTGCAACTTAATCGTAATATTAGCTTTGAAAAATTAAAACAATATTCTTTTTCATATTCGGGTGTGGTAGATGGGGATGAAGAGCAGTTGCACATTGATAAAGCGACTCTACGTTTCAAAGGCCAGTATATTACTATTGCCGTAACAAATTTTTTAGCCAAGATGACTTTATGGGTTTTATCTAAACAAACCAAACCTATTGCTTACGCTGATTTTATTCAAAAAATTAAACAAGCGACCAAAATTTCAGATATCACCAAAATTGAAAATATATTAGAAAATGAAATCAATTGGGTCAGGTTGGTTATAGGGGGGATGGTGCAGTTATCCTCAGGGGGGTTAAGCTATGCGACTCGGATGTGCCAAAAACCTAAAACATCTTCACTAGTAAAATATCAACTACAACATCAAAATACCGTAACTAATCAACGACATGAGGTTGTTCGGCTTTCTCCTATAGAACAGGAATTACTTAAATTATGTGATGGTTCTATAAATCAATCTCATTTGGGGCATGCTCTTGCGGATAAATTAATTTTAAATAAAATCCCTTTACAAAAAGAGGATGGTAACCCAGTGATAAATAAAGAAGAAATCTATAGACGGAGTGAGTACTTGTCAGAGGAGTTGATTCATAAATTTATAGAAAATGCGCTCTTGGTTAGCGCATAGTAGTTTGGTTAACTAGAAAAACAAATGTTATCCCTATATTTACAGAATATACTTTATTTGTTTAGTTAGAATTAAAAATCACTTTGTTATGTTATAAAAATTTCAGGAAGTCACGGATGACCGCTTTATGAGTACGGTTCGAATTTTTAGACAGCATGTTCCAACCACATTTATATTTTTAGCCATTATTGAATCGGTCATTTTTGTCGTGTCTTTATATATAGGTGTGATGGCGGGGTTAAAAGTAGGCTGGACAGAGTTAGTTGATTACTTTGAGCCATTGGTGCCAGAAGCCATTTTTTTCTCAGTAGTGATGCTTTTATCTTTAGCGACGGTTGGCTTATACCAGCGACGCTTAAGAGATGGACGTGCTGGTATGATTGCTCGAATTGTTCTAGGGGTTGGGCTTGGGATTATTGTAATCAATCAAATTTCTTATACACTACCTGATTTAGATATGGGAAAAGAAGTTTGGATACCTGTCATTAGTTTTGCCTTTATTGGTGTTGTTTGTACACGGCTATTATTGTTTCAGGTCATCGCGACAAAAGTACTCCGTAAAAAAGTTTTAGTATTGGGTTCGGGGGATAAGGCAGCTCACATCGCGGATTCTATGCCTTTGTTTGGTAATAATCAGTTCGAGATCGTTGGAAATGTTCCCTTATATGATGAGACTAAAGGCGTATCGGCTAATATATTGTTGGGGGCGAAAAATAACCTTTTAGATTTAGCCACAAAAGCCAAAGCGGATGAAATTATTGTTGCAGTAGACAATAAAAGAGAGTCTTTTCCAACAGAAGCCTTATTAAAATGTAAAATGTTTGGTATTGAAGTGGTCGATATTGTGACATTTTATGAGCGTGAAGCGGGTTTAATTAAAATCGACTGGATTTCTCCAAGTTGGTTTATTTTTGCAGATGGTTTTCAAAGGGGCAAGTGGCGAAAATTTTTCAAAAAGTGCTCAGATGTTATTTTAAGTGCCATATTATTATTAGTATTTTGGCCGATAATGCTGCTTGTTTCGTTAGCAATATTAATTGAAGATAAAGGCAAAGGGCCTTTATTCTACAAGCAAGAACGTGTGGGTGAAAATGGCGAGACATTTGAACTATTAAAATTTAGAAGTATGCAGGTTGATGCAGAAAAAGACGGTAAAGCGCAGTGGGCACAAAAGAATGATCGCCGTATTACCAAGGTCGGTGCTTGGAGCCGACGTCTAAGATTTGATGAGCTACCTCAAATTATTAATGTGTTTAGAGGGGAAATGAGCTTTGTCGGTCCCAGACCTGAGCGACCTGAATTTGTTGCGTCATTAGCTCAGAAAATACCATATTATAAAGAAAGACATTCCGTAAAGCCTGGTATTACGGGTTGGGCACAAGTTTGTTATCCTTATGGCGCAACTGAGCAGGATGCCTTTCAAAAATTGCAATATGATCTTTATTATGTGAAAAATAATAGTTTGTTTCTCGACTTCGTTATTTTACTGCAAACGGCAGAAGTGGTATTGTGGAGACGAGGTGCCAGGTAATCATTCGTGTTCAATTTTTACCGAGGTAATTGATTAATAACGACTCACCGCAATATATATAGTGCTGAATAACAAGGCAGCCATACAGGGAGTATGTATTTATGCTGCAAGTCGCATCTATAAGCCACAGTATTGGGGCTATCATATTCGCTAGTACAGCAGCTTTACTACTGTTTCATCCTAGCACTCGTAGACAATTCCCATTGTTGATTATCAGTACTGCTATCACCAGCGTTTGGGGTTTGTTAGCGGCATTGTATACAAATAATTATATTTCTGATTATGGTTTGGTTGCTATTACTGAAACACTGCAAGATATTAGCTGGTGTTTATGTGTTATGAAATTGATCCAACTGGTTCATCATTCAGAGCACAAAAGATGGTTCGAGCATTTATTTTTTAAAGTTTTTCTGTTTTGTTTAACCTCTTTGCTAGTTATTAATAGTACTTTCATAGCTGTGGATTGGTACCCAGGTGTGAGTAGTATTTTTAGTAAGTTTTCATTTGCGGGCAATATTATTTTATCTGTTATTGTCTTGGCATTATTAGAGCATTTATATTTGGGTACCCCGTCTGATAGACGATGGGGTATCAAATTTATTTGTATTGGCCTGGGTATTTTATTTAGTTACGATTTTTACTTATTTGCAAATGCATTATTACTGAGTGGTGTCGATCCTATTATGTGGGAAGTACGTGGTGGCGTGTCTGCAATTATTGCGCCTCTGATTGCGATTGGTGCGTTACGCAATCGTAAATGGCAAACAACCTTTATGCCTTCAAGACGAATGATTTTTAGTAGTACAGCTTTTATGAGCTGTGGATTATATTTGTTAGTGATGGCTTCTGTAGGGTATGGTATTCGTGAATTTGGCGGCAACTGGGGTAAGGCTTTACAAGTTCTTTTTTTGACAGGTAGTGTAATGGTTTTGGCTTTGTTGCTTGCGTCAGGAACCGCAAGATCTTTTTTACAACAATTTTTAGTTAAGAATTTTTTCAAACTGCGTTATGACTATAGAAAAGAATGGTTAAATATCTCTAATGTGTTATCTAAAGCCAATGAGCAATCCTTACAAGTATTAAGCATAGAAACGGTGGCTAATTTAGTTGAAAGCCCTAGAGGATGGTTATTCGAATATACAGACGGGGATTTTAGTCTGGTTGAAACATGGAATACGCGCATGCCGGATGAAACGATATGTTTAAAAAAAGAGATTTTTTCATCTATTCTAACCAAAGAGGTTCCTACGCTATTAACTCGAGAATGGAGAGCGGCACTGAAAAATATATCATTTATCAATGATGTCTGGTTGATGGTGCCGTTTAAATATATGAATGCTTGCTCTCATATTGTCATGTTGGCTGTGCCTCGTACACAATTAATGATTAACTGGGAAGTGCAAGATATATTAATAATGGCAGGAAGACAGCTAGCGACACATTTAATTCAAAATAAAAATGCGAAAGCGCTTGCTGTTGCGAAGCAGTTTGAGGCATATAACCAGTTTTCTACTTTTATTATTCATGATCTGAAAAATATTGATACTCAATTGAAATTGATGGCCATTAATAAACAAAAGCATGGGGACAATCCAAAATTTATAAAAAGCGTTTATCAGACGATTGATAATTTATCAGATAAATTTTCTAAATTAATTAATCAAGTTAAAACGCCTGGCAAAACAAAGTCAGAAAAGTTATCACTCAGTAAGATATTAAAACGAGTTGTGAGCTTAAGAGCGCATCAAAATCCTAAACCCACCCTGAATTGGCAGGTATCATATGATGATATTGAGATAGAAGGTATAGGCAATGAGTTTACAAATATTCTGTGTCATTTAGTTGAAAATGCACAGCAGGCCACGGGTGACTCAGGTCTGATTACCATAAGTATTGCTATGCAAGATAAAGTTGTGACAATTAAAATAAAAGACACAGGCCAGGGTATGTCAGCGAATTTTATTCGAAATCAGCTGTTTAGACCGTTTATAAGTACTAAAGGCAAAAAAGGTATGGGCATTGGTGTTTATCAGGCTAAAACCTATGTGCAAAGTCATAAAGGCACAATACAAGTTCACTCAGAGTTGGGGCAAGGGACAGAATTTTGTATCAGATTGCCCGTTATGCACGTTGTGACTGGCAAGCATATAAATTATTGTGAAAAAGACGGTATTAATAGTAAAAACAAGGAAGAAGTTGTTGATTTAATAACTTCTTGAATATTTTGAACAGTAGGAGTTTTTGTGAGCGAAAAGCCATGTTTAATGATTGTAGATGATGACCCGGGTATTCGAGAGCAGCTTGAATGGACATTTGAAGAGTATCATATCGTGACCGCTGAAAATAAAGAGCAGGCTATTTCACAGCTAAGACGATTTGAACCGCAAGTTGTGACTTTGGATTTAGGTTTGCCGCCCAAAGAAGACAGCTTTGAAGAGGGCATGTCAACATTAGAGCAAATATTGAAATTAGCGCCTTTAACAAAAGTGATTATGGTGACAGGACAAGATGAGAAAGAAATTGCAATACAGGCGATAGGTTTAGGCGCCTATGATTTTTATCCAAAACCAATAGAACCTGATACCTTACAATTAATTGTTAAAAGAGCTTTTTATTTACAATCGTTAGAAAATGAGAGGCAAAAATTGTTTGCCACGTCTTGTGCAACTCAGATCCCTGGGATGTTAACGGCGAGCCAAAATATGTTACAAGTTTGCCGAATGATTGAAAAAATAGCGCCTAATAACGTTTCGAGTTTATTATGGGGAGAAAGTGGCACTGGGAAAGAGGTTTTGGCCAGAGGTATTCATGAATTAAGTCCTAGAGCTAAGGAACCATTTGTGGCGATCAACTGTGCCGCAATCCCTGAGAATTTATTAGAAAGCGAATTTTTTGGTTATGAAAAAGGCGCTTTTACAGGGGCACATAAGCGTACATTAGGTAAAATAGAAATGGCGCAAAATGGCACTTTGTTTTTGGATGAAATTGGTGATTTACCTTTGTCTTTGCAACCGAAATTATTACGTTTCCTACAGGAGCGCGTGATAGAAAGGCTAGGGGGTCGTACGCCTATTCCAATTGATGTTCGAGTCATCACGGCGACACACCAAGATTTAAAAGAGCAAATTCAATCGGGTTGTTTTAGAGAAGATTTATATTATCGTTTGGCAGAAGTGACCGTCAATATACCGCCTCTGAGAGAACGTGAGCAAGATATTTTAATTTTAGCCAAAATGTTTTTAGAGCGGTATAAAAAAGATTTTTCTAAATCTATTAAACGGTTTTCGGCAGGCACATTGCAGAAAATGGTAAAATATACCTGGCCTGGAAATGTGCGTGAGCTAGAAAATAAAGTAAAGCGAGCTGTTATTATGGCAGAAGGGCATGAAATTTTACCAGAAGATTTAGATTTGCCCTTCACTGAAAATAACCCAATGATGTTTAACTTAAAAGCAGTAAAACATAAAGCAGAACGTCAAGCGATAGAACAAGCCATTTTATTAAGCCATGGTAATATATCAAAAGCGGCTGGATTATTGGGTGTGACCCGACCGACTTTATATAATTTAATGGAAAAACTTGAAATGAAAGATAAAGAACAATCAGATTTAAAATAAGGACATTGTTGATGAATCGCTGGTGCTTAGCATTTTCTTTAGGTGTTGTTTTAACGTGCGGATCTTTGTATGCAAAAGAAGATATAGGTGCCCGTACTATTGAGCTTAATAACATTAAATCTAATATATTGGCTAGTCCAAATGAACCTGCTTTGCGAATAGAACTGATTCGGCATTATTATCAACAAGGCAACATTCAAGAAGCCTTAAATGAACTAGAGAAAGTCAAACAAAGCAAGACTGATATATCTCTATGGGGGATAATTGCCGCAAAATTATACATGGCAACCCAACATTATGAGGATGCGATTACAGTATTGACTGAACTGGACTTTCCTGAAAATGAACGTGAACGTTTATTATTGCTAGGTGATGCCTATATGGCGCTTGGGAAGCTATCGGTTGCACAAATATATTTTGAGAAAATCAAGGGCAACCATGTTAGTAAGGTATTGGGATTGGCTCGTATTGCACTGCTTGAGCAGGATTTGGTTTCGGCTCAAAATCACTTGGATAACATATCTGATGCGAGTACAATCTCTGGTTCTGATAATTCAAAAAAGCATACCCTTCAAGCAGAAATATATAGACAAGAAACAAAATGGGATAAGGCCAGTACTGAGTATGTCGCCGCGATAGACCTGGATCCAGATAATATTGTTGCTCAGATACAATACACGTCATTGTTATGGGGACAAAAAAACAAGCCACTTTTTGAAGAAATGGCGATGAAGCTATATCAAAAAGCACCCAAACATCAAAGGGTGATGTATTATGCTGCTATTGCATATTTAGAGAAAGATAATACAGCTGAGGCGTTGAGAATTTTAAATCAAGCGATTGTGGTACATCCTAACTTTCCTCAAAATTATTTATTATTAGGTCGGCTCTATTTCGATGAGGGAAAATTTTTGCTGGCTGAGCAAAATATTAAAATCTATTTAAAATTTAAGACAGACAGTCCATTAGCAACTAAATTATTAGCTGCGGTACAATTACGCTTGAACCGAGTAAAGGAAGCCATAAACTTACTGAGCGAGTTGGAAGCCTCCCATGCTGAAGATCCGAGCTTTTTAGCTTTGTATGGAACCGCCTTACTTTTGAATCAAGATGTGGCTAAAGCGCAACCCCTTTTGGAGAAAGCACAGAGTTTGGGCATGACACACTCAGCGATTACGACTGAGCTAGCATTGAGTTACTTGCAGCAAGGAGAGAAGGCTGAAGGCCATGCGCTATTGCAAAAATTAGTGGATGAGAATACGCAAGATATTCAGGCAGATGTATTATTGGTTTTGTCGTTGGTGGACTCTAAGTTATATAGCCGTGCGATTAAGGCTGCAGAAAATATCATTAAAAAACAACCAGAGCATCCAGCCGCCTATAACCTTATGGGGATGATATATGAGCAAACTGAAAAAGTGGATACGGCGAGGCAATATTATCAGGTTGCATTAAAAAAAGATCCTAATTTTGTATTGGCTCAAAATAATTTGTCTGAATTATATCTTAAGCAAGGGAAATATTCAGATGCGGAGCATAATTTAAAATTAACCCTTAAAAAACATGCGGATGAATTAAGAGCACAATTATTAATGGCATTGCTGAATGAGAAAACGGGCGATGAAAGAGAGGCGGTAAAATGGTTTGAACGGGCAAAATCCTCTCATCCCAAAGTCATTTTGCCTCGAGCCCAATATGTGGAATACTTTGTTCGAAAAGGAGATTTTAAGCAGGCGAACAATGAAGCGGATAAGCTACATCATCAGTTCCCTCGTGCCAGACAAGTTTTAGCGTTAGTGGGTAAGTTGAAAATTCAGCAAGGTCAGTATCAGGCAGGTTATAGTGTGTATAAAGATTGGCAAGCCGCTGATAAAAATAATGCGTTTGTAGCATATATGTTAGCTAAAATTGCTTTACAATTGAAAAAAACGGATGAAGCCGAGGAGCATATTGAAAAAACCTTATCTCTGAATAAAAATTATGTGCCAGCATTAATTTTAAAAGTTGAGTTACTCATTAGAGAACAAAAAATACCAGAAGCTTTTTCGGTTGCACAGCATATCTTATTAGTAGCGCCTGATTTAGATAATGCGCATGAGTTGATGGGACAAGTGTATTATCTGCAAGAAAATAAAGCAGAGAGTCTGAAATATTTCCAACAAGCTTTTAAATTAAAGCCTAGCATGGATAATGTGATTAATTTATACAAAATTCTGGTTGCACAGAATGATTTTGAAGCAGGGTTGGTGTTGTTGGAAAAGTGGGCGCAAGTCCATCCCAATCATATAGGCATTAGGCGCTATCTTGCGGCGCAATGCTTAACAAACAAATTAAATAAAAAAGCGATTTCATATTATGAAGATATCATTAAAAGAACCACTAGTGACTTTGTGACGTATAATAATTTGGCGGTATTAAATTTAGACATTGATTTAGACAAGTCTTATCAATATGCAAGAAAAGCTTATAAGTTATCGCCAGCACAAGCAAAAGTTGCCGATACGTTGGGTTGGGTATTGGTTAAACGCTCTGAGCCTGAAAAGGGTTTACCTTTATTGGAACAAGCACGCAGCCTAACACCTAATGATTTAGATATTCAATATCATTTAGCGCAAGCTTTATATGCATTAGGTGAAAAATCTCAAGCATTAAAAATACTAAAGAGTGGTGTAGAACAAGGGCGTCCATTTGAAGCGCAAGTGCATGCTTTGGCTTTATTAGATAAAATAAAATTAGAAATGAGTAAACAATGAAGTTAATCACAAAAAAATTAATAACGATGGGTTGTTTGATTACAATATGTGGTGTTTTAGGTGGTTGTCAAACAAGTTTGCCGCTGATTGAAACAGCGCCTATATTTGCTAATCAACAGATAGATTATCACATTGGCCCTGGGGATAATTTACAGATTTTTGTTTGGCGTAATCCTGAGTTTTCTGTATCGGTTCCGGTTCGACCTGATGGCAAGATTAGTATACCACTGATTGAAGATGTGATGGCGGCACACGCAACGCCTGCAGAGTTATCTAAAAATTTAGAAACAGCATTATCTCATTACTTAAAAGAGCCTATTGTCACTGTAATGGTTTCTAACTTTGTGGGTACATATGAAGATAATATTCGAGTTGTGGGAGAAGCCTCACAGCCACAAGCGATACCGTATCGATCGGGCATGACATTGTTAGATGTGATGATTCTGGTCGGGGGGTTAACAGACTTTGCTGATGGCAATAGAGCGACATTAGTTCGGCATTACGGTATGAATAATACTTCCTATCGTGCTCGGCTTGAAGATTTATTAAATGATGGTGATATTGGTGCAAATGCAAAAGTATTGCCCGGAGATGTTTTAATTATTCCAGAGGCGTTTTTCTAATGGATATGACAATTATCATTGAGACCATGAAAGGCTATTTGTTGGGTATATGGCAGTATCGCTGGTATGGCATAGTGGCTGCTTGGGTTCTAGCGATGAGTGGGTGGTATCTAGTGGCGAGTTTACCAGATAGGTATGCTGCCTCTGCGCGTATATTTATCGATACGCAATCATTGATTAAGCCGTTACTCAAGGATATTTCTGTGACCTCGGATGTGGACGATCGTATTAGCCAAGTGGCAAAGACTATTTTTAATAGACCCAATATTCAAAAAATAGTACAAATGTCAGATTTAGATCTTCATGTGCGCACGGCCCAAGAAGAAGAAAATTTATTAGATGAAGTCGAGCGCGGTATTAAATTAAGAAGAGAAGGAAAAGGGAATTTATTTAAAATTAGCTATGAGCATGAGGATCCTAGTAAAGCCAAAATAGTGATTCAGTCTATCTTGAATTTATTTGTCGAGTCAACATTGAGTTATACGCGAGGCGATACCATTGAGGCACAAAAATTTCTAGATACACAAATTGACAACTATGAAGAACAGTTGGTCGTAGCTGAAAATAAATTGGCTAAATTCAAACGTGCGCATTTGGGTACGTTGCCCCAGGAAGATAAAGGGTACTATGATAGATTACAAAATTTGATGTCCCAAATAGACGAGCAGACGATGAAATTAGGGATCGCCAAAAAGCGTCGAGATGAATTTAAAAAGCAAATAGCAGGTGAGGTGCCCACTTTTGGATTGTCGTCGAATACGCAAGTACAAAATTTGAACCATCCACTGGTTCAAAAGTATAATGAGCTTGAAAGACAGGCAATTAATTTACAGACACGTTATACAGACAATCATCCTGATGTGATCAGTATAAAAAGAGAGATGGCGGAGATCAAAGCCAATCTTGATATATTTAAATCCAGTATATTAGCAAATGAGATAAATCAAAGTCTCAATGAAAATCCAGTATTTCAGCAGATGAAAATATCGCTCAATGAAGCGAGTGCAGAAGTCGCAACGGTTGAGGCGACAATAGAAGAGTTGGTGGCATCTGCAGCAGGCATGCGTTTGAAAGTAGATGAGGTTATTCAATCTGAGACAGATCTGGCCAATCTCAATCGGGATTACTTGGTGAATCAGCAAAAATTCCATGCTTTATTAGAGCGGCGTGAGGCAGCTAAACTAGCGGAAGAAATGGATGATACGCAACAAACGATTAAATTCAGGATTATTGATCCACCTTTTGTGCCGAGTATGCCGGTTGGACCAAAACGTGGGTTGTTTGCTTTGGCGGTATTTATGATTAGCATCATATTTGGGGTGGGGGTTGCTTTTGCCCGTTCTCAATTATCACCTGCTATTTTGAACCGTTTTAAAATCGATCCCAATTTCCCATATCCGGTTTTGGCAGAAATACCCAGTTTCACTTTTGAACGGAGTAGAATTAATCGGTACGGTCAAGTCGTGTTGACGAGCAGTGTGGTTGGACTATTAATGGGATCGACTATCGTTTTGGCAATTTTATACCATTATCATGCCGGGCCTAAATTTTAATATCGATTCATATCAGAGGACAATATGACACAAGTAGATAGGGCGCAACCAGACAGCCACGAAAAATCTAATATTAAGAATAACGCCGAGTATCAGGGTAAAATAATAGAAGGTGATCCGAAGGATTTTGAGCGTAACCCGATGAGACATCATTGGGACGCTATATTTGAAAAACACCCGGCTTTAAATCGTGCGCCTTATCATCATGGGGTGCTGACTAAGCAGTTTCGTAAACTAAAAACGAAGATATTGCCTCATGATTTTAACCAATTAGATAAAACAAATTATATATTTTTGGTGACGAGTAGTTTGCCTCAAGAAGGCGGGACTTGTACCGCTTTGAATTTAGCGACCAGTTTGTCTTTAGAAAAAGATTGGCAAACCATTATTGTGGATACTTGCGGGCATAAAAATAGCATCAGCGCTCAGCTTAAAGGGAGTGCTTTATTGGGCTTAATGGATTATTTAGATGATGCGGCTCATATAGCGCAAATTATTTATCCTTTACCATCGCCTAATTTGCATATTATGCCGCATGGTACGTTAAATCCATGTCGTTCAGAATGTTTTGCCAGTCGGAAGATGAAAACATTAATAGCAGAGGTTCAAAAGACATTTGAGAAAAGTTTTATTATAATCGATGCGCCTGCGACATATGAATTGTCTGAATCACAGATATTATCTCAATACTGTGATGGTATTATTTTTGTGGGACACAAAACAAACACCCCAGAAGACATATTTACAAAATGTATTTGTAATTTACCACAAGATAAAATATCGGGTATTGTGTTGAACCATTCTAGTTTTTACGCACAAACGGTCGAATAGTATAATCTCAAAGGGTGTTTATTAGTTTGATGTATAAAAGAAGTTTGTTGATGATGCCAATTATATTTGGCATCGTACACTCTAATGCCAATGCGTATTTAAAATTAACGCCCGAAATTAGTTTTAATGAAGTGTATACAGATAATGTTGAACTGATGCCTAGGGTGCTGAGACAATCAGAAATGATTACAGAAATTGTGCCCACTCTGACTGTATCTGGCCAGGCACCTCGTAAAACGATAGAGGCACAATATCTTTTGCAAGCGATTCACTATAATCGAAATCGTTTGCCGGATAAAATATATCAGCGTGGTAATGTGCATTACGATCATAGTCTATGGCATCAAAAGATAAATTTTTTTGTTGATGGGGTTTATACGCAGCAAGTTCTATTTCCTGAAAGTCAAGCATTTAATACCGTGTTTAATTCAAATAGTCAGAGCAATGTCGCCACATTCCAGTTAGGACCTGATATTGAGATCCCCATGGGACGAAAGTTATCGTCTAGTAGCAAGATGCGTTATGGTCAAACGCATTATATTTCTGAAGATATTCCCTATGCTAAAGATTTTCTAATGGAGACCGCAATAAGAACAGGTTCTTTTTTTAGGTTTTTTAGAAGTACATTAGAAGCGAAATTTCGCCAAACCTCACAAACAGATAGTTTGGCTTTGCAAACAACCAGTTTGAATGGCATATTTCAGTACTCGTTATTTAAACATTTACAGTTATTATTACAACTAGGTTATGAAAATACGAATAACCAGAGAGGACGTAGTAATAGCATTGAGGGATTGACTTGGTATGGTGGCTTTTCATACTCTCCAACCAAACGTACTCAATTATCGCTTCAAAAGGGTGAGCGTTCTTTTGGTGGGAGTACAATATTTAATGCCGCTTGGTTTAGAAAGCGGCATGAAATCAATGTGAGTTATGATGAAGATATTACGACCTCTTCAAGACAACAGATAGATTTTGCATCACGTGCCAATTTGGGGAATAGTTTATCTGCACCCAGTCAATTTGTTGCAACGTTTAATGAACAAATATTAATTAGCAAAAAATTGGATGGGATGTATAGTTACCATTTAGATCGCTCTACTGTGGCAATTAATATATTTCAAATAAAAGAAATCGTACTCAATAGTAGTCGTCATGAGAAGGGCAAAGGCGTTAATTTTATTCTCGATCACCAGTTTAATAGCGCGCTCAGCTTAAATATTACTTCGGGCTATGTGATACAAAAATTTTTTAATGGTGAAGAAGATAAGCGATTGGTAGGTGGTTTCTTGTTGGTTTACCAACCAACCAAACATTTCAGTGTAAATGCAGGTGCTAGCCATTTTAATGATAACTCAGAAAACTTTCTCAGGAATACATATGAAAATTTGGTTTCAATTGGATTTAGGGTCACAGGCTAAAAGTGTTTTAAAAAACTGAATTTTTGCTTTATATGTGTGTATGCACTATTCAGGCCTTTGAAAGATATTCACTACGATACAACTCGGCTCAAATAAATATTTAAGTTGTTGGTGTTATTTTGGCGGCATTTGGGTATAATGAGCCTTGTTACTTAAATCATCGTAGATTGCCCCGAAAAATATGGCTTTTTCTAAAATTGGTTTTCTTAATGTCCTCTATTCTAGAGTAAGCAGTATTCGCTGTATGCTCAGCGCCGTCGAGCGCTTGTCACATTTCAAAATTATTTATCAGACTTTACTTTGTATATACAATTATATATCGAAGTCTAGCGATCGTATTTTTTATTGTTGTTATTTGTAGAATGCACAAGGATGCTGCCCGTATATATAAGGTAAGGGGAAATCAGTTTGAATTCTGATCAAGGCTTTGGGCGTGTTCGCAATATGTTGTGGCCAATTCATCGGTATGAGCTGAAGAAATTTTTACCATTTTTGTTAATGTTTTTCTTTGTGTCATTTGGTTACAGTGTTTTACGCACGATGAAAGATACGCTTGTTGTAACAGCCAAAGGCTCAGGTGCGGAAGTTATCCCCTTTATTAAAGTCTGGGCAATGTTCCCGGGCGCAGTATTGATGACGTTTTTGTTTACTTGGCTTTCCAATCGATATTCTAGAGAGCGAGTTTTTTATACATTAATGGCGCTGTTCTTGGGATATTTCTTTATTTTTGTATTATTTTTATATCCCAATCATCATGCGTTGCATAGTCATGCCTTGGGAAGTTTTCTAGAGACTGCCTTACCTACTGGGTGCAGAGGTTTGGTGTCTATGGTCAATAATTGGACCTTTACTTTGTTTTATGTGATGTCTGAGCTTTGGGGCAATATAATACTCATTGTATTGTTTTGGGGGTTTGTGAATCAGGTCACAAAAATTGATGAAGCGAAGCGGTTTTATGGTCTGTTTGGTTTGGGCGCTAATTTGGCTGCGATTATATCTGGTCAAGTATCTGTTTATCTTTCTAGAAAAGCTTATAATCCCGGTCTTCCTTTTGGTGATACCGCTTGGGAGCAGTCATTAGTATTGCTTTTAGGTCTTGTATTGGTCACTGGTGTGGCTTCTATGTGCCTATATCATTGGATTAACAAGAATGTGCTATCCGATCCTAAGTTTTACTGCGATAGAAGTAGAGCTCAAGAAAAGGCTGTAAGAGGTAAATTATCTTTAAGTGATAGCTTTAGGCATGTATTCAAATCTAAATACCTTATATATATAGCCATTATTGTAATAGGTTATAACGTGGTGATTAACTTGGTTGAAGTTTTGTGGAAAGACCAAGTCAGAGAATTATATCCTGACCCATCTGATTACAATTATTATATTAATCAGGTGGCTACTTTAGTCGGGATTATGGCGACAGTGAGTTCGCTATTTGTATCGACCAATGCGATTCGTCGTTTTGGCTGGACATTTACGGCCTTACTAACACCTATAATTTTATTATTGACCTCTGTTGTCTTTTTTGGGGTGTTATTAAGCAAAGGTTATTTAGATTCCACTGGTGCGTTGGTGTTTGGGATGACACCTATAGCATTGATTGTTTTTATGGGTGCTTTTCAAAATATTTTAAGTCGAGGGGCTAAATACACTGTTTTTGATGTAACCAAAGAAATGGCCTTTGTACCGTTGAGCATGGAATGTAAAGTTAAGGGTAAGGCTGCTATTGATGGGGTGTTTAACCGACTAGGAAAATCTAGCGGTTCTGTTATTCATTCAACATTATTGATTTTTTTAACATCATTTGCTGTTACTGCACCTTATATTGCGGGTATCTTACTAATAATGATCGGTGGCTGGATGAGCGCAGTGCGTTTGCTGGGTAAGGAATTTAAAGAATTAACGCATGGCGAGTCTGAAGCTGTAATTGTAGACAAAGTAAGTCCTTCAGATATTAGCCGCAAGCCAAATAAAGCGTGTGGTAGCACGTTAGAGGCGCCTTGCTAGTATTAAAATAGCAAATAGTAAACAGCCCCATTTTTTATGGGATTGTTTACTAAGGGATCATAACGTTTATCTACAAAACAGCTGAGTTAATAAGAGAAACCTGAATTAAAGCTGTTATTTGGGTAGCGTTTGGTTATAATGTGTCACGGTACTTAATCACTATAGATAAACCTAAAAATATGGCCTCATCTAATACTAGTGTTTACAATTTTTTTTTGTTCATGGCAAATAATATAGCCTATTGTAGAATTTCCTCTTCGATGTACCTTCCATTTTTCAAGATTACTTATTTCCGTATTTTTTCACTTTTATCATCTATAAAATGCACAGGGATGCTGCCTGACAAAGGAGAACCCGGTTTTGAATCCTGACGCAAATTTTGGGCGTATTCGTAATCTATTATGGCCAATTCACAATCATGAGTTGAAGAAATTTATTCCATTTTTGATCATGTTTTTTCTTGTTTCGTTTGATTATAATGTTTTGCGAACCATGAAAGATACATTAGTGGTAACCGCCAAGGGCTCAGGTGCGGAAGTTATTCCTTTTATTAAGGTATGGGCCATGTTCCCAGGTGCCATACTAATGACCTTTGTATTTACATGGTTATCCAATCGATATTCTAGAGAGCGTGTTTTTTATACCCTAATGACTTTGTTTTTAGGGTATTTTTTTGTCTTCGTCTTATTTTTATATCCCAATCACGAAATTTTGCACAGTCATGCATTGGGAGGGTTTTTAGAATCTAGCCTGCCAACGGGATGTAGAGGTTTGGTCTCAATGGTCAAAAATTGGACCTTTACTTTATTCTATGTGATGTCTGAGCTTTGGGGCAATATAATCCTAATCGTATTATTTTGGGGATTTGTAAATCAGGTTACCAAAATAAGTGAAGCGAAGCGCTTTTATGGTTTGTTTGGTTTGGGCGCGAATGTTTCGGGGATTTTTTCTGGTCAGGTGTCCGTTTATCTTTCTAGAAAAGCTTATGATCCGAATCTTCCTTTCGGTAATACTTCTTGGGAGCAATCTTTGGTATTACTTTTAGGTTTGGTTCTGATTTCTGGGGTTGCAGCCATGTGGCTATATCATTGGATTAATAAAAACGTATTATCCGATCCTAAGTTCTATTGTGATAAAAGCAAAGCACAAGAAAAAGCAATGAAGGGTAAGTTGTCTCTTCGTGATAGTTTTAAACACGTATTCAAATCTAAATATCTCATATATATAGCCATTATTGTGGTGGGCTATAACGTAGTGATTAACTTGGTTGAAGTGTTATGGAAAGATCAGGTTAGGGAGCTGTACCCCAATCCATCTGATTATAATTATTATACCAATCAAGTCTCGACCATCATTGGTATTGTCTCGACTTTATGTGCTGTGCTGGTATCTACTAATGCTATTCGACGCTTTGGTTGGACGTTTACAGCGTTGTTAACGCCTTTTATTTTGCTATTAACCTCTGTTGGATTTTTTGCTGTACTGTTAAGCAAAGGCTATTTAGAAACATCAGGTACATTACTGTTTGGGATGACGCCTATAGCATTGATTGTATTTATGGGCTCGTTTCAAAATATATTAAGCCGAGGGGCAAAATATACTGTTTTTGATGCAACGAAAGAAATGGCATTTGTGCCGCTTAGCCCCGAGTGCAAAGTAAAAGGAAAGTCGGCGATTGATGGTGTGTTTAATCGGCTGGGTAAATCGAGTGGCTCCGTGATTCATTCAACGCTGCTTGTATTTTTAACCTCTTTTGCTGTGACAGCACCTTACATAGCTGGCATTTTACTTATGATTATTGGTGGTTGGGTGAGCGCTGTACGCTTGCTGGGCAAAGAGTTTAATGACATAACACATGGTGAATCTGAAACCGTGCTCGATGTCAGCCAACCGTCATCGACCCCTCAAGAGTCCTCAAAAAATGGTGCTATTGATTTGGCTAGTCCTGCTTAATACGTCCAATTAATCATTTCTGGAACGGCCTTTCTGCCGTTTCAGCGTAACTCACAAAAACTATATTTTTCTTACAAATCCAAATAACACAAATTCTATTTACCTATACAAAAAAAGGGGTTGTGTTGTGTGGCATCTGTGCGGCGCCACATATTTAAGAACCGTAAAATAGCCTTTATTGATGATATATTATTGATTATCAATAAATATTGATATAGTATCCTATTATCTCAAACAACTACTTATAAACTAGGGTGCCAAACAGTTAGAGTAATGCACCTTGAAATATAACTAAATATAACCTATAATATAACTTGTAGTATAGATATGTATGCTCTAATAATTAGAAAACAAGCCAAAAAAAAGCTGCAATCACTAGACGCATTAACACGACTAAGGCTTAGGAATGGGCATGTAATAACTTACCGTTTTATCATCTCATTAAGCAAGC
>CAZWHY010000036.1:0-4620 GCA_964633725.1 Uncultured Candidatus Berkiella sp.
AGTCGCTGGTGCGAAATTAAAAACCAAGTAAATTATGCACTTTTTTAACCTCACCCGGCGCTCTAGGGACTAAATATGTATTGGTGATAACCGCGTTAATCTCTAACGGCCCATTGTTATATGGCGCCGTTTCACATCTGAAGTGCAATTGAGTTCCAGGTTAATGTGATAGATGCTTTAACACCTTAGATCCACTCTGAGCAATGGAGTTAGGTGTGCAATGAGAGACGAAGCCATGATTCGTCATGTTACTATTAAATAGTGGCAAATACACAGATGGTTCTATCTCGTCGTTATCATATTCAAAGGGGGGGGATGATAAAAATGGAGGATCCTTTTTCAGAAGTTTAAATATATAATCTATAAATTTAGCATGATATGAAAAACTTTTTTGAATCTTATCTAGTTCTTTGGATGGTGTAAGGGTATTCCAAGATGATATATATTTTTCTAATATTTTATGTGACTCCTCACCAAATACTGTTGCGGTAATATATAAGTGAAGCATTATTGATGCATAGGTATTGATAGTCAAACAGTGAACAAACGATTTGCCTAAACAACCTGCATCCTGACTATAATAATTTAGTATATCTTTAGCATAGTCACCGCTCTCTATATTAAAGATCACTGTATTGTAAAAAAATTCGATATCTTTAGATTTGTTTAAATATTCTGCTAATGACTGTTTGCTTATTTTATATATAGCTTGGGATATGTTTAGGTTAAATATATGCTCTAAAGCGTGTCGGAAATCAGCATCTCTAAAAGCATGTTGTAAATTGCTCAATATAAGGCACAAGTCAACCTTTGCAAGAGCAGATGAGTATTTTGCAACTTCTGTATAATCATCTTCATTCATATTAAATGGATGTTGCCTATGAGCCAATCTTCTGACCAACCTTAGGGTTTGAATAGGGCTCTCTGCAATCGCTTGAGAAATCGGCTCCATAAATCTTAATCGCCTAGATAAAATATCTTCAAAACATTGATGTGGATCAAACAGATAAAGATCACCATCATCATTATTGCATGGCCATCCTAAGAGGGTATTAACTGTAAAATCATTTTTTGATCTTAATTCTTCTAAATTTAACTGCTCTAGGGGCATGCTTATAGATTGAATATCAAATAACAAACCAGCATATCGCAGATGAACGACATTTGTATGCCTGCGGTTTTGCTTAGGATTATATCGCTTAAATAATTCCTTAATCTCCAACACTGATGCATTTGTTTTAATATCAAAATCAAAAGGCTTATGAGGCAAATCCCTAATTGCCCCTCCGTGCAAAAGTGCATATGTTCCTCGGCGCTTATTTAATTCATTTAGAACCCAAAGAACATCTTCACGATACGACTTATCCAAGTTAACCGAACTAATGACTGGTTGCTTGAAGAATCTAGGCATACGCTGGGCTGTTATTTTCCTTTTTTGCTGCATTGACAAAACCTCTTCTAACAGCCTTCTTTTTAGCTCTTTATTTTCTTGGCTATACGCTTCAATTTGGCAATTTTGTTGATTCGTTGTCTTTAAAAGGTCTTCAAGTTCTATTTTGGATGTTTTTTTTGACTCTCTTAGTTTTATAATAGAATTTACAACAGATTGATGGGCATTTTGGGTCTTAATTAGTTCAGCATTAGTGGTTTTATCATTTAGTTCAAGCTTTTCAACTTTCTCTGTCAGTGTATTTATATCGAGGCTAGCGTTTGCTTGTTCTGATTTTAAATTAGCTTTCAATATAAACACCTCTTCATCCAGTGCTTTCACTTGTTTTTGAGCTTGCTCCACCTCCTGTTTTTTTTGTTCTAGTAGGGTTTCAGTTTTCTGCTCACCTTCTGATAACTTATCGTCTACAGATTTCTTCTCTAATTCTAGTGCTTCAAGCTTCTTAGTGACTAGTTCAATATCATCACTTTGAACACAATTTGTTCGTTTTAGCGCATCATAGGAACGTCTACGCTCTGCCTCATATTTTAACATACCTTGGCACTGAGATTTCAAGTAATTATTCTCTATCTGCATAATAGAAATATGCTTCAAGTGCAATCCTTCATTGCCTCGTTGAGAAGGGCTGAAAAAATAATTATACGTGAATGCCATTGTGTCTTTTACTCTTCTCCATGTCTTTTCAAACATGTATCCACAATCGCAAAGAATAGCTCCGGCATTTAAATACTCGCGAAGGCCTTCAAGTCTTTCTTCTGCAGCTGTAAAGCTATCTTCTAAATCTTTAAACTCTTTTTCAAATACTTTTTGTTCACTGAATAATCTATCGCCAATTTTTTCTTTGTGATTTATTAAACACTCATATGATCTCTGTAACTCTATGTGCATATAATAAACATATGTATACAGCGCATCTTTCTTTTGGCAATAGTAATCTGCTTCATATTGAAACCGTGCTATTTTAGAATAAAAGTCATACTTGATAAACTCCCAAGATGAACACTTAAATATTTCACTCGAACCATTACAATTTTCCTCTAGAATAGAGCAATACTCATAAATGGTCTGATATTCATATGATGGACACTCACTATGTTTTAATAATAAACGAGCTTCTTGTTGAAATATTTCAAATGAGGTTAACCTATTTGATTTAATACTATAGTGAATCTGATTGCTAAATTTTATGGCGACTGATCTTTCAAGAGCATAATAATTCTCTTGGCTTTCAAGGCCTTCTGAAAATATTTCGTAGTTTTTCTTATCAGCAAATAATGGGTTATAATCAAAGTTATGAATGTGTCCAGTATAGTCCTTAATGACACTCATATATTTTAAAAGTAACAGCTTTTTGCTAATGTCGGATTTACTATTATACTCTTTAATAAGTTTTTTTGAGTGCCTTAATACCTCATCAACGTGAAACTTCATTGCTTCGAATAGATTATATGCATTTATTTTTGGCATATCAGACAACATTCTAGCATCTTTCACTAAGCAGAATTTACCAGATAACATTTGGGCCGCAAGTGGGATCAACAAGTTCTGATTTAAAATAGTCAAATTAGCATCTTTACAATGCAACTCATTGACTAAAGTTTTATATAGCTTTAATTTGTTCAGGGTATCATCAATTGGCTCTATGCTAATAATTTGCTGATGCCTTGTGAGTTGATATTTATTCGCAAAATTTGATTTAATCTCTTCAAACCTATATTGTAACGACCCTATGCGCAAATCTATATCAGCATTTTTAAAAAACTTGTTAGCAAAAGTAAATTCCAATGAATTAGGGTTTTCAACCATGATGTCTATATCTTTAAGCGGTTGTTTAATGTCTTCTGGAACTTTCTTCTGATTAGACTTTTTACCCAAAGTTAACATGCCTCCACATATATCGGTAGTTCATATTCTTTATCTGCTCCACTGTAGCCGCGCTATTCACTAATTTTGTCATTCCCTCATCCTTCACTCATGTATTAAAAGTCTTTATTTCAAATTCAAGTTCTTTAGAATTAATGTGGTTGCTGCTCTTCTTCCTACCCTATGCACACTTTTAATCCGAACTATTACTAAAACATGCATAGTTTGAAATAGCGTTGTTGCGTGAATCAGATGTGAATCGAGTACTTACACCCATCTCAGATTTTATCGTGCCCCCCAATATTTAGACAGTGAGTTAGCTTAGACTGGATGAGGCAAAATGACCGCTTACTCACAAACTCTTCTTATCTTAGTAGTAACACTTTATTTAGATTTTAGAAGTGATTTATTCTGTCTGCCAAATAATGGCAAACTCCTATACCCTTTACTAAAGCAAGAATGAGTAAAACAAGATGGCTGGGCAGGTACTCTTTGCATCATTTGTGCCCACTGATCTTCATAATAAATCTGCTTGTTTGGTATGGCTCGCATCGTTTGTTTGTGCATTTTTTCATAATAGGGAAATAATGTCTGTTTTTTATTTTTTTTCTCAACCTGTTGCCTGTTTAATTGTTTTTTTGGGGCGGTCATTTTGTCATTTGAAGATACTCGCTGACTCACAGTAATATTTTGGCTCGCTTCTCGCGCAGCAGGAAAAGAAGCCAAAGTGGCCATCTCAAGTTTTAAAACAGACAGTTTACTTTTTAGGTATTCAATATTTTCCTCAATTTTATGAAGCTGCCCTATTTGTCGATTTCTATAATTTTGGGACCTTACCCTGCTATGCTCGAGTTTTAGTGCTGTTTTTTCTTCCTCAGACAAATTTTTCAGCCTCTTTTCATTGTTCTGAATATGATTTTGCGCCCATTCTCTTAAATCATTTCCCTTAGTTGATGTTGAGTTTTTTTTAGAATCCTTAGGACTATTTCGTTCTACTCCTTTTATGGCTACGGATTTTGGCTTTTGAGTTGGTTGTGATGCGGGTTTTGTTAGTGAGCATGAGCCTAAATTCGGTGCAGTTGTTGTTAATGAGTAGCTCAGTAGGGATACCTTTAATGAGTATGGGTCTATGCTCATTAAGGATGTTTTTAATGAGTGTGAGTCTACTAAGCTTGGTGCGGGTGGCGTTAAAGAGTGTGCGTTTAAGTTTGGTGTGTATGGCGTTAATGAATATAAGTCTAAGTTCGGTGTGGATGGTGTTAATGAATATGAGTCTAAGTTCGGTGTGGATGGTGTTAATGAATATG
>CAZWHY010000036.1:4720-37701 GCA_964633725.1 Uncultured Candidatus Berkiella sp.
GTCTAAGTTCGGTGTGGATGGTGTTAATGAATATGAGTCTAAGCTCGGCGAGGCATATTTTGACTGCCAAGATTCAAGTGAATAACTAGGGCTGTAACAAATATTTGGATGAAATGAATCCATTATGTATTGATTATCCACAGACTCTAAAGAAGGACTAAACCATGGAGATATAATTGTATCTGGTAAAAAGATTGTTTCTTCTGAACCGATGTTAAAATCATCTAGCATAAAATATTACTACACATATATAGGGGTTCAGCATTCTAGAAAATCTAGGCTAATAAGTCAAACAATTAAATAGAGACTTTCTAATGAGTCCCTAATGTGATTATATTGTGCTGTTTTACAAACCGCACAACAAGAATTCTATTGTTGTCGCCTATAAACATACGCTTTTTTTAAAGTGATAGATGCTTAGGAATGGGCATGTAATTTTCACCAGGCACGCACAATTAAAATATATAAAAAAGCAGCTTAAATATCCACATTAGGGATCCTTATATAGAGGTTTCCTGTGACAAAAAGGAAAGCTCGGTATTTTGTAGAACCGTGCCATCATAGGCCAAGTTACGAGATTTTTTTGAATCTGGCCTGGGGATTTGTTCTGCTCTACGACTATGGATATTTCTACTCGTCGATTATTGCAGGTTACAATGGAGGATCTCTAGGGTTGAGATTTTGGCTCTAGCTGTATATGAATCTGTGTGGTATTTGTTGATATATTATTGGTTAAGCCATATGCCATCACATCAATCGCAACAAAGCTGTATAAACCAACAATAAAACCAATTGTAAGCTTCCTGAAATACTGACTCATTATCCATAACCTTAATCTGTGACAGGGTCTAATGAATATAGCAGAAATATAAAATTTGGAATTTGGAATTTTAGATTGTGGGAAAGGGTAAGCTATCGCTCGTCCCTCTCCCCTGAAAAAATTTCTCTTTAATTTAACTGCATTGGAACAGGTCCCAATCCTAACCGGCTGCTAATGCCTGTGCCCAAAGATGAGCCAAAACGAGAAGCTAAGCGATCAAGTAAATTATCAGAGATTGTATAATCAATAATATCTTCTTGCTTGATAATTTCACGTGCGACATAACCTGTGCTACCCAAACCGTCCACCAACCCTAAGGCCATGGCTTGATCGCCACTCCAAAACAATCCACTGAAAATTTCATCGTTTTGTTTTAATCTATCACCGCGGCCATCTTTGACTGCTTTAATAAAATGCGTATGTACATTAGCTAATAACTTATTGGCAAATTCAATTTGCTTGTCATCTTTGGGCGATAATGGATCCAAAAACATTTTATTCACACCCGCGTGCAAGCTTCTTTGCTCTATGCCTAGTTTTTCTGCCGCTTCTTGGACACCAAAGTTTGGCATCAAGACACCAATCGATCCGACAATACTAGAAGCATTCGCGTAAATTTCATCTGCCGCTGCCGCAATAAAATACGCACCAGAAGCACCCACATCAGAAATAACAGCATATACTTTTTTCTCTGGATATAACGCTTTTAATCGCATGATTTCATCGTACACATAAGCACTTTGTACAGGGCTGCCACCAGGAGAATTAATACGTAAAATGATACCTTTGGATTGTTCCGCTTCAAATGCATGTCGCAAACCACCCGCTACATCATCTGCTGTTACGCCATTTCTCTCGCCAATGACACCATTAATATCGATTAAAGCGGTATGTGCTTCTTTTACGATACCACGTGGTTTCACATTTTTAACGCCCATTACAATAGAAAAAACAATCAAACCCATAAAAAATAATTTAAAAAATATGCCCCAGCGTCTTTTTCGTGATTGCTCTTTAGTTTGAGCCAATAACGCTGTTTCAATTAATTTTTGCTCCCAGGATAGCTGTGTGTCTTCTGTCATGAAGATTCCTTAACATTTTCTAGTTGATTTAAATAATTTTGGCATTCTATCGGTAATGGACAATTGATATGTATCGTATTATTCTCCATAGGAATATACAACTCAAAAGCATGCAAAAACAAACGATTAAAGTTTAGTGTCTTCGCTTCTTGATTATGCGCTTTTTGCCCATACTTGCTATCGCCGATAATGGAAGAACCCATAAAAGCTGTGTGCACACGAATTTGATGTGTTCGGCCTGTAATAGGTTGTACTTTCAACAAAGTATGCTTAGGAAAATATTTTTCAATTGTGAAAACAGTTTTTGATGCGTTACCCTCTGTGTGCACTTTTACTATACGCTCACCCGATTTTGTTGTCTGCTTTTTGAGTGGCGCACAAACTTGTCGTCCTCCCTGCCATTTTCCAGAAACGAGAGCATAATAACGTTTGGTGATTTGCTTATTTTTAAGCATCTCGTGCAATTCTACTAAGCATTTACGAGATTTTGCAATCATAATACAGCCAGATGTATCTCTATCTAGCCTATGCACCAGCTCTAAAAATGGCGCATCAGGCCATATTTTTCGACAAGACTCAATTAGCCCAAATGAGATACCACTGCCCCCATGTACAGCCAGGCCACTGGGCTTGTTTAATATAATCAGATCTTTATCTTCATATAGTATATTATCGACTATATTATCTTTTAGTTTTGAGGGTAAACGAACATCTGATTGTTTTTGGTTTTTATGCTCTAGGACTACCTTTTCAATAAAAGGCGGCAACCTGAGCTTATCGCCTACCACCAGCCTATAACTGATTGAGATGCGTTTGCTATTAATTCTAACCTCGCCTTTGCGTACCATTTTATAGATACGGCTTTTGGCCAAAGGTTTTAGTTTGTTGATTAAATAATTATCGAGGCGTTGACCCGCTTCATGCTCTGTGACATGAGACTGAGCTTGAATGCTCGAAGAATTAGTGTGGTTATTAGCTGACATCAGCGCAGTATATCAGAATTTTTTGCGCGACATGCCCAAAACATTACAAGAGATGCGATCTATCCGTACAATTCTACCGCCCAGTCTATTTAATATAGCCCCTCTCTAGTTCAGGGTTGTAATTACTGTTAATATAGGAAACTTGTAGTAAGGCGTTTAACAGTATAGTTAGCCTAAAGACTACAGCACAGGGGCTTTGTGATAGCCGACTGAATATTTTTCAATATTAATAGCGTCGCTCATCCTGATAAATTCAGCTTAATATAAAGCAAACCACTGGTTCAACATAAAAACCAGAGGCCTATAGGCACATAGCTCCTTGCAAAAACATTAAAGCGTGTATGTATGCGCATATAATTAAACTTAAATGAATAACTAAAATGGTTAAATATGACAACTAAAAGAATGTTAATCAATGCAACACAAAAAGAAGAACTAAGAGTTGCACTCGTCAGCGGACAACGATTATACGACTTAGATATTGAGCGTAAAGGCAAAAGCCAAAAAAAATCCAGTATTTACAAAGGCCGTGTGACGCGCGTAGAACCTAGCCTAGAAGCCGCATTTATCGAATATGGCTCTAACCGACATGGCTTCTTACCTCTCAAAGAAGTTTCCAAAGAATACTTCCATGCCAAATCCTTTGAAAGAGGACGGCCTTCTATTAGAGAAGCACTAAAGCCTGGCCAAGAAATCATTGTACAAGTCGATAAAGAAGAGCGTGGCAATAAAGGGGCAGCATTAACCACTTTCATCAGCTTAGCAGGATGCTACTTGGTGTTGATGCCTAATAACCCACGCGCAGGTGGCATTTCAAGACGCATTGAAGGCGAAGAGAGAGATGAACTCAGAGAAGCGCTAAATAATTTACCTGTACCAAACGATATGGGACTTATTGTACGCACCGCAGGATTAGGTCGTAGCATAGAAGAGCTGCAGTGGGATTTAGAAGTATTATTGTCACAATGGCAAGCGATTAAATCTATTGCCGATTCAAATAATGCCCCTCTACTGATCCATCAAGATAATGATGTGATTATTCGAGCTATTCGAGATTATCTCAGACCTGAGATCAGCGAAATTATTGTAGATACGCAAAAAGCATTTGAGCAAGTGCAAAACCATTTGAATTTAGTGCGCCCTGACTTTGCCAGCCGCCTGAAGCTACATCAAGGTGATACACCTTTGTTTACCAGCTTCCAAATAGAATCTCAAATCGAATCAGCCCATCAACGCGAAATCTCCCTTGAGAATGGCGCATCGATTGTGATTGATACAACTGAAGCTTTAATTGCAATTGATATCAACTCTGCCAAAGCAACGGAAGGTAGTGATATTGAAGAAACCGCTTTTAAAACAAATTTAGCCGCTGCATCAGAAATTGCGCGTCAATTGCGTCTAAGAGATATGGGTGGGTTGATTGTGATTGATTTTATTGACATGACTCAATCACGCCACCAACGCATGGTTGAAAACAAGCTCAGAGAAGAGTTTCAACCCGATCGCGCCCGCATCCAAACAGGACGCTTATCCCGCTTTGGGTTACTAGAAATGTCTAGACAACGCTTGCGCCCAGCACTAGGGGACATCAACCATATACCCTGCCCTCGTTGTAGTGGCCAAGGCAACATCCGCACTACACCATCTGTGGCATTGGCATTGATTCGCGTCATTGAAGAAGAAGTCAGAAAAGAACGTACTGCTCGTGTACACGTACAAGTCCCTGTAGAAGTTGCAAGTTATTTGCTCAATGAAAAACGAAACGCTTTAAGCAAGCTCGAAGATAACTATACTGTTTCTATTGTGATTATACCGAATAAGTACCTTGAAACACCCCAATATGAACTGCAGTGGTTCAAACAAGAAGATTTACAACTTGCGACTAATAGGCATAGCTATCAACAAGTTACCCCTAAAAAAGCCTCTGTACCCGAATCGGCCGCCATGCCAGATAAAAAATCAGATGAGCGCGAACCTGCTTTAAAACACTTTACACCCAAAACAGCCGCGCCAGCTATTCGCAGAGATGAAGGCATTATCAAAAAGATTTGGACAGCTGTTTTAGGCGCTGTCAGTAAATCAAATGAGAATGAAGCCCCTAGTAGCGGAACACAAAGCAGTACTGGTGGACGCCAAGGCCAACATAATTCACGTCGTGGAAACTATCGTGGAAACAATCGACACGGTGATAATAGAAAACGCCATGGCCATAACCGTCGCCACAACAATCCAAATCAAAACCGTAGCAGCAATAGCGATTATAGCGAACAAGCGACTAGCCAAGAGCAGGAGCCACAAAGCAATGAGCGTGAACAAAATCACAATCAAAACCGGAACCCGAATCAACACCGCAATCAAAATCGGAACCAAAATCGGAACCAGAACCGCAATCAAAATCGCAACCCAAACCGCGAGCAAAACCAACCGCTAAGTCAAAGTGGCACTGAACACGTTCAACAGGATGCGCAACAGTCTCCTCGTTCCGCAGAACAAATAAATTCAAGCCACCACCACCAACAGCAGCAGAGAAAACCACAAAATAACCCGAAACATCACGCCGAGGATCGTCAGCAGAATACAAAACCAGCTGTTGAGAAAACCGCAGCCCCGGTTAATGCACCTAGAAAGCAGTCACCTCAAGCGACAAAACCTGTTGTGCAAGCTGCCCCACAGACAGCACCTTCCGTAGCATCGCAAACACAACCTGTTGTTGTTATAAAAGCTGTAGAACACAAAGCAGTAGACAGCAAAGTAAAAGACAAACCTAAAGTGGTTGATCCACGTTTTAATCAAACCAGCTTTAGTCAATTAAACAATTCTCAAAAACAAAGTTCTGTGGTGACATTAACAAAAGCGCCATCAACATCTGATGCAAAATCAGAAGCACTTAGCCAAGTTGTTACGAGTAAAGCAACAACTCAAGCCACGCCGCAAAAAGAACTGCCTAAAATACAAAGTACGTTACAAGCCAAACCTAAACCCGTTGAGCCTGCCAATGTGCCTGTAGAGAGAGAAAACTCAGAAAGCAGTTAATACTTTCAAACATTGTCTCGATACCCATACACTGTGGTATCGAGGCAGTTTCCGTATTCTATCAACACCATACCTCATTAACAGCGGACGTTAATATGCATATTGAAATACTCAATAAAACAAAAGAAATCCAAACCGTTATTATTCACCTCAAAGCAGGCGAAGAAGTGCCACTACATGACCATCCTGACACACATGTATTTTTATATGTTGTTACAGGTGAATTGCAGATGGATTGCTTTGATTACGTGAAACAAAGCTCTGAATTGATTTGGATTAAACCCACGTTGTCTAAAGTATTTAAAAATACTGACAATGTTTTGGTCACCCCTGCAGCTAATAATTTACATCATATTACCGCTATTACGGATGCTAGCTTTATGGATGTTGTCACGCCTGGCTATTTTGAGTCTAACAATGAACCCAATTGGTTTAAAATTACCAAACAAAGTCCTGAAATAATTGAAGCACAGCCGGTCTCGCAACCTGAATATTTAGTAAAAGCTAAAGCAGATGCTTTAGAAGCATTTGAGAATAAAAACACACTATCTGCCTGAAAATATTACTTTTCAGCTATTTCAACCTACATCTATTGATTTAGCACAAAAAAGAAAGTAGACTTACTGCCTTCCTGATTTATGAATCTAAGTAGGTAGTTTAAGATGTTTTTTGATAGGTTTAATGTATATACCCTTCTCTTTACAGTAGCAGCCGTAAGTTTAACGCTCGCAATCAGCGGCATATATGCCTATGCTAGCTTGGCTCTTGCACTAACTGGAGCAACAGTATTCTCTGTTAGAAACTATCAGAATCGAGCTCAAACCCAACCTCTAGTTCCAGTTCCACAGCCTGTCGAAAATTTACCCAATGCGCCAACGAATGGCGAAAGCTTAAAAAATATGTTTTTAGCGGATTTGACCACCCGAAACAGTGGATTAGGATTACCTGAATTCCCGAATGCTATTTCAGATGATTACTACAATGAAGCAATGATGTATGTTCAATTGAAATTTGATGCTATGGGTGAGCAAAATTTTCATGCCACATACAAAAGTAAAGAAACAGATGATATCATTCAAGAAGTTATCAGCCTACTCCCATTAAACCACGACAATGAATTGGCCGCTATCGCCCGTAAATTAAATCTAAAGTCAGAACTAACAGATGAGATAAATACAAATTATATAGCAGTAGAAGATGACTTATTTATAATAGGTGGAAAACTAAAAAGACACGAACAAGCTTTTCATGCACAATACTACTTTCTATCTGACGAACAAAAAACAAATTTAAAAAAACTTGCAGACTTAAAGCAAAAAGACTTTGCAAATAAATATCCTGACAATATTACCCTGCAAGCAAATGGTTTGTTTCTATGGATTAGCAACTTATGTCAAAATTTTAAATTCATCGTGTCAAATATTAATCAACATATTGAAACAGCCCAAACAGCGCTCATCTCCAAAGTTGCAGAGCATCAGCCCATTATTCCTCCTAAGATTCATTCACTAGATAGTCAAAATAAACCAGAAGAGAAAAAATCAGAGCCTCAGCCAGCAATACGCTTATCAAGAGAAGATTTGCGACAGCGCCGATTGGACGCCATGGAAAAAAGAACGGCAGCCGCAAACAAATTAAAATAATTCACTATAGGTAGTACAACAGATGAATCAAGGTGCAAGTTCAAGCTCCCAACATGGGCTCTCCCCATTTCCTTATCTGCAAATCGATAATATTTGTCGTGATAAAGACTGGCATAAAATAGAGCAAATGATTAATGACCAAACTTTGGCCATTAACTATCCTTTTGTTAATGGCCAAATGATTGGAAATTACCCATATGGTTATCATCAGGTACCGCATACAACGTTAGATTATTTATACCATAACGGCTTGCCCTCAAACATATTGTATAAGTTGCAAGAAAATTATAATGCCTTTGGCTATAATGATGTATATACGTTTCAATGTGCCCTATCTGGCCGCTGGGATATTGTAGCGTCTATCGGATTTAACCCTAACTTAACTCACTTCTCTTCTGGTATGACCATATCCGATTATGCCCATGAGCAAGGGCGAAAAGATTTAGCAAACTATTATTATTCAAAAAATAATATTCGCTTTATTATAAAACCACCATCTCCCGTTTTATCGCCTCAGCCCATAAGACCTAATAAAAACACTGTGTCACAGCTAGAAGAAATTGCCTGCCATTTTGTGGAAGCTACCCTCACTGATAAAGCATCTATCGCTATGTTCAAAGCAGCAGAAGGAGATGATTGGCAAGCAGTGATGTCTTATATATATGCAGGACATCCCATAGACACTAAAGATGCTCATGGCAAAGATTTACTGGACTGGGCCAACTTTCATGAAAGGGATGAAATAATTAATTTTTTACGCATTGAAACGTTATGTAATCTCGCCATTGGTTCAGAGGAGGTGCCTTACACACCTTTAAATAAGCAACACAAAAAAGATGTGGGGTATGTGGGCAAAGAAAGAGAAGAAATCCTAGCACATCAACAGTCAGATGCCGAGGTCATGCGACTCACAAGGCAGATGAAAAATTTATAAACTCATAAATTACTTATGACATAAGCTTTTCGACTTCCAAACAAAAAATATTGCCGGCAGCACAAGTAATGTCAGTATGGTTGCACTCATCAATCCACCGATCATGGGTGCTGCAATTTTGCACATAACCTCTCAACCATCGCTTAATATATAACGACCTTTCTTATCCACGTAATCATACTGCCATACTGAGCATGTGTAGATACTAGTATAAATTTAATTTGTGTCGTTTTCCCTCGCTCCTTTAGCCATCAGCCTGTAGGTTTCATCCTATTTATACTGAAAATTCCTGTGGGTTTCTATATTTCAAAGAAACCTCAAAACAAATGTTCTTGCCAAAAACAATCATCCTTGATAACGTAATATAGATGTTAAAGCCTTTTAATAGCATGTTTGATAATAGTTCAAACGCCTCTGATAGGTGACAAAATGATTGGCAGAAATTTACCGTTAACAAAAGAAAGTGATTTAGATCTCATTGCACAGAATGCTGTGGAGACGCACTACCATATACCGTACCCAGGAAAACCCGATCTTACCAGGGAAATAGCGCGTGGCGAAATACCTAAAAGAACTAATCGCAGAGGTCATAGTGGCCCTCATGTTACGATGGCCGCGCATGTCGTTGACTTGATGCTCTCGCTTTACCAAGATTTTGGAGCAGAAAATCACCCTGCCAAACAGCTTACTGAAAAAGAAATTAAGCTTTTAAAACTGGCCGTTATTTACCATGACGCCGGCAATATCAATGATTCTAAAACAGCAGATGGGACTGAAAAACCCCATGCAAAAATTTTTAGAAGGGACATGTTCGCACTGGGTTATACCTCAGCGGAGATTGCTCCTTTTGCAGATGCCATTGTGCATAAGAACCATAGATATGGCGAAAGCAAAAATATATTTGCAAGGTTGGTTCATGATGCAGATTGTTTAGAAGTACTAAGAATGAGACGGCTTGATAGATTTGATAAAGGGTATTTAGACATAGTCAAAGAGTTTGAGCATAATCCAGTATTTCAAGCATTAATAGATGATATCGTTATTAATCATAAGAAAGCATCAGATGAACTCCTTCATAAAAAAGACGCTGAAGGGCGAACACTGAGAACCCAAATTGATTATGCTCCAAACTGTTTTAATGCGACTAAAGATTTTCTACAAGCTCGTTACAACGCAATGAATCCAGACATTGAGATTTCTTCTCATCTTAATCCTATAGATTTATTTAGCGGCATCTCCGGCCGAGCCAGAAAGGCTCGAATTGAGACAAAACGCGCGGCAAGAGGAAAAGCAGGCACGGATATTCAAACAAGTCCATATACCGAGGCACAAAATAGACTCATGGAAGCATATCAAAATGAAGGCATGATGTTCAGAGGCTTCTCAAAAACGAGAAGTCAAAGTTTAACACAAGTATTAAATGGAGAGCTTGCTCAATTAAAAAAGAACAAATCAGCACTTCAACGCGCTGGTGTGAATTCCAATGAAAAATTGAGAGAACGCTATTTGAATGATGAGATGGTAGATGGCTTTAAATTTAGACCTTCCTCCTTAATTCACCAAGATGCCAATCATCAGTTATTTAAGCATGAAGTTGGTTTTATCTATAATCCAAGACATGCTGAAACATATACCGGCTTTGCCTACAAAGTGAATGTTGGAACACAACGAATTGGTAGTCCAAAAGGATTTAATTTTCCTAAACCCATAAAAAATAGCGGGGTTAAAGATAAAGAAACATTTGAAGCGGTTCGGGATAAAGCGATAGAGCAAGAGAATCGCCGAAGAGGATTAACCGAAGATAAAGGTTTGAGATATTACGGCGATGAAAAACTCAGATGGTCTGAGTTCCCCGCACATTATACCGAAAATACAATAGAGGGCATCGTTATTATACCGACGGCGAAAGCGGCTCAAGAAGCTTTACAGACTGCCGAAAGGCTTGGTAAAGTGCTCCCATACTTCAAATATGAAGGCTACAATTTAGTGCCGGTTCGCCATGAAGAAGTGGTTGCTTTGGCAAACTCAAGGGCAATTCTAGAAATTGAACCTGATATCATCAACATATTAGATGACAATGAGATCGAAAATTTAAGACAAATCAAAATGTCCGAAGTCGGTGGTGTCAAAATATTTCGCTTTACACATCCCCGAGACCGAAATGCCCAATGTACAATGCTTATGGATCGTGACGGGTGCCCTGTACTCAAGATGACTAAAGACGGTGAGACGACATTACATAAAATCCAAACAAAAGGAATTCAACAAAGCCAACTGCGACAAGTTGCTACACAATATGCTAATTTACAAACACAAAAACTACAATCACTATTAGAGACGGACGAGGTTAAAACATATTTAGCCTCTCAAGGCATAGAAAAATTATCTGTTCACATCGTTCAGCCACACCAAAATAAATTTAATTTGGGCATTGGCATAACCTATAAAAATGGCGTTAGAAAAAACGTTACTGAAAACCGTGATTTTCTACGCAGCTTACTAATGCTTGATACCGATGATAGTTTAAAATGTTTTGGTAGAAAAGATTATGAGCATAAGACCAAAAGAGATAGTACATTCACGCCTGATGGATTCGCTGATAAAAAATTTGATGAAGCGCATCAATATAACTTTAAAATGGGCTCTGTACTGAAAGTAAATGAGATAACCAAAACTTTAAAACAAAAAAGCAAATCAAACCAAAGGAGAGCCATAAGCCCGAGAAGAATTGCCCCCGTTACACCTGCACTAAGGAATGTGCAACAACAAAGAAATAAAAACCCCTTGCTGAGAATGGCTGGGAGTGTTACAGATATCCGTAAAACATATATGGAACAGCCTAGACGGGAACGACTTATCGACATGTATCCTATAGGCGAGGGCAGCACTCAGTCAATACTTCGAATAAAAACCGAACCAAGAACGGCTTTGGGCATGATAAAAAACAATGCAACTGGTTCTATTGAAATATCGATAAGAAGAAATCTAAAACTTGAAAACAAAAGAATTGGGATGCAGGCTATTGCCAATATTATAGTTGAGAGCTTGAAGCCCGGAGATATTATTGAAATTGATATAAGCACACCAGCACCCGATAAAAGACGTTTTCAAGCTTGTGTTCTCAAAGCCATACATGAACATATTCATGAAAATGGCCTTAAAGGTAATGGCGCGAAAAGATATAAAAAACAATTTGCAAGCGTGCTCACCGAGAAGCAGCTAAACGAACTTATTCCTTCTCCACGGGACAGACTTCGTACGAGATAAAAAGGCTTACAAACTCATAAATTACTTATGACATAAGCTTTTTGACTTCCAAACAAAAAATATTGCCGGCAGCACAAGCAATGTCAGTATGGTTGCACTCATCAATCCACCGATCATGGGTGCTGCAATTCTGCGCATCACTTCTGAGCCTGTACCATCGCTCAACATAATGGCCAACAATGCAAAAATAGTTGAAATCACTGTCATCAAAATAGGTCTAACTCTTAATACCGCGCCCTGGATAATAGCATTTTTTAAATCAATAATATTAATATGGTTGTTGCTGTTTTTAGTCATATCTTTCAATGCATTATTGAGATATACCAGCATGATGATACCTATCTCTATCGCCAGTCCAGCAAGCGCAATAAACCCGACCCCCGCCGCGACAGATAGATTATATTGCAATCCATAAATCAGCCATATGCCACCACTTAATGCCAAAGGCAATGAAACCAAAATAATTAATACTTCCGGCACACTTCTAAAACTCAAATATAATAAAAATAAAATGATAGCTAGCGTAAGTGGTGCAATAGATATTAATCGTGCTTTGGCACGCTCCATATACTCATATTGCCCAGACCAAACCAAGTTATATCCTGCCGGCATTTCTATATTTTCAGATATGGTTTTTTTAGCTTCTTTGATATAGGTACCCACATCTATATCTTCAATATCAACTAAGACCCATCCAACTAGCCTCGCATTTTCGCTTTTAATCATAGGGGGACCCTCTTGAATCTCTATAGATGCCACATCCTCTAAAGAAACATGCGCACCTGTCGGCGTTACAATGGGCAAAGATTTTATTTTTTGTAATGAATCTCGTTCATATTGTGGATAGCGTAAATTAACAGGATATCGCTCACGCCCCTCAATCGTTTCTGTGACATTCATGCCACCAATGGCTGTTTGTACTATTTCCTGAATGTGTCCAATATTCAAACCAAATCGAGCGGCATCATTTCTGCGTGTATCGATTGTGACATAACGCCCCCCAACGGCTCTATCCGCAAAGACAGAAGCGGTACCTTTGAGGTTTTTTAATACAGATTCAATTTGTATACCAATTTCCTCTATTTTGGCTAAGGATGGGCCAGAGATTTTAATCCCCACAGGGGTCTTAATGCCCGTTGCCAGCATATCAATCCTTGTTTTAATCGGCATAACCCAAGCATTGGTGACACCCGGAAATTGAATCACTTTATTTAATTCCGACTTTAATTTCTGCGTTGTCATCCCTTCGCGCCATTGTGCTTTGGGATGTAATTGAATGATCGTCTCAATCATGGTCAAAGGTGCTGGATCGGTTGCCGTTTCAGCCCTGCCTATTTTACCAAATACAGATTTCACTTCTGGAATGGTTTTAATCAGTTTATCTGTTTGTTGCAAAAGCTGTCTGGCTTTGCCGATGGAAATACCTGGTAATGTTGTAGGCATGTACATCCAATCGCCTTCGTCCAACTCAGGCATAAATTCAGAACCAATATTTTTCAATGGCACATATGCCGATATCATAATAAAAAACGAAAAACATATAACCATTTTAGGAAAATTTAAAACAGTTTGAATAATAGGTTTATACCCAGCAATCAATGCTCGATGGATAGGGTTTTTGTCTTCTGCTAAAATCTTACCTCGAATAAAGTACCCCATTAGAACCGGCACCAAAGTAATCGATAAGCCTGCGGCAGCGGCCATGGCATATGTTTTGGTAAAAGCAAGCGGGGCAAACATTCTGCCTTCTTGTGCTTGCAAGGCAAAAACGGGCAAAAAACTAAGCGTGATGATCAGCAAAGAAAAGAAAATAGGTGGCCCAATCTCTATTGCAGACTCTGTAACCACTTGCCATCTATTTTGATCTGTAATCTCTGTTTTAGCAAAATGTTTATGCAAATTCTCAATCATGACAATACCGGCATCTACCATTGCCCCTATTGCAATCGCAATACCACCTAAAGACATGATGTTGGCATTTATCCCTTGCCAATGCATCACAATGTAGGCACACAATATCCCTATGGGCAAATTAATCACAATAATCAAAGATGAGCGAATATGGAGCAAAAATATAAAACAAATTAAGATCACGACCAAACATTCTTCAATCAATGTCACCTTTAAATTGTCAATCGCACGATTAATCAATGTCGACCTATCATAGGTTTCTACAATTTCAACCCCGGCTGGTAGACTGGTCTTTAACTCAATGAGTTTACTTTTCACTGCCGCTATCACATTAGATGCATTTCCCCCCTGGCGCATAACAATAATGCCACCAACGACTTCCCCTTCACCATTTAACTCAGCAATGCCACGACGCATTTGTGGGCCAATATTAATCTTTGCCACATTAGATAAAAGAATGGGCGTTCCATTTTGATTCACCCCTAAAGGAATAGATTTGATTGCCGCGACACCATCAATGTAACCAGAAGAGCGAACCATATACTCAGCTTCGCCCATTTCAAGAACGGAACCACCTACCTCTTGGTTGCCCATCTGAATGGCTTTTTTAACTTCTGACAATGTCAAGCCATAGGCACGAATACGATTCGGTTCCAAAACCACTTGGTATTGCTTCACCATGCCACCTACCGTAGCGACTTCTGACACACCTGGTATGGTTTGTAACTCAAATTTTAAAAGCCAATTTTGTAAGCTTGTTAATTCAGATAAATCATGAGCACCTGTTTTATCGACTAAAGCATAGGTATAAATCCAACCCACGCCAGTGGCATCAGGACCAAGCTCAGACTTTGCACCTGCTGGCAGTTTATCAGACTGTTGGCTTAAAGATTCTAAAACTCGCGATCTCGCCCAATAAGGATCGGTGCCATCCTCAAAAATAACGTAAACATAAGAATCGCCAAAATATGAGTATCCCCGAACCGTTACGGCACCCGGAACAGTCAACATAGCCGTCGTAAGTGGATATGTTATTTGATCTTCTACAACTTGTGGCGCTTGGCCACTATAAGAGGTTTTGATAATAACTTGTACATCAGACAAGTCAGGAATAGCATCCACAGGGGTTTGCCGCATAGCATAAATGCCCGCAACCAATAAGAAAAACGTTATGGCTAAAACCACAAATCTATTTTGTATAGACCACTTAATAATTCCTTTTACCATGCCTACACCTTTTTATGTCGCATTATCCAATTCTTTAATCTTTAGATATAATATGTATCTTAGTCAGCAACAACTTTCCAGGTGCTTGTTGAACAACAATGGCATGAATCTTATCTCCGACCTTTAGTTGACCCAGGTTTACCTCATCTACCACCGTCATCTCCATTGCCATGGCTGGCATCGAAATTTCTGATATTTCTTGATGGTATAGTAAAATGCGCCTTTTATCTGGCCATATTTTTTTAACCTCTGCCATAGTCATATATTCTTTGAGGTTTGTATCCTCTAAGGTCGTTGCCTTTTCCCCATTCTCCATTCTAACGAATGAAGCTCTTAAACTTGACTCTGAATCAATCAAAAACTGCGCCGAAGTTACAACCCTATCACCTTCACGCAAGCCAGCCTGAACAACATATTTGTCATCAGACTGATAACCTACAGTAATATTTTGAGCTCGATACTGCCCATTACCTAATGACATAATCACACGATCCCCTTTGCTAGAACGAATCAAAGCCATATCGGGGATAGTTAACACATCTTTTATAGGTGCTGAATGTATTTTAATATTGGCGTACATGTTTGGCTTGATCAGTAAATCAATATTCGGAAAAGAAAGTCTTACTTGTAAAGTATGGGTTTTGGGATCTAAAGTCGGGTACACATACTCTACTTTACCAATCCACTCTTTATTCGGCATATAAGGAAAAGAAGCGCTTGCATTTTGTCCCGACTTTACAACATTAGATTGTCGTTCAAAAACTTCGGCAATAACCCATATATTAGATAAATCTTCTATGGTCATAATTTCCATACCGGGTTTCACAAACATACCTTCTCTGGCATTGAGTTTAGATACAATTCCCGATTTCGTTGAATAAAATTTAACTTTATCCATCGCTTGTTTGGTTTTTTCTAATATTTGAATCTGGTCTTTTGATACCCCCATGGTATCTAGTTTTTGTTCGCCTGCCTCTATTAAGTCTTTATTACGACTTTTAATGGCTAAAATATATTCTTCTTGCGCTTGAATCAATGTAGGTGAATACAGCTCAAATAATAGCTGCCCTTTTTTAACGACCTCACCGGTTGTTTTAACCGCCAACCCTCGAAGCCAGCCATCGATATAAGTTGTAATATGCTCAATATTATTTTCATCTGCTGTTGCATATCCTACAGTATGAATTATTTGAGATATATTGGTTTTTTTAACCAGCTCTGATTTAACGCCCAAATTATTTTCAACTTGTGCCGTAATTCTTACAATCGTATCATCCTCTATATCCATTTGTTTTTTTTCGTATACCGGCACTAAATCCATGCCCATAGGGGATTTTCCAGGTTTGTCTCGTCGGTAGTTTGCATCCATTGGGGCAACCCAATATTTTATTTTTTCTGTTTCTGTGGATGTGCTATGTGAAGCGCGATTAGAAAAACCTTGCCCAATTAAAAACCCAACCCCTAAGACTCCCACAATAAATACGACCGTCAATATTGTTTTAGCCATGCCCATCCCCTTTTAAGAATAACAAAAGCGCATGTGCTTTTTCACGCTCAACTCTTGCCTTAATGCCTGAAATTTTAATATCAAGCGCCATAATATAACTATGCGCTAATGCCGGAAAATCTGATGACCCATTTTTATACGCTAACAAAGTCGCCTCAGTATACTGTTGTGCTTGTGGTATCAGCTGTTGGTTATATAACAAATCCTTTTCTGAATATCCTTGAAAATTTGCATACTGGCTATCCAGCATTTCTAATAGATTTCTAAATGCAATTTCTTCTTTCTCTTGACTCGCCATCAGTGCATCTTGCGAGGCGCTTATGCGTCTGCTTTGCCGGTTATAGCCAAAAATGGGCATATCCATTTTAACCGTTGCTGTCAGAAAGTTTGCTCTTCTAGTCCGATCAATATTTTTGCCTTGCCGAAAACCATAAACTAATCCAGCGGTCACACCAGGCTTATATTGCTCACAAGACCATCTAACATTATCGCGATTAGACGATACATGTGCTTTACTAGATAATATAATAGGGTGGAATGGTAACGTTTGCTCTATTGTTTCATAATCAACGAAAGTGGGTAGTCTTGGATAATCATGCGGATGAATCTGCTGGCTGTATTCTTGCCCTATTCTTCGCGCTAATTTTGCTCTAGCTAATCTGATGTTTTTATCAATTTCAATTAATTTTTCATCTAATTCCACAAGCTCTAATTGAGCTCTAATCACATCATGTTGTTGCGCAATATTATTTCCCAGTAGTGATTGCATGATATCTAAAAGATTCGTAAAAACAACTTTCTGCTCCTGCGTTTTTGTAGATACTTTAAACCAATAAAACAAGTCAAGCCAAGAGAGCCGAACGTCCCTTAGTGTCTGGATTTCAACTAAATTTGTATTATGCCGCTCAGATAATGCCAAGTGACTTTTCCGACTTTTTGCATACTTTAGTGATTTTCCTTTAGGAAAGTCTTGTTGCACTCCTAATTGAATCTGAGTCATAGGTTCTTGTGAAAAATCAAATGTATCAACAGGCATATTAGACAAGTTAGCGATGAGTTTGGGATCAGAAAACTGCCCATCTGCTATAGCCTCTTCTTCCAATTGATGTCGTATAGCATCTGATTGTTTAATTTCCGGTGCATTATTGAGCGCAATACGTTCTACATCGTCTAAAGTAAGATTTCCAGCATGAGATACCGCAGCCCATATCAAAAGCCCGTAACTAAAAAAAACCCTCGCTATTATTTTCTTATTCATACGCATCCATGAGTTGCTCGTCTGAAAATTTATATCCTCAATCAAACTATTATACACTGCATTAAAATATATTATTAACAAGACACCCACGTTAAGTTGAAATTCAAATATGTATAGGTATACAGTTGACAGAGTAAATTAAAAATAAGTTTAGTTATGCCATCAGCTCGCTCATCACAAATTAATCTCGATTCAACCCCCTACTACCATGTTATGGCAAGATGTGTTCGCCGCAGCTTCTTATGTGGGATAGACGACTTAACCAAACGAGATTTTTCTCATAGAAAAGAATGGATTATCTCCAGACTGAAATTTTTGTCACAAGTATTTTCTATTAAAATTTGTGCCTACGCGGTCATGGCTAATCATTATCATATCGTTTTATTTGTCGATGAAGAAGCAACTAAAAAATGGACTAATCACGATATCACGACTCGATGGGCTGAAATATTCCCTAAAGATGCAAAAATGTCTTCTCATATCCCAGCCAAAATTCCTCTTTGGCGCGAACGACTCACTAGCATTAGCTGGTTTATGCGCTGCTTAAATGAACCCATAGCAAGAGCCTCCAATGATGAAGATGATTGTACTGGTCGATTTTGGGAAGGTCGCTTTAAATCTCAGGCTCTATTAGACGATGGTGCTCTGCTAAGCGCAATGGCTTACGTAGATTTAAACCCCATCCGAGCAGGGATTGCGCAAACGCCAGAACAATCTGACCATACCTCAATATATGATCGTATTAAATTCATGAGTCAACAGAGCAAAAGTAAAAAACAAACACATCTAGATTTATTAGAGCAACCCAAAACATTACTACCATTTTCTAATGTGGTCATGGATAAGGCAAAACAAGACTCTACGATCGACTTTAGTCTGTCTGATTATTTAAAGCTTGTTGACTACACTGGCCGGATTATTCGGAACGATAAAGCTAGTGCTATCCCTGAAAATCTCCCCTCTATACTAAAAAGGCTTAATTTTAGAGAAAAGGGCTGGATTGATATGATTAAGAATTTCCAGTATAAATTCTCATCTGCCGTTGGCTGTGAGATATATTTAATTAATTTCAGTAAAAATAGAAAAAGAACTATCCGAGGATTGAACGCTGCAAAATCGGTTTATCTCACTTAGGAAAATATTAAGTTTCTTCATTTTCTATAATATCTCAAACTGATGAGTGGGTTTTCTTCAGTCTAAAATTCACTTTTAATCTAATATATACTCAAATAGCATTGAAATACTTCACCTAGCCGAATTATTGTAAAACTGAATTCTCTACACTGATTAAAATGAAGATATTATGGTGTATTAACGTGGGTGTCTTTATAATGGATAGCTAATAAAAAGCCCCAACAAGGGGCTTTCTTCTTTTTAGGATTTAAGCAACCCCAACATAAATATCAAATACTGCATTTTGTGGGTCTAAAGTTTTAACATCTAACACTTCAAAATCTGCTTTATAAGCACGCTTACCTTCAAAATCTTGCTCGCCCATCATCCAAATTTGACGCCAAGCACCGATAATCACATCCGGAATAATTCCTGGGGCTGTCGTAAATTTTTGATAAGTACTGGCATCAATTGTGATAGTCTCTAGACCTTCAGGTAACTCACCAGCATCAGTCATTTCTTCGCCCATAAAGTAAGTGTAATTACCATGCTCGTCTGTTTCATAGTCAGTATAAACAGAGAAAGTACGACCCGCATCTTTACGATTAGGGATCTTGTCCGCTAACCCACCAGTCCAATATTTCTCAAACAATGAACCAATTTTTGCTTTACGCTCTTCCATTTCATTTTTATTGTTTGTACGAACCGATATGCCTGCCAAAATTATTTTGTCACAGCTTATTTTTTCTTTTTTCATCTTCTATTCCTTTCTTTAGATTTTGAAATATATAAAATTTGGCCTAATGCAGTTTCCCATTTATTTTTAGAACAAAATTAGCCAAATATGGGCATGACCCAGAACGTTCAGATTTGAGATAAGTTTGTTCTAAAAATGAAGGAGAAAAGCGCAGCATACGACTAGTATGTGAGCAGTTTCTCGTTTGCTTTTAGAGCAAAAATAGCCAAATATGGGCGTTCTTAACTGGTGCGGCCTAATAACCGCATAACCACTGGCACCACATACAACGTAAATACCGTACCAATCGTCATACCCCCTACAATCACCCAACCAATTTCTGAGCGAGCCTCACTCCCTGCGCCTGCGGCAATCGCTAATGGTATACAACCACATACTGTTGCCATCGTCGTCATCAAAATTGGCCTAAAACGCAAGCTTGCAGCGGTAATAATCGCCTCTTCTAGCGGGATTGATTTTTTACGCAACTGCTTCGCAAATTCTACAATCAAAATACCATGCTTGGTAATCAGACCTATTAAAGTAATAAAGCCAATCTGACTATAGACATTTAAGCTGCCCCCATGAAAATGCATCGTGAGCAAACCACCAAAAACAGCCATCGGCACACTTAACATAATCACAAATGGCTGGATAAAACTCTCAAACTGAGCGGCCAAAACTAAAAAGATTACCAACAATGCAATTATGAAAGTGTAATAAATACTCGCCGATGACTCCATATACAACCTGGTTGCACCGGTATAGTCAATGTCAGCCACTTTAGAAACATCACGAATGGTTTTGTTAAAAAACACAATCGCTTCATCCATACTATAATCAGGCGCCATTGATGCGGTAATCGTTGCACTGGGTAGCTTATTAAAATGATTTAAGCTCGTTGCTACCGTCACTTCTTTTGCCTCAATAAAATTGGCTAGTGGCACCAAACCACTATTAGATTTTACTTTGATATCGTATATATCATTTAATTGATGTCTAAATATCTCCTCAGACTGGACAAACACATCATATTGCTTAGCCCCCTTTTGGAAATGCGTCACAACTTTGCCACCCATTAGCACCTGCAAAGTTTGACCGATTTCACTAATGCTTACACCTGACGCTGCCGCTTTTTCTCTATTGACCTTCAATTCAATTTGCGGCTTGTTGGTTTTTAAATCTGTGTCGACATTAAATAATTTAGGGTTTTCCCGAACTTTTGCTAACACTTGCAAAACCGTATCCTTTAGTTCATCAAAACTACCAGGGTATTGAATCACAACACTCAAACCACCATCTAGCACGCTATCCGCCAAAGAAGACGGCGGATTAATCGCAAAGCTCATAAGTCCAGGCAAACCAAATAACTGCTGATTAATATTATCCACCACTTCAAACTGTGTTTTTGCCCTTTTTTGTCTGTCTTTTAAAATACAAAAAGCAATCGCTTGCCTAACGTTAGGGTAACCAATGATTAAGAAATAATCTTTTATCTCATCAATATTGTTGAGCACATCTTCATATTGCAACGCATATTTATGCGTAAAATTAACTACGGCTCCCTCTTTGGCCATTCCCATGGTAATGGCAAACCCCCTATCTTCTACAGGGGTCATTTCAGATTTCAAACCTTTAAATAAAAAAACATTGGCACCCAATACAATAATGAGCAAGCCCATCACCCAATACCTTTTATTTAAGAAGAATATTAAGCTTTGTTTATATTTGTTGGTAATATAGTTCAGCACAGATTCAATGGCATTATAAATTTTGCCATGCTTTTCTTCTTTTTTGAGTAATAGAACGCTCATAACCGGCGATAAAGTCAAAGCGGTAAAGCCGGAAATAAAAACACAACCTGCTAATACAACTGCAAATTCCGTAAACAACTTACCAATTTTGCCATCCATAAAAGCAATGGGCGCAAAGACCGCAGCCAAACTCAAGGTCATGGCAACAACCGGCCCACCGATTTCTCGCATCCCTAAAATACCGGCATCATGCGGTTTCATACCCTCTTCAATATGGCGATATATATTCTCTAAAACAACAATCGCATCATCAACCACAAGCCCAATTGCTAAAACCAAAGCCAGTAATGTCAGCAAGTTAATACTGAAACCAAAAGCATAGATCATAAGCATCCCACCCATCAATGAAATGGGGATTGTAATAATGGGAATCAATGTCGCACTAATGGTTCTTAAAAATAAAAATATAATTAAAACAACAAAGATAACCGCTTCAATGATTGTTTTTTGTACCGCAGAAATAGACTCTTTAATGATTTCAGTTGAATCGTAAGCGACAACCAAATCAACGCCTTTTGGTAAACCTTCTTTAATGGAAGGCACGACTTTGTGCATGGCTTTTGAAATATCTAATGGATTAGCCGTAGATTGTTTAACCAGCCCTAAGCCTACCGTGGGTTTACCGTTAAAACGTGCAAAGAATTTTTTGTTTCTGGCGGATATTTCAATATGTGCCACATCTTCAAGCTTAATTAAATAGCCTGATTTTTCTCTGAGCACTATATTTCTAAATTCTTGTTCAGTTTGTAGATCGGTTTTAGAGTAAATCGTAAACTCAGTTGTCTCACCTTCAATGGTGCCCGAAGGTAAAGCTAAGTTTTGTACTTCAATTGCGCGGGTCACATCATGAACTGTCATACCAAATGCCGCGAGTCTTGCAGGATCGAGCTTGACTTGCATGGATGGCATTCGGGCACCAACAACAAAAACCCTTGCAACACCTGGCAAAATTTCTAACTTGTCTTTGATGGTTTGTTCGACCAGTTCACTTAACTGCATCAAAGAATATTCATCACTTGACAAAGATAACCAAGCAATCGCATTAGAATCCGACTCTACTTTAGAAATAGTCGGATCGTCGGCATCTTCTGGCAACCAACTTCTAATACGTGCCACTTTATCTCGCACATCATTCGTCACCGCATCAATGTCTTGAGAGGATTTAAAAACTAAGGTAATACTGCTGCTGCTATCGCTACTACTAGACTGCAAAAAATCTAAACCTGTAACCCCCGAAATAGCATCTTCAATAATACGTGTTACTTCTGTTTCGACAATCTCTGCACTGGCACCAGGATAAGTCGTACTAATACTCACCACAGGCGCCGTAATATCCGGATACTCTCGCACCGTTAATTTTTGGTAAGCCAATATGCCAACCAATACAACCATTATGTTAATTACAATCGCAAACACTGGTCTTTTTATGCAAAATTCACTTAATTTCATTGTAGTCTTACTTTTTAATCTTTATTTTTTATTGTTTATCTTCAACAATATGAACCGTAGCACCATCAAATAATTTAATCTGTCCAGCCAATACGACTTGATCTTGTTCAGATAGCCCTGAGGTAATTTCGACAAAACCTTTCTGCTTAGCCCCAATAGAGACTTCGGTCAATATAGCTTTACTATCTATAATCTTATAGACATAAAATTTGCTTTCTTGATAAATTAAAGCTTCTTCAGGTAAGGTTAATGCTTTATCAATTGTTTCTAAAATAATGCGTAATCTAGAAAACAATCCTGGTTTTAATAAAAATCTTGGGTTGGAAAATTTTGCCCTAGCATGCAGCGATCGCATTGTGGCATCTAACGTGGGTGCAATGGCATAAATTTTACCTTTGAAATTTTCACCAGGTAAGGCGTCAGCCACCAAAGTAACTGTCATGTTTTCTTTGATATCTGAAATGTATTTTTCTGGCAAATAAAAATCAACCATAATCGTGTTGATATCCACTAAGTAAACTAAAGATTGACCTGGGTTGATATAATCCCCTACATCCACATCTTTTAACCCTAAAATACCAGAAAATGGCGCTTTAATTTGGGTTTTATCAACATTAATTATTGCCAGTGCCACTTCGGCTTGATGAAACTTTAAGTCTGCAACCGCATCTTCTGCCTCAGATGCAGAACCTGTACCTTTTTCAACCAGTGTTTTGACACGATTATATTTTTGCTGGCTGTGCTCCAACTTAGCTTGCGCTTGCTTTAATTTGGCTTGATATACGCTATCATCCAGTTGAATAACAATTTCACCAAGATTAACAGGCTTTCCTTCAGATAAATTTAATTTTATAACCTTTCCGGCAATATCTGATTGTAAAATAACCCTACGAAATGCCTTAATTTCTCCCTGAGCTTGAACATTCTTATCTATAGATTGTATTTTAACATTTACAGCCTTCACAGGCGTTGGCGGCATTTCTGAAGCCGATATATTTTTAGCTAACATGGCTATAGAGAAAAAAAGAATAATAGCTGATTTTTTGATACGCATTATTTGCTCTCAATGTTCACAAATGAAGGTTTACAATACAAACAAGCATATGCCAATATAAAATTAAAAGCATCGCTGGGAATAGAGATTTTGGGTTGGGTTTCCAGCCAAAGTGTATAGCCTTCGGCTGGATTATGATACTAAGAAATATTACTCTAAGAAGTCAAGTCTTTTTTATCAATCTTAGCTTTTTGTAATAATGATTTGGTATAAAGTGTAAAATCAAGTTCACCCGCCTGACGAACCAAATGTTCTTTTAATTGTGTAATTTCCTCGGGCTTAATATCCTCTCTTTTACCTGGCAGAACATCCGTTAACCAAATAATGGCATAATCGCTATTGACCAATTGTGTCACACTTGCAGAAATACTGGCATCTGCTTTGGGTCTTGGCAATGCAAATACCGCCTCTAAGACAAAACGATCTTCTTCAGATGACGTTAACCCAATATCTTTGCTTTCTTTCCAGGAAAACTCCGCTAATAATTTTTCTTGATCCGAATGGTTAAGACCAGACTTTAATTTATCCAATATCGCTTTGGCTTGAATTTCAGCTTGCTCATTGCTACGCTGATAAACAAGTAAAGATTCGATGCTGGCATTTACTTCCGATAGATTTTTCAGTTTAGGCTCTAAACGCTCAGACACCCTAAATACCACATAGCTGTTCTCGTCTAGCTGAACAAGCTCGCTATTATTGCCTCGATCTTTAACGTATTCACTAAAAGCACTCTCTGCGACTTTAGGATGATTCAATACTTTGACATCAACGATACCTTTGCGTTCAAATAAAGCCGTCTGCTTAATCGTTAAGTTCATTTCATCCGCAATAGGTTGCAAGGTGTCGGGATAATCATAAGACAAATTAGTCATTTTATCGATTCTGTTGATAATTTCATCCTCAGCCCAACGCTTTTGTAATTGAGCAATGACTTTCGCTTTCACATCCTCAAATGCAATCATTTTTTCAGCTGTGATATCTATTACTTTAATAATATGAAAACCAAAATCTGTACGAACGGGTTGGCTATATAAACCCTTTGTTAGATCAAAAGCTGCAGATTCAAACTCTGGAATACCAATTTCGCCCTTAACAATCCAATCTAATTTTCCACCTTTGCTTTTGGTTTCATTATCATCAGACTCAGCCTTAGCCAAAGCCTCAAAAGACTCGCCTTTTTCTAGGCGCTGGTAAAGGGCTTCGATCTTTTCATTTGCCGTCGCAATTTCTTTTTCACTCGCATCATCCGCTAACTGGATATATATATGAGCTAACAAACGTCGCTCAGGCTCATTAAATAGTCGTTCATTCTCATTATAATGCTGCTTGACGCTTTCTAGATCTGGCTCATAGCTGTTTTTTATCTCATCTAAAGATAAAGTAATATAGTCTAATGATACTTGCTCAGCCGTATAAAAATCTTTGCTATTTTTTTCATAAAAATCTTTAATATCCCGCTCACTAATTTTTATTGTGTCAGCCAGTTTCTGCCTGTCGACCACTGTATGTCGATAGTTTCTTTTTTGGAAAAAATAATTTAAGAATGCGTTAAAATCAGGCTCAACAATAAAATGGGTGCTCGCCAAGGCAGAGTACAATTGCTGCTGCAACAACTGTTTTATGAGCATATCTTTAAACTCACGCTCAGACCAATTCATATTGATTAAAAAACGCTTATAGTTATCAATAGAGAAAATGCCATTTTCATGAAATATGGGCAATGCGCGAATTTGAGAATCAACTCTCTGTGGACTGACTTTTAGACCTAAATTTTCAGCGCCTTGCTTAATAAGTGTTTCTTCTATAATTGAATCTAGAATTTTAGATTTAATGACATTGGGAGAAAGATGACTTAAATTAGAATTAGGCTGTCGCAATAATTGCTCATATTGCTTTTCTACACTAAACAAAAAAATCTTTTCACCATTCACGGTTGCAACCGCTTTGCGGGGATCGCCAGAAGGCGTTAAGAAACTCCCACCTCCCCAGAACAAGACAAATGTTAGTGTAATAAGGACGACGATCACCCAAGCAATCCATCCTTGAGCTTTTTCTCTCATGACCTGTAACATAAATCGCACCTCAAAAAAAAGGCATGTTAAAAAACACGCCTTTCTAATTTTACTTTAAATAGTAAACTGATTGGCTACACTTTTAAATCTAGATTTTAAAATATAGCCAAACATTTGTATGGCGGAGCGGACGGGATTCGAACCCGCGACCCCCGGCGTGACAGGCCGGTATTCTAACCAGCTGAACTACCGCTCCGAATCTTGGTGGGTGCTGAGGGACTTGAACCCCCGACATTCGCCGTGTAAAGGCGACGCTCTACCAGCTGAGCTAAGCACCCCGTAATTTCTTTCTCTTTTGCTACCTTTGTTACTTTCATTCTCTAACAAAGGAAGCCGAAGTTTACATTGTTTTTCAGTACTTTACCAGACTTTAAAAGTTTTTTATTTCACTTTTTAAGCTGATTCTTCCTGAACAACGGAACCGGAGTTTACCGCATCTTTTAGACCTTTACCAGCCTTAAAACTAGGAATTATTGCAGCTGGTATCTGTAATGGTTCGCCAGTCTTAGGATTGCGCCCTGTTCTAGCCGCTCTAGGTTTTACAGAAAAACTACCAAAACCAGGAAACATGATAGATTCCCCGCTACGCAATGTTGTTGTAACATTTTCAATAAATGCATTAACAAATTTTAGAGCTGTAGTTTTAGGTACTTCAACTTGCTCAGAAATAATTTCCACTAATTCAGATTTGTTTGTAGCAATGTTACTCACTAGATGTCCCCTATTTACTTTGCTTAAATAGCAAGATGCCTCATGCATCCTCTTCATTTATCAGGCAAGTTATCATGCAATGGGGTCACAGACAAGCCACAAAATAATATATGTATAAAAATAAAAATAGTAACTAATTAATAAAATAAGCTTACTTAAAATATACAGGTGGCTGACACGCAGGGTATGTAAAGTCTAAAACAAAAGCTGAGCTCTCCCCCCTCACAGAGAGAGAGCGTTTGCAAAACTTAGTGCGGTTTTGAATCATTGGCATCAGAAGACCCGGAGCCTTTCTCCTTGCCTTTTGATGAGTCTGTCTCAGATTGGTTAGGTGTATCCGACAAAGACTCAGGTGCCCGCACCAGAGCGATTTCAAACACCTCATCAATCCATTTGACACAATGAATCTCTAAGTCTTCCAAAATATTGTCTGGTATTTCTTTCAGATCCCGTTTATTTTCTTCAGGAATCACCACTTCTTTAATCCCAGCTCTTCTCGCCGCTAAAAGTTTTTCTTTTAAGCCACCAATCGGCAACACTTCACCACGAAGTGTAATTTCTCCTGTCATGGCAACATCCGCTCTAACCGGTATCTTCGTCAACACGGACACAAAAGCAGTGCACATGCCGATACCCGCACTAGGACCATCTTTAGGCGTTGCCCCTTCGGGTACATGTATATGAATATCGTTTTTCTCATAAAAATCTTCTGGGATCCCTAGGCCTTTTGCTCGGCTACGAACAACAGACAAAGCCGCTTGAATAGATTCTTGCATCACTTCACCCAACTTACCCGTTCGAGTGGTCTTGCCTTTACCTGGCACAGCAATCGCTTCAATCGTTAAAATCTCCCCTCCCACTTCAGTCCAGGCTAAACCCGTCACCTGACCTATACGATCATTCTCTTCTGCAACACCATAACGGAAATGCTCTACGCCTAAATATTTTTCCAAGTTCGCTTCATCAACGGTGACATGCTCTATGGATTCATCCATTAGAATTTCTTTTACCACTTTACGAGAAATTTTTGAAATTTCGCGCTCTAAATTTCTCACCCCCGCTTCTCGCGTATAGTAACGAATAATACCTAACACGGCACCTTCTGCAATGGTTAACTCAGATTTTTTAAGACCATTATCTTTAACTTGTTTTGGAACCAAATATTTTAATGCAATATTAAGCTTTTCATCTTCGGTATACCCTGATAGACGAATGACTTCCATTCTATCTAACAAAGGCGCGGGTATATTCAACGTATTGGCTGTTGCGACGAACATGACATCAGACAAGTCATAATCAACCTCCAAGTAATGATCATTAAAAGTATTATTTTGTTCTGGATCTAAAACTTCTAATAAAGCTGACGCAGGATCCCCTCTAAAATCCATTGCCATTTTATCCACTTCATCTAATAGGAACAGCGGATTCCTGACACCGACTTTGGCAAGCTTTTGTAAAATTTTTCCTGGCATTGCACCAATATAAGTTTTGCGATGACCTCTGATCTCCGCTTCATCTCTAATGCCACCTAGTGCCATCCGAATGTATTTACGCTGCGTTGATTTTGCAATAGAACGTCCTAATGATGTTTTGCCCACACCCGGAGGCCCGACCAAACATAATATCGGCCCTTTGAGCTTTTTGACTCGTTTTTGTACCGCCAAATACTCTAAAATACGCTCTTTGATTTTTTCCAATCCATAATGGTCTTCATCTAAATGGGTCTGAGCCTCTGCCAAATCCAAACGAACCTTAGATTTTTTCTTCCAAGGCACTTGTAACATCCAGTCAATATAATTGCGACTCACCGTCGCTTCTGCTGACATCGGCGCCATCATTTTTAGCTTACTCATCTCGCTGTTCACTTTATCCAGCGCTTCTTGCGACATACCTGCTTTTGCTATTTTTTTCGTTAGCTCTTCATGCTCGTCTGCTTGGTGTCCTAGCTCTTCCTGAATCGCTTTCATCTGCTCGTTCAGATAATACTCTCGCTGAGACTTTTCCATTTGTCGCTTAACATTTGAGCGGATACGATGATCCACTTGCAACAAATCAATTTCGCCTTCCATCAAGACCATTAATTTTTCCACGCGATCTCTAACAACAGCGATTTCAAGTACGGCTTGTTTCTCCACAATTTTCAATGAGATGTGCGCTGCAATGGTATCGGCCAAACGCCCCAGCTCATCAATGCTTGATACCGATGTAACGATTTCAGGTGGGATTTTTTTATTCAGCTTAACGTATTTTTCAAACTGCTCCATTAAGGTGCGATTGAGAGCCTCTGACTCACCGTCCGAAATAGAAGGCTCATCTAAAACTTTTACCCGTGCAGAAAAAAATGATTTATCATTATCAAATTCAACAATTTTCCCGCGACTAACGCCTTCCACTAAAACTTTGACGGTACCATCTGGTAACTTTAGTAATTGTAAAATCGTCGAAACAGCACCGACAGTATAAATGTCTTTTTCAGACGGATCATCTTGGCTGGCTTCATTTTGAGCGACCAAAAGTATTTGCTTTTCTCCCGCATTCATCGCAGCATCTAATGCTTTAATCGACTTTTCACGCCCAACAAACAGTGGAATAACCATGTGAGGATAAACAACAACGTCACGTAATGGTAAGACAGGGATTTCTAAAGTATCTCCCTGATGAGAAGTGCTTTTAGTTTCCATAAAGCTCCTTGATGATAAATAGAATCGCAGATAGTTTGGTAGGGAAACTTATTGAAACAAAAATTTATAAATATTATAAATGATTATACATTTATCAACACAGTGTAAAGATGCTCCCTTTTTATCAATACACTGCTTCAAAAAAATATACTTGACTAGCCCTCTCCATCCTGAGCAACTTTTTGATTGGCATCGCCTTCATAGATGAAAATTGGATCAGAATAGTTTTCAACAAAGTTTTCATCAATCACAATTTTAGCCACATTTTCTAAAGAAGGTAAATCGTACATCAAGTCTAATAACATGTGCTCCAAGATTGAACGAAGTCCCCTAGCACCGCTTTTGCGCGCCATTGCTTTTTTAGCAATCGCGTTTAAAGCCTCTGCTCTAAACTCAAGCTCTATACCTTCCATTTCAAATAACTTACAGTACTGTTTAGTTAAAGCGTTTTTAGGTTCGGTTAAAATAGAAACTAAAGCATCTTCATCCAGATTTTCTAAAGTTGCTACAACAGGTAAACGTCCAACAAACTCTGGAATAAGTCCAAATTTAACCAAATCTTCAGGCTCAATTTTATTCAGCGTTTCCGAAGAGTCAATATCTTTATCTTTATTCCGTACTTGCGCTGCAAACCCAATACCGCTCTTTTCTGAACGATCCAAAATAATTTTATCCAGCCCTGCAAATGCACCACCGCAAATAAATAACATACTTGAAGTGTTCACTTGGAGAAACTCTTGTTGGGGATGCTTGCGCCCACCTTGCGGAGGCACAGATGCCACCGTACCTTCAATAAGCTTCAGTAAGGCTTGTTGCACGCCTTCACCTGAAACATCTCGGGTAATAGATGGATTATCTGATTTTCTGGAGATTTTATCGATTTCATCGATATAGACAATGCCCGTTTCGGCTTTTTCAACATCATAGTCACATTTTTGCAATAATTTTTGGATAATATTTTCAACATCTTCCCCAACATAACCTGCCTCAGTTAGTGTTGTGGCGTCCGCAATTGTAAAAGGCACATCCAATAATCTTGCTAAAGTCTCAGCCAATAGTGTTTTACCACTACCTGTTGGGCCAATTAACAAAATATTACTTTTGCCTAACTCAACATCATCTTTTTTGGTATTGCTTTTTAATCTCTTATAATGATTATATACGGCAACCGCTAAAACTTTTTTAGCACGCGTTTGCCCAATAACATAATCATCTAAGATATCATTAATTTCATGAGGAACAGGCAAATCAGCAGATTGACTTGGCGCACTGCTTTCTTCAATTTCTTCTTTTATTATGTCGTTACATAGCTCGACACATTCATCACATATAAAAACAGAAGGTCCCGCAATTAGCTTGCGAACTTCATGTTGACTCTTACCGCAAAAAGAACAGTACAATAACTTACCGTTTTCATTTCCACGCCCGCCTTTTTTTTCGCTCATCGAACCACCTCAAAAAATAACATCAATTCGGACCACGAATGGCATTGCTAAATAATGGGGTTACACGAAAAAATTTCAACCCGTGCACTTGCAATAATCATGACGGCTCACAACTATTATTCCCCAAACTATTCCTCTATCTTAGCAGATTCAGACGTGCGTTTTTCCATTACCGAATCAATCATTCCATACTCAACCGCTTCTTTTGCATCCATAAAATTATCGCGATCTGTATCTTGTGCAATAGTATCAATAGGTTTGCCAGTGTGATGGCTTAAAATCTCATTTAGACGTGTTCGTGTTTTCAGTATTTCTTTTGCATGGATTTCAATATCACTCGCTTGCCCTTGAACACCACCTAAAGGCTGATGAATCATTATTCGGGAATTAGGTAAAGCATGGCGCTTCCCTTCTGCGCCACCACATAACAGTAAAGCGCCCATACTTGCTGCTAAGCCTATACACAAAGTGCTGACCTCTGGACGAATAAACTGCATAGTGTCATATATAGCTAAACCAGCTGAAACAGAACCACCGGGAGAATTAATATAGATGTAAATATCTTTGTCTGGATTCTCTGACTCTAGAAACAATAACTGAGCAACAATCACATTGGCGCTGTAATCTTCCACAGGCCCCACAAGAAAAATCACTCGTTCCTTTAATAGCCTGGAATAAATATCATAAGCACGCTCCCCTCGGGCAGATTGCTCAATGACCATTGGAATTCCCATATTAGAAATCAGACCACTATTTTGTTCATATCTCATAATTACCAGTTCTCCCTTTTATTTCAGACAACTAACCCTGTACTTTTGGATTCATTATTTCATCAAAAGTAACAGATTTTTGAATTGTCTTCATGTCTTTTAACAAAGCCTCTATAGACTGCTGTAATAAAACGACCCTTTCTACGCTAGATAGTAATTGCTCATTGCTAAAATATAAATTTACAATTTCTTCTGGGTTGCCGCCAAACTGCTGAGCAAGATGCTCAACTTCTTTGCGTAGCAACTTACCATTTACTTTGATTTTGTACTTGCTAATAATTTCATTAATCAACAATCCCAACTTAACACGTTTAATAGCAGAATCGTTTTTCTCTTCCTCTGACATGGTTTCTTGAGGTTGGTTGCCTTGTTGCTTTCTATTCGCTTCATCATCAATTGCTTTTAATTCTTGTTTAATTAATGACTGAGGCAAATCAAATTCATTTTTATCCAATAAAATCTCAAGCACATCTTCTTGTAACGCATGATTTAGCGTGCGCTTGACTTCATCATCCATCCTTTCTTTAATTTTCTCTTCAAGCTTTGATTGCTCAGCATCTTTCAATCCGAGCTTTTTAGCCAATTCTATTGTACTGATAGGCTGGTTTTCTTCGTTATTTTTAACCGTAATTTTAAGTTTTGCTTGCTTACCCTTAACATCCTCTTCACCCCAGTGTTCTGGATAAGTAATAGCGGTTTCAACTGTTTCGTCTATTTTGGCACCCAAAAGCGCTTCTGTGAGTCCCGGTAATACAGAATGATGTCCCAACTCTAAAACGACATTTGCTTGGGTTTCTTCGTCTTTATCGGCTAATTTTCTAACAAAATCTACCGTTAGCCGATCACCCATCACGGCAGCTTTTTTAACGGTCAACCATGTGCCCATATTTTTGCACAATTTCGCCATCATACTTTCAATATCTGACTCGGTTACATCTACAACTTTTTGCGTAACCTCTACGGCTTTTAGGTCAACCAAATTAATTTCTGGAAAAACCTCAAAAGAAGCAGAAAAGACTAAATCTTGCTCAGACTTATCTTCAATATCATCAATAACAGGACGCCCTGCTAATTTAATGTCATCTTTGCTCAAAGCATCTTTTAGCGTACTTTCGATTAGTTCAGAAATAACCTCTTGTCTAACAGATGATCCAAATTGCTTTTGGATTACTTGCAGTGGTACTTTGCCTGGTCTAAAACCCTTAAGACGCACTTCTTTCGAAAGTTTAAGCATGCGAGTTTTTAACAAATCTTGCAATTCTGCATTGGGAATATTTGCTTTTAAACGGCGACCTAAATTGCTGGTGTTCTCAACTGAAACTGACATGTGCATCCTCTCTTACTATCGAGATCGAATTGTATTGTGTGGTTACGAATAAGTGGTTTGAATTCATCTGACCATAAAACAGTCAAAAAAATGGTGCGAAAGGAGAGACTCGAACTCTCACAGGTTGCCCTACTGGAACCTAAA
>CAZWHY010000037.1:0-481 GCA_964633725.1 Uncultured Candidatus Berkiella sp.
AAGGTATGCGTATCCGCGGTATTCGCGACATCTACATCACTCACCACAAAGTTACTATTCACAGAGGCGCCATCTTCAGTGGCCGCTATCGCCACATCACTGGCAACTGGTTGATCGTTCGTGCCCGTCACCGTGACCGTGACTGTTTTCGCAACACTGGTGGCGTTCATTGCACCGGAATCATCGGTTGCGGTATAAGTAAAGCTGACTTGACGCGTTTCGCCTTCGCCTAAATCTTGGAAATCACTGCCTGGGCTATAGGTAAATGTGCCATTCATATTATTGACAACTGTGCCTTCGCCCGCCGCTAAGCTAGAGGTAATTATAAATGTATGTGCGTCTGTTGCATCAATATCACTTACAACAAATGAAGTTGTAACATCAACGCCATCTTCTATAGCTGTGGAAGCAATATCACTGGTGACTGGCGCATCATTCACGCCATTAATCGTCATTGTGACTGTCGCGGTATCCGTGCCAC
>CAZWHY010000037.1:581-36281 GCA_964633725.1 Uncultured Candidatus Berkiella sp.
AGACACCGGCTGCCGCTATGGTCACCGCATTATCTTCATCAGTCGTATAAGCATCGGCATCCGCTACAGGCGCATCATTCACGCCATTAATCGTCATTGTGACTGTCGCGGTATCCGTGCCACCATTGCTATCGGTTACTGTATAAGTGAAGCTATCTGTTGTGCTCTCAGTCACTGCTAAACTTTCAAATTTACCATTGGGATCATAGTTCAAAGAACCGTTCGCATTCACCGTCAACAAAGCGCCACTACTTAAGGTAATTTGACTGCCCACACTGGCGGTCACACCATTCACCGCATCCACGGTTAACACATCACTGGCATCCACATCGGTATCACCAATTAAGACACCGGCTGCCGCTATGGTCACCGCATTATCTTCATCAGTCGTATAAGCATCATCATCTGCTATAGGCGCATCATTCACCCCTGTCACAGTCATCGTAACAGTCGCCGTGCTGGTCAAACCTTCGGCATCCGCTATTGTATAAGTAAAGGTATCGGTTGTTTGTTCGCCTGTTGCTAAAGATTCAAACTTGCCATTTGGGTCGTAATTGACTGTACCGTCTTTTGCAACACTAACGCTGCCTAATGTGCCGGTTGTATCTATAGAAATAACTTCTCTTGTGTCGGCACTATCATCTGGATCGGTATCATTAGATAATACGCCTAATGATGCTATTGTGACGGCATTGTCTTCATCAGTAGAATAAGCATCATCTACTGCATTAGGGGATTCATTTAAGTCAATGGCTATATCAATCGTGGCGGTAGAAGTGTCCCCATCACCATCTGTAATCTGATATGCAAAGGTATCATTTGCTTTGCCTAATTTATCGCCATCTAGTCCCGTATCACTTAATGTATAAGTATAGGCGCCTGTTGCAATCGTCACAGCCATTTCACCATAAGTGGTTGCTGCTGTAATCACTCCATCCGCTTTACCATCTAAATCGCCAACGCCGCCATCTGCTACACCATTGACCAAGGTAATCATACCGCCATCAGCGCCAAATACATCAGTGCCATCGCCATCATCATCGGTTAAAATATTACCAGATGCTGTTTCTGAGCCATTGACAAAAAACGCAGTTTCATTCACTGTGTTGCTGTTTTGGGTTGCGACAGGTTCATCATCAATCACTTCAAACGTGATCGTCGACATCTCGCTATCATTATCATTATCTAAGAAAGTAAATTCAAAAACTTGTGTGCCACTCACATCCGCTTGCGTGCTAATATCGGCAGGGTTACTAACGTTATCATTATCGATAGGAGACGTTAAGCTATAGGTATATGCGCCCGTTAGTTGATTCACAACCAACGTACTGATAGAGGTAGTGACGGTAATCATATTGCCAGCAATAACAGTCGTTCCTCCTGGGATGGTGATATTGCTCACTATGCCGCCGTCAGCACCAAAAATATTACTATTGGGCACCATCAACGTGCCCGTTACAGTGGGGACTGTGGCCGCCCCATTTGAACCCGTCGTTTGTACATCCGCCTCATCTATCGTATCGGCTGTTTGTGGACTAACACTGGGGCCATCATCGGTGACATCTATACCAATAACGGCTTGTGCCGTGTCACCATTGTTATCCGTAAGAATATACTGAAAGTCTTCTCTAAAAATGATGTCTGAGTTTAATACATCGTATGGTGGCGCGGTCAAACCTTGAATGTGATCGAGAGGCACTGTAAGTTGATATATAAAATCACCAAACAGATAGGCTGGTGTTGACATGGTTGCAGGCACATTTTGAGTAAACATAATCAAAACATTGCCTTCAGGGGTTGTTAATGTGATGCGATCACTCCCCACAACTTTTGTACCACCAGGCCCTATATTGTTAATATCCACAGAACCTGCTACATCTGCGCCAATGCTTGCGCCAAGATCAAATATATTACCCCCAGTCGTTACCGTGTTACTAGGAACACAGTTTGCGTCCAGTAAATCCCTTTCTGATACACTCAAATCAACATTGCTACCATTTATAATATCTATCGCTGATGGGAAATCATTTAGCTCAACCTCACCATCAGGTGGCAACTCAATATCCAAAATATTTAAAACGCTATCATTTTCCTCGTTCAAGTCTCTCTCTTTGGAATCAATTCGTTTGAATTTACTATCACCATCATCAAATGATTCTATCACTAAGTTTCGACCTAATGATTGAACCGTCCCTTCGTTGACCACCAATAACAATTCTGCCAACTCTGCGCCACCACTATCTACGGGCACCTCAAATAATTGTTCGAATTCTAAATCTAAGAACTCAAGATCATCCTCGCCTGAGTTTAAAAACTGATCATACTCAGCTTCTAATTGCTGAACACTAAAAGAAGCATATTGAATAAACGTTTCTTCAAAGGATAAGTATAAATCTTGATACGGCAAAATCGAATTTTGGAACGGGACAAAAATCCCTTCCATCGATGCTTGAAGCTGCACTTTTGGATCAAGGGCATCCGAGGTGTCTGCATCAAGTTTTACTTTTGTGGTTATTTCATTCGTGTGATTTTTAGCCATTTTGTGCCTAACTTAAACGTGTGTATACAACAGGCCATCCTGGCGAACTAGAGTATCCCTATTAAAAGGTATCTATATAAATATAATGGAATATAGGTGAACATTAACTGTACCAAGGTACTAGTTTCTAAATATAAGGCGTGATCACATGAAGAAATGAAGAGAAATACAAATGTAAATACTGTTTTTATTGTTTTTGGAAATTAAAATCAAATAATAATATCTAAAAAATCATCTGTCTCAATTGCGTGTAATTGTTCGTTAATAGAGGGAAAACTGCCAAAAAACTGATATAAGTCGGCATTAAATTCGTCTGGTTCTATGGTGTTTGAAGCAGGACTTGGAATGAAACTTGAGCCGCTTGATGCTAGAGCCAACTCAATAGTCAGATTTAAGTCGGACAATACATCTACGACCTGAATAAGACTTGTATTGTTTTGAATCAAACCATTATATTCAAAAGCCCCAATATCACGCTCCAGATTAAGAGAAAAATCTCTTTGGTCAGAGCGCAAATCCAATGGATTGCCATGGTCTATCGCCAGGCTATTTGCTAGTAAACCGTGCGTTTGCGTTGCGCCACCATTATCGGCCAATAATGCCAAACCCGCCGATATGATATTAGCAGATGAACCTATCAAATCTCCTACTATAGGCGTTATAGCCGCACCATCTGCGTTGCCAATTAGGTTGTGCCCTAGAGATTGATACTGCGTACCAAATAAATCTTGATCGCTATTATTTTGAGCAATAATAGAAGATTGTATCGTGGGGCTTTGTAATATAGTCGGTTGAATATTATAGACCCCAGCCCCAACAATCCCGGCTGCATTGTCTGTGATTGTGCTATTATAAATCTGTAAGCTTTGCCCATAAAAATTAGCAATGCCACCGCCAACCCACCCAGCCATATTGCCTGAAATAGTGGTTGTATCTACAACAACATCACCCGCAAAATTGGCGAGCCCAGCGCCCAAAACACCCGTACTATTTTCAACAATCAAGCTTTTATTGATTGTAATATTCCCAAATAAATTTGTAATGCCCGCGCCATATGCGCCACTAATATTTTGTTGCACAATGGATGAATCCATATGGATATTTGCACCATTATTCAGAATGCCCCCACCATATAATTCGGCTTGATTTTGTGCCAACACACTGTAATGAACGTCTAACTCAGAACCAATGGTATTAAAAACACCGCCGCCAATACGAGCGCTATTACCCACAATACTGACATTATTTAAGATAACATGCCCTGCATTTAAAATAGCACCACCATTAAAGCTATGCGCATCGCCTCCCATTAAGGTTAAATTATGCAGCTCTAATATTGCATTAGGAAAAACTTGAAAGATTCTATCTAGATTATTACCGTTTATGATTGTGGTGTTTTTATCATCGCCTTTAAGAATAAGATGACTTAATATATCTAAATCACCTCTTTCACTATTATTTTCATGTCGCCCAGCTTGTTCTAAAACATATTGTCCAGAGCACAGATGAATCTCCGTGGTTGCTTCTTGTTGATTAGCCTCTATAATCGCATCTCTTAAAGAGAATGCGTTATTTTGAGAATTTAACGTATCAAAAAAAGTTGTGACAATGCTATCACAAGGAATTGTGGCATCAATATTATTATTGGTACTGGTGGTAATAATATTATTAGAAATAAATACTATTTCAGCATCATTGATATTAGGCTGCGCATTAGAATAATTAGCAACATCACGACTGACTGAAATTACATTAGGAAATGCTAAACCTTGGTAAACCTGCTCAAAACTAAATGATTGCCCTAAATGCTGATTGCCAACTTCTTCGCTGTTAGGCGCAGGCAATTGTTGTACTGATTCTGCTGAGTCACCACTGGCGGTACTGGGTAAATTTTTTATTTGCTCTATTTCTGATAGTTTTGGTGTCAGTAATTCTGGCTCTTGGCCATCTGACCCAATGACCACAGGAATGTTTAACAGCTCTTCTAACTCATATTCAAGAAAAGGATTGACTTCTTTTTGAGTGGCTAATAAAGATTCAGATTGCATTGTGCTGCCTTCTTGTTTTGTCATTTTTGAAATCAGCCTCCAAATACTGTGCATTGAGTCAGATGTTGTGCTATTTTGAATTTAAGTGCTTGAACATATTTCTATTTCAGTATAGAAAGGTAAACAAGCATTAGCCATTCGGCTATTATAATAAGGAGTGGCAAGATATTTTGGAAGCTAACATGCTGAGTAATGAACAGTTCAATCTTAAATTTTTGAAGAAGTGCAAAAAATTAAAAGCTAGCATGATTTTGCTAAGCACCATCTTTGTAAGCTCAGAGCTTATTGGTGCGCAAGATATCTCTATACAACCTATTCCTCAACAACAAGCGTCTAGTTCAACTATAATGTCTCTTGGGAAGAAACTATTCAATGAAGCCAGGTTGTCAAAAGAGCACTCTCATACCTGTGCATCTTGTCACCAATTGCCACTTTTTGGCACTGACCAAGAGGAAACTTATATTGGGTTTCATAATGTCGCTGGCGCCATTAACACGCCAACCATATTGAATGTGCACTATAATTTTAAGCAGTTTTGGGATGGTAGAGCAGAGTCTATCAATGAAGTGATCGATGATCATATTTTTGATAAAACGATTTTCAATAATGATTGGGACACGATTATTCAACGACTCAATGATAATCCTGACTACAAAACACTATTTGGTGAAGCATTCCAAGATGGGATTACTGAGAATAATATAGAATTTAGCATAAAAACTTACTTGACGACGCTCACGACACCTAATGCACCATTTGATCTATTTATTTCTGGCGATGCGGCTGCCATTTCAAATGACGCTAAAAAAGGATTTGAGCTATTTAAGCAGTTCGGTTGTATTTCTTGCCATCAAGGCAAAAACATTGGCGGCAATTTATTCCAAAAAATGGGTGTATATAAAAATTATTTTGAAGAAAAACAATTCATATCGCAATCCGATCTTGGGCGGTATAATGTTACAGGAAAAGAAAAAGATAAATTTGTTTTCAAAGTTCCATCGCTTAGAAATGTTACGCGTACAGCCCCTTACTTACATGATGGTACCGCTAAAAACTTAAAAGATGTCATCCGTATTATGGCAGAGTATCAAGTTGGGCAACCTATAGTAGAACAAGAGATTACTTATATAGTAGAATTTTTAAAAACTTTAAATGGCGAGTTTCTCAATGAGAATTAAGAGAGCATAGTGGAAAGATTTTTCACTCGATTTTTTATTGGCATCAATGTTTTAGTCATTGTTGCAATTTATTACTTGAGTGAAATCAGGCCATTCGCCTATGGCAGCTTTGAAAGTAGAATTAATCAGCTAGAACGATATGATGCAGAATTAGATGGTGCGATTGTGCAAACTCGGTTTGGCATTATTACAAACTATGATCCCATTGTTGAGGCAATCAATGGCTCTGAAAAAGTTATCGATAAATTTGAAGCCAAAATTATAGAACACCCTAATGATGAAATCCGAGAGCGACTCACGATTTTAAGAAACAAGTTTGATGACAAACAAGCGTACACAGAAGAATTTAAACGATACAATCCTATATTACTCAATGCAATTTCACATTTTTCAGTCATTATGGCGAAGATTATTGAAAGCGAGGCGCATGTAGAGCTTATTGAGTCGTGCTTTGATCAAGTTTATCAATACCAGTTAATAGACAAAGTAAATACTTTATTTCGGGGGGTTTTGATTTATACCAACTTCCCCAGTGAAAGTAAACGCCTAGAACTGCTCAGCCTAGTAGAAGAAATATCAACGGAAATTGAGTCCGAAGCCCAAACACTACCTAAGTTAGACTTAGGCTTAGTTTATGCCAATAAAATTTTAAATCTTCAGCCAAAATTAACAAAAATCTCCCAAGAATTATTGGATATTCCTATACTCACCATACTGGGTGAATTGGATCATGCGTTTACAAATACCTTTGAAGACTATTTGACAGCCTCTAACCGATACAGAATTGTTCTCTATATTTTGGTTTTTTTGCTGTTAATTATATTACGCTCTGCTTTTGCCAGACTCACATCCACGGTGACAATGTTGCATGTGGAAGTACAGCGTAAAATCAGAGCTGAAAAAGAACTAGAAGAAATCAACAGACAGTTAGAACAACGCGTTGCAGATCGAACCAAAGAATTGACCTGCAAAAACAAAGATTTAAATAAAGCACTATTAGACTTAGAAGAAGCGCAAGAACAACTTATCATCCAAGAAAAAATGGCCTCTGTTGGTATGTTAACGACTGGGGTAGCACATGAAATCAAAAACCCATTGAACTTTATTAATAATTTCTCAGATATCTCGGTTGATTTGGTTGAAGAATTAAATGAAGAATTAGAACACTTTCGTGGCAAAGTAGACGATGAGGAACTTAATTTTATTAAAGACATTACCGGCGATTTGAAAATTAACTGCCAAAAAGTCAAAGAGCATGGTGATAGAGCCGATAATATTGTGAAAAATATGTTAGTGCATTCACAAGAGTCCAGTACAACAAAAGAAATGGTCGATATCTCTACCGTTATGGATAGCAGTATCCGAGCGGCTTTAGAGAAATATTCAATTGATAATAAAAACCAAGAAATTTTATTCAAGAAAGAATATGATGCGGATTTGCAAAAAATACTTTGCGCCCCTCAAGCGATTGCGAGAGTTATCTTATACCTATTAGATAATGCGCTTTATTCAATACTAGAGAAGAAAAAAGATAAAAAACAACCAGAATACAAACCCACTGTCGTTATTACATTAGCAAACATGCAAGATAAAATTTATATTAAAGTTCATGATAATGGTTTGGGTATTGTTCAATCCGAACTAGATAAAGTATTTGAGCCATTCTTTACCAGCAAACCTACAGGTATGGGTAATACTGGGCTTGGGTTATCCATCTGTTATGATATTATTGTCAAACAGCATAAAGGTGAACTTAAAGTTCATTCTGAAGAAAGCTTATTTGCTGAGTTTATTATTATTTTGCCTGTTAATGTTCATAACCTTACTCACGAGCCCGAAGATTAACTATTATATTAATTCCTCCTCTGATAGTTAATATCTGTTATGATGAAATTTGTTTACCTACCATGGAAACTCCTGATAAAATTCAAAGGGAATTAAATCAACTTGTACAAAGTTAAGAGGCTTAGTTAGGATGCGTTTCTTTTTAAACAGCAAATATCGGTTAGCAGTTATTTTTACATTGACTATATTAGGATTGGTACTTTGCAGTACTATCGCTTCAGGCTCTAACAAACGAGAAGCCAGAGAATACCATTTAAAAGCTGCTTTTTTAAGATATGTTGCCAAATTTGTAGAATGGCCTGAAGATGCAATTATTGATGAAAAACTCAATATTTGTGTTCTTGGTAATGTCCCTTACTACAAAGCGCTTGATTCTATTAATGGCAAAGTCGTCAACTCTTTAAAACTATCCGTATTTAAAATCCCAGACACTAACGCAGCGCTAGAAAAAAACTGTCAGATGTTGTTTGTCGCAAAAACTGAAAAAGATAATGCCTCTAATATTATTGAAGCAATACAAGGCAAGCCTATACTCTCTTTTGGCGATATGGATAATTTTGCCGAAAACGGCGGAGATATGAATTTTTATATTATGAACAATCGTTTAGCGATTATGATCAACCCACCCGCAATCGAAAAAGCAAGCTTGACTATTAGCCCTCGTATGATGCGCTTGGTTACTGTACTGCCGCCCATTATGCAGTAAAACTTAACCCTCATCAGAGGTTTGGCATACCAAACCGTCCTCTCTCAAAATTGGGCGAGGACAGTGTTTTGCTTCGCAGATACATACTAGAAAATTTTAAAAAATAACAATATTCTCAATAAGATTGGCTAACGCATTTTCGCCAGCACTGACAAGTTTTTCAACATTTGAGGATCGGGTATACTGCCCAGCTTGACGAATGACTATTGCTATCAGTGCATAATCCAGTTCCAACTCCCTGGCCAGTGTTGCCTCCGGCATCCCCGTCATCCCCACCAAATGGCAACCATCATTTTCTAAACGTTTTATTTCTGCCAATGTTTCAAACCTAGGACCCTGAGAGATACCATAAGTCGCTTTTTCATGAATGCTTAATTTCAAGCGCGTTGCATGTGTGGTAATTTTTTCTCTGAGCACTTCAGAATAAGGTTTAGAAAAGTCTACCCGAGAAATGGCGCCATCACCTCCCAGAAAAGTATTCTCACGATCGTAGGTGTAATCAATCAACTGATCGGGTACAACTAATGCCCCTGGCTGAAATTGTTCTCCAATGCCGGCAACAGCAGCTGTGGCAATAATCGTTTGCACGCCAGCATCACGTAGCGCCCAAATATTAGCTCGGTAATTGATATTGTGAGGTGCCATGGGGCCATCACAGCCCCGTCGTGGTAAAAAGACAACCTCACGTTCGCCAATGATGCCATAATGTAATGGAGAGGAAGGTTCACCGTAAGGCGTACTAACCGAAGTGGAATGGGTGATGGCAAATTTTTTCAGCTCTTTAAAGCGTGAACCACCAATGATTGCTATTTTATTCATCTTCCTCACTGACCGCAAAAATGCCCGGAGCATTTCTTAAATATCGCTTATAATCCATACCATAGCCGAAAACAAATTTATCTGCCACAGTAACGCCTGTGTAGTCTGCCTTTTTAATAGCTTTACCGTACCTTGGCACATCTTTTTCTACCAGGACTGCTGTTTTAACTTCTTTCGCGCCTTGCTGCTTACAAAAGTCTGAAATGCCAGCCAATGTAAGGCCACCATCTAATATATCATCCACGATCAATACAGTACGATTTTCCAGAGATGCTCTAGGCTTTACTAACCATTCTAATTCTTGCCCCACAAACTCATCGCCATAACGGGTGGCATGCACATAATCAACTTGCAATGGAAAATCTAAACGGGTTAATAGTTTACCGGTTGGGATAATCCCCCCCACCATCACACACAATACAATGGGGTTGGACTGATATAAGTCAAATGAAATTTCTCGAGCCATGCTATCGAGTGCTTTATCAACTTCACTTTCAGTATGCAAAGCCGTCGCTCTATTGGCAACGGAAATAATATCTTTGGGATCCAGCATTTTTGACATTGTTATATACCTTTCAATAATACAAATTCAAACGACTTAAATTATTCTTAACTCAAGCCTTAATTCAAGATTTTGGCTCTTTCATCTCTATACCATCTGGCACTTCCAATGTAGTGGTTGGAAAAGCCACTTCTGCACCATGAGACTCAATAATTTTTAAAATACGCAACATAATTTCTTGTTTGATGCCCTGAAATGGTATCCATTGTGTTGTTTTGGTAAATGTATAAATTAAAATATCTAAAGAAGATGGACCAAAACCATTTAAGTTAACAAAACAAGGCTTAGTGGTGTCAATCTCAGGATGCGACATTAACATAGATTTTATATCGTTGGTTACCGCTTCTACCTGCTTCATATCCTGATAACGCAAGCCCACCACTTCCTTAATACGTCTATTCGACATCCTAGAACGATTATCAACCGCTATCGTGGTAAATATAGCGTTAGGCACATATAGAGGATTTCTGGCAAATGTTCTAATGCGCGTTAGACGCCAACCAATATACTCTACGGTACCTTCAATATTGCGATCAGGCGATCGGATCCAGTCCCCAACTTGAAAGGGTCTATCCAAATGAATCATCAAAGCGCCAAAAAAGTTAGCCAATAAATCTTTTGCGGCAAAACCAACAATCACCGTACCGGCACCACCAAAGGCTATAATAGGGGCAATGTTGATATGCAACACTTGCATAATCAATAAACCAGTAGTGATTAAGATTGAAATTCTGGCTAAATGGCCAATAGAATTGGCTGCGCCATTGTCTATTTTGCTAGTTTTTTCATCTGTATTGATGAAGTTTTCTTCTACTTTTTTAGCAAAACGAATCAAGAACCATGCGACAATCACCACCATGCCAACTTGTCGGAATTGTGTCAGCTGAAGCGTAAAAGGCATTTTGGCAGATTGTGCCGCATAGGTAATACCATAAACCCAAATCAGCATTCTCAACGGCTTATGAACAGCCCAAGCAAAAGCATCGTCCCAAATACTTTTGGTTTTTTCTAAGTGCTTTTGTAATTTATGGTAGTACTTGGCTTCTAAAAAACTCAAAATCAGGGTAAATAAAACAATGCCAAATACATATAGCATCCAAATTTGATCTGATTTCGTGAAAAATTCCACCATACTCTTCAACCATGGCATATTCATTAACCTCTCGCTGTTTTTAATATTTCTGCATTATCCTGGGGTGCTCTATTTCCATTGCGATATTTCAATTTAAGACGCGCTATTAAAATGTTCTAACGCTGCTTGAGCATTTTGCCACACAAGGCTATGAGGCAAATCATCCCACTCAGGGATACTCTGCTTAGGAAATAAAGCCAATCGTCTTGCGACGACATCCTGCGTAAAAGATACCTTCACATTGTCCAACACTTTTGCCGCTTCCAGGCGATTGTTACAAACCAAAACATAATCGCAACCTGCGCTCAACGATTGATTGGCACACTCACTCATATCACCTATTTTTCTAGCAGCTTGCATATTTAAATCATCACTTACAATGGTGCCTGTAAACCCTAGTTGCTGCCTTAATACAGTTTGCAACCAATATGACGAAAAAGTTGCAGGTTTGTCATTAATATTAGAAAACAATAAATGCCCCGGCATAATCGCCTGTATTTTATTTTGGATCAAAAACTCAAATGGCATTAAATCGTTTTTTAACTCCGTGAAACTTCGTTCATCTATAGGCAGAGATAAATGAGAATCCGCTTTGACATACCCATGGCCTGGAAAATGCTTACCACACGCAGCCATACCTGTTTTTTGCATACCTTGTACATAGCAATTAGCCAGCTCAGCCACAATTTTTGGGTTATGGTGTATCGCTCTTTGCCGAACAACAGGATTTAAATCCGTTGCTAAATCTAAAACAGGCGCAAAACTCAAGTCCACCCCTAAGCTTCTAAGCTCAATGGCCATTAATTGCCCTAGTTGTGTCGCAATTTGGCCAACTTGTTCTAGGTTAGATTGATTACCTTCAATCTTATTAACTAACTGTCCTAACGCGTTCATACTGGGTAGCTTTGATAGTCCCTTGGCAAAACGCTGAACACGCCCACCTTCTTGATCTACACAAATCAAACAATTAGAACGAATTTTTTTGATATGCTTGGTTAAAGTCAGCAATTGCTCTGGGCTTTCGTAGTTGCGGGCAAAAAATATAATACCCCCTACATTAGGATGCTGCAAAAGCTCAATATCTTCTGAACTCAAGCTCAAGCCTTCAATATCGATAATAATTGCGCCAACACTATTTTCCATGTGAAATCTAACCTCTAATAAATACTTTGGTACCAACTGGGAGCTCTGAATATAATTGTATTAATTCATCATTGTGCATATTAATGCAACCCCTTGAGCTTGGCTGTCCCATTGTTTTTGAGTCAGGTGAGCCATGTATATAAATATATCTTTTCATGCTGTCACACTGCCCCAAACGATTAAATCCTAATTCCATACCACAGAGCCACATAATACGCGTTAAAATCCAATCACGCTCTGGATAAGACTCCTGTAGTTGCTCTGAATATATTTCTTCTGTTGGCCTTCTGCTCATAAAAACAGTATTAATAGGCAGATTGCCCCCAACTTTAGCTCGAATATAATGCCAGCCCCTTGGGGTTTGTTCACTACCTAAGATCTCGCCCACACCATTCTTTGCTGTAGAAATCAGATATTCCCCATGTAGTACGCCAGCTTTCAAATGATATAAGCATTGAGCCTTAACATCAATCAACAACTCATGGAGCTCAGACTTTATCACTAATAATCCTTAAATATCATAATGTTGCTTGTGTAACTAGGCAATTCGTCTTTATAGTAGGCTCTGAATTTAATAGTAAGGAGTTGTAAGATGTATCATTATACCAGTAAAAAAAATAGAAATTTAGCTTTGGCAGCAGTTTTGGTGATGGGTGGTTTGTTCAGCACAGCAGCCTCCGCAAGCCCCGTCAGCGAAATCACCTTTACCAATGAAACCTCCATCGCGCTAGATACCTCTATCGCAGGTTTTCCTGGTAATGGCGTAGACGCCAATTCAAGCAAAGCCGTAAGCTATGCTAAAGTGGCTGTTGGCTGTTGGGCTGGTGGCAATTCATATAATTGTGGTATCGAATTTGCTAATAGAGAAACAGGCGAAAAAATCGCAACCGTTTATATCAATGCAGAAACCGCAACACTAACCCAAGCACCTGTATTTCATGGTTCTTATGGCAGTGAATACGAAGTCGTAGGATGGGAAACATCCCCTATCTCTCATATTACCATTAGAGCGATTGGGTAAATATATCTCCTGACATCAGAAGAAGGAATAAAATCCCAAAAAAAAGCCCCATATTGGGGCTTTTTTTTAGCTTTATTTTAAAAAATAAGAGTAATCTTATTCCGCAAAAGCTTCTTCAGACATAATTTGCGCAGTCACTTGTGCAACAGCAACTTCACGCTCTACAGGCATTTCAACCTTACGATCTGCTAACATTTCTAACCAAGATTGTAATTCAGCACATTGACGCTGAGCAATCTTTGGATCTTTGAAAGTATGTGTCAACAAGAATGTACCTTGAACACCAGAATAAAGGTTTAAAGCATGACGAGAAGACGTTTCTTCATCAAAACTTAAAGCTCTAAACTGCTCTTCAGACCATTTCAAAACATCGTGCAATAATTTAGCGGCTAAATCAGATAATGCACCACCTTGCTTGCCTAATTCTTGGCACAATCCGCCAATGGGGCAACCAAAACGAGCCGTTACTTCTAAGTCTTCTAGACCAAAACGAACCAAAGAAACCAATCTGGCCAATGGATCAGAAATTTCTGACCAAGACGCTAGTCTCTCAGCCCATTCAGAAGCACGCTTCTCAATGACTGCGATACCAATCGCTTCTTTCGTTTTAAAATAATAATATACATTGCCCAAAGGAACATCTGCTTCCTGAGCAATATCTGCTAAGGTTGTTAAATTAAAACCTTGTTGATGAATAAGAATCTTTGCTGATTCAATCAGTCTTACGCGTTTATCAGTTTTCCGTGGCATGATGTCTATAATCCATTTTTCCAGCGGAGCAAAACAACAAATCTAGGCTTCTAGTCTTCTTTATTATAAAACTTCAACCGCAACTGCTATCCCTAACCCCTTACCTAAAAACTGCTATGGTTAATGTATTCGCGAACATTAACCATAACCCCTAACATTTAGCGATTCGCTAACTCATATTATACAAAATCATAACGCAGTTGCATACCGAAAAGATGCGCGCTTGACTTATATTTTGCAACTAAATTTGCACCAGAGATAGGCATTCCTGTTGCAAAAGCATTTGGGCCACGATCATTTAGATCCGCATCTTGGAATTTAATATAAGAATAACCGACGTCCAATCTCCAATCTGGACGGAAATTATAAACCGCACCTAAAGCAAACCACCAACGATCTGAATCAGGAATACGTGCTGTACGGTGCTCTGTTGTTACAGGACTTTCATCAAATGCGATACCAAAACGGTAAGACCAACAATTACTGTAATTCCAAATCAAACCAGCAGCCACACGAATAGTGTCTTTAAACTGCAAAATAGTATCTGTGTCTATGCCACTTCCATTAGGTAGTGTTACCCCCGGGTTAAAGCCCAAACTTAATCTTTCAACACGACTCCAATTTGTCCAATGAACGTCACCTGTTAGAGTAAAATCATCATTCAAATCATGCTTAGCACTTAAAATAATGGATTCAGGCATTGGCACTTGAACCTGAACTTGTCTTACACTATAGACGCCTGTAGAAACAGATTCACTATCACCTTCTGTATGCATATTCACTTTAGATCTAAAACTCAGGCCAATACGAGTTGTGGGTAACACATCCCATAATACACCCATGTGAAATCCTAACGCCCAACCTTCAGCTGAATTATGTTGATAACCATCAGGTCCTGCAGCACCATTGGCACCTGTATTTGCATATAAGTTAGCTTTTGCGTATACAGCATCAACACCACCACCAAAAGATAAACATGGCAACCATTCGTAAGAAAGACTAGGACTAAAGTTCCATGCTTCTAGCTTTGAAACTGTTGCAACATAACGTGCAATACTGTCTTCATCATATTCTGTTTTCAAACCAAAAGGTGTATTGACGTTAAAGCCAAATACCCAACGATCGGCAAAACGAGTCGCGATGGCAAATGAAGGAATTGTAGCGACAGTACCTGCATCATCAGTATTACCAGTTGCAGGAACACCTGGAATAGAGCTGTTTGCACGACTAACTGTATAATCAAAAGAACCCCAAGCTATCACACCACCTAACACGACTTGGCTATTTTTAATTTTGCTCAGCCCTGCAGCATTCCAAAAACCGGTTGTGGCATCTTCTGCCAATGCTGCTGTACCACTATAGGCTAGTCCAAGCTGAGATGCATTTTGCTCTTGAACTTGGAAAGCTGCCGCAAAGGCTTGGCTGGATAAACAAGCTAATACCAAACCTGAACCTATAAGCGTCAGCTTGGATTTTAAAGGGTTTGTGTCCCATTTCCTTGCCACTATTATTACTCCCTAGTAATCGCGTTAAAAATAGACACTTAAATCAATTTGGAAAATAAATTCGCCGTGTCAGTTATTTTAATTATGATGTGTAACTCATAAATATGTATCTAGTAACATACTTTACCGAGTTACACGCCCGTTGTGAATGCTTTCATAAAAATAAATGCAGACTTTAAGCTAAATATAGGAATCTATTTTATCAGTCTGTATATTTAAAAAAATTTTTATACCTTTTGTCAAAAAGTAAGGTGCATTGACTATTGTTGCTGTAAGAGATCTGCCATTAATTATGCTGCTTTACAGAATAATCTACAAAATCTCGAAAATACCTGCTGCGCCCATGCCTGTTCCGATGCACATGGTTACCATGCCATAACGCTGGTTCCTCTTGCGCATACCATGAATCATTTTGGTTGATAAAATAGCCCCTGTTGCGCCTAACGGATGGCCTAAAGCAATAGCGCCTCCTAATGGATTCACCCTGTTGATATCTATATCTAACTCTTTGACAACTGACAAACTTTGGGCGGCAAATGCCTCGTTTAGTTCAATCCATTCAATTTGATTTAAACTCAAGCCCGTAGATTTTAATACTTTTTGAATCGCTGGTACGGGGCCTATTCCCATATATTCTGGTGCTACACCTGCGACTTTGAAATCAATCAATCTGGCCAAAGGCAACAAATCATGCTTCGCCAAATAACTTTCGCTAACCAGCATCAGCGCACTCGCACCATCACTCATCTGAGAGGTGTTGCCTGCTGTCACGGTGCCTTTTTGTGCGAATACAGTTCTTAATCTAGCTAAAGCCTCTACACTCGTGTCCTTTCGTGGGCCTTGATCCATGCAGATATCTTCTCGAACCACTTTAATATCTTGATATTGCAAGTCCGGCACTGCTTTTTCGATTGTAATCGGCACAATTTCATTGGCAAAAGCATTATCTGCCTGAGCCTGAATGGCTTTTTGATGACTCAAAAAAGCAAATTCATCTTGCGCCTCTCGACTAATACCCCATTTCTTTGCCACTTTCTCAGCTGTGATACCCATGCTAAAAGCCATACCCAGATAGGCTTCACTTCGATCAAAATATTTCATGTTGGCTGAAAAAGCATGTCCGCCCATCGGCACCAAGCTCATGCTTTCCACACCACCCGCAATCACAACATCCGCCTCACCTAATGCGATTTTATCTTTGGCCAAACTAATGGCTTGCAAACCAGAAGAACAAAATCGATTAATGGTCATCGCTGGAACACTCTCAGGTAGTCCTGCTAATAATGTAGAAATACGAGCAACATTCATCCCCTGCTCAGCTTCAGGCATTGCACACCCAACAATCACATCTTCAATTTCATTGGGAGAAATCTCTGGTGTTTTTTTTACAAGCTCTTGCAATACGACACTCAATAAATCATCTGGTCTTGTATTGGCAAAAGCGCCTTTCGCTTTGCCAACTGGCGTTCTCAATGCTGAGACTATGTAAACTTCTTGTATAGACTTTGCCATTTTAGGTTCCTTTAAAACTAGTTTCTCAGCGGTTTGCCCGTTTTTAGCGTATGAGATATTCTTTGTTGTGTTTTTTCATTATGTAGTAGCGCCATAATGGCGATACGTTCTAATGTTAACAACCATTGTTCATCAACGAGTGTTCCAGAGGCAACCTCACCACCACAAATAACCTCTGCGACACTCTTGCCAATGGTATACTCATAATCCGTGATAAAATCACCTTCTCGGAAATTCACTAACACAGACAACATATTGGCAATACCGGGTTTCCCTAAAACTGGGAATTTTTCAGGGGCTGGAGGACAATATCCCATATCCGCTAAATACTGCGCTTCTTTAAGCGCGCCAAATAAAAGCTCTGAGTCATTAGCAAATATTTTATCGCTGGATAATAGATAATTATATTGCTTTGCCTCTAATGCACTAGAAGACACTTTCGCTTGTACAATTTGTTCGAAAAATTTATTTAACGGCTGGTCTAAACGACAATAGTGCGCAATCTTGCTGGCACGTTTGGCTAGCTCTTTTGAACCACCACCCGCTGGAATTAAGCCAACGCCCACTTCCACCAAACCCATATAGGTTTCAAAAGCGGCCACTCGACTGGTTGCATGCATGGCAATCTCACAACCACCGCCTAAAACCAAACCTTTTAACGCGCAAACCGTAGGAATTTTAGCGTAACGCATCATCATAGCGGTATCTTGGAAATTTTTCACAGTGGTTTCGACTAAGTCAAAACGACCTGTCTGCATGGCTTCGCCCGCTTGTGCCAAATTAGCCCCAACACTAAATTCATTGCCTTTGTTTTGCCAAATCACTAAGCCTTGTAAGTCTTTCTCTGCAATACGAATAGATTCTTGAATACCCGCAATCACTTCACTACCAATGCAGTTACGTTTTGATTTAAAGCTAACAACCCCTATTTTCTTATCTCTAGACCAAAATCTAACCCCTTCATTTTCAAATAACGTTTCACCTTGATCAAAATCCTCGGTTAAAACGGCATCTGGAAATAACTGACGTTGATAAACAGGATTGTCTGAGCGGGACGTATATTGTTCTAAGCTTGGGTTAAACGCCTGCCCTTGTAAATAAGCCCCTTGGAATGTTGCTTTGGTTGCCCATTCTGAAAGCGTAACTTTTGCATCATTTGTCTCAAAACGCTTAATCAAATTGTGCCAATCGCCCTTTTGCCAAATCTCAAAAGGCCCTTCTTGCCAGCCATAGCCCCAACGCAATGCTAAATCTACATCTCGTGTTGTTTGTGCAATAGTCTCTAAATGGTATGCACAGTATTGAAATAAATCTTTGAACATACACCACAAAAATTGCATTTGCTTATCAGCTGATTCACTCATCAACTCAAAGCGTTTGCACCAATCTTTTCCTTTAAAACAAGAAAGCACATCTTGACTGATATCCGCATGCATGGGTCTATATTGTTCTGTATTCGCATCATAGACGCGTATACCATCTTTTTCTTTGACATAAATCCCTTTTTTGCTTTTTTGTCCCAACGCACCCTTTTCAATTAGTGTATTAATCCAATTGGGTAATTGAAATTGCTCAAACCAAGGATCCTCTTTTAACTGAGAACGCATGGTATTCACCACATGTGCCAAAGTATCAAGACCCACTATATCCATGGTTCTATACGTCGCGCTTTTAGGGCGCCCGATTAGCGTGCCCGTTAAGGCATCGACTAGTTCGGGAGATATTTTAAATTTTTCGGCATAATGCAAAGTAGACAACAAAGAAAACACGCCCACACGGTTACCAATGAAGTTTGGTGTATCTTTGGCTATCACCACGCCTTTACCCAAGCGAGACACCAAAAAACTCTCTAGATTATCTAGTATGTTAATATCAGTCGATGTATGAGGAATTAATTCAACCAATTTCATATAGCGGGGTGGATTAAAAAAGTGAACACCGCAAAATCTAGCTTGTAAATCAACTGGCAATACAGATTTCAATGATTCTATGCTCAATCCTGATGTGTTACTCGCAAAAATAGCTTCTTTATTAATATAAGCTTGTATTTTTTCATATAAATTATGTTTCCAATCTATACGCTCAGAAATTGCTTCCACAATAAAATCACAATCTTTTAATTTTTCTAAATCTTGCTCATAATTGGCCGGTTGGATTTGTGCCAATATATCGCTTGTTCCCATCGGGGCAGGTTTAAGATTTTTTAGGCCTTTGATAGACGTTTTTGCGATTGCATTGGGGTCGGATTCTTCCGCTGCCAAATCAAATAATATTGTTTCAACGCCCGCATTAGCAAGGTGCGCTGCAATCTGAGCGCCCATAACACCAGCGCCCAATACAGCCGCTTTTTTCACCACAAATGATTCCACAGTATACTCCTGTTTTTAAATTCTATAGCAATGGAGGTTAAGCCACAGCCCCAGAGCGCCATCCTTGATCGGCAGCGAAGCGATCACCATAGCGAGATTTTAATTCTTCTAATTGTTTGACTAGGCTTTCTTCACCTTGATGCTGAATATAATTAATAGGTCCCCCTCTAAAAGGCGGGAATCCAAAACCAAATATACAGCCTGCATCTAAAAATTCAGCACTCTCAACAATACCTTCACGTAAACAAGCAACGGCTTCGTTTAATAATCTTAACGATAAACGATCGACAATATCTTTAGGCACGGATGCACTTTTATCGATTTTGGGTTTTTGACATTTTTTGCCTTTATATTCATAAAAACCCTTACCGGTTTTACGTCCCAAATCACCTCGTTTCACATATTCTTTTAATTTCTCAGGAACTTGAGTACCCATTGTATCTGATAGTTTTTCTAATGCTGCTAAGCAAATATCCAAGCCTACTGTATCTGCCAACTCAATGGGCCCCATCGGCATACCAAAATCGACTGCGGCTTTATCGATTACAGGACCTGCCACGCCTTCTTCTAATAAGCTGACCGCCTCTAGCATATAGGGCAATAAAATACGGTTCACTAAAAATCCTGGTGAACTCTTCACTAGCAATGGCAATTTACCAATGTCTTTGACAAATTTCAAAGCACAATCTATCACACGCTGCTCTGTATTTTTGCCATACACCACTTCAACCAAAGGCATTTGAGCCACAGGATTAAAATAGTGTATCCCGACCAAACGACCAGGTTGTTTTAATACGGAGCTGATTTCTTCTAATGGTATAGTGGATGTATTGGTCGCCAAAATAGCCTCTGGTTTGGCTTGTTCTTCCAATTGCTGAAATAATTTCTGTTTGGCTTCCAAATTTTCGGTAATCGCTTCTATAATCACATCCGCGTGTTTGATACCCAAGCCTTTCACATCGGGCATTAATCTATCCATTGCCGCTTGAATCAAATGTTTGTCTTTCAAACGTTTTTTAGCCAGCGCATAAGCACGCTTCATTGCGCCACCAATAAACTGGGGTGATTGATCTTGCAAAGTCACATGCAAGCCTTGTACCGCACACCAAGCCGCAATATCGCCCCCCATAACCCCAGCGCCTACCACATGTACATGCTTCGCTGTAAACTTTATGCCTTTTGCTAAACCTTTCATTTTTTCTTGCATGAAAAATACTTTAACAAGATTACGAGACGTATCAGAGACGAGTAAATTCCCAATAGACACTGCTTCTTTTTGCATGGCCTTATTCGTGTCTGTTACACCATTAGCCACCCAATTTTCAACGACCTTAAACGGCGCTGGATAATGTTTTTCTTTGATCTTTTTGTTGAGTTGAGATTTGAATATTTTCCCTAGCAAAGGCCGCACTATGTTGGCATTTTGTAGTTTATTCATATCCACTAATTTTTTGGCTGGCTTAGGTGGGTTTAGCGCATATCGTAGTGCCGCTTGTTTTAAAACGCGCTTAGGCACTGACTCATGAATAAGCCCCATTTTTTTCGCGACTTTGGCACGTAAGTTCCGACCCGTTAGAATAACATCCATCGCATTGATCGCGCCGATCAATTTGGGCAATCTGACAGTACCCCCCCAACCAGGATGTATACCCAACTTGACTTCCGGCAAACCTAACTTTGCCGTATCTTCAGCGATTCTATAACGACACGCCAAAGCAAATTCTAGTCCACCGCCCAAACAAAAACCTGATATCATCGCAATGGTGGGTATCTTAATGGCTTCTAATTTATCAAAAACTTCTTGTCCCTTTCGAATTAACTGGGTCGCCTGCTCTGCACTGTCCAATGATTTAAATTGGGAAATATCTGCCCCAACAATAAAGCCTGTTTTCTTATTGGATTGAATAATAACCGCTTTAACCGATTGATTCTGCGCGATTGCATTTAAAATTTGATCTAACTCTTTGAATATGGATTCATTTAAACTATTGACCGGACTGTCTTTGCGATCTAATGTTAACCATAAAATATCTTGACTATCTGTCTCTAAAAACCAATTATCATATTGCCCTGTCATAACTTGCTCCATGATTAAACCTCTGTCACACGCTCAATTAAAATGGCGCCACCTTGGCCACCACCAATACATAAACTAGCAATCGCACGATTTTGTTGATTTTTGACTAGCATTCTAGCGCTATGCCCGACAATACGAGCACCAGATGCGCCTACGGGATGTCCCATTGCAACTGCGCCCCCTTCTGGGTTTAATTTATTAATATCAAATAGTCCTAAAGGTTGGTCTAAATTCAGCTCGTCTTTACAATAACTTTCATCTTGCCAAGCTAATAAGCAACCCATGACTTGAGCCGCAAATGCTTCATTGATTTCCATTCGGTCGATATCATCAAAGCTTAAACTATGTCTTTGCAAAATAGGGGTTATCGCATGTACAGGCCCTAACCCCATCAAGCTGGGCTCGACGCCACTCCATTCAATATCCACAATTTTGGCTAATACAGGTAAATTATATTTCTGAACAGCGTCTTCACTGGCCAAAATGACCCAGGCAGCCCCATCTGTAATTTGCGAGCTATTACCCGGGGTAATGCTGCCATATTTATCAAATACAGATCTTAATTTTGCCAATCGCTCTATACTAGAGTCTGGTCTGATGCCATCATCTTCTTCGTAAACCGTGCCATCATAGCCATACAGTGCCTCAATTTCGTCAAAATCATGATTTTTTTGTGCTTGTACGGCTCGTAAATGACTCTGCACCGCAAAGGCATCCATTTCTTCTCGTGTAATGCCAAAACGAAAAGCAATTTCTTCTGCCGTTTGCCCCATATTAATGTTAACAACCGGATCGGTTAGCCCTTTCATTAAAGCAATAACAGGCGCTAAAAAATTAGGCCTAAATTGTGCGATAGCTTGGAGTTTTTTGCCCACTGTTTTAGAACGTTGTAATTGCGATAGCCACATCACCATACGTTTGTTAAATAATAACGGTGCACGACTCATGGCTTCTGTACCACCAGCTAGTATTAAGTCACTACGCCCCAAAGCAATATTTTGACATGCACTGTCGATAGATTGTAACCCTGATGCACAGTTACGCTGTACAGTCCAAGCAGGGGTTTGTTTGCCACAACCCAAACGCAAAGAAACCACACGCCCAATGTTCGCTTCTTCTTCACTGGGTCCCACACAACCTAATATCACTTGATCAACATCACTGGCTAAAAAAGGCTGGTTTGCCAATAATGCTCTACCAGATTGTACGGCCAAATCAGCCGCAGAAAATGGCCCGGGTTGCCCTCTGAATTTTAAAAACGGACTACGTGCGCTGTCTACAATATAGACGGTTCGTTTGCTATCAGTGGTTGAGTCTGAGAATCGTTGCATATATCACTCCCTAAAGCATAATCTGGTGAAAATTCGTCTACCGCAATCGCTTGTACTCTCAAGTCTTCATACTCGCTGATTAATATAGACTCTTGTTGCGTAATAATATTTTTAGCCAAAGCCGTTTGCATTTGTGCTTGTAACGATAATGTTTTATCGACTTCTTTTTTACGAATGGCTGCACTTAACTTATCCAAAGCCTGCTTTGCTGCATGAAATTTCTCAAAAGTCAGCTCCATTAGCCCAGTCGGATCTTCTACGGTTTTACCGACAAAACAATTCTGGGTGAACTGCGTCCTAAATTTACTAGGCTGCAACATTTGTCTGGCAACAGTTTGAGAAAGTTTATCACTTGGTTTTTGAACTGAACGCCCAAAAGGAAAAATCATCCATTTTGCTGCCACGGCAATCGCTCGAATAGGGTAATTTTGAATGAGCTCGTACAACGCCTCTTGACCTTGGTATAAATTATATTGCAGACTCCATTGAGTGTGGGCTTTGTCTTCTTCTGTCTGGGCACCATCATGGTAATATTTGATAACAGCAGATGCTAAATACAAAGCACTTAATATATCTCCCAATCGAGCCGACAAACGTTCTTTACGTTTTAAATCCCCACCCAAAGTCAACATGGCAACATCAGAGAACCAAGCCAAACTAGCACTCAACCAGTTCATTTTTTGAATGGATTTTATTAGAAATTTTTCACTTTTCCAACCGGATATTTTTCCACCCGTTAAAGACAAAGCCAGTGTTCTAAAGAAATTGGAAACGGCATAGCCAATATGCTTTGCACAAAGCTGATCAAACTCTGTTAAAGCTTGAGCCCGATCTGTTTTGGCTAAATCAATGGTTAATAATTCGTCTTTTAAATACGGATGGCAGCGTATTGCGCCTTGACCAAAAATCATTAAACTGCGGGTTAATATATTCGCCCCCTCTACCGTAATACCCAAAGGCAAAGATTGATAATGAGAAGCCAAATAATTATAAGGCCCCATCATCACACCACGACCCGCATGAATATCCATCGCATCGTTTATCACAACCCGTGATAATTCTGTGGCATGATATTTTGCAATGGCGGTTGCGACGGCAGGTCTGGCATTCTGATCGATGGCACCAGCAGTAAATAAACGGTTGGCTTCTAATATATAACTAAAGCCACCGATTCTAGAAAGCGGTTCTTCTACCCCTTCAAACTCACCAATAGCTGTATTAAATTGTTTTCGGATCGCTGCATAGGCACCCGTCATTCTGTAAGACAATACGCCCATCGCTGTACTCAGCGCAGGTAAAGATATACCGCGTCCTACCGACAGACATTCAAACAACATGCCCCAACCTAAGCCTGCGTTTTTAACACCGCCAATGATCCAATCTAAGGGGATAAAAACATTTTGACCACGAACAGGGCCATTCATAAAGCCCATCCGTAATGGAAAATGTCTATTACCCACCTCTACGCCAGGATGGGTGGCGGGAATCAGACCTAATGTAATACCAATATTGACTTTTTTGCCTAAGAGATTCTCAGGATCATATAGTTTAAATGCTAAACCAATTAAAGTAGCAACCGGTGCTAACGTAATATATCTTTTATCAAAGTTTAATCTAATACCAACAACTTCTTTGCCCTCAAACTCCCCTTTGCACACAATGCCTTTATCTGGAATAGCGCCTGCATCACTGCCCGCTTCAGGCGCGGTTAATGCGAAGCAAGGAATTTCTTGTCCCTTGGCCAAACGTGGTAAATAATATTTTTTTTGTTCGTCTGTGCCATAACGCACTAATAGTTCACCCGGCCCTAAAGAATTAGGCACCATCGCGGTTGTGGCCAAGCTTAAACTTCTACTGGCCAAGCGTGTTATCACTGTAGAATGCATTAAAGCAGAAAAACCCAACCCACCATACTCTTCTGGGATCATCATACCAAAGAATTTTTCTCGTTTTAAATACTCCCAAGTGCCAACTGGCAAATCAGATTGCTCTTGGACAATTTCCCAATCATTTGTCATCTCACACAAAATGTTGACTTGATTGTCCATGAAAGATTGTTCTTTAGGGCGCAATGTTGGTTTTGGAATCGCTAAGAGCTCATTCCAGTCAGGCTGACCTTGAAACAATTTAGCTTCCCAGCCTACATCCCCTGCATCAATGGCTGCTTTTTCAGTTTCACTTAAAGGAGGAAGTTGTTCTTGGAAAAATTTAAAAACTCTGCCCGTTATTATTTTTTTCCTAAAAGATGGAATATGCGCAATAGCGACTGCCAATATAAACACTGGCCATAAAACAAAGGCGCTAAAATTAATAAAGCCAAAAAGCTGACCTAAAATTAAGGTTCCCAAAATAACAGGTGGCCATATGAAGCGACTGAGTCGAAAATAGGCTGTCGCACCAGTGATAATAAGACATGTTAATAAAAGAAATAAAGTACCCATAGCACTGTCCCCGCCTTTTCCCTAAAGCTAGCCGAAACAAAAAAGTTATTCGGCTATCTATTTATTAGAACAAATATTGGGTGTATTTTACAACCCTTTTGTTGCTATTGCACTTAATTATATGCGGGGGTTTACCTCATATTTGACCTCACCCGGCGTTCCACGCCACCCTCTCCTGGAATCAGGAGCGGGACAAGATTCACTTCGTTCATCAAACACGCTCAATTGTCTGGCAAAAATTACGCTTCTCAGAATAACGCTATCTGATGATCAGAGCGAATCTTACCCCTCTCCTGATTCCAGGAGAGGGTGGCGTGGAACGCCGGGTGAGGTTAAGAAAGCGCATGATTTACTTGGTTTTTAATTTCGCACCAGGGAGCTAATTACATACTCTATCGACATCGTGGACGCTGCATTTTTCGTGCGCCATTCGAGCTGCCCTCACCGCCATTATTAGAATCGGATACTCCAGAACTTCCTTCATCAGAATATTGAACAGGCTCTATTTCCATGCGTTCTTCTAATTTTCCAGGCTCTATTAATTTTTGTCTCTTCAGCAATTCTATACATTGCTCCTCAGTATAATCTTCGGCATGATGAATAAAATTTAAACCGAAACGTTCGAAATTCGGTATTTGCATTAACTCTTTTGGAAGCGCAGTCAGCCTATTTTGATCGATATGGATTGCATGCAATTTTACAAGATTTTCTATCTCTGGTGGAATCTCGGTAATATTGTTCTTATACAGATAAATTTCCGACAACCTGAGTAGCTGACATAGTTCTTTGGGAAACTTAACCAGTCTATTACGGCTAAAACAAACACTAGTTAAATTTTGAAGATTACTAATTCTTTTCGAGATCTCCGAGATTTTATTGCCTCCCAAAGAAAGAGAATTCAATGTGGTTATCTGCCAAAGCTCTTCTGGGATCTCTGAGAGCCTATTTATACTAAAGCTAAGTTTTTTTAATCTAGCCAGATTAGATATGGAACCTGGAATTTTTGAAATTTTATTTTCATCGAGATTCAGCTCTGTCAATGTATTAAGTCGACAAATTATTTCTGGAAATACACGAAACTGATTGCACGCAAGTGAAAGAGTCTTCAATGCCGCTAATCGAACCATTTCATCTGGTAGCTGTGTAAAAAAATTATGGCTGATATCCAGTGTTTGCAACCGAGACCAAAACCCTTCAAGCCTTTTGGCCAACAACACACTTTTTGGAATTCGGGTAAAGTTTGAATAGCTGAGATTTAACGCTGTTGCACTTAAATCCCCATAACCAGGCTTATAAATTTTAAGCATAATTGCAGTGACATTAACCGCATCTAGCCAAGTTTCATATTTCTCAAATTCTTTAGTGTTTCTTGCGGGTCTATCGATATCTTTAATATTTTCTATAGTGTCTTCTGAGGCATGCAATAAGGCGACTGTTCCTCTATCTTCTAGTGCCGCTTTATTTTTAAGATATTGAATCTCTTGCCATTGTGCTAAATAATCACAATATTGAGCACCTTCTATCGGCTCTCTTAGATTATGGAAATACATTCTCACATTTGATAACCAATCCTTGTTACTACTAACACAAAAGATATAAAAATTTTCGTAAGTCATTGGATTTGAAGTAAGATAAAAATACTTCAACGCCATTAATTGAGTAAGCTCTGTTGGAAGATTAGCAATTTTATTATTAGTAAGAACTAGCATATGTAACTTTTGTAACCTACTTATTTCTTCTGGGATTGCATCAATTTTATTTGCCCCCAACTCCAATATCTGCAATTCCTGCAATGCCCCTACCTCTTTGGGAATAGCTTTAATACTATTTTTCCCCAGACAAAGGTTCTGCAAATTCACAAGCTCACCGATCACATCTGGGATTATAGAGATTCTATTCTGAGTAAGTCCAAGATATAGCAAAGCGGTAAGCTCTTTAATTCCTGCCGGAATCCCTAAAATTTGATTATAGCTTAAATCCAGTTCTTCCAAGACTTTAAGTTCAAAAATCACTGTTGGAAAGACTGAAAGTCTATTTTTAACAATATATAGTTCTTTCAACGACTGCAATAATCTAAATTCATTTGGAAGCCATCTAATTCTATTGCCATGAAGATTAAGTACTCTCAGCTGTTTCCAAAACGCCTGAAATGCATCATCTATCAAAATACTTGTTGGAATTCGAGTTAAGACTAAATTTTCAAGCCCCAATGATCTTGAATTTAATTTGATTTTTTGTCTGATTCTGCTGTCATTAAGCCAATCAAGAAAATTATCATATGCCTGAAATTCTTCAACATTTCTAGCCATACCTTGAATACCCTGAACAGCGGCAAGGGGGGATACGGACGCTTGCCCATCAAGCTCTTCGTCATTCTTAATCCTACCCCAATTTTTAGCAATATATTGGATCTCTTGCCATTGTGCCTGAACAGCTTTAGGATATAACTTTACGCCTTCTAGTAAACTAAGCGCACCTTCCTGGGTATACTGTGAAATAAGATTTAGCGTATTTTCAGCGATTGGGGAACGTAGGTAAGATACTGAAGCTTCCTTTACATCGCCCCTGCCACAAATGCTAGATCTAAACCGCGTTGAAGCACAGGCAAGTGAATATAATGCTGTTAATGGTAAATTCCGTACAACATTATCTAAAACAGAATCCGTCAGTGTGGACAGTATATCTTCTTGTACGTCTTCTTCCTGAGTACCCTCTTCTTTAGATTCTTCAACCTTAATTTGCATTGCTCTTAAATCATCGCCTAATGACGCTACCTCGCCATCACTTTCAGGCTGCTCATCTTCATCAGGGTACTTTGGAGCTTTACCTTTTTTTAGGGGGGTAACTGGCATTTGTTGAACTCAATTGATTGCAAAAATTGGAGCTTATTTTAACAAAAATTCAATTTAACAAACATCTTGTTTTTTTAATCAATTAATATTCGAAGAAACTGTTCTAAAAATAATACACAACCTCTGCTTGCACCAAATGATCGCGTCTAATACAACTTAAGGGCTCTAGTGTTATCATGGAGTGATGAGCGTTAGGCAATTAATCGTGAAGTTCCAATGAAAATTTATTTACAGGAACTTCACTGACTTTCAGCATGTATCAGCTATGATTTTATTAAAAGCAGAACTGTGGCTCAATCACTTTTGAGTAACCATATGGCTAAGGAAAACCCACTGAGTTTACTATCAAGAAAATATTTTAGTTACTTATATTTTTCTCTACAAGGTCGAATCGGCCGGGATGAATTTATAGGGGGACTTATTTTAATGCTTGTGTCGTTTTTTGGATTATTTTCCCTATGGTTAATATATATACAGCATATATTTGGCTTGATTATTGGCATTATTCTATTTTTTCTCTTGGTTTATATGGTTATTGCATTGGCAATAAAGCGCCTTCATGATATCAATCTGTCTGCATGGTGGGCAGTCATGGTATTTATCATCCCAAATTTAATAATAATCTGCATGATGTCCTATGTTACGTTTCATTTGTTACTAGAAGCTTTGGTTAAAACTGTTGAAACAAAGGTGGTGAGTGGGATTTGGGCTATTTTCTTCTTTTTTGGTTACCTTCTTCAAGATTTAATTGAAAAACAAGATTCTATTTTGTTTGATATTAGTTTTGCATTAATCATTGCACAAGTTTATCTTTTAGTCATACTGATAACCATGCCAGGCCACAAAGGAGAAAACAAATATGGCAAAAAGGCAGCACTGCAGAAGTAGAACATTTAAGATGCTTATTTAATAATAAATCGAATTTATCATGGATGATAATTTTAATTTAGCCAAAACAGTCAAACAATCTTCTTTTTCAAGGGGTATTTCTTGAGGCCCAGGCAACGTTCAGTTAAGCTGGCTGGCATAAGGTCATATTCTGCCCTATATGCCCTGGCCTGAGCCTCATGAAACTTCAATAAGAAATCATTTACTGACCCTCACGGCTTTACTGATATTTTCGCTTCTTATGCTGATGAGCACCCTCATCATAACCTTCCGGTAAATAGTTATCGCCCGGAGGTTTACGCTTGCCTAGGTGAGTTTTACTCGCTGAAGCAATATGATAAGACTGCCCCTCATTATCAGCGCTCCAGTCTTCAAATAGGTCCGGCCGAACGTCGTTATGAGATTGTTGCGTGGTCCAGGTTAATGTAGGCACGACCACAAGATTACTCAAAAAATTAGTGACCCAAGAATATGTATCAAGATGACGTAGTCTATCTTGGAAAACATCACAAACGGCTTTGTGCGCCCTAGAGTCTAGATGCTTAAGGGCGTACCTAATAGCATTGTTATTTTCAACGGAATCAGGTAGCTTATCTTTGACGGCATTACAAACAATTGTGCATTGTTCAACGTTTAAGTTACGAAGAGTCGATACAAAGTCATCGCCATTTTTAATAATATCAGGCAGCTTGTCTTTAAGTGCCTCACAAACGATTGTGCATTGTTCAGCGTTTAAGTTACGAAGAGTCGATACAAAGTCATCGCCATTTTTAATAATATCAGGCAGCTTGTCTTTAAGTGCCTCACAAACGATTGTGCATTGTTCAGCGTTTAAGTTACGAAGAGTCGATACAAAGTCATCGCCATTTTTAATAATATCAGGCAGCTTGTCTTTAAGTGCCTCACAAACGATTGTGCATTGTTCAACGTTTAAGTTACGAAGAGCATTCCCAAAGTCTTCGCCATTTTTAATAATGCCAGGCACAAAACATACTCTTGCTAATACACGTTTTTCTGGTGGAAAAGCTTGCCATATTGTGACCGCATCCCCAAAACGTATAGAGCTGCCCAGGCTGAGAAGACAGAACTGATTTCTCATATAAAAAGTAATCAGCTTACCGGAGATGATGGGGATATGTTTTTTTGGGCACATCAGAAAGAAAACCCTCAAAAAACCCAGAAAAACCAAAAGACCCAGCCAAGCCTGTAGAGCACACCGAATATAAAGCTAAGCAAGAATGTCCAGAGTTTTAAAATCTAATTTTCCCGAACATCCAACTTAAATTTATTTTTGATCGGTTGAGATAGTAATCTTCTCTGAAGAAAGAATATTGCCACACCAGTTTGTAGCAAATATAGTAGATCAACTTCACACGAAGTATAAGGGATATTTACATAATATGCGGTTCCAATAATATGTGAGCTGGAAAATGCAACCACAATAGAAATAAGGCCAAAGAAAAACACTATCGCCCCTTGATATAAGCAAAACCAAATTGCAATATGCTTTGCTAAAATAACAGCCACTTCATAAGGAGAATCTAATTCTATATCATATTCAGAGTTCTGATCTTCAGGCTTTTCAACATCTTTAGAGTATAAAATTACACCATTTGTTTTGTTTTTTAATACGCAATAAAATACAACAAAACCAAAAACACAAATCATAGCGTATAACATTACCAACCTTGTTAGGCTATCACTAGATATGTAAAGTTTAAGCGCTGGAATCAGTCTTAAACATTCCGGCAACAAACAAATAAAAAATATACTTAGCGATAATATCATTACGAATCGTTTTTTATTTTCTCTCTTGTTTACTCTGTAGTTTATGTTAATACTCATGTTTTTTGACTCTCATTATAATCGTGACAATGCCCCGCGATCAAAAGAGCCACGTCTGAGCCAAATTTTGAAGATTGTTCTTTGAGCTTTATTCCGAAACAAATCATAAGATCTCCTGTTTTCTTAGCAATTTCTTTATATTCATTTGCAAAAGCAATATTAAAGTCCAACTCTTGCTGAGTATAAATCACCGGCCTACCTTGAGCTTGATGCAACTTTTTAATGATCTGCTTACCTAGTTTACTTTGATAATGTTTAATGAGGATATCTAATTCTCTTTCTGTATAGACTTCCGCTCTAGACTTTATGAAAAGTTCAACAAGATTCAGGTGAAGTTTTTGTTCCAATTTTTCCCGCAATATTTTTTTTTCATATTTGGGCAACTTTAGCCCATCAAAATCTACAGGTTCAATACATCCCTTCGCTATAGGTTCATAAACACTATAAAGCTCTGCCGGATGCATTAACAAAGTACATTCTTTGGCTAACTTGTATTTTGAGTCTCCCTGAGCAAAAATTGAGAAAGATATTAGCAAAGCAGACAGAAGCACTGCCAACTTGTCTATACGTAGCTTATTCATAACAATCTTCTCTATATTTTTAGGGTGGCCAACAAACATTAGTAATTAAGATAACGAATTATAAAGATTATCCTTAATATGTCTATAACAAACTGAAAAAAACAAGAAAAATGGCTTTTATCTGTGCGTTTATTAAAATAAAACCAAGCTTTTGACTACGATGATATGCACTCTACGAAGTGAAGCGTGATATTTAAATAACTTGCCCAATACCGGACATTTCTATTTTGCTACCCCCCTTCAAAATTGATGATAATACTATTCTCAATTCATCCGTCAAAAATACCTTCTATCTTATCTAGATTGCTAGTAACCAATCTGAATTGTAAAAACTCAACATTACAATCGGAGGCAGCCCTCCAACGATTCGAAATTTTCAAATTGTTGAGCAAACAAAAAATACGAATAAATCCTAAGCACATTTTAGGTTTTTCTACAGTCCCCTCATCAATCTCTTTTTCTTTGCACAAAAATTTTAGTTTCTCATAACCTAGGGGCGCCTTACGCTCTGCTTGTTTCGCTGCATTAAAAGGCGTGTACTCTTTTGGCCATTCCTAGGTCGTTGGTGGATTTTTTGGCGCCTCTATTTGTATAAGCTCGTATATATTCAACTAGCTATTTTCTTTATTCAGTGTTAAATTACTTTTTTTTGAAAAATAATAAAGAGAATTTATATGTTGCATCAACATAAATTACGAGGCTCCAGTCAAAAAATTGAATGTGAAGAGTTTTCAAATTCGTGGCACTTAAGATCTAAAGTTCTTAGCGGCCCCCAAGGCTTATTTAATAATTATAATGAATATGCCAATGTAGTAAGCTTATTGAATGCTTTACATGCAGGAAACAAGGAACGCTTTGAATCATTAATGGCTGCAACAGGTATAGATAGTGAATATAAAGTAAATGTTACTTCAATACATGAACCTAGAAACCCATATTCTGTAATGCAGCTAGGCGAAGGCGCTGAAATCAAAACACTTTTAGAAATTGCAGAAGAGTATAATCAGCTAGATTTTGTAACGCTTTTAGAAGAACAATATGCCCCTGCTCTGGATGACCTAAAATCAAAAAATAAAATTTAAAATTCAACCGGGTCTAGCGACCCGGAAAATTTATTTACAGAAACTTCACTGATTTTCAGCATGTATCAGCTATGATTTTATTAAAAGTAGAACTGTGGCTCAACAACCACTTTTGAGTAACCATATGGCTAAGGAAAATCCGCTGAGTTTATTATCAAGCAAATATTTTAGTTATCAAAGGGCTAAAAGTAGTTAAACGGAACTACTTAGCAGCCTAAAACTCTCATTAACACATATTCAATTAGATGCAGAGCATTAAGATGTACTGCACATGCCCCTATTAAAACTATTCTAATAATTTTACTATATAGAAAATATTTTCTAATTTGAATACTCAGCTACATTGAGATTCTAATATAGGGAAATTTTACAGGAATTATAAAATTATAATGGGTGTCCTTATCGGTTAGTAAACAATTTTTATTGAGGAGCTTATCGCCCTAAAAGGGGACATTATTGACCATATTCAAAGTATGGGTGTGCACGATGGGTTCAACTCACATTTGTAATTAACAAATCTTGGAGAGCTATTTTTTGTGGGATACATTCTCAATTGTAACCAAAGGCAAAAAATAAGTTGCTTTTACGACGGACAGAATTGCTTAATTTAATTATTGCTGGTAGCATTAATTTATTTATATGAGGGGCTAGATATGACGCTTCAATGTGCCCAATCTGACAATATCGTTGAACTGCAACAATATGTTCAGGAGCATTTTAACGCACTCTTGCAATCCCCTATGGAGCAAGGTACTTGCAAAAAATGCATACGTATTCCAGGCACAGCTTTTTGTGTTCTCATTACGCATGAAACCTCTGAGTTCGCAAGCAACTTAATGCACAATGAACTTACCTACCTAGAAGAACTTAGAGCGTTAGGATTCCCTGTCGTTGAAACAAGCGGAAGCGTATTCCCTGCTCAGGAAATTAATAGCATAACTCGGTATGGATTAATTGAACGTTATATAGATAATGGCGTTTTTATCGAAGCAAAAACACCCTCACCATTAAGGTTTCAAATTTTCGCCGCATTGTCTGGTTCCCGAATGGCGGCCAAAGAAGCATGGTTCCTACAAAAACAAAAACTAGAAGTTGAAATACAACAAAATTTGGGACATGGTAATTTGGATGACATTAAACGGTCTGCAAAGCGTCTTAATAAGCACTTTAAATCTATATTAGATAAATCCAAAAAAACAAATTTTGAAATAGCTGATTTACAAGGAATTATTACACAAACAGGGAATTTCTTTATAATAGATCCATTAGATGTGGTAAAAGTAAACAATGGGTATGACGTTGTAGAGTCAATTGCTGAACCAGAAAAAAATACTAGTGTTGATTTTATCAGATTTTTAAAGTCAACCAAATCTTGGCTCAAAACGGGAATGGATATATGCTCTAATATCATAGAAGCTGAAACTTTAAATGAGTTGGCATCTCAATTGAAAGAGCCTATTTGTTCAAGCATTAAACCTCCAGCAACAAGATCTGAACCTTTGCGTGTACAACAATTATTATTTGGTAATATAGGCACTCCATTTACAGCCCCAAGGAGAAAGCCCAAAGAAAGTCCACTTAAATCTAGATTTAAGCGTTAAGAAGCGTTGTCATAAAGATTAGTTTTAGAATCAATAATCCTAAATCCTTCTCTGCTTTTTTGGAAAGCCTGGTGTTCTTTTGCTTGCTTTGGGAGTTACGCTTCTATTTAAAAGCCGATGTGCTATGGCTCTTGAAGAAAGCCCCGCTCCGGCTTCAATCTCAGCGACAGATTTTTTGGCTGTAATATCTTGTTTTTTTGGATTTATTAAATCCATAAGATACTGAGTAACTGGAACTTTCGCCAATAAAGATATAACTTTTGAATGTCTCTCAAGCTGAGATAACATTTCGAAACTATCCCTGACTATTCTTGTGTAGTCTTCATTTATCTCTTGCTTTTCTGCTCTTTCTGCTCTTTCTGCTCTTTCTGCTCTTATATATTCAAGTTCAATAGGCTGTAAATCAGACGCTTTAATATAGCCTTCTGAAAAAGTAACTTTTAACACGTCGAGTGGATCAATTACGCAAACATTTCCATCTTGAGTCATCAATAATTGCATGTCCCCTATAGCAAGATTATTATTTTTAAGTTGAGTATTAATTATTCCAAATTGCGTTGAGAATGCAGCAGCTCGATTTTGAAAATCTGAAAAGTCGAAATCATTAGACAATATCTTTATTTCAATTTCAGACTTAATTCTATCAAACTGCAGCGCCCACGCTTCTCCTGTGGGGATATCTATCTCTAATAATGTCGCCACCAGCATAAATTTGGCATTTTCAGAATTTTTAGCTTCCAGTAATTGGCCATTTACTAACCAATTCATAATAACGGCATCGCGGCCTGAGATTTGAAATACTTCCCCATGTATTTTTACCGCAGGAATACCATACTCTTCCAAAAGCTGCAGCAGGCATGCCTCCCTTTCTAATTCCCCATCCATATCAGGAACTTTCATCCACTTTACACACAGACCGTCAGGCAAAGGGTAAATGGCTGAAAATTCGCCAGATGCTGGTTTTAAGCCAATTGGAGCATACGCATTTGATTGCAGACTACCAACTTCTCTTTGCAGGGTGTCTTGCCAACTTTGAATTTTATCTAGACCTACTAGTGTATTTGCAATTTTTTCTTTATTGCCTGATTCTGATTTGGACATTTTAAACCCTGCATGCCTATTATAATTAAGTTAAATAACATATTAACACTTTAAGCTAATATAAATCAATAGCATATATGGAAGTGTTGGAGCCAAAGTAGCAGCCCTCAATGTGATAGAGCAATAAATCATAGTGTTTATGCACGATATTTCAAGAAAACCATGCCCAATAGATCAAGGAACAATGAGCTGAATGGTTAATATATTTTTAGCTATTCTATTTTCTATTACAACTTGTTAGAAATAATACACAACCTCAGCTTGCACCAAATGGTCGCGTCTAATAAAACTCAAAGGATCCATACGATTCACATTGGACAAAATTGTCGCTTCTAAATTAAATTTAAAACTATCTCCCACTCGACGGCTGGCTTCGACCCTGTACATCTGACTGTGTAATTTTCTATCGTATAATACAAAGGCTAAAAAACATAAGGACACCCATTATAAAAACCTTGACATGGCACATATAGAAACGTAGGTTGTAGCAATAATAAATACAAGAAATATTAGCTAATGACCTCAGCTCGAAGCATGCAAATAAACCTAGAAGCTACGCCTTTTTATCACTGTATGACACGTTGTGTGCGCCGCAGTTTTCTTTGTGGTGTCGATAGCTATACCCAGCAAGATTACTCTCACCGTAAAACATGGATGTTAGCAAGGTTAAAATCCTTGGTATCTATTTTTTCTATAAAAGTATGTGCCTATGCAATTATGGTGCGACACGCCGTCGCTTAGTCGAGTTGTTTCTAATACGAAACCACCTGTA
>CAZWHY010000038.1:0-35573 GCA_964633725.1 Uncultured Candidatus Berkiella sp.
AATTTAAAGATTTGATTTTTTGTTACGTCAAGAGTGGGGGTAAATGACCGCTTACTTTCATAATGAAGTAATTAGTTATGATGCATATCATATCATGGGGATTTTGGTGTTAACGTAAGCCTCAGCAGTAATACAAAGTATTTCAAAGCTTAACAAATGGCTCTGAACAAGTTTTATGATCACATTGGATCTCTGTAGCAGTTTTATAAGCTACTTTTACTCTAGGATAATATAAATATTTCTATGCCTCGAAAAGTGTGTCAAGCCATTTTGAAAATTTATTTACCTTTGTTCACCGGGAGGGGTGAGCAGTTACTATTAATTAATTGTTCACTGTTAGGAGGGGGGGGGATGCCCAGGCTCAGTTACTGCACGGGTATTGCGCATCTACGCCCCGTTTAGTTAAGAGCTGGGAAGGACCCATAGTTTATACAAGCAACTCTAGCTCTTTTTAGAGTTCTGCGAAATTTCTGCATGCCTACTTTTACAAGGAAACTTTTCTGAAAATATCTCTAACGCTAGTAAACTTGCGGGTTTATCTAATTCTGCTCTATCTTTCTCTGCTCTCAGATATAATTGATTTAAAAGTAATTCTGTCTGGCTGAGATAAGAGATATTTGCGGGCACACAAAATAATGATATATCCTCTTCACCTTTTGCATTAACACTAACTTCATCCCAATTTTGAATAAGATTAACAAACCTATGGGTATCCAAAAATGCAGTCATGAATCCCATGCACCTTCCTGCTTCTAGATAATCAACTGATTCAAAGTTTATAGCTTTATTACCAAGATGTTTATTCTTATGAAACATTACATATTTTGAACATGAGTTTACTAATTGATGACCACTTCTAAGATCAGACTCAGCCATACTTACTCTCGAAAAAAATACTATAAGAGCAAAAGATAAAAGTGTTAGTTTTCTCATTAATCTATCCTGATAAATTAGTTAGAACAATATAATAAGCAACTATAAATAATATCTGTTCCAACATCAACTACTTAGCCTGAGCCTGTTTGTACACATTATTCATGTTCTATACTAATAAGCAGTCCGCATTAAATATTTAGTGCATATGCAGCTTTATGGTAAACTATGGGTTGGTAGTAAAACAAATGTAAGAAGTTGAACAATGATACGGATATCTTTATTTGAAGCTGAAATTCTTGATTTAAATATATTAAGGATGAACCGTAAATCTGCTGCACGTGAGCGAGCTCACTATATTTTATTAGCGAGTCAAGGTAAATCCCCTCCACAAATAGCACAGCAATTAGATCGCAATATTAATACAATTCGATTATGGTTGCATCGGTATGAACAAGAAGGCATTTCAGGTTTAGAGTCAAAGAAACAGCCAGGAAGGCCCCCAGTTAAAGCGACATTTATTGAGGCTCATATCGATGAACTTCTTAGTAAGTCCCCCCAGAGCTTCGGCTATCAAGAAAATGGATGGCAAATTAATATTCTTCGTGATTGGTTATCTAAACAGGGATACCAGGTATGTGAAAACACTGTTTTGAAAGCACTAAATAAGAAAAATTTTGTGTACAAGCGATTTTCAAAAACCACACCAGAAAATGCACCGACACCTGCCGAAAAAAATCTGTTATATCTGAAATAGTATCAAAAATCAAAGATGAAGACCCAATTTCCTCAGAGGTTTTTTTTGTTGACGAAGCTCATTTTTCAAATCAACCTTATGTAAATAGGGGCTGGTTTAGAAAGGGAGAAAAAAACGGTAGCAACTGTAAAAAACAGATTAAGCAAAACGTTATTTGGAGCGCTTGCGCTAACAAGCAGTAAGTTTTATTGGAAGCAAGCAAACAAAGGAAACAGCGATAATTTTATTGCTTTTTTACATAAATTGCACCAATTATATAAGGATAAGAAGCTAATACTTATCTTGGATAATGGTTCTATTCATCGCAGCAAAAAAGTACGTAAATTTTTAAAAAAGCATTCATGGGTTCAGCTATGTTTTTTACCACCGTATTCACCAGAATATAACCCGATAGAGCGATTTTGGAATTGGTTGAAGAAAAAAATATATGGATGCAAATCATTCACCAATACTAAGATGTTAATTCAGTCAATTAGAAAATTAATTTGGCACTATCATGAGGGCAATTTAGTATCAGGGATAAATTTTAATTATGCTGCATATGAAGAAATACGATAGATATTTAATGCGGGCTGCTTAGGTGCATTCATCGCAGGCTATCTAAATGATGCGCATGGTATTACTTATAGAAAACTAAAAGCTGTTTTAGCCAAAACATAATTAATAGCATTTTTGCGAATTATTTTTTTGCCAGCTTTTCTATTCTAATCACCCAGCAAAAAAAATGGATCCCTCTCACCATATCTCTATACGGGGCACAGAAGCGCAATACCCGCGCAGTAACTGAGTCTCAGGTAGGGGGTTGTTTCTTCCAGTCTTGGTAACTTACCCTGTTAAATCCAGCATGTTGTTATGCTGCGGTATAAAGTTTGGATGTATGGGGCAGGTACCACCCTTAATCGCACGTGGTTTCCCCTAGATTTTATAATAAATCTTATCAGAGGTTATCAGAGATTGATTGAGGAATTGATATTAAATACATGTAATTCAAATGGTTATATCTTTTCTAAGGCCCTCACCTCAAACCTTTTACGTTCCGGAGTTTTGAGCAGAAACTATATGCAGAATTTTTTAGTGCCATACCTAATATTTTTGAAGTACAACACACTCTCTTGAGTAATTTGTTGAATACCAATATTCTGAATTTCTAACTACTCACCATATAAGTTTGCTTTATGCCCTACAATAAATCAAAATTGTTTTTTTTTGATTGTTTATCGAAAATACCAAAAATAAAAAATATATTAATAATCCTTGATCCATTCTTATTGGCGCTTAAAAAAATCCAATACTACCCATTTGTTCAAAGAACGGTAGAAATTTATAAAAATCCTACACTCACAAACGATTCTAATAACTCATTTCAACATGAATTTACTGACCTTTGCATTGGACTAGCCTTATCAGAATTAACTGTTTTTTTTATTATTCAGTTTTTTCCTGAACACCTAGAATTTGACCCATTCAAAATTATGTATATGGCTCCCTTAGCCTTAGAGATAATAGTAAGTGCGCTATCTCTATCTGCGTGCATAGCATTTTTCTCATTTTTATTTTTAAAGTTACTGAAAGTAAAACACCACCAGACTGTTCCGCTTTGTATCTTTTGGAGAGTTTGTAGAGTCTATGCAATTACATTACCAATCATGACATATATGGCTCTTGAATTATTAAATGCTATTTTAAAAACAGATTCATATAATCTTTCCAACGCAAACTCATGGGAAACCGTTGTCTATATACTTCTAACGGGGATATTTTGTTTTACGCTCATGAAGTTATTACTTCTACCCATCTATAATATTTTTAAGCCCAGAGGCCGCCTAATCAGCTTAGCCTGCATTTTTATTATTCTACTATTCGCAACAAAAACAAATGAGCTTCTTGCTGAATTTATTGCGCCTAAAAATATCATAAATCAAATTGAGTTTAACCAAGCCTATAGTGCTTTTAGAAATAGCTGCACATAGAACATATGAGAATACGATAAACCAAATTTTTTGGTATTACATAGTTTTATGGCTAGAAAGCATTTAAATTTTGATATGTTCTCCATTACATGGTGATAATTAGCATATATTGGAGAATGAGTTAAAATTTCAGGTGCCCCCTCTCAAGTAGTGGGGTTATTAAACCAAGGGATGATAGGAAAACATCTCCACGGGGACCACCCACACCAACTTCTCCCCTAGTCCCTGTATTTACTTGCTAATATACCCTTCAGGGTATAAATCAATATATATACCCTACAAGGTATAAAATATATGTTGTGCAGGAGCCATTTATGCTCATGTGTTCAACAAATGAGTTCGAGCATCTTGCTGTGAATCAACGAAAGCGGCTTGGGCTGCCTAAAAGCTAATCAGCTGACCGAGTTGGTTTAAAGCAAAAAGTTTTCCAGGACATCCAAATCAATCTTCTATCCTAGGCACTTATATACCGTGATAATGCACTCTTTTATCGTGATCTCATCAAATACCCATCAAATAAAATAAATACTATAACCGTATGAAATATAAGTATTTTATTATATTCATATGCCACCACAAAGGATACCTATCAAATAACCGTCAAATATACTTCATACGTTTTGATCAACGGCGTTATGAAAAATCTATATAACATATTGATAAATATAGATAATTAACAATAAAATTTATCGGGACACTTATAACCGCTCTATAAGTGTCCTGATAAAGTGGAAAATTGATTTATCGGGACACTTATGCCAACCTTATAAGTGTCCCGATAAAGTTAAAGTTGGAGTTACTTTTGAACAAGATTATTGGTAGGCGTAGAGAAAAGAAAAAGTTGGAAGAAGCTCTTGCATCCGCAAGTGCTGAATTCATAGCGGTGTATGGTAGGCGGCGAGTTGGTAAGACATATCTTATTCAAAACTTCTTTCAATCAAAAAAATGTATCTTTTTCCAAACAACAGGCATTTACAATGGCCCCTTAAAAGAACAACTCGAACGCTTTGCTAAGGAATTAGGCACAAGTTTCTATAACGGTGCTGAAATTAAAACCCCAACAACCTGGCTAAAAGCCTTTGAGGCGCTAACACATGCTATGGAGAAAATACCTAAAAGCAAAAAAATTGTTTTGTTTTTTGATGAACTCCCTTGGATGGCAACCCCTCGATCTGGGATGATTCGTGCCATAGAGTATTTTTGGAATAGACACTGGGCTAATAATAAACAAATTAAATTAGTCGTATGTGGTTCAGCAGCATCATGGATTGTAACAAACATTATTAAAAACCGCGGGGGGCTTCATAACAGAATCACGAAAAAATTAAAACTATCCCCATTTAACCTGCAAGAAACTCACTTATATTTAAAATATATAAAATATTCATGTAACCAACAGCAAGCTACAAAAATTTATATGGTTACAGGCGGAGTCCCATACTATCTAAAGAATATCAATATTAAACAATCTGTCGATCAAAATATTAATAATCTATTTTTCAAGCCAGATAGTATGTTTTTTAATGAGTTTGATGAAGTGTTTTTATCATTATTTAAAGATTCTGATCAACACAAAGAAATTGTTACACTTATAGCTGAAGTAAAGGATGGCATTCATAGAAGTATATTAACCGAAAAAAACAAGCTAACCGGAACAGGTGGTCGCTTAACAAAGAGACTCGAAGATTTAGAACACGCAGGATTCATATCAAGTTATATACCTTATGGACATAAGAAACGAGGTGTCTTTTATAGAATAAATGATGAATATTGTTATTTTTATCTCAAGTGGGTTATGCCAGTAAAAAATCAATTGAAGCAGAATCAAGCCACAGATTATTGGAATGGTGTTGTGAATACTCCAGCATATTTTACTTGGATGGGTTACACGTTTGAAAATATTTGCTTCAAGCATCTTACTCAAATTCGAAGGGCCTTAAATATAAGCCAGTCAAGCTTGGCTTCTCCTTGGCGCTTCATCCCTACTAAGGGAGAAGAAAAGCAAGGCGCTCAAATTGACTTATTGTTTGATCGACATGACGACTCAATAACAATATGTGAGATTAAATATACAGATAAACCATTTAAAATTGACAAACAATACTCAAAAAATCTGACAAATAAAATACAAACTTTTACACAGGCAACAAAAACAAACAAACAAATATTCCTGGCAATGATATCTGCCAATGGATTAAAGGAAACCATGTATTCAGAAGAGATGTTAAATGGCGGTATCGTGACTTTAAACGACCTTTTCAAAGAAGATGTATAGTGAAAAACAAGAGTTCTAACAACTCAAGGGTCCTTCCTGCCACATACTTATACGGGGCACAGAAGCGCAATACCCGTGCAGCAAGTAGGGCTGGGATTTAGCCCCCCACTCAAGTAGTGCTGAAAAAACACTGACTATGACAGAATATTACCATCCCTCACTACATGGTTAGTTGTGAGTATGCTTTACCACTTTCTCTTTAGCCTCTAAAAACAATCCGTTATTATGCATTCTGGCTGCTTTCTTCAAATATTTCCGAACCGTTCCTTTATCAATATTAAAACCAAATTTTTCAAGGTCATACGCAATACTACCCTTCTTACCGCCTGTAAATCCATTCTTTTCTATACCTGGTTTGTAATCATAAGCTGCTATAGCCATCCCTAAAATCATCTTTAACATTGTAGATTTTTCAATTTCAATTGAAGCAGAAGTCACTTGGGGAGGCTTTAATATTTGCTCTATCTCGCTCTCTTCCATCCAACAATCCAAACTAGATAAAGTCTCAAAAACGCCATACACTCCCCAACCTATTTGTTTAGTATTGGGTTTAAGACCGGGTAGCTCTGTATGCTCGATAACTAGTTCTACTTTATTAGGATGATTTGAAACAAGAGATTGCAAATTAGAAGGCTTTAGTTCCTTTAACTTTGAATCCAAAGTTAATCGATAGACAGATGCCTGCTTTTTAATCCCAGCTTCCAGCAAAATATAAATAGCCCTTGAATCTTTGCTGTAGTTTCTCAATGAAACATAATCTTGGTTAATTTCCATATTACCTACTTATTGTTTATTTTAATGCTAATTCATCTAAATAATCTGCCCATGCCTGCATCATTTCCCTTCTCTTCGGCAAATGCTCCGCATAGTTATACGCCGCTCTGCATGGGCAAGCTGTCATTCAATGGCATCTCGATTCCAACCTTGTTCATTTAATAGTGTGCAAGCCATGCTTCTAAAGCCGTGGGCTGTCATTTCGTCTTTTGTATAACCCAAGCGGCGCAACGCACTCGTGATAGTGTTATTAGACATTGGTCGTTGCGGGGTGCGAATGCTGGGAAAAAGATATTGCCCATGTCCTGTTAGAGGCTTTAAGTCATCGATGGTTCTAATAGCCTGCTTAGACAGGGGTACAATATGCTGCTCACGCATCTTCATTTTATGAGCTGGAATACGCCACTCATTGGTATCAAAGTTAAACTCTGACCATTCGGCTTGTCTTAGCTCACCGGGGCGAACAAAAAATAGTGGTGACAGCTTTAAGGCACACCTAGTGACGTAATAGCCTTCGTAGTTTTCAATAGACTTTAGTAAACCCGTTATTTCACTCGGATTGGTTATCGATGCATGGTTACGTTTTTTAACTGGTTGCAAAGCGCCACGTAAGTTGGGGCAAATATCATGTTCGGCGCGCCCTGTTTGCACCGCATACCTAAAGACTTGGCTACAGTTCTGTAGAGCTCGATGCGCTGTTTCAATAGCGCCGCGCTTTTGTATGCGATCTAGAACTTTGAGCAGCTCATAAACTTTAATCTCAGAGATAGGACGTTTGCCCAACCAGGGGAAGATGTCTTTTGTCAGGCGAGTTATGATGCGCTTACCATGGTCTGGAGTCCACACAGCGACGTTCTTTGCATGCCACTCTAAGGCTAGTAGCTCAAAGCTATTTTCAGGGCCTAGTTGCCTAGCGAGCTTTCGTTCTTGTTTATGTAGGCTTGGGTCGATATCATCATACAATAACTTCTTGGCCTCCTCCCGCTTGCGCCTGGCATCAGCCAACTTAACTTCTGGATAGGCCCCAAACGAGAGCTTCTTCTCTTTGCCGTCATAACGGCCAATGCTTAGAGCCATTGGGGCTGATGAGCAAATACAGTCCTTTCTCATCTGACTCTTTATAAGCCTTGTCTCTGGGTTTGAGTTTTCGTACCTTTGCGTCTGATAATGCCATTTGGGGGCCTCGACTATCCTAAAACTAAAAAGGCCCCCAATCGGCCCCCACTAGGGATTGGATTCAGTGAAACCTTAGAATATGCTATGGGATAGTTTAAACGCAAAAACCCTTGATTTACAAGGGCTTGTGGATGATATGGGATGGTATGAGATTTGAATTTGGTGGAGACGGCGGGAATTGAATCCATTCCGAAGGGTAAAAAATTTAACCGCAAAAGACTATCAGAAACCACCAAAGACAATGAAAAATAAATAAAATAACCTCAATTTGAAATCGCTATATTTCACTGCAAAATTGTCAGTGATTGTCACAGATTGGCAGAAAATGGTGCCGCTGTGGTGCCTTTTTAAAGCAAAGAGGTCGCACCATTTTTCATACTATCTAAGTAAAGTATCGACGGTTAGTGACACCTTTACCCACCATTTTAAATCATTTCAACTTTGTTTCTTGCTAGATATACAAAAACGCTTCTATTATACCAATGAAGACAAATACTGAAATATTAATTTCTCTGGATTTAGACCATTCTCGCCATGAACTATTAAGTGGTTAGTTGAGCTTTTCTCCCATGCCTTATCAACGCCACTTAACTTCTGTGCATTTGTAACACCTATTTTCCATACCTCATCTTTGCATTCATAACTTTTTATCGCCCTTTCTAAGTCTGAGCTTAATTCAGATGTTTTATCATCTGAACTGACATGTTTGCACTGTATCACCCCTATTATTTCACCATCACGTGTTTCAACTACCATATCAGCTCCGCCATCCCAGGACTGTGGTGTATCACGCACATACAAACCAAATAAAGGTGCTACATTTTGTAATTTCTGTAAAACATAATTTTCATATTCCCGACCACTCATCATATAGCTTTCATTCAATATATCATCTGAAACACTACTCTTACCAAAGCTTCTTTTAATTAAGTCCGCAGAAACTTCACTAATATCTGGCAAAGTTATTAATGTCTTATCTCTCAACTTCCTCTTGTTTTCTAATATATTATTCAAAATAACATCAAAGCTATCCTCCTTTAATTCGGGGTGAACTGCCAAAGGATAATGTATAAAAACAGGGCGATCTTGTCCAATCCGATATATTCGATCACTCGCCTGATCCTCAACAGCAGGATTCCACCATCTTGTTAGGTGAATAACATGATTTGCGGCAGTCAAGGTTAGCCCCACACCTCCTGCTTTTGGAGATAGTAACATAACATCAAACTCACCCCTTTCACTCTGAAACTGATCTACCCGTTTCTGCCGTGATATAGAATCAACCTGGCCATTTATAACCATTGGCAGATTTTTAAGTGCAAAATATCTTCTTAAAATCTCAGGTAAAAAATCATGCCGGTGCCATTCATTGTACTCTATAAATATCAAAGCTTTTTCATTCTTGCTTTTTATATCCTCTAAAATTTTAAAACATACTTTAAGTCTTGCGGAAGCATTAATAAAATCTTCATTCTGCCAATTCTGATTTGTACGCTTGTAATCAGGATGTAATGAGCAAGCTCTTAATTTGTGAAGCGCCTCTAACATTACTCCTTTTTTCTTTCCCTTGTCCCTTTTTGCTGAATTCATAATATCGTTATAAATTTTAAATTGTTTTTCTGGCATAGGTTCTTTATATACTTTAATATGCTTAGCTGGCAACCCTGGTAACTTTTCATATTTCATACGCCTCATCATAAAAGGAGGAGCATTTTCGGACGCATGACTAATAATATCTTGAAGATTTTTTATCTGAGTCTCTGCTAACGCCTGATCTTCAAGTATTACTTTCTCATATTTTTGGCTAAACTCTTTTATGGTACCTAACATACCCGGCTGTAACACATCACTTATACTCCACAAATCACATAATCTATTTTCAACGGGGGTACCCGTCATTCCAATCCAAAACTCTGACTTTAAACTACAAGCGGCACTATAATTCAAGATGCCAGGATTCTTAAGTTTCTGGATTTCATCAAAAACAACTGCAGAAAATGTGACTGCGCTGAAGCTTGTCTGGTAAATTGTTAAAGTATCATAAGTTGTTAAAACCAAACCAGCATTAGACAATTTAGAAGTATCCAATTCGGAACCATTCTTTAAACGTTTTGTTTCTGCACCATAAACACGAACAAGATGGCCGAGGTCTTCGAGCAAGTGATTTTCTATCTCAGCTTCCCAATTTTTCAGTAATCCTGTTGGCGCAACAATAAGTAACGGTCTTCTAGGAATTTCGGCCCTATCCATACCTTCTCGCAACCACGCCAAGAACATAAGTGCTTGGAATGTTTTTCCCAATCCCATATCATCTGCCAGCAAGACTCCCCTTGATCCCACACAATAATGTTTGAGAAGCCAATTATAAGCCTCTTTTTGATGCTGCTTTGGCTCACTTCTCAATTGTTCGGGAAAATTACTATTTTGTGGTACATTACTTCTTGGCGTTCGATGTACAATATATTCTAAAGAACCAAGATTTTCTTTTACTAATATTATTGGTTTGAGTGATATTTCAGTTTTCCCTTTCCCTTTTTTTTCGTTGGGAGACTGATAATCTGTAGGTTTAATTGGAATTATCTGTTTTACTGCTCCTAATACATCTAAATTTGCAGGTATTATATTTTCTTGAAATTTAACAGTTTCTTGTCCTTGGTCAATCGCCCTTCTAAGCTCTTCGGATAATTTTTGTGCACTATCCTGTGATAGAAATATTTTATCTTCCCCAATCAGTATGCCTCGTTCACCAGTGGGTAATTCTCCACCAGGCATCCAGTCCTGTGTTGGCATCTTGATCCATGGAATCACCTTATCTTGCCATTCACCAACTCCAATTACTCTGTCTGAAAAAATATTTTCCATACCATCAACATCAAAAACCCCCTCTATCTGCTCCGCTAATACTGCTTTAGGGTTTCTCAAAAATTCTTCTTTTTCTTTAACACTCGCATGTTGGATTTTATGAACAACTTTCAATGCTTTATTTAATTGTTCATTAATAATTAGGTATTTACCCACGCCCAAATTATATTGGGGTAATAAAGTTGTACTCTTAAAAAATTGATTTGCATATCGAACTTGCTCTGCTGGTGGCAATATACATTCAAATACAGGATTAGAATCTTGGCTATCGACATGTCGCCTAAGAAGAACTGGGCGAAAATTATACCCACCTTCTTCCGGTATAGGTTCGATCCGAAATGCATTTGCATAATACAGTTTTAAACCATTTAAATCGGATGATTGCTTTATTTTTTGGCATTCCTCAAGGGGTAACATCGAAAGGACATTTTTAAACTCCGCTAACTCAGTAAGTTTTTCATGCAAACCTTTACTTTTAATTATAACCTCTTTCAGCTCATCAAGATGTGTAGATAATGAATAAGCATGATATGGCAACAAATATTTCTGCTCCCCAACGATTAATATCGCTCCTTTTCTTTTCGCGTGAAGGGGTCGTCCACTACCTGAGATCCAATTATATGATATTTTAAAATCACTATGATGCAATAGTCCAGATCCTTTAACTTCAATCCCACCATCAAACAAACATGGCAACTGAAGTAATTGACTTAAATATATTTCCTGGTCATCAGCTTGACGAATTAATTCAGACATCTCTAAATAAAATTTATCACCTTGGATAAAATAACTTTTTTTGTCGTTCTTTAGCTCTGTGATCAAGTTGCACAGCCATAGAGCTCCATCATGACTACAAACAGACCATTCGGAAGTAGGAACTATACTGTTATCTTTTTCCAGGCAAAACGTCGCATACCAGCACCCATTATGTATTTCTTCATCAAGGTGAAGGTTAAGCCCCTTTTTTTTATTTCTGAATTTGAAAATCACGTTCTGAGACCCTTACATTAGTTTCGAGATAAATAAAGTCTGCAAGTTTTCTTTGCCAGCTATAACTTTCACTACTTCCATGCCTAATTCCTCCTTCCTTATCATATGGGGTAATTTGCATTGATATTTGCATGAAATCGTGACGGTGGTATTTCCGTTGGTATCTTTGAGGCGTTCTTGAATCGTTAATCTTCCATGCACGACATTTGCCATTATGGCTCCATTCAGCAAAGATAATATCTCCGATTCTTAAGATGAGAACACTCTGATCACTCTTGACACCGGTGAGTCTAGCTGCTGACAGTTTCTCGCCAAATGCAGATTCCGCATAGTTCCAAGCATTAGAACCAAAAGCCACCCATGCTTCTGTCAGTAATTTCTTATCATAGTATGATTTCCAAAAAGCTTTGCGATATTTCCAGTGACTCTCTAACGCCATTCTATCAATTATATCAAAAAATTGATCTAGTGTTTCGCCAACTAACCACCGATAGATGACTTGAATTGATTCATTGTTAACACCTCTCCAACCATGTTGACGATTTTGAGGTAGTCTTGGATCACCAAAATGCTGGATAAGCCAATTTTGAGTTCTTAACTTTATAGCTTCGTCTGGCTCCATATTCGCCCAAGGTAATAGTAACCATTCAATTAACTTGATTCTAGTATTCCCAAACCTTAACTCCTGCCCATTAAAATGATAACTGATTACTGTATCAATTATTTCACTGGAATCTGCAACAAAGTTTTTTGTATCATCAAACATCTTTAACCCAATGGCTTCTGCATAACCAACTTGAGATAACTCAGCATCTAATCCTGTTATATCTGAGAACTCGCTCCAACAAGTAACTGAAATATACTTCTCTAAAGCGGTTTTTGTGGAAAAGTCCTCTGAAAACAAACCAAACATGAGGTCTCGCTGATACCATTGCGCAAGACGTTTTTTTATAATTTCAGAGTCGAACCCACTTCGAATATTTTTTGATAACTCCTTATACACATTGGGATACTCCAAATGATAATGAAACTCCTTTAGGTATACATGGATCAATTTACGGTAGTCCGATGGGAGTTTATCCTCTTCCAAATATGTAGAGTATCTTTTTAAAAACTCTTTATCACACGCAAGAAATGGGCGGTTCAACCATAAAATATATGCACTCCATTTCCATTCTTTTTTCGATATTTGATCCCATGTATTTTCTGATAGTGCTTTACGAAAATTATTTTCAATCTCTTCTAGTTCAAAGGAGGGTGGCGTTTGAGGAAGCGCAGAATATTTTGCTTGAATCTCTTTCGTTACTTGCAATATTTTTAACTCAATCTTAGTGGATCTAGCCATCTTTAAATGACCATATTGTCTAATTGCTTGTTTTAAATATGAGTCTCTATTTTTCAAGTTCATGTTTAATCCGAGTAACATCTTCTGGCGTTGGAGAACGCATAATGAATCGCAAATCAATTCGTCTATTTTGCCTTAAATCAGCGTTACTAATTGGTCGCCTAGCTTCGTAACCACTAACCCCTAATATAGGCACGTTCTGTGAATTTACTAACCCTTTATCCAAGATTGGTTTATTTACAATTAAGTTTCTAAATACCGATATCGCACGTCTAACAGACAAACCCCAATTATCATATCCACGATCACTACCTTTTATATCAGTATGACCTTCAATAAAAACTGCCTCAAGCACATTCTTACTCTTAAGCTCCAATCTATTACAAACATGATCCACCTTTATATTATTAGCAGCAAGGCAAGGAAGATAGATTGCAAGTACATCTGCTAATTTTTCCAAAGCATCTTTACCCCTAAGACTAATATGATCACTACCAGACTCAAAAAGTACACTCTCAGGTAGTCTTAATATTCCTTGCTCTAAATTAATCTCAACCTTAAGCCCCACTTTTTCCAGAGATTTCTTCATCTCATTTAAAACAATATTTCTAGATTCAATTACCTTTGTAACGGCTTCTAGTGTCATCCTCATTTCATCTAAAATAATGTTTCTAGACTCAATTACCTTTATCATAGATTCTTCAGCCTCTTGATTCTCTTGCTGTTGAGACTGCAAATTACTAGCCACCATAACTAATAATATAAGGAAAATAAATAGTATTCCAATCAGCATATCTGTAAATGATGCAAAATAACTGTCGTCATGAGAATCAACAGATGAAATTTCTTGCTCCATAAGTCACCTTAAATCAAACATCTTTATCACTCTTTCCCTGTTCTCGCTCTTCCTGTAATTCATATATTGCACCACTTAGCGTACTAATTGCTTTACTAAAGTTTCCATCAATCTCTTTAACAAATGATTCAATCCCATTACGAAAATGCTCGCTCCCATCAGTCAATTGGGAAAAAGCTTTTTCAAGATCCTTATCCACTTGGCTAAATCGACCTGAATATTGCTCCCATAAATTTGGAATTGTTTCAGAATATTTATTTAAGCCTTCAAACATAGCATTTACTCCTTTTTGAGTATCTTGTATTCTTTTCTCTGTCTCGTGAAGCTGAAGGATTACTTTGTTCATACCATTCGACATTTCGCCCAAGGGCTCTGTCGCTGCAACAATGTTTTCAGAGGCTTTAGATAGCGTATTAACCGTTCCGTATATGCCATCAGAAACCTTTTCAAAAATTTCTACTTTTTCATGGAACCTGTTTCCAGCACGTTCCATTGATGATGCCGAATGTTTCATACCATCGGATGCAGAAAAAATCTTTTCACCTGCGACTTGAAGTTGTTTTGCAGTATTTTCAATTTGATGTAATGCTTGTGTAATATGTTCGATCTGGCCAGAAAATTCTCCTACTGTACCAGAAAATTCAAACATGCTTTTATTGCTAATTTCAGCAGCACCATTGATATTGCCTCCAGCCTTCTCTATTTTATTAGCAATAATATCAAGCGAACCTAAAACTGAACTAAACTGATCAATACCCTGCTGGATAGGAACAAATGAATTCGTGAAATTTTCCAGTGTTTGACTTAAACGAGAAGTAGACTCTTTTGTTTCAGCTCCAAATGATTCACTTGTTGACTGCATATTGACAACTAATATATCAAGAGCGGTTTTAAGAATTTTAACGCTTTCAATTAAGGCTTGCATATCTTCACCAGAACTTTTCCGTAGCTGGGTCAAAAACTCTTGTAAAACACTCTTGAGAGCGCCTTCGTTACTACCACTAAACTTTTGCGCTAGATTTCGGATTTCCTCAGCAAGGGGATTTAACGCATTTGCTACGCTAGTTGGCAATTGATTACCCAATACTTCACTAATACCATCTGATATTTTGGAAGCCATATCATTAAGAGCAAGGGTATGGCGCCTTAATTCATCATTACTATCAAAAATCAATTTTTCTGCAGACTTAAATTCTGTACAAACCTCAATAATTTGACATACATCATTAATTTTAATTTGAACTAATTTCAAGTGCCATTTTTGAATAAACGACAATATTAAGCTAAGAATGATACCAACTAGAGAACTAATAAATTTTGTGGATGCTACAGCTAAAAGTTCCTGCATCGCTTTTTGCCCACCATCAGGACCCGCCAACCCAGCCTGGGCAACCTGCAGTGCTGCCGCTATACCTAGAAAGGTAAAAAATAGCCCAATCCCAATAAGGTAGTTTGGATATGCCAAATATTGAGAAATATTAATTCGTTCGCCCAATATACTGTCCCGATTAAAGTATTGCGCCGGTCGATGTGATAAATACACGACTTTGTCTGCACCATCGTCAACACGATAACAAATGCTCTCCATAAATTCATGCCATGAATGACTTAACAAATCAATATTGCTTATCTCATGGAATATTTTTTCAAAGTTTTCATAAAAAACTAATTTTTGATCATTTCTATATTTTTCATCTGATGAATTTTCAACAACACTTTGGGAGATACATGAAACTGCTTTGGATAGCTCTTTTCTTACCCTATATATTTTAGGGCTATAAAATAAAAGGCACCATACGAAAACTAGAGCAATTATAGAAACAAAAACTTGCCACATCCAAGGCTGGGTAAAAAACTGTGCAATTAAATCCATGAATTCCATAGAAGGCAATCCCGTTCAGAAGCTTGTACTATATATAATTATTCTATACCACATCCCAATATGGTTGCTACCGATAAAACCACAAACATCTGACCTGACACGAGAGTTGGCGGGCATTTTACCTTATCTTATGAAAAATTAACCTTGCACTTACATGATATAATTCTGTTTTTATCATTAACTACTTCTGTACTTTAAATTATATAACAACTAATCTCGTGCATCTGCCCTCGTTATTTGGCCATCACATTTATACCCGATATTTTGCTTTACGTGCGTAATAGGAACATGAAAAACTTAATATGAAACTTTAGTATTATATTCACCCAATGCATCTATCCAAACCTCATAGAGCATAACCATGGCAAATGTATCTAGCTCACAGTACTGCAACAGTGCTTTCGATATTGCATTCTTTTCATTTTCGCTTATCTCTGAAAACTGCATCATCCCGTATGCAGTCATTGCCAAACCACCATTCGAAATCTCATCTTCATTAAAGAGCAGCTCTTCATTTTTTTGAGAAACATTAGCAAAGACTTTGGGCAACAACTTATATGGATCTTGGATTTCACCATTATCATATTTTACCCACGTCCAGCTCTTGAAGTTTAAACTCTTAATCTGATTACCATAAATAGGCTTGGAGTATTTCTCTTGTAAAAATTTTGATGAATTCATAATTGCAGGCAAAACAAATTTCAATGAATTAGAGCCCTTAGTTCGGGGATCATAGTAATATCTTTTCACTAGCTCCAAGAGATCGACCATACATCTTTCACCTTTCCAATTTGAGGAAGCAGAACTAGTTGATTTGGTAATGTTTTGTATAAAAGCACAAAGTTCTTCAGCATCGAGTTCTCCGCTAACTAGGAGTTGTTCGTAAATATAATTCAAATAGGTATTTTCATGAGCAGCATACCTAAAGATGGTTCCATCATCATTTTTCAACTCAGACATTAGATGCCTTATGAAATCAAAGCTTGGCACTACCCCTTGTTCAGAATTTAGATATTGCCCAACATGTTCAATAGTACCGTCTTCCTTAGCAATATGATGCGAGTATTGAAATGCAATCCCTTGATAAGGCTTTTGCCCTTTGTGAAAAGGTATTGCTGGCGCAGCCGTTTCAAAATCAATGAAATGTAGAGGGAATTTCCACTGCTCTATTTCTTTTTTCAAGCCAGAAAGGTCAATATAAGGTTCAATATCACCATTTTTTTCCATTTCAACTTGAAGCCACCTTCTTTCGCTACCAGATAATCCCAGCTTATTATCATCCTTTGGCTTTATATCATCTTCACTTAAATCTGAAAGCTTATATTTATATTGTTCTATGTATTTATCCTTCGCTCTTGAATTCCACAAATCTAATACGGTTTGTTGCTCAAAATCTTGGCCTTTCCAGTTGAGTGTTCTTTGCCAACATTCTTTAAAGCCACTTATGTATCCTTCTGATTCTTCATGTTTATTACATTTGAATTCACATTTTGCACATTTAGCTCCCAATGAGGTTTTAATTAATTCGTCTTTGATGTAGGCATCGGCTAGATAGTTAATTGATTCTTCAAAGTCCATATCTAATATTTTAAGATCATCTCCGTTTTGAATCATTTTGACATACTCATCAACAGGCACAGTAACAAGCAACTTATGAGCTAAATCTTTTTCAGTTAAAGAGTTGCTAACCTTTATCCCTTTTCTGTTACTCTCATCTTTAACAATTTTAAATTTTTGATTAAGACCGTCTGTTTGACATGTTTCATTTTTGTCAACAAGCATCAAAAATGATTCGATGTTATATTCAGGAAAGGCTTTAGACAAAACATATTTTTGGTAAGCAACATCATATAAATAAGAGCGCCACTCGGCTCTTATACCACCTTTATTTGTTAAAAATGGACTAATGCTTTTCTTATCAAATGACTTTGATTTGACCTCTATCAGCTTTAAATTTTTGCCATCCTTAATTAAAATATCAATGCGGATAAACAAATCATTAAACCTGATTGCAGACTCAAAAATCACCACTTTATCCTGCTTCATTAACTCCTTAGTCTGAGATTCAGCCTCATCGTAATCCAGAGAGGTGATACCATAACCCCCCTTATGATACATCCTAGCCAATTCGCCCACCTGAAACCCACCATCTGCTAAAGCTTGCAGAAAGGGATCGTCCATCTTTTTATCTGAATATTCTTTCTTTCCTGTATAGAAAAGCTTTGTAGGACACTCTACGGCAAGTTTAAAGCGTGATTTTGTTAGGTATCGGGGTTTCAAAGTAAGCTCATGAACAATTGTATGCTTACTTATTTATCGGCAGATTGACTCTTTGGTGGTCTGCTCATATATACAGCGCCAACCATAGAGGTTTGCTTTAACCTCAGCTCGCTGATATTGAGATCAGCCATTCTCTTGTTCTACAAGTCTTGCTCCACCATTACAATTTTCCATGCACATGTGTAATCAATGTGCTTAATATCTTTCACACGGCAAAGATTCAGTTGGTTTTTTACCATGATCACAATATTATTATCTAATGGAAAACATCGAAGGCAGGCTAATAGCAACTGCCCTCTTTCCGGCAACTTCAAATCCGTCTTATTCACAACATCCTTCACATCAACAGAAAATAACAACTCCTGATCAATATCAGATTTTTTCTGGCTTAACATCATCCTTGACACCATCATTCCTACATCTTAAATAATTAACAAACTTCATATTCTGTAGAAATATATCTGAATTTTCAATGCATTTGCATCGGCCATTTGGCTTTTCTATGTCTTTTTTAAATAATATTAATAATAAACAGTGATATGTTCTTAATAAATCTCCTGATATGACAAATTTCTAAGATTTTTCCGCTTTAATATATCGCTCTAATATTCCTTTGCTAAACAGCTCATGTATCAAGCCGGACTCAAGTACTGTTTTCCTTAATTCAACAATAGTTGTGCATTGAAACTTTAGTTTTATTTTCTGAATATGTGTCGATACTGTACTCCTTGAGATGCCAAGCTCTCTAGCAACTGCCCTTTCACCACTAATTAAGATCCCTTTTAGAACATTCACCTCAGTTTCAGTTAAATATTCGCTTCTGTATCTTTCACCTAGCCAACACCGGTTGAGCTCATCTATTTCCGTGATCTTCAAAGATACATTTAAATCCGTAATATCAACTAAAGAACCACACAACCCGATGCAATCACCATCCGCATCGAATAATGGCGCTTTGGTAATAATAATTTTAGTTTCTCGGCAGGTTAGAAATGGATCATCAGAAATACTTTCTGTTTCAATACTTTCAATCTCTGAATAACACTTTCCGCTTTGAATAATATTACTATCTTTCTCTCGAAAAAAATCAGCATCCCGATGCCAAGCAAGATGATAATCATCCTTACCTATCATTTGATGGGGGGAATCGCATCCAGCCATTTCTGCTAATAATTCGCTACAACCACTAAAACGAAAATTGAGATCTTTAGCAAATGAGCAATGAACCAATCCTTTGTTTTCAGTTACCATTACTACTCCTTAAGTAACTTATCATCCTGATTTAGAAAATATAAAGGCTTCCATTTGTAGCATTAGGTGATATAATTTTCAACATAAATATACATTTTATATTCAAACCTTACTTAAGTTTAATAACTATTATGACTACTACAACAGAACCAAGTCCAAAAGAGCGAATAAAACACACTAGGGCGGTTCTAGGTATTACGAGAAAGGAATTTGGTGAACGCAGCGGTATTTCAGCTAACACTTTAAGAGCATGGGAAAATGGCGTAAATCCTATATCACCTAAAGTTGCAAAGAAGCTAGCTCAAGGCTTTTCTCATTGTGGACTTCAATGCCAACCTGAGTGGATTTTAAGTGGGGTAGGAATATCACCTAGAGAGTTTAATCGAGCGACTAAATATACGCATATGAACGAAACTATTGCTGTACCTGATATGGAATGGGATGATGCACTCTCTATAATCAAAGAAATCCAATTTTTTGAATTTCAACACACTAATGCTATTGTCGTTGCTATTTCAAACGACAGCATGGAGCCATTATATTCTTTGGGTGAGTATGTGGCAGGAATAGCGGTCACTGATGTGGAGATTGATAATTTAGTTGGCCAAAACTGTATCATCGAAGATGAATCAGGATGTGTTCACGTTCGAAAACTACAAAAAGGAATGATGGCTAAAACATATACCTGCTATGCGCTTAACCCTAAAACAACAGCCCAAGAACCAGTATTATTTAATATTAAAGTAAACTCAGCTGCTAAAATCATTTGGCATCGAAAACAATTATAAATAAATGGAAGTAAGTAATGGAACACATAGAAAAATACCTCAAACCTAGCCATTTTATTCAAAGCGACCACCCCGCAGTACTAAGTTTTGTTAACAAAAACACATCAGAAAATGATTCTGACAAAGAAAAGGCTGTGGCTTTGTTCTATGCTGTTCGAGACGAAATTATTTATTCGCCTGAATATTTCTCAATAAAAAAAGAATTTTATTATCCTGCCGTAACACTGCACAACAAAGCCTCAACTTGCGTCCCAAAAGCCGCTTTGCTGTGCGCAGCGCTTAGAGCTGCCGGGATCCCAAGTAAAATGGGCTATGCAGATGTTACCAATCACATCATTTCCCCCAAAATATTAGATTTATTAGGGGGTAAAATATTTTTAATGCACGGATTCAGCCAAGTATTTCTAAAGGATAGATGGATAAAAGTCACGCCTACTTTTAATGCTAGTTTATGCACAAAAATGAACGTAGAGCCTTTAAACTTCGATGGTGAGAATGATTGTATCTTTCAACAATTTAATGGGGCAGGTAACAAGCATATGGAATATCTTCAATACCATCCTGAATTTGAAGATGTGCCATATGAATTTCTAACTGAATTATATTTAACTAAATATCCTAAGCTATGCCAAGCAAATTCTCATATTTCATTTGACTTCTATAACAATTTAGCGTAAATATTTGATTTCATCAAGGATTTAGTAGGTAGATGTGAAATGGAACCCTCACAATATGCAGCTCCATTGTGTGTAAGAAACCATCGTTTTAACAATAATGCAGAAACTCATTTTCAGGATATATTTCAATCATTACAAAAACTAATTGATTGTACCTACCTCTTTTATATGTTTGAAAATAAAAACATTTCAAAGCGAATAACTTTCTCTACCAATCAAGAATGGCAATCAATTTATGTAAATGACAATCTCATTGTTCATTGTCCCCTGCTATACGTTGGCAGGCACCAGATGAATAACAGTCCTAACAAATCTACCATTTTGCGTTGGAACGATATTATTCCTGACAATAAATCACAACAAAATGTAATGGGTATAAGAAGTGAATTTAATATAGCTAACGGAATTAGTTTCGCTAAAGAATTTTATAATATTCGGGAAATGATCGGCATAGCTGCAGATACTAAAAACTTAAGTTTCACTCAAGATGTTATATTAAACATGAATGCCTTCAACGGTCATCTATTGAAACTTCGTCACGTTGCAATTGCTGAGCTAAATCAACAATCATGGCTCCCTTCGGTATTTCATAGTAATAAAACCTTACATTAACACATCAGTCAAACCCAACACTGTACACCAAACCTATATCTGGTTATCTGAGTTGAAATAGGGTCATAGCTCCCCTTTAAATAATAATTATAACTATCACTCAATACATTGCTATCAGACACACCAGAGCCGACTACAGAGCTAGAGATTTTCAAAGAGTTGTAACGTTGATCTGATGATGTAAACCGCTCCATAAAATTACCCAATAACTTATTACACAACAAACCTTGTTTAAATTCAGCATAAATACCATCCTCATCATCTCCTGGTAAGGTGCCAGAAAATGGATCAGCAAATATACTGGGTGGTATAGAGCCTGATGCACCCTGATAATCACGCACGGTTTGGTCATTGAGTATTACTTTGACACCAACTGTGGCTTTATTATTCAAACTAGACTGATTGGTCTCTCCCGTAAGACTCATAGTATCAATCTCAATATCATCTAATAGTAAAATTACCTCTGTAATCTCCTGAGACTGAATATTTATTGTCTGTGTACCACTATTCTCCTCTGTCATTCCAGGAAGCGTCCCATTTACAACACAAGTGCTACCATTAAAGAAATATTCAATTGGTCCTCTTTGACCAGTCCCACTACCGCTGAATGCTTGGTGAATGCGATTAAGTTGTTTACTAACACGTTTAGATGACAGACTATGAATTTGATTATCAGCATCATAAACATAACGCACCACAGATATTATTTCTGTTTCATCACCATACCAGTTACTCTGTTCATACCTATTGCGATCATAACTTGTGGGGGTATAAGGCTCACCATCAGAGACTAACTCTAAATTCCAATTTTCATAATAAGTATTGGTGCTGCATTCTGGAGGTTGCGCTTCTTCTGGTTCATAACGTTGGCTAGTGATAATTTTCCCAACATTAAAATATTGAGATTCTTTAGGAATAGTTTGGGTATTGGCTTGCCTAATCTCTTCAAATCTTTTAAATCTAGTGAAACTAGCTGATATACCTTGCCCTAACTCATTTGGCTTAGAACTTAATGCCCCATCGCCAACAATATTGAGCTTCCAAACTTCAAACAAGAATAATGGTTCTGGAAATTCAATATCATTATCATCTGCCAGCTGAGCATAAACGTGTATCAGAACCTCAGAGCCATTGCTGTTACGTTCAAATGTAAATCGATTTAGGGGCTTTAAAGTACCTTGTTCTGTAAATGTCGTTTGTGATTGAGCAAGCTCATGAGATATCTGGGGATAATTACCATGAAATCTACCAAAAGCACTTTTGAGCGCACAGTTAAAAACACATTGATTTCCAACAACGTTATATTCTATGTTGAGATGCCAAACAGTCTGATTGTTGTCTATATACAATAACCAATTATCACCAAGATCAGCTACCCCTAAATGATTGTTCGCAATGATAGCTTTGTTTCGCCATTCAAAACCATTGGCTTGATCTGATGCTTGTTGTTCTGGTGTTCGGGTAACAGGAGGAAGGTTAGGTACCGCCACAAGCTGTGTATCGCCGTTGGTGATTCCTGGATAGGTGAGCTGTTCGTTGTCTGGAAGGATTAGTCTGCCGTTGGTAACTAGACCATGATACGGAAGGCCAAGGTTATATATACTAATAAGCAAATGGCGTATTCATGAACCAAGAGAATCTATGAATTCATAAACTGTTGAATCTAACTTTTCAAGTTGGTAAAATTTATTTTTTATTGATATGAAGTGATTTTTTAAATCTATTTTTTTATCTTCAATTTTAAATATATAATTGCCCATAAAATCTCTTATTGGGGATACTGTAACTTCTGATTCCATACCGTGAATCAGGCTACTATATTCATGACTAACATTATTTCTATCTTCAGCAATCTTGTCCCATTGTTTCTGGTGCTTTTTTAATTTTTTTACAACTGCAGAATCATATATTTTTGATTTTTCGATTTCATTAATTATGTTTGCATAATATCCATTCTTTTTTTCTTGTTTTGTATGGATATAATTTAGAATTACAGCAAATCGCTCCCAAACTTTATAAAGACATTCAGTAGAAAGAAAGTAATGGTGTATAAAATCCATATGTGACAAAAATAAATTATCATCATCGTCATCTTTAATGTTTTTTTTATTTGATTCCAAGGCAATTAGCATATAGCCAAGTTCAAACTGAACACTAGCAATCGCCCAATATAGCTGCCTGGTCATATCTATAAATTTATAGTTATCAATTTCATTATTACATTGTATGGTTTTTGGAACCTGAAGGTCATGCATATATTTTAAAAATACCCCCTGGGTTAAAAGACGTATTTTATACTGCTTAAAAAGAACTGCCATTCTAGACACAATGTCGTCTACATAGATCATTTTATTGCCTTTTAGTAAATAAGCTAATCTTTAACTTTACCTGCATTACTTTAAAAACTCAACAACCATATCATTCCCGTTAGCATCAGAAAAAACGACCTTCTTAACCGCTTGCCGCTCAGTCACAAACAACCCATCACTACTGGCAAATAACTCTGTCTCATAATACTCACGAAGATTACCAATCTCCTTTAAAGGCGAAACGATACCAGAATTTTTATTTACCAACTCTGTCTTTTCACCAACACCACGAGTTGGCGCAATCGGCTCTGCTTCGGTATCCTGAATATTCGATTGCTTGCCCTGCTGAGCCCTAACAATCCGATTAATGTCCTGAACAAACCGTGAATTAGTATTACTCATTGGGTGTTCTCTGTTTCCACAATATTTGTGGTTGTTAAACTAAGGAATGTGTCAGTGCTAACCTCACCATTAGTATCTTCAACTTGAACATATACTGGAATGGCATTCGTGGCACCCGATAAAATAGTGGCAGACAAAGCCAATGATGCCCCCGCAGAGACATTAACCAAATCATCTGGGTCTAACGTAAGTTTTACATTAGTGACTTCTTGCCCAACACCAGGCTGACTATCTATAGCTGATAAAACAATGGCATCAACACCTGAGTTCATTTCAGTTTCAAATTTCCGGTTTGGTATAGTTGAGCCAATATAAATAACTTTGACCTGTGGGCCTGTTGAGCCATCTGTAGCTTGCTCGAATTCTAAGTGCGTGTTGACGAGGGTAGTGAGATTCGAATCAAAATAAATGTTTAGTGAAATACTCATTAAATTCCTACTATAGAAGTTAGTCGTTATGCATAAGCTATTGCGTTTATATTTGACATGCATTAAAAACGCTTTAATATACGGTCTCTTTCTAATTTTTCTTCCCGAAAATAAAAATACAAAAGGCATAAAATGAAGTATTTGCACGTATGTGTCATTCTAATATCTCTCTTATTAACTGCATCAAGCCATGCATCTTCAAACGAAACATCAAGAAACGATCCAAGTTGGTGGATCAATCTAGGGTTTGGCGCTGGCGCAGTATATAGCCATACACTTGATGAAACCTCCGCTCAAAGGGCCTATAACATAAGTTTGAATAACACTATCACACCTAATACATTTATAACGGTGTCTAAAAATTACACTGGGACACACTCAATTTGGGAGGTTGAAGCAGATAATATTGGACTGCTATATGGTTATATAAAAAGAAATCCAACATGGTATTGGTCTGCCTCAGCAGGCATTTCTTATTACAAGTTAGAAAATCATCGCTTAGCCTTGAGAGCGATTAAGTCAACAGGTGCCGGACTACCAATTGAAATTCAAGCTTTTTGGACTCCTTTCAATCACTTTGGCATAGGTTTTATTGGGCATGCTGTTGCAAGCAAAAATCCTTTTGCCACGGCTTTATTTGGCATCCAATTTTTTTAAAATTAGATTTAATATAGGGTCGTCATGGCCCTAATCACGCTGACATTTCTAATAGCTCATTTGGCACCATAATTTTATATTTATAACTGATACTAAACTCAACGGGCGCTTGCTCAGCCTCAATCGCAGGTGTGCTAATCGCAAAACGTTCAGGATATATGGGTGCCATAGGTTGCTGCTGCTGATTGCCAGTATAGCCATCCCAAGTTTCATTATATTGACCAGAACTGATGTTCCCACCAAGATGTGTTGATAAATACTCTCGTTTGATACTATCATTTGATTCAATATAGTTAATTTTTCTGGGCGGCGTTAGAACACCCTCTATAATCTGATTATCATTATCTGTTCTTGAAATTGCCAAAGTAACCGTCGTCTGACAAGCCCCTTGATTAAAATCACACTCATGAATAAGATGCTTAACCTTCCCTTGAGCTGTAACATTAGTGGTATCTAGCTTAATTGTATGATGTCTTTCAATCAATGGATTAATAACGGTTCTGAAGGTGACTAAGTTATTGCGATGTGATTTTAATATGGCAATTTTAGCTTGGTTCAATTTTGTTACAATAGCTTGATTAATCTGCTCTCTGTCATCAGCATCAAACACATAATCGCTGTTGGCATCTAAAATACTAGATTCTATTGGGACTTGATAGCCATCTCCCCCAATAAAACTATCTCTGTCAATGGGCACTTCATAGCTAATACTTTCCGATACTGATATCGCCCCCATTTGCTCTTCTGATTGTGGCGCATTGAGTGATAAATTATAATTCTCAGTTACCGTTTGAACAAAGCGTTTAGATAGAATAAATCTTGCCTCTCTGACTAAGAATTTTCTAGCCTCTTCGCTAATCAAATACCCAAATGTCACGCCACCACAGTTCACCCAGCCTGAGCCTATCTGATGAACATATTCTATATTGTCTTTTAATAACCACCCTGTGCCAGATATCGCTTGCTGAATCATATCTACATTAGGCAACGTGGCATTGATAAAGTTTTGCTGACAAAACGTTAGCGGGTAACGGTAATCATAGAGTATCTCACGCTGCTTTAATCTTGAGTATCGGTACTGAACAGCAATATTTATCTGGTTGTGAATTTCGCGCCTATTAGCCAGTTGCACTTCAATAGATTGATATAAAATATTATCTTCATTAAATACAAAATCTGGCTCTTGCTTCGCCTGCCATGGCGTTAGCTTTAAAATACCATGCCTATCTATCTCCAAGCTTTTAGGCATAGTTGATAATACATCTTGCGCATACTGCCAATTATCTTGTGTCAGCTCAAATACAACACTACTCCAATGCCCTTGGATAATATTATCAATCTGTTGCTTGCTAAGCTTTTCAATACGTTCTTGTAATTGGTCAGTGCAAGTAAAAGTGGTTAATCTTGTCGTTGGGTCATATATAGGTTCGTCAACAATACCCCGAAATATCAGCAAGTCACTCAGTAAGTTTTTATCAGAACTAAATACTTGATAATAAATAGCTACTGACTTACCAACCCATTTGGTTATTGATATTGAACCCGCAAAAGGTATTAATGTGAATTCAGAAATTTTAGCTGTACTTTCTTCTGCCTCTACTCTTAATGTACCCGCCAGATTGGCAGAGACATCAACATCATCTAGTATTAATTTTATTTTCCACTGGTAGGATTGTTGACTAAATGCTGAACTACCATAACTGTGTATAGCAAGCGTCAGTGATACGACTGATTTAGCATAAGTATTTATTTTGAGTGATAAACTGAGGTGGTCTTTAGGGTGATAGGTATTGATACTAAGTGGTAATGATAGGTTCCCAGTAACAAAATTGATTATTTTTAAATCTGCGCTTACAAAGCCTATTTGTTTTAGCTGTGAGACAGTGATTTGAAGAGATAATGATAGCCTCCCTGATAAACTCCCTGTGCCGTTGATAGGAACAGTATTAATTGCGCCCCCATTAATCATTAGTAGGTGGCCAATACTCTCCCATACCATTGTATGCCACCATCAAAAGTGAACAACATAATCTCTACTAACGCGCCGCTTGCTGGAAATATCGGGGCTACGCTGCCCTCCCAAGCCACATTGCTACCATCGCCAAACTGCACGGTAATTGAACCGCCGTCCGTATTCTGCCCCATAACGATGAAAGTATGACGCTTACTTGCATCCAAGCCTGTTGGTAAATTGACTGTTTTTAGACCTGGCCCACCAAACCCAATCGAATATAAATGGTTATTTTCTGTTATATCAAAACTGTATGGGCCTTCTATCCAGCCATTAGTTACAGAACCCGAAAGTATTGATTCGCTAGAGCCACCTGAATTAGCACCCAGTAATTGCCAGTCTGATTGAGCTATACCGGCTGCCTTATAGAATTGCTGGGTGCTTTGGTTAAAATATTCTTGGCCTATGTATTGAGATGATTGGGTGGGCTCACCATTACCAGTTAAGATGTGTTGCACCATAATTATTGTATGCTCCCTGTTTATTATTGCATTTATCCTAAGATTGATGGATAATCCCTGTTATTTTTAAAATTTGGGTATGCTCGAAAAATGAATTATTCTGATATTTTAGAATCACTAAAAAAATCTTCTCCTTTTGATTTATACCGCTTGCGTTCAGCCATCAGAAATGAGTTAGAAAAGCCAACACTAATTAACAGCATACAGAGACATTTAAAAGTTGGCATGGTGATTGCGTTCTTCTGCGAGGTAGAAAATCGTCTTATTGAAGCCGTTATTCAAAAAATGTCACCAAAATACGCGCACGTTATAAGTAAAGAAGACGGGATGGGGTGGAAAATAGAATATTCATCAATTAATCTTGGTAATGTGAGTACCAACATTAATCCAGACTCTTCTAAAACTCTTTCAAAAAACAACCTCACAGTTGGTGAAACCATTGGATTCAACCATGAAGGAAATGAAATATATGGCAGAATAGTTAGGCTCAACCTCAAATCTGTCTCTCTTCGTACAGCTGAAAATAAAAAATGGCGTGTCGGTTACTCACATTTATATAAAGTGATTCAAGGCTCGGCATGTGAAATCAATAATACCTTTATTGAAGGCGAGGTTATAGTAGAATGAGTTGGATTGAACACATTATCCCTTAAGACTATTTACTATTATATTTCCATTAGGAGACACCAAGATTTCTCCCGAAGCAGTTAAAATTGTCGATGAGTCAAACTTTAATTCTTTTAAAGCCCCGGCTGTCACTCGCGCTTCAATTAACGCCCCAACAGGCCAACTAATAGCAACTGTATCTTCCTGTGCACGCTCAATCTCTAGTTGTGCACCATTGACAGCTAACGCTTTCACTATCTCAACATTCACCCCATCATCGATCGTCAACAAATAATAATCCCCCTGCTGAAAACCAGCCGCTAATTGACTCGCAGCATTAATATCAACCTGAATAATGGTATCTGAAGCTGTGATTGATTGGGTTAGAGTAGTTGACCAATTATTGATGAATTTTTGCATTACACCTCCTCACAAGTTAATGTCCAACTGAACTCCGCGCCTGTCATATTCCCCTGTACTTGTGGTGACTCTGTAAATACGAGCATTTCAGGGTAATAATGTACCTGGTAGATGTGCGCACCAGAAACAACATCCAAAGTCACTATATCTACATTGAGTGTTATTTCTGTTTCAACCAGATTGCCTAACACCACAGCATAAGCTTTAGGCTCAAAGCCAAAATCATGCCGTCTACTGACAGGGATAGTAAACTGAGTATTTGTGCTTGATACACTCCTGGGCGCGGCACATCTGAGCAAAAGAGGAATTGAGTAATCTAATCCATCCAAACCAGCAGGCACCCAGCCTTGACCAGATAGAACTGTGCGTAGTTTATTGAAGTGAGTTTGCTTTATAGCTCTACCTGATTGCATACGCTGGGTCACCGTGCCACCACTCATTTCATAAGATTGAGAGAATTCTAGTCCCGCATTGATTGGAATGGTTATGCCTCCTAGTTCAAAATTCATAACCGCCTACCACTCTTCAACGCCTCTCTAGCCACTGCTTTGGTCAACGCCTGCACTACATCCACATTTTGGGTTTGGATGGCGTATGTATTTGAGCCCAAGCTAAGGTTTACGGTTGCCACATTGCTACTTGAGGCTGGGGCACTGCTCATAGTAGGTACCATCGGTGGCACTAAGCCCCCTGTTGCAAACTTTGGCAGCTCTAAGTGGTTCAACTTATTTAATAGCCCAACCCCATAACGCTTGACCGCTGAAGCTCTAATCACATATTCGCCTCTGGACAATCTTGCCAATATAGAATCACTGGTTGAAGTACCCGGCCCATGTATTACCCCACCCCTGGCTTTCTTTTGTGGCTTTAATATCGCATCTGCTCTTTTATCAATGTTTGTCCCTTCTGGAATGACCACAACGGGTATCTTAAGAGGGTTATTGTTTAACTGCTCTTGGATTTGGTTCCTCATCTCTTTTGCTGATTGAACGGCACCATTAATATCAAATGCCACCGTTAAGTGTTTCAGTAATTCTGAGTCTGTTTTGATTTGAGTGATTTTGTCTTTAATTGAGACAATGTTTTTCTCTTGAGCCACTATTTCAGACTGTACAATGCTATCAGCGATCTCGGCGGTGGCTGTTGCTTGGTTGATTAGATAATCTTTAGTGACATCCCCAGTTTTGGATAAACTCTGAATAATACTCTTCGCTTGATTAACCGCTTGAAAGGCTCGCTCTATATCTCCCGACTGCAAAGCTGCCTTAGCATCTTCTTGAGCGGAGCCTATATCTAAAACAGATAATTCGTTATCTGGCTTTTGAGATGCGCTATTAATACCATTGATTAAGCTTTGAAACTCTTTAGCAATATTCTTACGCTTATCTTGTAACGATTTTAATTGACCATTAGCCTCATCAAAGGCTTTGAGCTGTTCTTTTAAGTTAGATTTTAGTCGATTAGTTTCACTTGTTTGGATTTGATTAAGTTTAACTGCATGCGCCTGCTCAAGCTCAGTTCTTTTGCCTAATATGCCACTCACCGCTGTCAAATGCTCGGCTAGCAGCCGTTTTTCTTTTGCGGCCTCTAATGCAATATTGCTTTGAGAGTCTTTTCTTGCTTCTAAATTGAGCCTTGCTTGCCAGAATTGTTGTGCAGATTGTAGGCGCTCTTTATATGATGATTGCTCGGCTCTGGATAAGTTTCTAAAATCTGAAATATTGATTCTAACAACATCTGAAAACCTCAAGTTGGCTTTGATGATGGCTTGTTGAGACGAGATATAATTTTTAACATTTCGCTTTAAATCTAAGTGCTGCTTTAATAGTGATAAAGATTTAACGACTACCCCAATGGCTAAACCAATTCCAACACCTCTGATTGCCCTCGCTAAAAATGCGATGCCAATGCCAAATTTGGTTACTGCCCCCGATGTTGTCACTATAGATTTGGATGCATTAATCAAACCCGTAGCAAAGCTTGCTAGTTTGACACTGATGATTGTTTTGGCTATAAAAATAAATCCGTCTTTGAGCTCTAACAAACTCGCAGCAAAATCTTTAATTGCAGGAATAGAGGCCACGATACGTTGAGTGAAATTAATCACATTAGGCGCTAATTGAATAAAGCCCGTAACAATTTGAGCTTTGATGATTCTGGATAAAATATCTAATTGGTCAACGGCTTTTTCAGAATTGCGCAGCAAATCTTCATCTATCACTAACCCAAGCTTTTGTGCTTGTTTACGGTATTCTTCTATGCCCTTTGAGCCTTTATCTAACAACAGGCTTAAAGCCACACCTTCACGGCCAAATAGAGCTGCTGTTATCGCAGCTTTCTCTGCTTGAGAGCCAACAGATTGTAAGGCGTTAGCCACATCATTTAATATCACTTCAGAAGTACGCAATGAGCCATCCGCGTTAGTAACCGAAATACCCAAACGTTGATATGTCGTAGCTGCTGCCCCAACACCTGTAGCAGCCTCACCAATACGTTTGGTCATACGTTCTAATGATGTCTCAAGCTTCACGGTAGAAACACCGGTCTGAGAAGCGGCAAAGCGTAGCTCTTGTAATAAATCTGTTGTTACGCCCACGCGATCGGCTGTCTTGGCCATGCTATCTGCCGTATCTAACATGCGCTTGCCCAACAGACCAATACCCGTCGCTGCCCCGGCCATTAGAGTTAGTTGTTTGGCTGCTTGCTTTAACTTATTGGAAAATTTCTCTGCGCCATCAGATATGCTATTGAAATTGCCCTTGATTCGTTTAGACTGAGCCTGAGCTGTGCTGCCCATATGCCTAAAGCGAGATGAGAATTCTTGCTCTGCTTGGCGAATGGAAGTTGAGAATGCTGATGTATCAGCACGTAATGTTAACTTAACTATAGATTGATTCATTTAAGTAAATGGGATATAGATTTTATTTAAAATTAATTATCGAACTGATTTTCAGTCTATTCTTTGTAATTTTTAGATTAGTTGGAGACAAACTATGAAACCACTGAACGCTGCCGAAACAAACTTAGTTGCTGGCGGTGAAAACCTCTCTTGTTCAGAAGCTATGATGCTAGATCTGATATACGGTGATGATATCGACTTTACTAACTTTTGCACACAAGAACAATCTACAACTATGGCCTTTAACTTCATAGATACCATTTATTCTCCAAGCTTCATAGAGCTGAGTGATAATCAAAAAATAGTTCATATTATCAAATGGCTAGGAGATCAAACTGTCTAACAAAATACCCCAAGCATAATCCCACACATGGACGTGGCCACGCTCAATTAACAACAAACAATTTTTCTCCAAACTACTTAAGCACTCTTGAGTGCTGTGCCGAGCACCCTTTTCCTCATGCCGAAAAAATCAGAATTTAACATCTTACACCTTTGGATAACAACTTGCAGTTGGGAGGGCGTAAAATCATCAAGCTGGTTAGATTCTAAATCAGTCATCCTGCAAATATCACTTAATCCAATTTCTTCAAACAACCTTTGATCTAACACGGTTGATACGACATCAACATCATCCTTTTGATTCTCTTTTTCAATGATATCCATCATCCAGTGACGAACTTCCGCAACCGTAAGCTCTTTGACCGTGATCTGGATACCATTTACATTAATTTTATCTTCTTTGCGCATTTATTGCTCCATTTCTACTTTAAAGTATTTGCTGATGCCACTGCCAATAATAGAGTTATCAGAAAGTGCTGTACCTGTGACTTCAATACTCGCAAAGTCCTCACTAAGAAATGACAAAGAAGCCGCTGGTGTGAATTTCACCCTATAGACTTCCAATACTACTTTCTTACCAGATTGCGCTTCATTTAAGCCATCAAATACAAATTGGTACTCATCACCTGAATTCATTAAGGCATGAATCACATTAGAAGCACCATAATCATAATCAACAGTCACATCACTGCCATTTGCAATATTGCCAGTCTCTAATATAAATATTCCTGCATTAGTAACCTCATAATCAACATCCTGTTGATAAGTAGTGCCACTAACGGTATCTGTGACCCCCACGTTACTAACATGGCTATAATTTAGCTTGGTCAAATGATTCTGATATAGAATGTGACTTTCTGCGGCAACACTCCCCGCAGATAAAACAGCATTCTCCCCATACATAGCAAAAGCTAAATTCTCTGGTGAGTAATCAAATAGATTCAATCCCAGCTCGACTTTGTCAATACGAGACACTGAGTTGCTAACCCCACCACCTGCTTGGGTAAAATCTTTTAGCTCTTTAGTCTCTTCGGTAAACGATAGCTCTACCTTTTCGCAGTTTCCGACAAATCTTAGCTTATTCGTGCCTCGCTTAGACAAATAAACCTTACCCTTGCCTATATAACTGTAATCACCCATATTGCTCCCTATTGAATATGTTCAACATAATGAATTCTAAAATTTAATATCACACTCACTAGATTTGATCCCTCTTCAGGCAAAGTGATTTCATAACCTAAATAATCTATGGCTAAATCATCTTTTAAGTTTAATAGTGCTCTTTTAATGTCTGACGTGAGGTTGAAAATATACTGTGGCTCGCTCTGTTCTGCATAAGCCTCTACTTTAAGACTTAATTCTTGTTTATAACTGCAAGCCTTATGCTCAACTTGAGATTCTTCTAATAAAAAAAAGGATAATGCCGGTAAGGCTGTATCTCTAAAATCAAACCACTGCCGCATAAAGTGTACTTGCGAACCTACATCCGTATAAAAACCATCCTGAACCGATATCTTTTCAAGCGCTTGTTTGGTTATATTTATAATGTTAAGCACTTTTGACATTCAATACGGCCATATATTCGTCTTCTGCATCAATAGATATGACTTGATATTGTTTATTATCGATAGTGATTTGATCGTTCTGTCTGGGATGCGGTATTTCTGATAAAAAGACTGATACTTGTGTGACTTGCTCAACGGCATGTGAATCATAGCCTGATAACTCATCTCGCCAGCCAGTATCTAAAAATACGCGGCACGATATAGCATGACCGCTCAAATCTTCATATATCCCGTTCTTTCCAAAGCTGAACATTTTATTCAGAGCATTCAACTCTGCATATTGCCAAGAATAATTGATTGGCTGTTGTGGTAAGGGCGTAGGAACCGGTTGTGGCTCAGGATTAGGTTCTGGGTCTGGGTCAGGTTCTGGCTCGGGTTCTGGGACTGTATCACCTTCAATCAACTGATTGATAAACTCATCCGATGTATCATGCGCCAATCCACACTCGAACAGTTGCCCTAAAAAAGGCAAGCGCTCGCCATATTTTACATAATCACGCTGACCAGCCCACAAGCCAAAAATAGATGCAGGCCGCATTGGCTTTGGCATAGATAAACTGCCCACCTGTTGGCCATTAATCCATAAATCTAAATTCTGATTATTACAACGACCGATAATGAAGTAACGTTGTTGAGGCGCAAAGCCTGCCTGGACAATTTCATAAACCCCTTCTGCTCCCACTCTAAAGCTAAGTGTGCCATTGGAAGCATCCCATGTTAGCTGTGCGTTACACCAAAAGTCTTCACTATCTCGACCTATATGACCATAGACGTGTTGCATTCCAGTCTTGTTGCCTGGGACAACATCAACCCACATCACAAAGCTCGGATTATAAAATAGCGGGTTTTTACTAAAGTCTAAATGTGAGTTTGTGCCATTAAATCCAATGGCTTGCTCACTCGATATATTTTCCCAAGTAATATTGTTGCCCAACACTTCTTTTTGCTGGGCACTATCCCATAGAGTTGTATCATCACCTTGAGTGATTAATTGGGAAATTATTTCATTAGTATTCATATTTTTTTAGTCGCAGTAGATGGGCTGTCAGCTAGGCGCTGAGCTTCGAATAACCGGAGTTGACAGAATGGTCAATGAGGATTGAGAGAGAGCGAAAGCAACAACGCTGAAGGCACATGTACAAAGACTAAACCGCTTGAACACTCATAAACGCATCAATCTGATGTGGTATCACCAATGGCGCTGATTGCAACATCACAAAACGAACAGATGGATCTTCTTGCGTCCAAGACTTAGGAAAGTATTGAACAGCTGCCGTGGCATCTAAATCATGAATAGCCCCATAGTGCCTTGCTGTACGAGCATTATCTGCACCTAAAATAAGCGTGTCTTCTGGAATCATAGGTTGCTCATTGCCATCTTCATCCAAATACCATTCGTTGTAGCTGTAAATATCAATATCATCGATACTGCCCCAATACTTAGCGCCATTGGCTAATCTCTGTGGGTCAATTTGCCCTAATTGAATTCGGCGATTATCTAGTAGCCTTTGTACTTTCTCATGCTCAAGCAAGGCATTAAGCACATCTTTGCCCAATACAGCTACTCTGGGCACTAAACCTGAATCTTGAACAATCTTTTCTTGCCAACGCCTTAAATCAGCAATGGGGTTACTCGCTGGATCACTCCATTTGGCATCCCCTAGCAATGCAGCCTTGTGGTCAGAGCGCATTTGAAAATTAATCACTTGGTCAACCCCATCCCCATGAACATGGATTTCCCCAAAAACTAATGCTTGGGCAGCCATCCATTCTTCACGCCGAGTAATCATTTCTTGTAACTCTCGCAAATCTTCACCAATCTTCTGAGCGGCCTTTTGCTGAGGACTTAAATCATTCTGGTAAATGGTATTACCCGGTGCTCGTTTTAGCATATCTAAGGCAGAAGTTACTTTTTTAGCCTTAATATATGGTGGTTTAAAAGTATCCGTATGAAAACCTTCGTTAGATATCACTTTGCCCTCATGCATAGGCGCTACAAAAGGCGCAAGCTTGCGTTTGCCCTTGATAATATCAATATCAACCGTATCGGTCTCAGACTGGCGAATCACAGGGAAAAAAGTATCAAGCAAAAAAGTCTTAGGCGG
>CAZWHY010000039.1:0-32147 GCA_964633725.1 Uncultured Candidatus Berkiella sp.
TTATAAAATCTATATCAATAAAAAAAACCGGCAAATGCCGGTTTTTTTGTGCCTTAAACCAAGGTTTAAGGCGAACTACTATATCGATGCTTACGCTAGCGCTTTAACTTTAGCGTTTAAGCGGCTCTTATGACGAGCTGCTTTATTTTTATGGATCAGGCCTTTGTTTGACAGGCGATCAATAAAAGAAACTGCTGATTGAAAGTCACTCGCGGCTTTTTCTTTATCGCCCGCTTCTACCATCGCTAACACTTTTTTGATATGAGTGTTCATCCTAGTCATCTGCCACTTGTTCCTGTCGTGACGTTTGTTGTTTTGCTTAACGCGTTTTTTTGCTTGTTTTGAATTAGCCAAAGCTTTTATCCTCGATCTGTTCCAGAAAGCTTGCAATCATCGCTATTTTAGTTTGAGATGTCAATGTTTTAACCAATAACAAGTGTTTAAAAATGTTTAAAAAGACCAAATGAGCGATCAACTACTAAAATCAACCACAACAGTTAGTGGAATGACATTTATTTCCCGCATTTTAGGCTTCGTTAGAGATATGATTATAGCGCAGCTTTTTGGCGCGAGCGCAGGGCTGGATGCGTTCTTGGTGGCCTTTAAAATCCCTAATTTTATGAGGCGATTATTTGCAGAGGGTGCCTTCTCACAGGCTTTTGTGCCTGTGTTGAGCGAGTATGTTGAGACTAAGAGCCGCTCTGAAGTGAAGGCGCTGATAGATAAGGTCAGTGGGAGCTTATTCTTAATATTATTGCTTATCACGGTTATGGGATGTGTTGGCGCATCAGGACTGATTTTTATATTTGCGCCGGGTTTCAAAAATGATGCCGTGCAATTTGGTCAAGCGGTTGATATGTTGCGGTGGACTTTTCCATATTTATTATTAATTTCGTTGACTGCATTTTTATCGAGCATTCAAAATGCCCATAATAAATTTGCTTTGCCTGCATTTACACCAGTGTTACTCAACGTAAGTTTAATTTTTTCCGCCCTGGTGTTGAGTCGCTGGGCCTCGCAGCCTGTTTACGCTTTGGCTTGGGGGGTGCTCATTGGTGGAATATTACAACTGGGATTTCAGTTGCCCTCTGTGCATAAGTTAAACTTACTGCCAAAGCCTAAAATGGCTTTTTCCGATCCCGGTGTACGCCGTATCCTGAAATTAATGGTACCTGCACTGATTGGTGCATCAGCAATGCAAATTAATTTATTGGTGGATACAATTTTTGCCTCGTATTTACCTCAAGGCAGTTTAACCTGGTTATATTATTCCGATAGATTATTAGAGTTTCCGATTGGCATGTTTGGTGTGGCGATTGCGACGGTGGTTTTGCCACACTTGTCTAAGCAATATGCCGCAAAACATGATAAAGGTTTTTCGGCGAGTATGGATTGGGCTTTAAAATTAATGCTGTGCATTGGGATGCCTTGTACGATAGGATTAATATTATTGGCGCAGCCCATACTCTCAACGTTGTTTCAATATGGAAAATTCACTAGCCAAGATGTGATATTGGCGAGCCACAGTTTGATTGCCTTAAGTACGGGCTTAATAGCATTTTTAACGGTCAAAGTTTGTATCTCCGCTTTTTATGCACGACAAAATACAGTGTTGCCCTTGAAGGTTGCTTTATTTGTGATAGTTTGTAATATTATTTTGAATAGCGTATTAATTGGCCCCTTACAACATGCTGGATTAGCATTAGCCTCTACACTGGCTCAGTTTTGCCAGCTGATTATTTTACTTTATGTTTTATTGAAGAAAAATATTTATCAACCTCAGATGCAATGGGTGCCTTATTTATTACGTTTGGTTGTGGCCAATGTCGTAATGGGCACTTTTTTGTATGTGTTTTTACCTCAGTCGTATTTATGGTTAGAGGCGGGTGCGATGTGGCGAGCCATGCATCTTGCTTTGTTGATGATAGGGGCTGTTGGAGTTTATGCTTTGGTATTATGGGTGGTGGGATTACGGGCGAGGCATTTTAAATTCCAACCATTATCGGAACCACTTTAAGTATTTTACAGGATGTCAGGAAAAGTATGCAATTAATTAGGTATTTACCGGAGCAACATTTACCCGGTTGTGTGGCAACGATAGGCAATTTTGACGGGTTGCATTTAGGGCATCAAGCTTTGCTTAAGCAATTGGTCGCAACGAGTCAACGTTTAGGGTTGCCCAGTTTGGTAATGAGTTTTTATCCATTGCCTCATGAGTTTTTTCACTCAGCGCAAGCTTGTAAACTGATGGGCTTTCACAGCAAATATAAAATGCTATCTGAACTGGGAATAGATTATTTTGTTTGTCACAGATTTAATCAACGATTTGCAAAGTTATCTGCTCAAACCTTTGTAACAGAGGTCTTAAGAAAATCCTTAAGAGTGGAACATTTATTGGTGGGGGCAGATTTTCGGTTTGGTCATCAAGCATTGGGCGATGTCGCATTCTTAAAGTCATGTTGTCAAAAGGAAAATTTTTCTTTGGATGTGATTGATTTTACATCAGATGCGGGCGAGAAAATCAGCAGCTCCCGCATACGCGATATGATTCTAAAGGGCAATATGCCTGCAGCGCAAGCTTTGCTAGGGCGACCTTATACACTGGCCGCTCGCGTGCAACATGGTCGCGCAAAGGGGCGTGAGCTAGGTTTTCCAACTGCAAATTTAGCAATCAATCCAAAATTTATATTGTTGAGCGGCGTTTATAGCTGTTGGGTTAATATAGCAGGTAAGCGTTATCAGGCGGTTACCAATGTAGGTTATGCACCCACGGTTAAAAATCAGAAGAAAACCGTAGAAGTGCACGTATTAGATTTTTCGGGGGATTTATATGGACAGCGCATAGAAGTGGCGTTCTTAAATAAAATCAGAGAAGAAATGAAATTCCCATCTCTGGCCGAACTGATTGAGGCGATTAAACATGATATTATGTCAGCCAGACAATTTTTTTCTGAGACGGCCGATTCATATGAAGCGAGAGCCATAAAAGCTTAAGCAATATAGTAAGTGTTGAACAAATAACTAAAATATTGGCCAATAATCTAAAAAGTAACCTCAAAAGTAAACCCGTGAGAAAATCCATGAGCGAAATAGACTACAAAGCCACTTTGAACTTGCCGAAAACCAGTTTTCCCATGCGAGCCAATTTGCCGAATAGAGAGCCTAATATTCTAAAAAAATGGTATGACATGAATTTGTATCAGCAAATTCGTGAATTACGCAAAGATGCGGATAAATACATCATGAATGATGGGCCGCCTTATGCAAATGGTGATATTCACATTGGGCATGCGGTCAATAAAGTCTTAAAAGATATTGTAGTCAAATCACAAACCTTAAATGGTAAAAATACGGCTTTCATTCCAGGCTGGGATTGTCATGGGTTACCCATTGAGCTAAATGTCGAAAAGAAAAAGGGCAAGCCCCATGTTAACTTAACGCCCAAAGCCTTCAGGCAAGCCTGTAGAGAATATGCGGGTAAACAAGTTGACAGACAAAGAGAGTCTTTTAAACGGTTGGGTATATTGGCAGATTGGGACAATCCTTATTTAACAATGGATTTTCAATATCAAGCCGATATCATGCGAGCGTTTGGATTAATTTATCAAAATGGCCATATACAACAAGGTGTGAAGCCTGTGCATTGGTGTACACATTGTGGTTCTGCTCTAGCAGAAGCAGAAGTAGAACATCAAGATAAGACATCTCCCGCAGTGGATGTGGCTTTTGCAGTTGCGGATTTATCTGAGTTTACTCAAAAAACAGGTTGTGATTTGGCGAGTGCGAATATAGACAAACTCGCGGTTGTGATTTGGACGACTACGCCTTGGACATTGCCAGCAAACCAGGCTGTTGCTTTTCATTCTGATTTGGATTATGTCGTGGTCAAGGGCAATTTTGAGAATAGCCCCTATCAAGCTGTCATTGTCGGCGAAGCATTATTAGAGAGTTGCATGGTGCGGTTCGGCTGTGAAGATTACACAGTTATTCATAAGTTTAAGGGTGGATTGGCAGAAAATTTAGCATTACAGCACCCATTTAATGATCGGGAAGTACCTATTGTTGTAGGCTCGCACGTCACGGTTGATGCGGGTACAGGGGCGGTTCATACGGCGCCTGCTCATGGTATGGATGATTACCATTTAGGGCTACGTTATGACTTGAAATTAGAAGCGCCTGTGGATGACCACGGTAAATTCTATGCTGATATAGAGTTTGTTGGGGGAGAACACGTATTCAAAGCAAACCCATTGATCGTAGAGCTGCTCAAAGACAAACAAGCACTGATGCATCATGAAGATATTTTCCATAGTTACCCCCATTGTTGGCGCCATAAGAAACCTTTGATCTTCAGAGCGACACAACAATGGTTTATCAGTATGGATGATGCCAAACTCAGAGAAATGGCATTAGAGCAAATCAAACAAGTCAATTGGGTGCCCGAATGGGGTGAGTCTAGAATAAAGCTCATGATGGAAGGACGCCCGGATTGGTGTATTTCACGCCAGAGAACCTGGGGTGTACCACTACCCGTTTTATTACATAAAGAAACTAAAGCACCACACCCACAAACCGCAGAAATTGTAGAGTATGTTGCAAAACAAGTGGACGCATTGGGCATTGATGCATGGCATGATTTGAATATTGAAGATATACCGTTTGAGCAATGCGAGCAGTATTTCAAATCAATGGATACGTTGGATGTTTGGTTTGACTCTGGCGTGAGTCATCTTGCGGTGATGAAGCGACGAGGGGATTTAGCGTTTCCTGCGGATTTATATTTAGAAGGCTCTGATCAACACAGAGGTTGGTTTCAGTCTTCGCTTTTAACGTCTGTCGGAATTGATAATGTCGCGCCTTATAAGGCGGTGTTGACTCATGGCTTTGCCGTTGATCAAAATGGCCATAAAATGTCTAAGTCTTTAGGCAATGTCGTCTCTCCCGATAAGGTGATCAAATCTTTAGGGGCTGATGTTTTACGTTTATGGGTCGCGGCGACAGACTATAAAGGCGAACTTCATGTTTCAGATGAAATTTTAAAGCGCACCAGTGATGCTTATAGACGTATTCGTAATACGGCCAAATTTTTGTTGGGGAATTTATCCGATTTTTCACAATCAGATAGCGTACCGTTTGAGAATATGCTCGCCTTAGATCAATGGGTTGTGAGTAGAGCCTCTGAGCTGCAACAAGAAATCATTGAGGGCTATAATACATTTCAATTTCATAGTATCTATCAAAAAATCCATAATTTCTGCGCATTGGAATTAGGCAGTTTTTATTTAGATGTCATTAAAGATCGCCAATATACGCTAAGAGCGAATAGTTTGGCGAGACGCTCGGCTCAGACCGCAATGTTTCATGTGATTCAAGCTATGACGGCCTGGATGGCACCGATATTAAGCTTTACCGCGGAAGAAATTTATAGTCAACTATCTGATATGTCAAAAGAGTCTATATTTTTAACCACTTGGTACGAGGGCTTAAGCGCTTTGCCTGAAAATGCTGTATTAGGCCATGAACAGTGGGATCAGATTATTGCGATTCGGGATGAAGTGAACAAAGCGATAGAACGCAAACGATCAGATGGGTTGTTGGGCTCTGCTTTAGAGGCTGAGGTTGTTATTTATGCAGATGATAATAATTTATCTTTATTGGCTAAAATAGAAGATGAACTAAGATTTGTTCTGATTACGTCATCGGCTAAAGTGTTACCACTTTCTCAAAAAACAGACACAGCAGAAGCATCAGAAAAAGAAGGCTTGTGGATAGAAATTAGTACATCTACTTTTGAAAAGTGCACTCGTTGCTGGCATAGACGAGAAGATGTGAATCAATCTCCAGACTATTCAGGAATCTGTAGTCGTTGTGTGGAAAATATTGCCGACAACCAACCAGGTGAGAAAAGACAATATGCTTAACGAGGAAAGTACCATGAATAGGGATAATTCAAAGCTGAGTTCTCGGCTGATATGGTTTAAATGGTTGCCTCTGATTGTTCTGCTCGACCAAGCGTCTAAACTACTGGTCGTGCAGAATTTAAAACTAGGCGATGCGATTGCTGTTTTCCCTGGGTTAAAATTAGTCTTAGCGCATAACTATGGCGTTGCTTTTGGCATGTTCAACGAAAATGCATTAGTTTCCAGGCTCATTTTGTTAGCCGTTGCGGTGGGGATTAGTTTATTTATTGGTATTTGGTTATATCGCACGAGCAAGCAAGAAACAGCGCAAGGCATCGGTTTGGTGTTTATATTAGGGGGCGCATTAGGCAATATCATCGATAGGGTCACACAAGGCTATGTTGTAGATTTTATTTCCTGCTATGTGAAACATTGGCATTTTCCTGCTTTTAATGTAGCGGATAGTTTTATTACGGTAGGTGCTTTTATTATTATTATCAGTATTTTTAGAGAAGAAACAGATGAGTAAACAGGTTGTTGAGATATTACTCGCAAACCCTAGGGGGTTTTGTGCCGGCGTTGATAGAGCGATTGATATTGTCGAAGCGGCATTACTAAAGTTTGGTGCCCCGGTTTATGTGCGACATGAAGTGGTTCATAATCGTTTTGTTGTGGCAAAGCTCAAAGAGGCAGGCGCAATTTTTGTGGATGAGATTTCTGAAATACCGGATGATCAAGTTGTTATTTTTAGTGCGCATGGTGTGTCGCAAGCCGTCAGAGAAGAAGCCAGTGCCAGAAACTTACAACTAGTTTTAGATGCCACCTGCCCATTAGTGACGAAAGTACATATGGAAGTGATGCGCCAAAGCAAAAAAGGCTACGAATGTATTTTGATTGGCCATGCCGGTCACGCGGAAGTAGAAGGCACATTAGGGCAATATCGTAACGCAGATGGTGCTATTTATTTAGTGGAAAATACAGGGGATGTGGAAAATTTATCAGTAAGGGATGCAAGAAATTTATATTATATGACTCAAACCACATTATCAGTGGATGAAACCAAGCAGATTATTGCGGCACTTAAAACGAAATTCCCCTTGATTCACGCACCTAAGCGGGACGATATTTGTTATGCCACGCAAAATCGTCAAGATGCGGTCCGAGAATTAGCCAAACAAACAGACGTTATATTGGTTGTTGGATCGTTAACTAGCTCTAACTCTAATAGGTTAAAAGAGCTGGCAGAAGATTGTGGCGTTAAGAGCTATTTAATCGATGATGCCAATGATTTGCATCCAGAATGGTTTCAGAATGTGCGTAAAATTGGTGTTACCGCAGGTGCCTCTGCTCCAGAAGTTTTAACCGCGAGTATTATTCAAGCTATCAAACACATGATAGATGTCTCAAGTATTCGAGAAGTAGAGGGTACACCTGAAAATATGATTTTTTCAATGCCCAAAGAAATTAGAACGTTGAATTTTAAAAATTCATTCCATGTTGTTGTTGGCGCAAAAGCATAGCTATCTCTTAAGTTATTCCGTGCTCGTTCCTATGATAGAATGTAGACTTGTTTTATGTGTTATAACAAGATTATTTGTTTACTTTCAAAGGTGTAGTAATGAGTGATGATGGAAAAGAATTAGCATCAGCCCAAAAAACATATGAGGTGACCAACAAAGATTTGCCGCTGTCGTGCCCCATGCCCGGCATGACGCTATGGAATGCCCATCCCAAAGTTTATCTACCAATAGAGAAATCTAAAAAAATTGATTGCCCATACTGTGGTGCAACATATATATTAACGGATAAGATAAAAGCAGATTAAGTTGGAGCAGGTTTTGGAAGATAAAACTTTGGTTGTGGGGCCTTCGTGGATAGGAGATATGGTTATGTCTCAATCTTTCTTGAAGGCTATTAAAAAAAAGTATCCAGACACCAAAATTGATGTGTTAGCACCCGCTTGGAGTCAGCCATTAACTCAAAGGATGCCAGAGGTGGCCAATGGGCTATCTATACCCGTTGGGCATGGAGAATTAGGACTGAAGAAAAGGTATCAGCTTGCTAAATCACTTCGTAAAAATCATTATAACCGCAGTTTTGTGTTACCTAACTCTTTTAAGTCTGCTTTGGTGCCATTTTGGGCGAAAATTCCGCAACGCACTGGTTGGCGTGGCGAATGGCGTTATCCATTACTAAATGACCTTAGGGTTTTAGACAAAAAACGTTTTCCCTTGATGGTTCAACGTTATGTTGCCCTGGCTTATGAGCCTGATATATTATCCTTAGCTGAAAAAACACCTAGCCCAGAGTTAGTCGTTGAATCTCAGAGTGTCAGTGTAGCCTTAGCCAAGCATAATTTAAATATTAATAAAGGCCGGGTTATTTCACTTTGCCCTGGCGCAGAATTTGGACCGTCTAAGCGCTGGCCAGAGCAATCTTATGCCACATTGGCACAGCATTTCCTCACACAAGGTTATCAAGTTTGGATTTTTGGCTCACAAAAAGACGATGTGGTGGCACAAGCGATTAACCAGGTATGTAAAGGTCAGTGTGAAAATTTATGTGGCAAAACGTCTTTAGCAGAGGCTATCGATTTATTGTCTTTAAGTGCTTGTGTGGTGAGCAATGATTCTGGCTTGATGCATATTTCGGCCTCTTTGGATCGGCCGGTTGTAGCGGTTTATGGCTCAACCGATCCTGGGTTTACACCACCGCTTAGTCAAAAAGTAAAAATCATACAATCCAGTATAGATTGCAGTCCTTGTTTTAAAAGAGAGTGTCCTTTGAAAGAACCACAGAAACAACATGCTTGTATGAAAGGTTTGACCGTGGAATCCGTTATTTCTGCTGTGTCTGATATGGCTCAATTATGTTAAAAGTATTGATTGTCAAAATGTCGTCTTTGGGTGATGTGATACACACGTTGCCTGCGGTAACGGATGCTGCAAAAGCATATCCTGGTGGTATTTGTTTTGATTGGGTCGTTGAGCCAGCATTTCAAGAAATACCTAAATGGCATCCTGCGGTTGATGTGGTATATCCTGCACCGATTCGGTATTGGCGGAAAAATATTCTAGCAGCTTTTTCTAAAGGGGAATTTAGAAAATTTACGCATAATATTAGGCGAAAAAAATATGATGTTGTTATTGATGCGCAAGGCTTGTTAAAAAGCGCATTGGTCGCCAGTTTGGCAAAAGGCCCCAAAGTGGGGTTGGATAAACACTCTGCTCGGGAGCCACTCGCCAGTTGGTTTTACCAACGTAAAATTAAATTAGAAAAAGAGCAGCATGCGGTTGAAAAAGTACGTCAGCTTTTTGCTCAAGCTTTGGACTATCCTTATGAGCCCAGCACGGTAGATTATGGCATCGATAAAACGCGTCTTCAGGATTATCCGATTGATGGTGAGTATGTTGTGTTTTTGCATGGCACCACGTGGGCAACGAAGCATTGGCCTGAGTCTTATTGGCAGCAGTTAGCCGGGATTCATTCTGCCCATGGTATTAAAGTTTATTTGCCGTGGGGCTGCGCTGCCGAAAAATCACGAGCGGAGAAAATTAGAACCCATTGCCAACAAAAAGGGTTACAGGTACTGCCTGAAGTGTTGCCTAAACTTAACTTAAGCCAGATTTCTTTGGTTATAGGCAATGCAATGGGTGTGATTGCGGTTGACACCGGATTGGGGCACATTTCCGCCATGATGAATGTACCCACCGTTTCAATTTATGGCCCGACTTATCCAGGATTCACTGGCTCATATGGTAAAAATCAATCCCATTTAAGCGTATCGGCCAGTTGTCATCCCTGTTTTAACAAACAATGTTCTATCGCAAAACCAGGCGAGACGGTTTATCCGCCTTGTTTTGCATCACTGCCGCCAGAAAAAATTTGGCAGGTGTTTAAGCAAAAAATATCTAGATCTCATGTGGTTGTAACAAAGGCATATGCATAAAATCAACTTTAAAAAAAATGCGTTTAAGATGGAACAAATGGGGATGTATTTGGCGGTATTTTTAGCCTTTGCTATTCCTGTTTCTACCTCTGCAACGACGATTAGCATGATATTAATATTATTGCTTTGGTTTCTAACGCCTAATCTTAAGCAGCGTGTAAAATTTTATTGCAAAAACCCACTATCACCTTATATATGGGCGTTAGTGAGTGTGGTTTTGATTGGTGTGTTTTATACTTCTGCGGAGTCTTCTGATGCTTTTAGTGCCTGTAAAGATGCCGTACGTTTGAGTTTTATTCCCATTTTAATGTATTACTTAACAGACAATAAGCACAGATTGTGGGTGGGGAAGGCATTTGTGGGGGCCATGATTCTCACGATGGTTTTAGGGTATTGCAAAGTGTATGGGGGATTACCCATCGGTGAGAAGTACACCGTGGGTGCCGTATTCAAAAGCCATATTAAAACCAGTTACTTTATGGCGTTGGCAGTGTTTTTTGTTACGCTATATGGTATGCAAATCCCTAAATCTCGGGTGTGGGTTAGTATCTTAATTGTTCTCATGTTGCATTACTTATTTTTCTTGAGTGTTGGGCGTATTGGGCATCTTACTTTATTTGTTTTGGTGTTGGTTTTTGCTTGGCGTCGCTGGAGATGGAAAGGTTTTGTGAGTGCTTGCATTGCACTGTGTTTGTTTTTTATGTGTGCCTACCAAGCCTCTACTGTTTTTTCAAATCGAATTGATCAGTTAAAACAAGATTGGATATTTTATCAAGAGGGTGGACGCTTAATGGAGTCTTCCCTGGGTTCTAGAATTGAATTTGCAGAGTCTAGCTTAAGAATATTCGCTCAAAACCCAATTATTGGCATTGGAACGGGTGCTTATGCTCAAGGCTATGAGCGTTTGCATAAGGGCGAGAAAATTTTACTCACCGTTAACCCGCATAATGAATATTTAAGATTCATGGTCGAGTCGGGTGTATTTGGATTAATCGTGTTATTGGCGTTATTTTTCAAACAATGGCAGCTGACACGGCAGTTGCCGGCCAATCAGCGCTTGCTGGCTCAAGGCGTATTGGTGTCTTTTTATATAGGATGTTTTCTGAACTCTTGGTTAGGTGACTTTACAGAAGCATATTTTTATTGCTTATTCTCAGCGGTCATGTTTTCTCGTCTGGGCAACCAAGCGAATCAAAAAATAGAGGGTATGGAAACAAAACCTGTCAGTGAACATAAAATATTAAGAGGGACGTTATGACCAAATCTTATTCGCCCTCGATATCTTTGATTATTACGACCTATAATTGGCCAACGGCATTAGAGCAAATTTTACAGTCTGTACTGTATCAAGAAGCCTGTGGGGTGGCTCTAGAAGTTATTATTGCGGATGATGGTTCGACCAAAGATACCCAAGTGTTAATTCAGGCTTGGCAACAGCGTTTGTCTTTCCCCTTAATACATGTGTGGCAGCCTGACTCAGGCTTTAGAGCCGCTCGTATTCGAAATTTGGCAGCCCAAAAGGCAAAGCATCCGTATTTAATATTTATTGATGGTGATTGTATATTAAGCCCTGGTTTTTTAAAGCGCCATCTGCTACTCGCTGAGCAAAATTGGTTTGTGTCAGGGAATAGAGTTTTATTGAGCGAGAAATTCTCTCAAGCCATCATAAAATATAAAATCTCTCTTTGTCATTATGGCTTAAAAGATTGGTTGAATGCGTGGTATCAAAAATTCACAAATAAGATCTTGCCCAACATATATTTGCCCAATCAGATACTAAGAAAGTGTTATAAAAAACGTTGGTCAGGTGCTAAAACTTGCAACTTAGGCTTATGGCGGAGCGATTTTTTGTCTGTAAAAGGTTTTGATGAAGGTTTTCAGGGTTGGGGGTTTGAAGATTCAGATTTAATCGTTAGATTAATCAATAATAATGTATTTCATAAAAACGGACGACTGGGCGTGCCAGTTTATCATCTGTGGCACACGGAAGCCCCTAGAGACAAGCATGATTCTAATTTGTCGGCTTTACGAAAAACGATTCAAGAAGGTCGAACGCAATCACAACAAGGTGTATTTTGTCTAAGTGGCATTGAACGTGAACATAAAAAATTTTAGAAAATTCATCCAGATAGATTCGCGATTTGACAGCGCGGGTATGCGCTCTGTTTTTGAAAATATTGATAAAATTTTTGCGACTCCTATTAAAATATTAAAAAATGACGCGACATCAACTGTTATCCTCACGAACATCAATCATCAGCTATTTGTGATCAAGCGTGCCAACACCAAGAATACAATGCATTGTATTAGGCGAGCATTTAAGATATCTAGAGCACAAAAAAGCTGGAATAATGCACGTCGTTTGAATCAACTTGGTATTTTGGCCATACAAGCCGCTGCAATGATGGAAGAAAGATGGGGTATATTAAAAGGCCGTTCTTATTTTATTTGCCCTTATATAGAGGGTATTGATGCAAGACATTTTTTTGCAGAAAGTGCTCAACCGAATGAGCATTGGTCTGTTGTCGCGAAAAATATTTGTCTTATGATAAAAGCGTTGGCCGATAATCACCTCAGTCATAGAGATCTAAACCTGAGCAATATTTTACTGGTCAATAACACACCCTATTTATTAGACTTGGATGCAATGAACCATTATAAAAATGCGTGGATGGCAAGCCGCGCGGCTCAAAAAGAACAACAGCGTTTTATGCAAAACTGGAATAACGTGCCGAAACCGCATATGAAAGCAGAAGCATTATTTCAAAAAATATTAAATTAATTTAAATGAAAACAATAAGGTAAGTGACATGTATTGTCCAAAATTTGATAACTTACATGTGATTGTGGTGGGCGATGCTATGCTTGACCGATATTGGCATGGCGATACCTCTAGAATTTCACCCGAAGCGCCAGTGCCTGTGATAAACGTTGAGCGAACAGAGGAGCGTGTGGGTGGTGCGGCAAACGTAGCCGTGAATGTCAGTGCATTAGCGGCAAAGACAACATTGGTTGCCGCGATTGGGAACGATGCGTTTGGTCAGCAGTTACAAAATTTGCTAGAGCAGAAAAATGTAAATTGCAGTTTTCTTCAATCTGACGAGTTTGACACCATTGCTAAGCTGAGAGTTCTAGGGCGTCATCAGCAATTATTGAGATTAGACTTTGAGAAATACTATGCCTGGCCAGCAGAGGTTGTTTTGGCTAAATTAGAGCCACTTTGGCACAGTGCAGACGCATTGATATTATCTGATTATGCAAAAGGCATGTTAGCCCATCCCCAAAGTATTATACAAGCAGCACGTCAGCATAATGTTAAAGTCATTGTTGACCCTAAGGATAAAAATCTTCAAGTTTATCGTGGTGCCCATATTTTAACGCCTAACCTTAAAGAGTTTGAGGCTGCGGTTGGTCGATGCAATGATGAGGCAGCCATTGTTGAAAAAGGACAAAATCTATTAAAAAAACTAGATTTAGACGCTTTACTCGTTACTCGAGGCGCAGACGGTATGACTTTGTTGCAACAAAATCATGGCGCAATGCATATCCCAACCCAAGCAAAAGAAGTTTATGATATCACTGGAGCCGGCGATACGGTGGTCGCGGTATTAGGCACGGTATTAGCTCATAACGGCGATTATAAATTAGGTGCCCAGCTAGCCAATATGGCGGCAGGGATTTCTGTGGGTCATTTAGGGACTGCGACAGTCAGCCGAGCAGAACTAGATGATAATATTAAAAGCACAACAACCCCAAAGATACATGCAGACTATTTAAGTGAAACCCAGTTGTTGCCAGTATTACAAAAACTCAAGAAAAATAATCAAAGAATTGTCATGACTAATGGATGTTTTGATATTTTACATCCTGGGCATTTGCAGTATTTAGAAGAAGCCAAAAATTTAGGCGATTGTTTGGTGGTCGCAGTGAACGATGATGCATCTATTCAGAGGCTAAAAGGTACGAGTCGCCCTATTAACCCCTTAAAAGATAGAGTCAAAGCTTTGCTCGCATTAAAAAGCGTAGATTATGTTGTAAGCTTTTCATCTGATACCCCGCAAACTTTGATTGCAAATTTATTGCCAGATACTTTGGTGAAAGGGGGCGATTATGAGGTTGAGCAAATCGCTGGGGCAAAAGAGGTTATCGCAAATGGCGGGCAAGTGGAAATTTTATCGTTCTTAGAAGGGTATTCCACCTCTGATTTTATTCAGAGAATATTAAATACAGAAAATCAAACAGAAACAGAAACAGAAACAGAAACAGAAACAGTAGCAGTAGGAGAATCTATATGATTATCGTCACCGGTGGGGCAGGCTTTATTGGCTCTAATATTGTAAAGCAGTTAAATCAAGCTGGGCATCAAGATATCTTGGTGGTAGATGATTTAACCGAAGGGCATAAGTTCAGAAATTTGGTTGGCTTGCAGATTCAAGATTATATGGACAAATCTGTATTCTTAAAATGCATTAAAAACAATGAAAGTTTTGGTCAAGATATCCAGGCTATATTTCATGAAGGCGCCTGTTCTGACACCACAGAATGGAATGGCCAGTTTATGATGGAGAACAATTATGAATATAGTAAATCCGTGTTTCATTATGCGATAGAGCGTGGTGTACCATTTTTATATGCCTCCAGTGCTGCGGTGTATGGTGCTGGTAAAATATTCAAAGAAGAGAAGCAATTTGAGTCGCCTTTAAATGTATATGGTTATTCAAAATACTTGTTCGATCAATATGTTCGTCAACATGAGCATATGATCAACAGCCAAGTGGTTGGTTTTAGATATTTTAATGTGTATGGCCCTAATGAGCAGCATAAAGGCTCTATGGCCAGTGTGGCATTTCACTTGAATAATCAGTTAAAAGATACTGGGAAGATTAAATTGTTTGAAGGCTGTGACGGCTATGCCAATGGCGATCAACATCGTGATTTTGTTTATGTGGATGATGTGGCGGCGGTTAACTTATGGTTTATGCAAAATCCCAAAGCAACCGGTATTTTTAATCTGGGTACTGGCAGAAGCCAGCCTTTTAACGACATCGCCAAATCTGTAATAGCATGGCATAACCGAGGTGAATTGGAATATATTCCATTCCCAGAGCATCTAAAAGGATGTTATCAGAGTTTTACCCAAGCAGATATTTCTAAACTTAGAAATGTGGGCTATCCAGCTGATTTTAAATCGGTAGAAGAAGGCGTTAAATTATACTTAGATAGGCTCAATGTTGAGTAATACATAAGGAGTAATGGAATGCGCTATAAAGGCATGGTCGCACAATTTGAATATATCCTGCCTGTGCAAGTATATGTTGGTGAGATTATAAACTGCCCTGATGTGGTAAGCTTTAGTGCTAAAAGCTTACCAGCGCTAAAAAACATCATGGAAGAGGCGATAGATGATTATTTAGAGTATAGAAAACGAGCGTTAAGTGATTTGACGACAGAAACATTGGTTGTTTGAGTTGGAGAGATAAGTGAAGAAAATGTGTTATGAGTGAGTATCAATATTATGAGTTTTGTAGTTTACATGCACCTTTAACGGCTAAGGTTCGTGCAGAGATGCAAGGATTATCTAGTCGGGCGGTGGTGGGGACTCATGGTGCATCATATACGTATAACTACTCTGATTTTCGTGGAGATGCCAAGCGACTTTTGGTGAAAAATTTTGATATGTTTTTCTATATCAGCAAGTGGGGTAACGTTCGTATGATGCTTAAATACCCTGGAGATAAAGTTGATATTAAAACTCTGAAAAAGCATTGCCTAAAAGATATTGTGAGCTGTGAAAAACGGGGAAAAAATATCGTGCTAGAGGTGAATGTTTGCGTAGAAGAGGGTTGTGGTAGCTGGGTTCAAGGTGAAGGTTTATTGCCTCTTATCTTGCCATTACATGAAGAAATCATAAATGGGGACTATAGGTTTTTGCAGCTGGCAATTGAGGCTAGTTGCGGTGAGGATGACTGTGTTCAAAAATCCATTGTTAAGATGGGAAAACTGTCAGTTGCTCAGAAAGAATTTCGCAGAATAATAGAATTTTATTAGGATATGCTTTACAAAGTGGGATATTGATTTCATCTTTGCTTTTTTCCGCTGAAACCGGCACTATGCTTATCAAATTCATCTGATCAAAATTTGGTTTCTATATAGGTTATGTAGCATCTTTTTTGATATTTTTTACACTAGATAATAGTCTCTGTGCCAATGGGGAAGCATGCTCTTTATTTTCTGCAAGGGATTCTAGAACCATGAAGGCGGCTTCGTTATTGCCATTTTGTGCAAGCTTTGCTATTTCTTTAATATTTTCAGGTAATTCGGGGTTGAATCCCTGATTTCGCATATAAGTTTCAGGATTAAGTCCCATGCTTGTTGCAGAATGTAATAACTGCGCGATAACACCATTCCCAGGCATAGCGGATTGAGATGCATATGCATTGACTAGAGGTGCAACTTTTTTTTGAGAGGGTTGTTTAATAGGGATAGCGGCTTCGAGATATGATTTATTACGAGGGTAATGTCCGCAAATCTCACCTATTCTATTTGTTTGTCGTTCTTCCCATCCTTCTTGAAAATATCGCTCAAAACCATATTTTTGGAAAAGGTAATTGAGGCCATGCTCTAAACCAGTTGTTTCAGCCGTTTGTGGGATGATTTTATCGGCAAGAGCCAGCCCATTATCTGAGTTTGCGAAGAACACAACACCTGTTTTATTTTTTAGGTTAAAGGCAACAAGAGCTCGGCAGTCTGTTGAGTCACCTGAGTGAAATGCTGTGATGCCATCACTATTTTTTTGCAAGCCAAAACCTAACCCCCATCCAACTTTGTTTAGATCGGCACTCTCTAATTTTGTTAGTTGGAGTTCGTCTTGTTCTATATCTTTCAGACCTACAGCCCATGGATCATTGTGCATGTTGAAACTGTCATCAAATTGAAATGCATTATCTAAACTTTCGTCTCGCATCCAATAATTAATAAATTTCGCATAGTCTGTGGCAGTCGTTTGCAAGCTATTTGCAGCAACTCGACCAAAACTGCTGTTATCCATACCTATTGAGTCAAATACATATTCTTGTGCGAGTACTTCAAGGGTTCTGCCTGTTTGTTTTTCAATTGCTTCTTGCAAACACTGGTAGGCGATTCCTGAGTAACCATATTTCGAGCCAGGTTCAAATTCAAAATTTAGTGGTTCATCAAGACCTGCTGTAATAGGCAAACCTGTTCGGTGTAATAATATTATTCTGGGTGTTAGGCTTTTGAAATCGTCGCTTGCGATATTTTTTGAAAATGTGCCGTCGCTTTGGTCGCGCCTAAGAATAATATCTAGACTTTCATCTGAAATAAAGGTTTCGTCAAAACGTGCATCTAAATCAATTTTACCAGCTTGCGCCAGCTTCAGGATCAAATAGGCAAAAATAGGTTTGCTTAGTGAGGCGGCACCGAAGCGTGTTGTGGCTGTTACCACTTCTCCTGTATTTGTAACACCTGCATGAACAGGAGAAGATGTGTTGTTATCAATATAGGCCATAGACACGCCGGGGATATCATATTGTGGAATTAATGCTTTGAGTTCATCTTCACCTATTATTTTTGCCAGTTGTTTTTTAGATCCTATCATAAGTGTATCACCACACGTAGTTTGTTGACTCTGTTAATAGTATCAACTCAAAATTTTGAGAAAGCAAGAGAGCTGTGTTGATATTAAAAATCTTATCCGCGCTAAAAAACATTATGGAAGAGGCGGTAGATGATTATTTGGAATATAGAAAACGAGCGTTAAGTGATTTGACGACAGAAACATTGGTTGTTTGAGTGGTGTTCACGAAGTGAACACATTTTCCTCGCCCAATTTTGGGAGAGGACGGCTTGGCTTGCCAAGCCTGGTGAGGGTTAATGTGCTAGGAATGGGCATGTAATAACTTACCGTTTTATCATCTCATTAAGCAAGCCATCTTTAAATGAACCTCAATCGAAAAAGCACTCACATAGCCCTGCTATGCTCGCATTTTTCCTCAATCGTTCCATCTAAATATGCCAGCTTACTGAGCGCTAAACCCGTAAGTTATTACATGCCCATTCCTTAGAGATGCGAGGGTTTTCAAATTTTCCCGTGCTCGATCCTCATCAAATCAATCCACTTAAAATCTGATTTCTATAATTTTGCATTTTCCGCATCATAAATGCGACATTGTGGGCGCTGGCTAGAGCGAGAACAACTGGTTCTTTGGCTTTGAATAAGTGATGGATATAAGCTCGGCTATAATTCTCACACAAAGGGCAATGGCAATCCTTATCTACCGGAAAGTGTTCGTTCTTGTGAGTTTGTCTTGTGAGTTTAAGCGGCCCATCAAAGGTAAACAATATACCATGGCGAGCGGAGCGCGTTGGGTATGCGCTATCAAAAGTATCAATGCCCAACGGCACGCATCTATCTAGTGATGGCAGGTCACCAATACCTAATAGATGTCTTGGTTTATCTTCAGGCAAGCAAGGGGTGGTGAGTTTGACCGTGTCATACAGCTCATCAATGTCTTTGCCTAAGCTGCCACCAATAGCGTGGCCGTCAAAGGCTTGTTGCCCTAAGATCTCACAGCTTTTTTGGCGCATTTTTTTATCGATACGGCCATGGATGACAGAATATATCGCTTGGTTATTTGGGTTCTTCAGATGCTCTTCTAGCGAGCGTTTTTCCCAACGATGCGTTCTTTCAAAAGATTCTAAGTGTTGTTTTTCATCGATATGGTAGGGCAGTAATTCATCTAGCGGGATAATAATATCCGAACCAAAAGACTTTTGTGCTTGAATAGTTGACTCTGGTGTCAACTTGATTTTTTCGCCATTATAATAAGAACGAAAAACAACCCCTTCTTCAGAAACTTTGAGTACAGAGCTATTATAATTTTTTGTACCCTTGCTCTTGAGCTCATTGGCGACGCCGCCATAAGCTAAACTAAATACTTGAAATCCGCCAGAATCCGTAATAATGGGGGTTTTGCGCTGAATAAATGCGTGCAGGCCACCAGCTTGTTCAATGACGTTTGTACCGGGTTGTACTAATAAATGATAGGTATTACAAAACATTAATTGTAAGCCTAGTTTATCTAACTCATGATTGGGCAACGCTTTTAAAGTACCGTTGGTGCCAACCGCCACAAAATTAGGGGTATCAATAATGCCATGTGGTGTATGGATACGCCCCACTCGTGCTTGTGATTTTGTAGATTGATAGACCAGCTCAAATTTAAAAGATTGAGGTGATTTTTGTATTGATTCAGTGGGGGTAGGGTTTTTAATCATGTTTTATTAATTTCTTACTGGCGGAAGCGATAAAAGGCAAACAGACAATGCAAAGGCATTTGATTATATAGCTAACGATAAAGATTTCCATTAATGCAGAGACAATGCCATAGAGTCCAAAAACGGTAAATAATGCTGTATCTAATAATTGACTGATTAATATAGAGAGCGAGCTTGCAAAAACCATTGGTACATGAGGTATACGGTTTCTAATCACTTTATAAAAACGGCTATCAAATTGCTGAACAATAAAGGCGGTAATGATAGATGCAATGATAATGCGAGGTGCATGTTGCAAGAGTGCTTGATACATGGCTTGGGTTTGATCATAGTCGCTAGGGATATAAGCGAGATGAATTTGGCTCATAATGATGAAAAATACCTGGCAAGCTAGGCTGGCCCAGATGGCCTTTTGGGAGGCTTTTTGGCCATGATACTCTTGTAATAAATTCAGGCCAAACAATCCGCCTACGGCAAAGATGTCACTGGCCGTGGCATTAAAGTGAAAGAGTTCTATTTGTTTTAGTACAAATAGGTTTGCAATAAAGGTAACAAACACAATCCAGGAGGTTAGGGCGCTTTTACCTAATCGCAAAAACACCCAGGCGCAGGTTACTACCAAAAATATGCTGAAAATAAATAGCAAATTGTTAAACATAATCTCAAATTAAGCTCTGATAATCAGGTTAGCAATCATACATCATTGGCACTGGCTAGCCAATATCAATCATGTTATTTGGTAGACTAATGGTTGTTAGTAAGGTGGCTTATCGGCCGTGTTTTGATAATTCCTAAGGCCATCTAAAATTTCTTTTTCAGCAGCTTCGCGAGGCAACCAACCTTCTAGTTTGACCCATTTTCCTGGCTCTAAGTCTTTATAGTGTGTGAAAAAATGTGCAATTTGTTGCAATAGCAAGGGGGGCATATCTTCTGCTTCCGTCACTTTGTCATATAGGCAGGTTAGTGACTCGACAGGAACCGCTAAGATTTTTCTATCGTGCCCAGCCTCATCTTCCATATTAAGCATGCCTATAGGTCTGCATCTAATGACGCTGCCACGGTTAACCGGAGTTGGGGTAACCACAAGCACATCAACTGGATCACCATCATCAGATAGTGTTTTGGGGACGTAGCCATAATCGCAAGGATAGTGCATGCATGTAGATAAGAAGCGATCGACGAATAAAGCACCCGTATTTTTATCGACTTCGTATTTGACTGGTTCGCTGTGAGCGGGGATTTCAATGATGACATTTATGTCTTTTGGCACATTTTTGCCGGCGTTCACTAAAGATAGACTCATGATCGTTCCTTTTTGTACTTAATCTGTACTTGAAATATGCCAAACACACGAATTGGAATTCAGCTAACTGTTTAATTTTCTCACAAATTTGTCACATTATACCTATTCTTGTGATTCTTGGTAGGAAATTAAGCAATGAAACTGATTATATTCTATTATTTTGCTAGGGTTTTTAGTTGATTTCATACCCATAGAGCTAAAAAATCAGTAGACTGTAGCTCAAAATTTTAAAAATAATATTATAGTTTGGAGAACTAAATGGAGCTTATGAATTCCATACCCCCTATTTTAGGGTGCTTAGGGTTGGCAACAGCATTACTGCTGTATCGCGTGATTCTCTCATATAGCACAGGCGGCGCTAAAATTACTCAAATAGGTGAAGCCATTCATCTTGGGGCCATGGTTTTTATGCGTCGTGAGTATAAAATGTTGTCTCTTTTTGCTCTGGCATTGCTCATTTTGCTTTATTTTTTCTTAGGTTGGGAAACCGCAATATCATTTGCGGTTGGGGCAGTTAGTTCTGCCACCGCGGGTTATATTGGAATGTATGCGGCAACGCGTGCGAATGTGCGAACAACCAATGCGGCTCATACAAAAGGAGCCGCTGAGGCGCTAACCATTGCATTTTTTGGTGGTTCAGTGATGGGGTTAACAGTTGCCTCATTGGGTTTATTTGGTTTGGGATTGTTATATTTTTGGTTTGGGGGTTCACCTGAGACGGCTCACGTCATACATGGCTTTGGTATGGGCGCATCGACGGTTGCTCTATTTTCACGTGTGGGCGGTGGTATTTTCACCAAGAGTGCAGACATTGGGGCTGACTTGGTTGGTAAAATTGAAGTGGGCATCCCAGAAGATGATCCTAGAAACCCAGGCGTTATCGCGGATAACGTGGGAGATAATGTCGGTGATGTTGCTGGCATGGGCTCTGATATTTTTGAATCGTATTGTGGTGCTATGATTGCTTGTATTGCGATAGCCTCTACAATGAGTTTGGCTGAGTTGGCTAATTTTGGTGGCGCAAGCCAACAATCTTTAATGTTTTTGCCTTTGGCGCTATCTTCTGCTGGTTTACTTTGCTCAGTTGTCGGTATTGGATTGACACGCCTTATGTCGAATAGCAAGCCAGAAGTTGCTTTAAGAGTTGGCACAATTGGTTCAACGCTATTATTTATGGTGGCATCTTATTTTGTCATCCAAAAAACAGGGATATCAACCAATGTTTGGTCTGCGGTGGCCTGCGGTGCTGTGGGCGGTATCGTCATTGGTTTGGTTACAGAATATTATACGGGCAGCAAGCCTGTTATACGTATTGCCAATTCCGGTAAAACAGGCCCAGCGACGCTGATCATTACAGGGCTAGCCGTAGGCATGGAGTCTGTGGTCATTCCGGTCTTAACCATTTGTGGCATTATTTATTTTTCATCTATGTGGGTAGGTTTATACGGTGTGGGTATTGCGGCTGTTGGCATGTTGGCGACGGTTGGTATTACGATGGCGATTGATGCTTATGGTCCTGTGGCAGATAATGCCGGTGGTATTGCGGAAATGGGTGGTTTGGGTGCAGACACTCGTAAAATCACAGATGCTCTAGATGAACTGGGGAATACGACAGCCGCTATTGGTAAAGGTTTTGCCATAGGCGCGGCAGCACTTGCTGCGTTAGCGATTATCAGTGCGTTTGTGCAGACTATTTCTATGCATAAACCTGGTTTTGTTTTAGAGCTGGGTAATCCTGATGTGCTCGTTGGCATGTTTATTGGCGGTATTATACCGTATATGATTGCTTCTTTGACGATGACTGCAGTTGGCGATGCGGCTTTTGAAATGATCGAAGAAATTCGTCGCCAGTTTAGAGAAATTAAAGGATTACTAGAAGGCACGGCAGAGCCTGATACGGCACGTTGTATAGATATTGCAACGACAGCAGCGTTAAAGAAAATGATTTTGCCTGGTATTATTGCCGTATCTGCCCCAGTTGTGGTTGGGTTTGGTATTTCGGCAGAAGCCTTAGGCGGCATGTTGGGTGGTGCGCTACTCAGCTGCGTATTGCTGGCTTTATTTATGGCGAACTCAGGTGGTGCTTGGGATAATGCGAAAAAATATATCGAGAAAGGCAACCTAGGTGGCAAAGGCTCTGACGTGCATTCTGCTGCAGTGGTTGGTGATACCGTTGGCGATCCCTTTAAGGATACCAGTGGTCCTTCCATGAATATTTTGATAAATGTCATGGCAATTGTCAGTTTGGTGATTGCGCCATTATTGTAGTATATTTTAGTTATAAACACTTTATTTGCCCTTTCTCTAGTGAGAAGGGGCAATGTCGCAAATAAGGATATTTGCATGTATCAAAAAGCAAAAAAGCTAGGATTCATTCCATCTTTCTCTGTTTTATCGACTTTATTTTTTTTATCTTTTCCTATTTCTGTTTATGCTCAAAGTTCTGTAGTGGACGAAAAAGATAGTAAGAGTTCCCAAACCATTAGAGTTTTTGCTCTTAATCATGACATTGAAAGTCAAGGCATTGGTGAACAAATTGGCACAATAGAATTCTCTAATAGTCCAGATGGACTTGTTATTCAGACTCAGTTAGATTCCTTGGGGACTGGAGAGCATGGCTTTCATATTCATCAAAATCCTTTCTGTGAGTTTAAAACCATAGACGATTATACTGTTCCAGGGCTCAGTGCCGGTGGGCATTTCGATCCTGAGCATGCAGTTAAGCACTTAGGGCCTGAAGGAACAGGGCACTTAGGTGACTTGCCTAAGATAATAGCGGATGATGCGGGGCATTCTCAGCAAACACTCATAGCATCCAGATTAAATTTACAATTGATTCAAGGTCGCTCTATTATCATTCACGAGTCGGGTGATAATTACTCTGATATGCCTAATAAACTGGGTGGTGGTGGCGCACGAGTCGCTTGTGGGGTTATCAGTGAGTAAGTTAAAGAAGGTGAAATATGGATAATCAATTAAAGCAGAAATGCCAAACGCGCATTCAAAATTTTGTTACTCAAATCAAGAAAGATAAAAGCAGACCAGTCAACATTCAAGAATATTATGTGTTGCCTTATTTGTATGCCAACATTGGGCAGCGAGAGGATGCACTGAACTCTCTTAATTTCATATTAGATAAATTTTCAACGCATGATGGTGGCATAAAGTCTCAAATAGCGGGTAATCGTAATAAACCTATGACGGAACAGCTGACCGAGGTCATGAGCTGGCTGGCTATTGCGGCGCATCAAGTGGGGCGATTTGAAATTTCATATACATTTTCTAAGTATCTAAGAAGTTATTATGATCCTGAGCAGGGTGCTTTTACAGCCATTGCGCCATATGGGCGTGTTGAAGCGGTATTAGATTTATTCAGTACCACTATGTTGGGATGGTTGGCTTTGACCATGGGCGATCTTAAAAAGGCACAGCGAGCTGGGAATTTTTTACAACGTGTTATCTCACTCCAAACAACTAAAGATCAAGTTTTTTATTTGCGCCTGGAAGACGATGGAAAACTGGTTACCAATTGTGCCAAAAAAGATGAACACTATTATTGGGTGACGAGTCAAAAAGCAGAGCATAATTTACATTATTTGAGTATGGCGGTTATATTTTTAGCCAAGCTTTTCCATGCGACAAAAGAAGAGTCTTACTTAAGAAGTGCACAAGCTTATTTAGAAACGGTAAATGGCTATAGTGATGTGCCACATTCTATTAGTGCCTGGGCGACAGCAACCTTGGCAAATATTACCCGTGAACAGCGTTATATTGATGGTGCTCAAGGCGTTTTATCACAAATACTGGGACAGCCAGAAGCGTCTGATAGTAGGGCAATTTTAGCCATTATCTTGAGTGAAAGCTTAATGGAGCTAAGTGTTGTTTAGGAATGAGCCTGTAATAACTTACCGTTTTATCATCTCATTAAGCAAGCCATCTTTAAATGAACCTCAATCGGAAAAACACTCACATAGCCCTGCTATGCTCGCATTTTGCCTCAATCGTTCCATCTAAATATGCCAGCTTACTGAGCGCTAAACCCGTAAGTTATTACAGGCCCATTCCTTAGTTGTTTACAATGCTCAGTAGTCGTTTACGTAAGTTAATACTCACGAGTTTGTTTTTTAGAAATTTTGTTCCCAGCAATCCAAAAGGCTTATTTTTTTTGCAATTGCTGGGGAGATACCTTACCTCTGGATTTCTAAAATCCAATTTTCCGATAGTCAGTTTACCATTAATATTTTGATAGATGCCTTTTTCTATATTGCTAAAAAAATCTAAAGAGTGGCTTACTCGTCCATTATTGCTTTTATTGGTATTGCAATCAGGCATTTCAATGCCACCATTGAATCCACTATCGACTAAAAATGGGTATTGCTTGGTTTTGCCATTGTTTTTGATTTTGACATAAATAACAGGAGAGAAATATTGGCTGGTGAGTTTGACTGCATTTTTTTCTGGGGTAAAATACTTATGCATATAAAATGTATTATGCGCAATATCTAGTGTTAGCGTAACATCATAGAACATATTCATACCAATAATGCCAACAACGTCTAGATTTTTTAGTAGTTTAAAGGCTTTATGCTTTTCATCCAATGTAAATATAGGCGTTTTATAAAAGCTGGCATCACCAATGTTTATCTCATCAGCAATAGCAAGTTCGCTGTTTAATTTTTCCTTGCTATGTGAGGCTTGTATATGTTTTTCAATTTTAGCGATAATAGGCAGCTCTAATTTTTTAACAAGCTGCTTGGATATCAAAGTAATTTCTGAGCCGGTATCGAGCCAAAATACAAAAGGGCCTTTCCCATTAATATAGACATTAATAAATAACAAACCTAAGTCTGTAATCAGTTTTACTTTATCGGTTAGTCCAGACAACCTTACACTGTGCGGAATGAGTTGTTTATAAGGCTGAACGATTTTTAATTTATGTATAATCTCTTTTGTTTGTTTTTGAGGCTCACTGGCTTTTATGAAAGGACTCATCAAGAAAAAGCAGGTTAAAAAAAGTACAGCAATACGATGAGACATATGGCTCCAGAATAAATTGATGAGATTTTGTTAGTTAATACTATAAGAGTAGTAAAAGCGTCAAAAATTGCCATTCAGCCAAGATTGTTACTTAGTTCACTTGCTTTTTGTGGGGTGGTGGGAGTTCTAAATGCTCAATGACTTATTAAATACCTAAAACCGAGTTGAAAAGCTTAAAGAATAATAATATCCAGGCAAGATTCAGGATATATGGCTAAACATTGGCTATAGGCAATGTTATGATAGCAACTTAGTTTAGTTGGCCGTTGTTGCAAGTGGCTGTTTAGAGCTGGATATGCTAGAAGAGTGTATATGCTCAGTTTCAACTCAATTTGAAAAAAATACAAGTGTTAAAAAATATGATTAGTGGATTCATCAAAAAAGCCAAGTCGTTAGTCGGCAAAAAAACTGCCGAGTCATTGCCTTCACACAGGAGTGAGCCGCGCATTATATTGCGTAAAGATCACAGTATCTCTAGAAAGGGCATTAGTGAGAACACACTCAAAGTACTTTATCGATTGAAAAAACATGGATATCAGGCTTATCTTGTTGGGGGAGGGGTTAGGGATCTACTACTAGATAAGCACCCTAAAGATTTTGATGTGGCAACCAACGCATCACCAGAAGATATAAAGCAAACTTTTTCCAACTGTCGATTAATTGGTAAGCGTTTTAGGTTAGCGCATGTACATTTTGGGCGAGATATCATCGAAGTTGCAACATTTAGAAGTCAAGCGAAGCCAACGCATTCAGATGTAAAACACTCAAAAGAAGGCATGATTTTGAGGGATAATGTGTATGGCACTATCGATGAAGACGCTTGGCGACGAGATTTCACGATTAATGCATTATATTATAGTATTGCAGACTTTAGTGTTTTAGATTTCACTGGCGGCATGAAAGATCTCAAAGCTCGAAAAATTAGAATGATTGGCGATGCGAGTACGCGCTTTAGAGAGGATCCGGTTCGGATGCTCAGGGCGATCCGTTTTGCGAGCAAGTTAGATTTCCACTTGAGCAAAGAATTAATAAAGCCTATTCAAAACTTAAAAGGTTTAATCAATCATGTGCCGCCCGCTCGGTTATTTGAAGAAATGATCAAAATGTTTCATTGTGGTGCTGCAGACAAAGCCTTTGATGCTTTATTGCAGCATGAATTATTTGAACCTTTGTTTCCTCAAACGCACGATTGTTTACAAGATTCATCATATCCAACCAAAGCATTACTCAAGGCTGTATTTCAATCAACCGATTTGAGAATACAACAAGGTAAAAGCATAACGCCCGTATTTATTGTCGCAGCGCTTTTGTGGCACCCTATTTTAAAGCGGGCAGAAGTGGAGCTTAATAATGGTGCAAAATTATATCCCGCTAGGCTCAAAGCGGTAGAATCTTGTTTGTCAGCACAATTGAAAAAAATCAGCATGCCCAAACGCGTTTCTTTTGGGGCGCGTGAGGTTTGGTTATTGCAACTGCGTATGTTTAATCGCCATGGCAAAAGACCTGAGCGTTTAATGCAAGAGCCACGTTTTAAAGCGGCTTATGACTTTTTGCTATTAAGAGCCCAAGCCGGAGAACCTGTTCAAGAGTTGGCGGATTGGTGGCAAGACTATTTTGAAGGGAATGAGAGTGAACGACGTAGGTTGATTCGTCAAGTATCCTCAGGCGAATCCCCTAAAAATCAAAAACATCATAACAAAAATGAAAGCGAACAAAACAGGGATACGGAAACCGATGCAGGCTGATACCGTTTATGTAGGGTTGGGGAGCAATGTCGACAATCCCACTGCGCAGATAGAGCAAGCAATAGAAGAAATATCTGCGTTGCCAGAGGTTCAGTTAAAACAAGCATCACATTTATATCAATCTAAGGCCATAGGACCCAAGCAACCTGATATTATTAATGCGGTTATTGAGATGGAAACAACATTAACGCCTATCGCATTGCTCGATGTTTTGCAACTTATTGAAAACCATCATTACCGCAAGCGAGTTATTAAGTGGGGGCCTCGAACCTTAGATTGCGATATCATATTATTCGGGCAGAGAATCATTCAATCAGAACGATTGGTGATTCCTCACCCAGAAATGAAAAATAGAAATTTTGTTATAATCCCGCTATATGAAATAGCCAGGGATTTAATTTTTCCAGATAACTCACCGCTAAAAAGCTATATTGAAAATTTTGAGCAAATCCAGATTCAAAGAATACAAATTGCAGGAGCATAGAGTAATATGACGGTTGTTGATTCCCTTACCAAAAGCGCAATGAGAAGTGTTACCGCAAAGCAAGATGAGCGTACTCGAGCATGGTCTCTGTTAAGGCGATTACAAAAAAGCAGCCAAACAAAACGGATATCCGACTATTTTAAGGATAATACCAAAAGGGCAGAAGATTTTTCCCTGCAAGTTGGGGATATATATTTTGATTATTCTAAGAATTTTATAGATGAGACGATACGTCAGGCATTGGTAGGTTTGGCAAATAGTTACGATCTAAAGTCAGCCATCTCGCAGTTGTTAAATGGCTATCCTGTTAATGTAACAGAGCAACGCCCCGCATTACATTCTGCTTTAAGGCTGAATGCGAAAGCAAGCGTACAAGTCGGCGACAAAGATATTGTTCCCCAAATATTAGAGCAACGACAAAAGCTGAAAAGCTTTGTTGATAAACTGCATGCTCAAGAATGGCTGGGGGCAACTGGTAAACCCATCACAGATGTTGTGAACTTTGGTATAGGTGGCTCTGATTTAGGTCCCAAGATGGTTGTGGAGAGCTTGCAACCCTATTACCAGAAAAACGTCAAAGTGCATTTTGTCGCTAATGTCGATCCGGTTAATTTTGATAGTGTCGTAGAAACCCTTAATCCAGAAACCACTTTATTTGTATTGTCTTCAAAGTCTTTTTCTACCCAAGAGACATTGAGCAATGCTGCCTTGGCGCAAGGATGGCTGGAAAAACACTTGCATCTAAAGCTGCTTTCACAGCATTTTATTGCGATAACGGCTAATCCGGCTAGAGCGATTGCTTGGGGTATAGACAAAGAAAAAGTATTAAGTTTCTGGCCTTGGGTTGGAGGGCGATTTTCCATTTGGTCTAGCATAGGCTTTTCCATTGCCGTCGCAATAGGATTTGATAACTTCGAATCTTTTCTTCAAGGGGCACATGAGATGGACAAGCATTTTAGCGATGCACCATTCGAAGACAATATGCCAGTCATGATGGCGTTGTTAGGTATTTGGTACAGGAATATATTTCAAGCGCCGACCCATGCCATATGTCCGTACAGCTATTTTTTACGTAGCTTTCCTTCCTATATTCAACAACTAGATATGGAAAGCAATGGCAAGTCTGCACAACCCAATGGTGAGGCAACACAAGTGCAAACGGCTCCGATTATTTGGGGTGGAGAAGGCACCAATGCACAGCATGCTTTCTTTCAGTTATTGCATCAAGGACATCACTTTGTGCCGTTAGATTTTATTATTGCTAAAAAATCTAGCAGTGCACATCAATCGGCTCATCAACAATTAATGATCAACTGCTTTGCCCAAGCGCAAGCTTTAATGGACGGTGACCAAGAGCATACAGCGGATCAGCCAGGTCATACCAAAATGCCAGGCAATAAACCTAGCAATGTTTTAATGTTGAACGAGATTTCTCCTAAAGCATTAGGGCAATTGATCGCATTGTATGAGCATAAGGTTTTTGTGCAAGGGGTGATTTGGCAGATTAATTCTTTTGACCAACCAGGCGTAGAATTGGGCAAAAAACTCGCAAAAACACTAACAGATATTTTGCAACACAAAGTGAGTGCGCAATCATTGGATGGCTCTACAGAAGCGTTATTAAAAAATATTGTGTGAATATTAACCCTCGCCCCTTTTTTGGGGGGCGAGTCGGGCTTTTAAAACAATAAGCTAAGGCTTAATTGCCTGTTAACATGTTTGTCGCAGTCGGTAAGACGTAATGCACAGCGGCACTAGTAATCAACCCACCAACAGCAGCGCCCGCTAAGCCACCAGCAACACTACCGACTAGGCCTTGGAAGCCGCCCATGTTAAAAGAAATCATTTTAGCTCCAGATTCCCAACCAGTATTAAAGCCTGTTAGCACACCAAAGTAAATGGCGACATCAGAAAAGCTAGATTGCAATAAAGGTTTATCTAAATCTGTTCCACCAGAAACCACATTGACTTCGCTTAAGTTTAATTGACGCATAGTTCCATACCTCACACTACGTTATTTCCATTTTAAAAAAACATTCCTCTTTTCACCCAATTAGTGAGAAGAGAAATATACCTGCGTACGTCAGCAATGTACCCTATGTTTTGTGCTCTCGTCAAAAAAAGAGCACTTATCCACAACTAGTTGGAAAAGTAGTAAACATAGAAAGATCTCTGTGTTGTAATGCGAAAGTTTGTAACTAATTGATATAAAAAGGCCTGTTGATTTTTAAGTGTTTTGACATTTGACTGTTGTAAGCCCTATAACAAATATCATTAAATACTTTCTTTACAATCTTAATTTAATGCAGGGATAAAGTGTGTACAATATTTTACCTCCCGCGGTAGAGTAAGATATTGGTTATGAAACTTAAAGGATATTTAGGGCGACAACTATGCTTTCCCAGATAAAATCAGATCAAAAAGAACAAAGGTCTCGTTTATGTCTAGATCAAAAAACATATAACAAAATGTATAAAGATTCTATAGAGCAACCTGATAAGTTCTGGGCAGAGCAAGCAAAGCGTTTTGTTTCATGGCATAAAGAATGGGATAAGGTTTCTGATTGTGACTTTAAAACAGGACACATCCAATGGTTTGCAGGCGCCAAGCTCAATGTGAGTGTTAACTGCTTAGACAGACATTTAGATAAAAATAAAGATCGAGTGGCTTTGTATTGGGAAGGGGACTGTGGTCATAGACGGAGAGCTATTACGTATCAAGCGTTGTATGAGCAGGTTTGTGTATTTGCCAACACTTTAAAAAAGCTAGGTGTTAAAAAGGGCGATGTGGTTTGTCTTTATATGCCCATGATTCCGCAATCCATTGCCGCGATGTTAGCATGTGCTCGTATAGGTGCGGTGCATTCTGTTGTTTTTGCGGGATTTTCTGCGCAAGCACTTGCCCATAGGATAGCGGATGCGCAATGTAAATTTATTATTACCGCAGATGATGCGGTTCGAGGCGGCAAAACCGTCGCACTCAAAGAACAAGTCGATCAAGCTTTAAAATTATACCCTATTGCCGCAAAAGTATTAGTGATTAAAAATAGTGGCCGAAAACTTAAAATGCAAGTAAGAAGAGATTACTGGTATCACTTAGCCTCAAAAAATCTACCAACAGTTTGTGATCCTGAATGGATGGATGCAGAAGATCCTTTATTTATTTTATATACATCCGGCTCTACGGGGCGCCCTAAGGGGGCATTGCATACTCAGGGTGGTTATTTGCTTTATGCCGCGATGACGCATCAATATGTTTTTGACTATCAGTTCAACGATGTTTATTGGTGTAGTGCGGATATTGGTTGGATAACAGGACACACATATAGTGTTTATGGCCCATTGGCAAATGGGGCGACCAGTGTTATTTACGAAGGTGTACCGACAGGCCCTGATCCTAGTTTTGTTTGGGACATAGTGGATCGTTACCAAGTTAGCATTTTTTATACAGCACCCACTGCGATTCGAGCATTGATGGCGCATGGCAATAAACCTTTGGAGCGTAGCCAGCGCACGAGCCTTAGAATTTTAGGCACAGTGGGAGAGCCGATTAATCCAGAAGCTTGGCGCTGGTATGCAGAACACGTTGGTAAAAATCAGTGTTGGATTGTGGATACCTGGTGGCAAACTGAAACAGGTGGTGCGATGCTTGTGCCACTACCTAATGTGGGGCGACAAAAACCTGGTTCTGTTGGGGTGCCTTTTTTTGGGGTTGTGCCGCAAATATTATCCCAAGATGGCAAAATATGTGACGTTATGCAAAAAGGCGATTTGGTTTTAAATGCGAGTTGGCCAGGCCAAATGCGAACAGTTTATAAAGATCATTCTAGATTTATAAAGACTTATTTTTCTCAATATCCTGGAAAGTATTTTGCTGGGGATGGTGCATATCAAGATGAACAAGGTGATTATTGGATCACGGGTAGAATTGATGATGTGATTAATATTTCAGGACATCGTATTGATACTGCTGAAGTGGAGAGTGCCTTGGTTTTGTTACCCAAAGTCAGTGAAGCTGCTGTTATTGGTATACCGCATCCAGTCAAAGGCGAAGGTTTATATGCATTTGTGAGTCTAAATGAAAATGAGAAGTGGAACACAAGTTTAGAGGCTGAATTAAAAAGTCAGATTGCAAAGATAATTGGTAAGTTTGCTTTACCAGAGGTAGTACAATGGGCACCAGCATTGCCTAAAACGCGATCAGGCAAGATTATGCGGCGCATATTAAGATGCATTGCCCAAGGTAAGCTAGATGAACTAGGGGATATTTCTACTTTGGCTGATTCCAGTGTTATTGAGCGGCTAATTGAATGTGCCCCACATTTAAAAAAATAATTTTATAGAATTCCAGGCTCAAATTTTAGTATACTTGGGGTTTAGGAATGGGCATGTAATAACTTACGGGTTTAGCGCTCAGTAAGCTGGCATATTTA
>CAZWHY010000040.1:0-31792 GCA_964633725.1 Uncultured Candidatus Berkiella sp.
AGGGGGGGCTGTTCAAAAATTGAACAAAACCCCGGTAAATCCCAAAGAGCCAAAATTTTCCTCGCGCGCTCTTGCGCTCAACAAAATGTCCTGTTTCACATTTTGAGCACTGTTGGTCTGTTTTCTTTGCTGCCACATTCCTTTTACCTGGCTTTCCTTTTATATCAGCTAATGTAGTGGTGCATTCAGGATATCCCGTACATCCCCAAAAATAACTGTTTTTTGATTTTGGCTTACGCCGCACCATTGGTTTCTCACAAGCTGGACACTGGTGCTCGCTAGGTGCTGCTTTCCTATTTTGAATAGATGGATCCTGCTTGGAATAACTGCTTTTTAATCCTTCAAGCATTTCTAATAAGTTTTTATTCTGGTTAGTTAAAAATAATTCTTTATTTAAACTTCCAGCAGCCATGTCATCTAAATCTTGCTCCCATCTTGCGGTTGTCGCAGGATCTTTTACGGCCTCTGGCAGCAAATCAATCAACACCCTACCCTTTTCTGTAGAAATTAGCTTTTTCTTATCTCGCTTTATGTAATCGCGTTTAATAAGTGTTTCAATAATGGCTGCACGTGTAGCTTGAGTCCCTATACCTGAAGTTTCTCTCAAGACTTTTTTAAGCTTTGGATCTTCTACATACCGACCAATAGATTCCATAGCACCAATTAAAGTTCCCTCTGTAAACTGTGCTGGAGCCTTTGTTTTTTTATCAGTAACTTTCTCTTCTTCTGCGTGCAGTACCTGCCCTTCGCTCCATTTTGGAAAATCTTGTGCAACTTCATCCTCTCCTTTTATTGTGTCTACCGTTTCATCTTTATCGAATGCTTTTTTCCAACCAAGAACCAGCGGGATCCTGCCAGTCGCTGAGAACTCTTCTCCTTCGCAAAATACAACTATTTTTGTCTGTTCATATTTATAGTCACCTAAAAATTGTGCAATATATAAGATTCGTATCAAATCATATATTTTGCGCGCCTCTATAGACATGGATGCCAAATTAACACGCTGGTTTGTTGTGGGGATGATGCCGTGGTGAGCGGTTACTTTTTTGTCGTTCCAAGATGCAGACTTGAACGATACATCACATTCTTTTACTAAAGTGGATAAAGATGAGTCAATTTTTAAAAGCGCATCAAGAACCTCTTTTGACTCACCAAGCTGCGATAAAGGAAGATATCCACTGTCAGTTCTAGGGTAAGTGGTAGCTTTGTGCTTTTCATACAACTCTTGTGCCACTGATAATGTTTTTGTTGCTGTATACCCATATAACGCGGATGCTTTTTTCTGTAGTTCAGATAGAGAATATGGTAATGGTGGTGCTTGCTTTTTCTTAAGTTTAGTAAGCTTAGTAATATCAGCTGGTTTGTTTTGTATTTTATTAGCAATATCACTGACAGCAGACTTATCTAAACATCTACCTTTTTCGTCATGTTGTAATAATTCTGGAATACTCCACTTTAACCATGCGCTTTCTTTGCTCTCATCTATAAAATTAGCAAATAATTCAAAGTAATCTTGTGGCTTAAACTGTTCAATCGTCCTATCTCTGGTAACAATTAGCTGCAAAGTTGGCGTCTGTACGCGACCAACAGATAAAACACCCTCACCAAACTTGCCAAACAAGCAGCTGGTTGCCATTGTCATGTTCATACCGACTATCCAGTCAGCACGCTGGCGACTCAAGCCTGCAAAATATAAATTTTCTGTTTCATTCCCTGGTTTTATAGTCTTTAACGCTTTTTGTATGCTGGCATCATCCAAAGCAGACAACCACAGCCTTTCAACTTTCCCATCGTACTTACAATAAGCCATCAGCTCTCTAGCTATTAACTCGCCTTCTCTGTCAGCATCAGTTGCAATAACTATATGCTTCGCAGACTTTATCATCTTTTTTACGACAGTCAATTGCTTCTTAACCCTTAAAACAGGCTCCATATGCCAGTCTTGTGGAATAATTGGTAATTTTTCAATACGCCATGGCTTTAATTCTTTGCAATAATAATCGGGTTTTGCCGCCTCAAGCAAATGACCAAGACACCAAGTAACAATAACTCCCTCACCTTCAATAAAGCCTTCTCGTTTTTGGTTTGCGCCTAATACGCGTGAAATATCCCTGGCCTGACTTGGTTTTTCGCAAATAAATAATTTTTTGCTCATCTTCAATTCCTTGTTTTTTAATCTAGTTAAAAGCTTTTACATGACTTGGGTTGTAACCGCTCAATTTTATACCTTATTAATGAATACTTAATTCTGCTTCCATTTTTGAGGACGCTTGAATGCTTTTTGCTTTCCTCATTCTTTGCTTTAATTCCGCCTCTCCTTGCTGAGAAACTATTTTTTGTAAGTTTTGCTTCTCATGCAGGTGAGCTATCCGTCTAACGTGCATGGATGCATTTTTCGTATTCTCCTGAACCCAGCCCTGCTGATTATCCTTGGTAGATACCAGCATAATATCTGGCTTTACTTTAAAATTTTTAAAAACAGCCTCTGCATTTATGGCGCACGATGCAACCCAAACCGTCTTATCAGGGTTTAGTTTAGAAATAACTTTGGCACTTTCAATCGTGTCGGTAATAACAACGATCCTTTTTCGTTCGCCTGTTTGAACTAACAGGGGCGATTCTTTTGTCTCTTGCTCAGCTCTAGTAGCATTCTGTTGTGATTTCTCACTTATTAACCCGCTCTCTTGGGCTTTCGTTTGTTGTACACCGGTTAAAATATTGACCATCTTCTTTGTGATTTTTTTTATGCATGATTTATCAAGCGCTTCACTTACAAGCCCTCTTCTTTTGGCAAATGCTAAGGGAAAATCTAATACTGAATCTTTTAATCCGCTACGATTCATTTTATTTGAAATGGCATTGTGGTTGGCAAAATCTTCTTTTGATGCATAAATATTCAAATCTTCCCGATGCCTAGTGAAAGCGACATAAGCTGTTTGTTTGTTCCATCCCCAGTTACCAAGATAGACATGGGCTTTATCAAAAGTGCTGCCTTGAGCCTTATAAACTGTAGTCGCATAACCATGACTAATATTATTATATTCGCTAGCAGATACCGATATATTTTTTTGTTTGTTACCAAGCTTAATCTCTAGCTTATTTTTCTTGGCACCTACAACTTTACCAATGTCACCGTTGCTCACCCCAAGCTGTGAATCATTTTTTAGAAAAATCACACGATCGCCAACTGAAAAATATTTTTCCCCTTTTTGCGTTTCAAACGAGCGCTCTTCTCCAATTTCTCCAGATTGCTTAAATACCATTCTAACTGCCGCGTTCAAAGAATCTACTTCCGTGTTTTTCGCAGCAAGTATGGCAGTATCTTTACCGTTCTTTTTATCATCAACGTAATTTATGGCTATTTTAGCAAAAGCATCATTGGCGGTTTCATTTAAAGTCACCTTTTTATTTTTATCATATTGAGCAAATGCTTTACTCGTTCTTTGAGCTGCAAAATCTAGTGAGGCATTTTTTTGCCACTCCACTTTTTGCCTTCTTATGTTGCTTAACTCGGCAAATCCTATGCTCTCAGTAAAAGCTCTAAAAGGCCCACCTGGCCCTATAGGTTGAAGTTGCTTTGGATCTCCGACCAAAACCACTTTGGCCTTAACTTTTTTTGCATTTGCAAGCACATCTTTTAAAAGCAAAGCATTTACCATCCCGGCTTCATCCACAACCAAAATAGTATTTTTATTAATATTTATTTTATTTTTCTTAACTCCGTACAAAAATGAGTGAATTGTACGACTTCTGATATTACTTTCTAGTTCAAGATTTGTTGCGGCTTTTTTAGCAAAACATAACCCCATCACATCGTAACCACAGCCAGCCCAAATTTCATTGGCCGTTTTCATGGCATAACTTTTTCCAGTCCCAGCATGCCCAACAACAATACTAATATTATCCCCATGAACAATATTCTTAACTGCCCTAGCTTGCTCATCGCTTAGTCCATTTTTAGAGACCACTTTATCTGCGTATTTTTGACCAACCTTAAAAGTTTTTCTCTTTTTGAGTTGGTAGGCTGATTCCTGCAAGCCACATTCAAGGTCAAACATTTCTTTAGTCGTAAAGCACTCTCGGCCATTCCCATTTTTACCCAAGGCTATAAGATTTTTTGATGCTTGAACCGCTTTAAGAGCAATATCATACTCTTCTTGTGAATCAGTATATCTATGAATGGTTTTATACAAATCTATCTCAGTAAAAACAGATTCATTACTGGTTAGTTTCTGCAGAAGTTTTGATGGATTTGTAAGTACAATTTCTTTAGCTTGATTTTTTCGTATCTTATTTTCTAATATCTTTTCATTGTCAGTCTGATTTAAATTATAGTGTGCATTTTTACCAATGTGGATTTCACTGATAATCCCTGTAGGATCAACCTCTATCCCTAAACCCTTCTCTTGAAAATACGCATCCTGCATCTCCCGCCAATAATCTTTCCAAATTTTGTCTTCTTTTATAACCTGCCCTCCCCTCACCTCGGGAAGTAAGTCTCTAGCTTTTTTCTTCTCAAAGCTGTTGCCTTTTAACCTTCTAGTAGTGACTAAAATATGGGCATGGATATTATTGCCACCATCATGGGGCTCATGTATAGATACTTGGGCAGCTAGGCCATGCTGAATAAAATGATGGGATACAAAACGACGGGTTAATTCAATTCTATCTTCATCGCTAACAGATTCATCTGAAGGAAGCGCGATTACAAGCTCACGAGCTAGCTGTGAATTTTTTCGGTTCTCAAACTCTTCAACGGCGTTCCATAAAACACCACAATCCGTAAATGCATTATTGGCCTCCTCTGGTAACATAACCTCATTATGAACTACGCCTTGCTTTCTTTCGTAGTCGTGGGTTATGCCCAGTTTCTCATCTTGAATTCTCTGGGCTGACCGATAAGCGGAAGCGGCTACTACAGAATGTCCCTTCCCTCTCGATATGAATTGTACTCGTGCAAATTCAATCGCCATAGATGAACTATACATCGAAATACGCGCAAACTCAAAGAGTTTGCATATTGCGCTCTTCGTGACTCTTATCTGAGCATCCTAGATCATTATAAAATATTTCATAAACTAGAAATACAGTATTTTAAAAACCTTACTTAAATCTAAATTCATTAAAATATGAAAATAACAGTTGATAATGCAAAAATGCATTTGACTCCATGCTACTATTCTGATCAAATATATTAAAGCAACTACAAATAAGGAAGCCGAAAATGGCAAACTATCAAGAACGTAAATCAAAATTATTACAGCAGATGGATTCCGCCAAACAAAAAATTGAAAAGTTAACCGAAAAGCGTGCACAAGAAGTCGGTCTGTTGGCCATGAGCTACAAGCTAGGAGAATTAGACGATGACTTGCTGAATAATCATTTTAAAGATATCGCAATTGCTTCTGGTAAAAATATAACCCCACATGAACAAAACAGCTAAAAAAATAAAAGTTGAATCACAAAAGCTCGCAAGACTAGAACGCTCACTAACGTTTGAAAAAGAACGCAGTAGAAAACAAGATACAAGAAATAAAATTCAACTGGGTGGCTTGGTTATAAAAGCAGGTATGCATAAATTTTCTAAAGCTGAAATTCTAGGATTATTAATTGAGGCAAAGGAGTTGCTCAATGACAATACAAAATTCAATTTATCCAACTGCAGGCTCACAGGTGACAAAGCCTTTAGAGAATCAAAACCCAGTTGAGCAGAAAAACCATGCTCACATGGAGCTGCTTCTAAGCAAGGGAACTAAACCATACACCCCTACCCTTTCTGACAAATTATTTAACTATTTAAAACCATTTTTCAAATATGTTTTTAATCTTCGTCCAGCAATTCCAAATATTATTTATATAATTATTTCAATTGGTGGAATGCAGTTAATTAAAGCGAAGGGATTCTATCCAGATGTAGAGTGGTTACAGCCAGTTTTGTTTTTCGGCCTACTAGCAGGAATAACAATTCAAATTCTGTTCGCATCTGCAAAAAGCATTTCAATTCCATTGCTAACCATAGCGTTGTCTTATTGGGCCATTTGGGCGGAAACAACACAAGGGGTGACCTTGCCTATAGGAAAAGATATTTTTCAGTACCTAATGGCTTTGGGGACGGTAGGATTGGTTGTTAGTTCCATATTTAATCCTTAAGACTATATTACGGTAAGCTAGATACTATTTATTGTTTGCTAACAGAGTTCATGCTTTTTTATTGATTCTATTTTTAGAATTTAGAATCTTGTCCCCCTAAATAATATTTTTTAGGCTTCTTTCTAAATTCTTATATTAAAAAATTACATTAGTTATATGATTAATAATTAGATAATACGCACCATTAAAGCAGGACACTTAACATGTATATTTTGTTGATAACTAAAAAAGTATTTAATTTATCCACAAAAATATGGGGGCATGTCAATAATATAGTATGTATTTAGGTTTGAAATGGTAAGTATAGAGAGTTTTGAAAGTTATAAGGGGGGAATTATTATTTGTAGGTACTAGGTATTGGAAGCATGCTTTGTGCTTCTTGTAGCGAAACGTTGGGTATCAGGCTCATTAGTTTCTGGATTTTCTCGGTATAGGACGCCCTCTTGCCAGACAAGGTAGATATTTTACCTGTTGGGATGAGAGTAGATGCGATATTGGAAGTGATAGATTTTACTGTGTTTATTGAGCCCTGGTCTTTTTGTTGTAGAGTTTTCTTTTGGTAAGATTTAATAAGAGATTTTTTTAAATGTTTTCGCGACCTGTCTCTAGCCCTTTGAATGGCGATGCTTGTTATCCCTAAATCTTGCAGTAAAGCAATAGTTATCTTTCTTACAGAAGGTTTGTGCTGATATTCGTTTGTATCAATATCAAATGAAGACTGTCTATACCCGACTACATACCCAGCTTCATATAACCAAGCCATGGCTCTTTGGGTTCTTCTTAATGATAAATTAGCTTTATGGGCAAAATATTCAAGGCTAAGATGTGTAAACACATCTGTTTCTGGATTATATACGCCGACCTGCATAGTATTTAAGTCTAAATGGCTTAACATAACTTTTAAAAGTGCCAGAATGGATTTTCTTTGCTCGATCCGCATTGTTCGGCTTGATAGACGTTTTTCAGCGCTGATTCTTCTTAGCACAGCTATACGCATTCTTGAAAGCCACTTCCAAGAATGTGAGGTCCACTGCTCCGCCCTATCAGCCGATAACGCAAGTATCTGTGGTACTTTTCTTTTGCCTATATATGAATGCATCTCTTGTGTCTCATTTTTTTGACACAAAAGAACATGACACCTAAAATATAAATTAAAGGCATTGTCGTATCTCTTGTGCCTGAAAAGCTCAGCTTGTCCCTGAGCTTTCTCTTATTTGATGGTAGTTATTAGCTCTATTATCACTAATTCCTGTATGTTTACGTTTTTTAATTCATTATCTAAAACTTATCAACTTCTATATGCACTATTACTATTATCTAATATTTACCTCTTGTCAATCTGAATCCCACTTCAACTCTTTGATAAATATGCATTTATCCACCATGGGCCAGCCTAAAAGGTAACCGAATTAGTAACCGTTTGGTAACCTATCAGGTAACCAATAAAGTAACCTAATGGTAACCATAAGGTAACCAATAAGGTAACGCTTTGGTAACTACAGCCTTCTTGTTAGATAGCTATCAGGTAACCGTAAAGGTCACCATAAGGTAATCATTTAGTAACCTATATGGTAATCAAAAGGTAACCGATAAGGTGACCATAAAGTAACCGTAAAGGTAACTATAAGGTAACCGTAAAGGTAACTATAAGGTAACCGTAAAGGTAATGCTAAGGTAATCAATATGGTAACCAGAATTTCAGGAGGGGGGAGGGGTTGAAACCCAAAATTCTAAAAAGGAGAAGTATAAGGTAACTAATAAGGTAACCGATATGGTAACTTTGTCTTCGTATGTTCTTGATATATATAGCTTCAAGTAAATTAATCTTAAGGTTTTATTTTGCTCCTCTGGAAAAATTTTACGGCTGCTGACTCAAATAATTAGATTGTATGAACAGTAAGGTAACCGATAAGGTGATCTAAAGGTAACCAATAAGGTCACCAATAGGTAATCAATAAGGTAACTTATAGGTAACCAATAAGGTAACCCATATCTGACCGATAATGTTTGTTAAGGTAACCTAAAGGTAACCAATAAGGTAACTATATGGTAATCAACGGATAACTTTATATTTCTTAATAGGTAACCGTTAAGGTAATCAATTGGAAACCAATATGGTAACCGGTTAGGTAATCAATATGGTAACCATTAGGTAATCAATAAGGTAACCATTAGGTAATCGATAAGGTAACCAGGAGAAATAATAATTATTTTTACCAATTTCTTGCGTATGTTTAAAATTTGTATTAAATTTAATATAAATCTTCAACCAAAGGCAATTACATGGACAAAGATAAACAATATACAAATTTGGAAGACTCACCCAAAATGTCTATTAACAAAGCAGCGGAATGTTTTGATATATCCGTGCAAGCCGTACACAAAAAATTAAAGTCGAAAAAAATCGCATGTCCCAAAATAGGTAATAAGTCTTATCTAACGCACTCCATTGCACGAGAGCTATTCAATATAAAGTTTGAAAAAAAGGTTGTTGCCTTTCAAATTGTGAAAGGGGGTACAGGTAAAACAACCTGTCTGCACAATGTTGCTAGCTGCGCTAATTCTTATGGTGCAAAAGTATTATTGATTGACGTGGATCCTCAGGCAAATTTAACCGACTCCTTAGGTTGCTCAGGAGAAGATACGCCTGTCCTAATAGATCTTCTTGACGATCCTGAATTAGACCCAAGGGATAGCATCATTTCGGTCTGTGAAGGGATGGATTTGGTTCCCTCTAGGATTGAGAATGTCATATTAGATAACACTATTTTGCTGAAGAAGATGGATATTCGATCTGTTTTTGTTAATCTTTATGGCGACATAATTGATGAGTACGATTTCGTCTTTTTAGATTGCCCGCCGACAGTCGGAACAGCAGTCAGTGCTGTAACATTATTTGCTGATTTAGTAGTAGCGCCTTTAAATCCAGATAAGTTCAGTGTGATAGGGCTTTCGATTTTGCAAAATGAAATAAAAACACTAGCAAAACATTTTCGAAAAAAAATTCCATATAAAATATTCTTAAATAAATTCAGTAGCAATACCTTGTTGTCTGAAAAAGCTTTAGCGAAAATAATTGGAGATCCCGCTATGGAGGGTCATACATTAAAATCGATTATACGGTTTGGCCAGGAATTACCTAATGTCACTGATGAAAGCCGCAGCTTATTTAGTGCAATAAAGAAATCTGTTCTAAGAGATGATTTTGATCAACTTACAAAAGAAATATTAAATATTCAGCTATTGAAAGAAAGCGGAAAAATATTAACCTCTAGTGCATCTTTAGAAGAAAGTATTAGTTAACCAGGGACTAACTGTATGCCTAACATAGATGACGTTTTAAAGAAAAAGAAGAAGAAATTTGTAAAAAAAGAATTTCGTTCTTGGAATATGGATGAGTTGATGACTGCCCCAAAGGATGACGATAGGGGGGAGGGCGTGTCCAAGACACCTGAGACTAGCATTAGAGAAAATGCAGACATTATCGAGAACTGTACCCCAGAAAAGAAAGCCTCTCCTATTGTTGAGGTTTTGGTTGAGAAAAATGTCGATATACTCTCTAAAGACGTCATTCAAGAGAAGGTTGAATATACTGCAAAAGAAAAATATTTAGCCCAGTCTAAAGCCGTGCTAAGCCAGACTAGTAATAATGAGGTTGTCTCTACTCATGAAGAAAGCCATTCCCCAGAAGTTAAGGAAAATCTTTTGGGGCAGACCAAGAAAGAAGAGTTGATGGTCTTGATGGGGCTGCAAAAACTTTTATTTGAGCATCTTTTAGAAAAAGTGGATACTGAAACGTTCAATACTTTGCCTTTAAATGCAAAAGAGCTGACCGAAAAATTGAAAACAACATATGCCGTCACAAAAAATACAATTAAAAAGCTTGAGAAAAGGGGGCTTATAGTAAATCTTTCCAGAAGGGGTCGGGGAGGATTTTTTAAATTTCATATCGAGCCAGAACTCTATAACTTTGCAAGACGCTACTATAGACAGAATTAAATATTAAGGTAACCAAAAAGTAACCGATAAGGTAACCGAAAAGGTAACCAGTCAAGCATGCAAAAGAGTCACCACCAAAGCAAGTCATCTGGATGACGTTATGCTGTATAAATTTGAGCGCTAAATACGGCATAGCCCGGTTAATCCGCCGTCAAGAATTATATCGTTGCCTATCATAAAGTTGTTATTAATTAACATAAGAACAACACTGTAAACATCTGATGTGGTTTCATAATCATCAGTAAAGCAAACATCCGAATAATCTCTTTTTTTACCATTATATTTTTTTCGTATGCTGCTTTACATTAATCTTGCGCTTCCAGTAAATAATTGTTTACTGAGGGTTTACAGAAAACTAGAAAACTAGAAAATAGTAGGAAATAAAAAAATGCCTATATTCAATATCATTAGGATGAATAAACCTAATATATCAATACATATTAATGAAAACGCAACATTAGGGGAATTTCGGTATATTATGCAGCATGGGTACCATTTGGATAAGCACTCTATGATAGTTGGTGAACAGTTTTGCCTTTATCTAAATGATGCTGATTATATTACGATAAAAGATTTTATACTCCTATATACACCTGAACTAATAGGGGTGGATAGTATATCTTCTTCTCTATTATGGAATGGTCGAGATAGAAGCGGAGTTCGTTTCTTGAGACATTCAGATATTGTACTACTAGAAGAACAAGAAGATTTGAATCCAGCACTTTTATGCCCAATTAATAGTGAATTAATTCGTAGTCCTGTTGAAATAAATGGCAGATTTTTTGAGGCTAAACCCATATCGTTTTTTTTACGGCAGGAGGTTATACGCTGGATTGACACTAATTGTAAATATCAGCCCACAGATCCTTTCCGTCAAGAACTATCTAGAGAGTTCTTTCTGGGGATTATAGATTCTGATAATACATTCACAGCTGGCGGTCTTGCGGCTGTAAGAAGTGTATATGATAGCGAGCATAGAGTTTTTAGTATAATGAAAAGAATTCCTTCCGGCAAAGAGAAATATAATGAACTTCTACTTAAAGAGATCGAAAAATATCAAAATTGTGGTGTATTAGATCCTATTTACAGAATATTATCTCACAGTTCAGTTGATGTAAGTTTAGGTGTAGGTGAAGCTGAGCAAATGGCGCTGTTAGATTGTGATAAACCCAGATCCCCTACAGTTATCTATAGATTTAATTCTGGGGATGCAGGAATAGAAAGCTTTCCAGAACAATCCTCCCCGGGCTTGACGGTAGTGTCCGGGGAAAGTGGAATTTATCGTCCCAGATAATAAGACCCACTAAATCGTTTTACTTATAGTCGGTTAAGCCGCATCTGGTAACAGGTGCTTTTTAACCGAAATCTAGTCGAAACTTATAAAATTTACCTTCCAGGCTTTTTGTTTGCTACCTGCTAAGCCAATATTGAATTCAGTTAATGAATCAGCATTGATTTCAGCCATATGAATATAACCACCAAAACAAGTCAGTTGGATGATGCTATGCTGTATAAATTTGAGCGCTAAATACGACATAGCCCGGTTAATCCGCCGTCAAGAAATATATCACTACCCGTCATTTGGTGCCAATGAGATTATTTATATATTAATTGGCTCTCTAATATATTACATATCAGATGTGATGTTGGTAAAGCGGAAGATGACACTAAGAGATTTAGCAGGTTTAATTGAAATAACCGAAGCAAATTTATCAAAGCTAAAAAATGAGCATATAAAAGCGATCAGAATCCAAACGTTAAATTTAATGTGCAAACACCTTGAATGCCATCCAGGCGACTTGCTGGAATATATTGAAGAGCAATGAAGCTGTTCGCGGATTGTACTTACACTTTTTTTTGCTATAAAAATCAGGTTAAATGTCCAGCTTGCAAGTAAATTTGAAAGGGAAAAGGGTAAGGGTAACTAACTTTAGCCTTCGCTTTGCTGCAAGCATGCTTTTTACTTAGATTAAGTTCTTTTGCCGTGGTTAAATCATCGATGGAGTATTTTTATGATTTATTACCTGTTGAAAATGAGCCGAAGATGCTCATAAATCATCAAATTAAATTTTTTACTGCTTGTGGCCTAGGGGTATTCCTAGAGTTTTTTGATTTTGCCTTATATGCAGCGTTATCAACCATAATTGCAAATCGTTTTTTCCCAAACTTTGATCCTTCCTCTGCGATTTTGTTGACGTGGGGGGTGTTTGCATGCAGTTTTATTGCTAGACCTATGGGCGCTATTTTATTTGGCCATATATCAGATAAGGTTGGGGTCAAAAAATCTTTGACAATCTCAATGGTTATAATGAGTCTAGCGACAGTTTGTATAGGATTGATACCAGGCTACAATGAGATTGGCATGTTTGCTCCGCTAAGTTTGATTATTGCAAGATTGGCTCAAGGGATTGCAATAGCCCCAGAATACACCGCTCCATCCGTTTATTTAAGCCTGGGAAAAACTAGAAAACATTTAGGATTTGCTGGAAGCTTAACAGTCGTTGCTGCAGGTTTGGGGTTATGGCTTGGTGGACTGCTTATGTCTAAGCTGTCCTATGGATATACAGTAGAATCATTTCCAGAAATGCGGTGGAGATTAATGTTTATATTTAGTGGTTTGCTGGTTGGTGGCGTTGCTTTATTTTTGAGGCGCAGCATGGACAGTAGGGCGCCTCTAAACCTAGAAAAATATCCCTTAATGGGCTTAAAAAGCAAAATGAATGAATTTATTTGTTGCGCAATCCTTTCTGGGTTTGTTGGACTTTCCTCATACATGATTTTTGGCTTTCTATCATCTTTTTTACAAACTCATAGAGGGTTAGGGTTGCATGAGTCATTATCAATAACAACAAGTTGTACCTTTATGGCAATCATTGCTGCGCCAATTGCTGGTTATATATCGGATAAAGTTGGATATACATTGTTGTTAAAGGGATCGCTATTTCTAATGTTAATTATTAGCATTATATCATTTCAAATGATTTCTTATGGAGATATGAGATTGGTGATTATCGCTATATCGTCCATGTCAATTCTCACAGGGGTTTTCTCTGGGGCATTTCCAGCATTTTTGTCAACAACATTCCCTGCTTCTTGTAGAGCTACAGGCGCCTCGTTGTCGCACAGTCTTGGGATATGTTTGTTTGGTGGAACAGGTCCTTTGGTTATGAGCTTTTTGTATCAGAAGTTCGAAAACCCCATTATGCCGGCGTATTACTTATGTTTTGTTGCAAGCTTGGCTTTATTTTCAATATTTTTTATGGAAAGTAAAAAAATGCGTGGCTCCAAAAATGCTGAAAATAAAATTTTTAACTTTAGTTAAATTGAGGGATTAAAGCTTATGAGGGTAGGGGAATCATTGAGTGCTCTTGAATGTTTGAGCTCTATTCAAAAGCAGCTTGAAGAAATCTACCTGGCTCCCTATATGCTGTTTCTCTTTGAAGATTTAATATCAAAGGAAAGAGTTTATTTCTGCACTCATGAGGCCTGGTCATCTAATTACGTGAAATTCGGGTTGATTGAAGATTGCCCGCTGTATGGTCTAGGAAAAATTCTGCTTAAAAGAAGTAGTACTAGTTCAGTTATACTGCCTTGGTGGCAGGTAAAAAGTCAGAATAAAGAACAAGTAAAAGTTGTTGGGGCAAGACATGAGCATGGTGTTGGTGATGGAATATCGATTGCTAAAGAAAGCATTGGCTTTAGAGCTTGCTTAGGTATAGCCCCAGCTCCTAGCTGTAAAGACTTTTCAAAACTTTATTTATCAAACCCCCATATATTTCGGAGATGTTTTTCCGAAGGGATAACGCTATCCATTCGTGAGATGGTTGAGAAAAAATGGGTGTGTAAAGAAACAGAGCTAAAGCTTTTAAAAGGAATGGGCATCTTACATTAACCCCCTTAAGATTATTCTCGCCTTAAGGGGGAGGTGTATTTTAAATGTTTTTGCAACTGTTAACCATGGTTATAAAGTCTTCAGGAACAGGGCGGGGGCGTTGACTGGTATAATCAATGAACACAAGAGTAATCTCACCATGAGCAACGTCTTTAGGGCTGCTGTCATCCGTTTGAACCAGATAACTTAAAACAACGCTTGCTCCTTTGATGCGAGTTATTCCCATTAAAAATATTAAGTTATCACCAAAAAAAGCTTGATTCATGAAAGAAACACTAACATTTTTTGTGATTATGCCTATATTCTCTTTGGATAACTCAGGATAATTATTTTCCTTAAAAAATAGTGCCCTTGTGTTGCTTAACATAGAAACCAGCCTGGAAAAATCAAGGTGATTCCCATAATTAATATCATCTATGCGCACATTTAATTTGTTTGAGAAAATGTAATTTTCGGGTAATTCTATTTTGTTCATTATGGTGTCCTACTACAAAGATCCTGATTTTCTTCTAGTCCAAACCACTTCAGCAAACCAATTTATGTTTGCATCATTTATAATGGGGCATACATGAGAGTTTGGATTTGTTGAATATAGCACGGTTTGTTTAGTGTTGTTGTTTTTTTCAACCTTTCTTACCATCGTGCCATAGTTATCTGTTTGTAAAATGCAAATCTTACCGAAAAAATTGGATATTTTAGCTTTTTTATTAACTATCCCACCAACATAGTCTCCTTGCTTGATCCAGGGTTCTAAGCCATCATCGCTCATTATAAGGGTGGTTGCCTCCGGATTATTTTTTCTAAAAAAATCCACCTCTAGAAGAATAGCTTCATCCTCGATCCATGAGTCATGATCGGCGTTTGTAACGTTGATTTCATTTAAAATTGTTGGAGGTGAGCCTGCGCCCTCTAGAATCCAGTTGGCAGAGCAAGATACGCCAGCCTTATCCAAGGCATTAATCATTTTTTGAGCGCCTTTAGGCGATATTCCATTACTGTTTCCGCGGGGGTTTTCCCAAAACCTTAGAGTGTTGGCAGAAATAGAGTATCTCTCTTCAAATTGCTTTCTATCACAGCCAGACATTATTCTTGCTAACCGAACCCTTTCATGAGAACTAGTATTGAGCAAGGTAAACACCTTATTATATTAACGAGTATGGTTGGCATTATAAAATATGTCAGGCAAACTATCAATGATATCTTATAATGATACTGTTACAATTTCCATTCAAGCATGTTAGCATTATTCCTGAATAACAAAGTAACTTTTTGGGTAGTAAAAAAAGGAATAGATATGAAAAGTAGCAAGCAGTATTTAGCTATTTTTAAAAATGAATTTTTTCACAAAGAAAACGTGAGCTTCACATCTATGAGATTCGCAAATGGTTTACGTTTCTATCTTGCCTGTAATAAGCAGTAAAATAATTTATCTCGAAAGGATGTCGCAATGAAGCAGTATGCAAAATCTTGTCGCGTAGTTAGCAAAAAAGGATTGTTCACCAGATCAATTTCTAGTAAGCTAGTAGTCGTGAATGCAAGGTGTACCACCACCTCACACTCACTAACCACAATCCAATCTATACAAGGAGATTAGGTCATGGCTAGAGCCATTTTAATCGATAATTTGTCAGTTATAAACCTCGATCGCAATCTTATTTCATCTGCTTAGGGCATTTACGCATTTAATTTGCACTTTGGATTTATTTGTAAATGTTTCTAACTACCATGGAATGGGGGCTGCGATATGCAAGCACACGAAATTATCATCAACAAACGACAAAATGGTTATTACGCCGCGTTCAGCGAGCGTGAAATTACGTTTGTATCTCAATATAAAGGCTTGAGCGCCGGCGAAAAGTTAATTTGGATCAATCTTGCTGCGAAAACAACCTTGGATGCAAATTTATCCTGCCTTGCCTCGCAAAGCCAAATCGCCGAAATGGTTGGCAAAGTATCCAACACCATCTATAAATCACTTCGTAATTTGGTTGCTCATGGCTTCTTAAGGTCTGAGTTTGACGCGCAAAAACGAATAAACACATATTTTGTGATTTTGCCAAAAGAAGGGCTAGAGGCCATACAGGACGCTCCAAACAGAGGTGAAAAGCGTCTCGCAAAAGATAGCTCTGTAACTTTTAATCTGGAGACAAACTGTGGACAAACCGAGGGCAATAGAGACAACGTAGTACTTCGATATGAAAAGCCTATCGATTTACCTTTGGCTAACCCCCTGAAAAATATCAGGGGGGGTATAGGAAAAATATCAGGGGAACCCCCTGAAAAATATCCTAACCTTAATATTAATATTATTAACAATATTAAAAAACATAATATTCATAATACCCAAGATTCTAAACCCCTTGTGCAAAACGCTAGCGCGTTGCTTTTAAAATTTCAGAAAAAAATCAAAGAGGCGAAGGAAACTAACCCAAATCTCTCGCTTTGCAAGGCAAATATGTTTGCTCATAGTTGCTTCGGGGAGCAAGAGAACGCATTAATTCACCAAGCTATCATCTGGCAAGCCAAAGAGCTTGAATCAGAGAAAAACAAGCAGAGAGAACAATCAGCCACTTTCAAGCAAAAACTTGAAGCAAGTACGCGAGTTCCCCAAAGCAGAGTCAAAAATATCAAATCAAATCTGGTTGAAATGATTTATGAGAATGAATATTTTTTGATTGAGGAAGATGTTAAAAATCAGATTTTAAACAACATACCTCAGCTCTATCGCTCTGGAAAAATTAGAGGGGATGCGGGGGGTAAGCCATTACCTGCACTGATAAAAGAAATTCTTTTTTACGTTGTAAAGGGCGGTAAAATAGCTGCTCAGCCTATATCTCAGCTCAAGCGATATTACATTGCGCGCAAAATTTGCCTTAACGGTGGTTGGGAGAGACCCATAGGATTGAATCGCTCTGAGGTCATTGCTCGCGAAAATAAATGGAATGCCGCCAAACGAAAAGAGATAGAGACTGCTAGACGGTATGCCGGGATAACTGGGTGCGTATAAGGAGATAAGAAAATGGATATTCGTGAGATGCTTCAAGTGTTATTAAACTGTGGTTACACAGAAGAAGCGATAGCTAAGGGCGCTAGCGTCAACCAATCTACAATTAGTCGCATTCTGAGAGGGGTCATTCGCGATCCCAAAGCTTCAATCGCTATTAAGATTAACTCCATGCTAAAGGATGAAGGCCAAAAATGCAGGGGCTTATATATATAGTGTGCAAAATAGGTATTACTAACGTTAACCGACAGAAGGTACGGCATTGCCGTATACGTGTGCTATGATATTTATAGAGACGTCAATATTTACCAAGTATATACATGATTATTTAAATGATGCTGAGTATTCCGACTTCCAGTGGTATTTGATGCAAAATCCTGAGACGGGCGATCTAATTCCTGGTAGTGGTGGCTTGAGAAAAGTTAGGTGGCGAGCAAAAGGTCGAGGGAAAAGAGGCGGCACCAGAATTATTTATTATCATAAAAACGAGCAAGGTGAAATCTGGTTGCTGACTATATATAGCAAAAATGAAGTTGAAAACTTAACAAAAGAAGAGTTAAAGCTGCTAAAAAAGGAGCTGACAAAATGAGCGAAAAAAGAAACTTAGCAAAAGAGCTATTTCACGGTATTAAAGAGGTTAAAGCGGGAGAGGGGAAACGCTACTCAATTGGTGGGAGTGAAGATATCACTAATATCAGACAGGAATTGGGCATGTCACAGTCCACATTTTCTGTATTACTTGGCGTGAGTCTTCGAACATTACAAGACTGGGAGCAGGGTAGACGTTTCCCTAATGGTTCTGCATTGTCTTTATTGCGCATAGCTAAGGATTGTCCAGAGGCATTTGTTAAAGCTCATATTGTTAATGAAGAGCAAATAAACCTTTCTGGCCATCTAGCCTCAAAATAGTGTTAACGTCATGTACAATATTCTTCTCTGAATAAAAAAATTTACTTTTAAGCCTGTGGACATGTGGTTGAGAAGGCTGCGAATGTGGGTCAAGTTGTGGTAAACGTTTTGCGTTTTCCATAGCTTGTCCATGTGGCTGATAGAACGCAGACTGTTCCGTAGGACTCATCCACATATCCATAGGTTTGTTCCCCCAATTAATGTTACCCGATTAGAATTAAAATATAGCTGATGTTTTTGGCGTATTTTTGTTTGGGAAAAACCCCTGTATGCTTTTTTAGAAACCTAAGCGAGCCTTATGCGTAAATGCATATGATATTTCTTGATGCGACTGATCTCTTGTGTGAATAATAGAACATACAAACAACGGAGATTATTATGAAACTAAATCCACAGGAATACATTCGAAAATTATTGTTAAGAGGCTTTAGCGAAAAGAGAATAGCTGAAAAAGCCAGAGTTTCTCAGTCTACCATCCACAGGATTAAAGTGGGGGATACTCCACACCCTCGTATTGATACGGTAGACAAGTTGCAAGAGATTTATGAAAAAAATGGTGATTTAGGAGTTGTGTAAAATGAAAAACAAACACCTTCTTTCCTTAATAATGACATCGTCAGTAGCAATGATTTTGTTCCCAGATTTAGTAATGGCAGGCACTGTGGGTTTGACTGGCGGGGACAGTATTAATTCAGTGTTGACTAAAATATTAGACATAATGACTGGAAATATTGCAAAAACGTTAACTATTATTGCAATAGCAGGCAGTGGATATTTAGCTTACATTGGACAAACGCCTTGGATGAATATGATAAAAATCGCAATTGGTGCAGGCATTATTTTTGGCTCTGCCAGTATTGGTGCTTTATTGTATGGTGGCCTGTAATGGAACAGGCACAACTTAATATAACGCCATTATTTCAGGCTCTAGCAAGGCCGCCTATGATGTATGGTGTCACGCACTCTTACATGTTATTAAACGTTGTTATTAATATGATTCTTTTTATAACGAGCGGCTCTTTTTGGTTTGTGGGTGCGTTTGTTGTAGCGCATTTGGTGGGCAAGGCTTGTTGCATGATAGATGCCAATATATTCAATTTAGCCTTTGGATTTTTTAAAAACCTGCCAAAATGCCCTCAGAGCGCACGTTGGGGCGGCAATTGTTATGAGGCTATGTAGTTATGCTAAGTAGAAAACCACAACTAGATTCGTCTGTAAGTCAGAATTTGCCTTTTTCGTATTTTGCTTCTAAAAATACAATGGTTAATAAGAATGGTGAAATATTTTGCACCATAAAGATTGACGGCATAGAAATTGAGAGTCTAAACAACGAGAATGTTGATAAAGTACATCATATATTAATAAGAACCCTAACAGACTTGCCAGGTGACATTAGCATTTGGGTTAATGTCATTAGACGAAAAAAATCAATCTCTATTCCTCCCGGCAGTAATAATTTACTGAGTCAGAAATTTGCAGCGGACTACTATAAGAAGCTAAACAAAAAAGATTTATTTTTTAATGAGAGCTACCTTAGCTTGGTGCTTGCTAATGATAAAAAAAATACCCCTTTTATTAAAAAGCCATTTTTTCAGCTATCTGTAGAATCTGCGAAAAAAAATAATTATAGGTTAATGCTAAAAAGGACAAAAAAACTATACCAGCAGGCCAATCAAATAATGTTAGGCCTGAAACAGTACAACCCTACTTTGTTGGGAATAAAGTGCCGGGGCAAACAAGAATATTCTGAAATATTAAGTTATTTGGGTAATATATTAAACTTTGAGCAAAGAGATTATTTATTCCCCTCAATTGAAGCATCCCAAGTGATACCAGAAAACAGAATCTTCATTGGCAAAGATACTATTAACTTCAAAAATGAATCAAATAGCAAAGACAAGCTTGTAGCGGTAAACAGCATAAAAAAATACAGCGCGTTCACTGCAGCATCGTATTTGAGTCCTTTGTTGAATTTGCCGCAAGAGTTAATTGTTACTCAAATCTTTACACCCATTGCTAAAGAGCTTGCGAAAGAGCAAATTACTAGACATCAAAGTAAAATGATACAGGTTCAAGATGATTCTATTAGTCAGCTAAACGATATCAATCTGGCTTTGGATGATTTGCAGTCTGACAGAATTTCTTTCGGTCTACATAGCGGGATAGTAACAACCATAGCAGATAGTTCAGAACAGCTAGAATCAAATGTTCAAAATATTTTTAAAGCCACTAATAACATTGATATTAAGGTTGTGCGTGAAACAATCAACTTGGAGTCGGCTTTTTGGAGTCAGTTTCCTGGAAATGGTGCCGATGTTCAGCGCAAGGCTATGGTCTCATCGCAAAATTTTGCAGATTTGGTAAGTTTTCACAAAATTAGCCAGGGGCATAATGGCAATAATCATTTGGGTAAGCCCATTATTTCGCTAGAGACTCCAAATTTTGGCCTCTTTGATTTTAATTTTCATCGTCAAGGTTCAAAGACAAATCTATCAGTTGGTCATACTACGTTAATCGGACCTACAGGAGGGGGTAAAACAACCCTATTATGTGCGCTAGATTCTCAGCTGCGTCAGTTTGGTGGCAAAAGCTTTATATTGGATTATCGCCAGGGTATGGCTGTATATGTGTTAGCTTCTGGTGGGGAGTATCATTCATTTGATATTGGAAAATCAACAGGCATAAATCCTATACCTCAGGAAGACACCTCTAAATCCAGGCAATATTTACAGCAATTCTTGTCAGCATTAATAATACGTAGTGATGAGGTATTAACTGATGAGGATGAGCAAATTATAAGTGGGGCAATTGATGGCATTTACAATGTGCCTGTTGAGTCTCGCAACCTGGACACTTTATGTAGTTTTTTTAATCGGCATTGGAATAAGTATGCTCGTATTAAAACGTGGCTAGAAAGAGAACAAGGGAGTAGGGCGTACCTTTTTGATAATTCACAAGACTCAATATCACTTTCTTCTGATGTTGTCGGGTTTGATTTAACGCAAATCATGGAAGACAAAACGGCGCTTTTACCGGCGATGCTATATTTGTTTCATAGAATTGAGTCATCCTTAAATGGCAGTCTAACAGCCGTTGTTATGGATGAGGGATGGCAATTTTTAAACCATCCATATTGGGAAAAAGCAATAAGCGCTTGGTTAGCAACATTTAGAAAAGAAAATGCTTTTGTAGTCTTCGCCACTCAAAATCCACATGAAGTTGCGCAATCCCCCCTGTCATATGGATTAATTCAGGGCGCAGCAACCAATCTTTACTTGTCCAACTCAGACGCCCAAGAATCAGATTATATGGACGCATTTAAGCTCAATGCGCGTGAATTTGAGATAGTTAGCACCTTAAATCCAGATGAACATTATTTTTTAATCAAACAGGGCAAGAGCGGCGCAATAGCCAGATGCAACTTACAAGGTTTAGAAAAGCATATTTCAGTCTTTTCAGGTAATCAGCAAATGTTTAAGCAAGTTACTGGGTTGATGAATGAATATGGCAGTTCACCTAGTGATTGGCTAGAGGCTTATTGGGGGAACGATGAAAACTAAATTTATTATTCTTTGTACATTTGGTTTAACCACACTTTCTTGTGAAGCCCATGCCCTTCAGATTTTTAAGGTAATAGAAGAGGGACTGCAAAAAGTTGCACAAAGCCAATTAAAACAATTAGAAAGCAATGTTGGCTTGTTAAAGGACCAACTTAGTCTGGACAAGCGAGTTGAAGATATGACGAGGCAATCAATGTCTCATTTAAATAAAGTAGCAGATGAGCTTTCGGGGCAGTATGACATGGGCAAGATTTTAAATGGGGCAGCCGATCAAGCTAAAAGACGATGGGGTCCGAAAATAAATGGTGAGAGTGAAAGCGATGGGTATCAAAAATTGAGAAGCACCTATATATCTCAGTTTAACCTTAAAGATGGCTCAGAACTTTATCAAAAAAACTCAATTCGAGAAGCGGCATATAACCAAAGTAAAGGAACTCAGGAAAAAGCCATTGTTTCAGCTAATTTTGTTTCCAGTAAAATTGATAACAGCATTAAAGAAATTGAAAAATTAATGGAGGAAATTGATAGGGCGCCCAACCAAAAAGCAAGTACGGATTTAAACTCACGCATTCAAGCTCAGGTTGGGCTGGAAATAATAGAGCTAAAAAGAATGCAAGCACTTCAATTAGAGACAATGGGGGTAATGTCACAGCAAAGCGTTATCGATGAAAATATGAGCGCCCAGTTTAATCGCTGGGCATAAGGGGATATATGAAAAGGAAGATTATGATCATGATTGTTTGTTTTTTTCTAGCAGGATGTGCTGCACTAGGGTTTCAAGAGCAGCTAGCGCCTTGTGATGCTTACAACGGCACCTGTTATCACAAAACCAAATTAAACGACTGGTAACGTACTATGAGTCAAGAGATAATGCTTTTAACCACAATTTTAGATCAAACAGACAAGGTAATTAAGAGCTTTGTTTTTGACGGATATTACTCTCTTGTGACATATCTAATGCCCGTTGCTATAACTCTGACAGCCTTAATGGTTGTAGGTTTTGGGTTTGCCATTATGCGAGGTATGATTCAAACCCCAATATCTCATGTTATGAATATTGCATTAAAATATGCAGTTGTATTTTGTTTGGCAACAAAGTGGTCGTTTTTTTCTGAGATGATTTATGTGATTTTCACAGATGGGCCAAATGAGCTAACGGGTGCCATTATGAACAAAGCATCCTTTAAGTGGACTTTATTTAAATCTCATAATGTTAACGGCGCACTGCAAGAGGGGCTGAATCAAGGTATGGAGAAGACGGCTGAAATTTATCGCATGGGGAGCTGGAAAAATTTCTCTCCATATATTGTTGGTACACTTTCTTTGATTTCGGTCATATTAATATGTGGCTCATCTATGGGGATGTTGGTTCTTGCAAAGGCGGGCTTGGGCGTTTGTTTGGTATTGGCTCCCATATTTTTATTGTGCTTTATGTTTGAATCTACGAAATCTATTACTGAAAAGTGGATGCAACACATGATTGGTTTTGCCCTTATGCCAGTTGGGATCCATTGTGTCTTAATGTTGATACTGACACTAATGGATAACACCTTGGTTCAATTGTCCTCTGGTGGGCAGGTGACAATTGCCACAGGGGGCGCTTATGTATTGCTCAGTATTATTAGTATCCCTTTACTTTTGCAGGTTAAAAGTTTGATTGCCAGTATTGCAAGTGGTTTCTCATTGAGTACGTTAGGCGCGGTAGGGAATAGTATGCATTATGGTGGTAGGTTTGTGGGTGGAGCAGCTAAAGCAGGTAAAAGAATAGGTGGGGCTGCAAGAGGGGCAGCTAGCGGAATATTAAGTCAACTAAGAAAAGTGGGGTAATATGGAAAAAGAATATTTGAGAAAAGGGCATGATTGGTACAGTGAAAAATACTTAAGCTCACAAGTTCAGGCAAAAAGGTGGATGTTGGCATTTGTTGTACAAGCAACATTATCTGTAAGCCTTGGTGTTTGCGTTGCGTTGATGTTGCCGCTTAAAACTATGGTGCCGTTCCCAATTCTTGTGAACGAAAGTAATCAGCTGGTTAAAGCGCTACATCCCAAAAGTGATTATCTGCCTATTAATGAAGCCATGGTTCAAAACGATATTGTACGCTATATCAGAAATCGAGAAGGTTATAATGCCCATACTTTAAATTATCAATATAGACAAGTTGCACATTCAACAGCGGGGAACATTTTCTCAGACTTTGAGCGAACACAATCTCCACAAAACCCAGAAAGTCCTGTCAATCTTTTGGGCGTGGAGGGTGCAAGAGACATAAAGGTGCTTGATGTTATATTTTTGGATAATAATGAAGCTGAAACCAACCATCGTTATAAGGCGTTAGCTTCAAATGTTGTTCAGGTGGATTATAGCAGTGTTACCAAAACTTCCGGTGATAATAAAAGCGAGCATTGGGTTGCAACCATTAGCTTTGAATATCAGGGCATTCAAAAAGATGAGGTGTTGGCTTGGGAGAATTGGAATGGATTTGTTGTAACCAGCTATAGAGTGCACCCAAGATTAACTTAAAGGAAAAAACAATGAAAAAAACTCTTGTATTTATTTGCGCACTGATGTTTGTAAACGTTTGCTTTGCCGAGAAAAGTCCAAAATCATTAGCGATAGATTCCCGTATAAAGGTCGTGAACTTTGATGAGAATAATGTTGTAAAGGTCATAGGGCATGATTTGATACAAACTAGCATTCAGTTCCATCCAAACGAAAGTATTTTAGATGTTTCTTCAGGCGACAGCCTTGCTTGGCAATGGAATATAGCAGTTGGGCGAAATAACATATTATTTATTAAACCAATGCTGCAAGATTCTGACACAAACATGAAGGTCATTACAAATAAGCGCATATATGAGTTTAGACTTGTATCTTCTGGTCATTATGACAACCCAAATGATGTGATATACCGGTTGAGCTTTAAATATCCAGAAGAAGAAAGAGCAAAGAGCCAAAAGAAGCTTTTAGCGCATGTAAAAAAGGCTGAGTTTTCTCAAGCTCCAGCCAATAACAAGCGATGGAATTATTATTACAGTTTTACTGGCAATAAGCGGTTAGCTCCCGTGAAAGCCTTTGATGATGACAAAGGATTTACATATTTTCAGTTTTCAGAAGGCGCGCCGATACCCGCTATATATGCGGTTGATGCCAACAGAAAAGAACAACTAGTAAACTACCGAATACAAGATCCTTATGTGGTTGTCGAAAAAATATCAGGCCAATTTACTTTGAGAGATGGGGATTTGGTTGCAACTATTATTAATGAGAAATTTGTCACAAAGGCAAAAGCATGAGTGATAAAACTAATACAATGGCATTGCAAGGTCATCATAAAACTAAAAAGTGGGTAGGGTTAATATTGCTAGCTCTTTTTGGGCTATTAGTTATGCTTATATTTAAGCCAACAGAATCAAAGGCCAAGTCTGCGTCTAAAACAGACTGGGGCGTTCAAAGAGCTGTTTATAACCCTAAAAACCCACCAGCCACACCAGCAAAAATTGAAAGAAAGGAACAGCCGCGCGAGAGTTTGGTTGCAGAAGCTATCCAGCAAGAACAGATTGATGTAAGAGCAATAGAACGTGAAAAAATTCTAATGGAAAGAAGGCAGGCTCCAATTGTTGTCTATCAGGCGTCAGGTCAGATTTATCAAGATAGTCTTGCTCAATCTGAACAAACACACACGCAATCTCTACAGGTTACAGCAAATCAAATTGAGCATTTAGATTATACCATTATCCAAGGAAAGCTTATTTCTGGAATATTAGAGTCCGCTATAAATTCAGATTTACCCGGCATGATTCGTGCCGTGGTAAAGGATAATGTGTATGCAGAAAAAGGGGATAGAGTCTTAATTCCAAAAGGCGCGAGGCTAATAGGGAATTATCAATCTGATCTTGATGCAGGGCAATCTAGAGTATTTATTATTTGGCAACGGTTGATTAGGCCAGATGGCATAGAAATAATGTTAGATTCGCCAGGCACAAACAATTTAGGTCAATCAGGCATATCTGGTGTGGTCAATAATCATTTTATGGCAAGATTTGGTGAAGCTGCATTATTGACTATGATTTCGGCTGGCTCGGCCAATATCAACGTTAGCAAAGGGGATGAATTTAATTCAAAGTCAGCTTATAGAAATGCGGTTAGTGAATCTTTTGCAAACAGCGCTAGTCAATCTTTGGAGCGGACGCAAGGCTTAAGTCCTACAGTACATATAAACCAGGGTTCGCCCATAAAAGTATTTGTTGCTAAAGACTTGAACTTTCACTCGGCACTAACAAGAGAGGATGGATGAATACTTTTAGCACGGATGCACTTGTTGCTCATTTAAAACCTATACAGCTTTATTTAGATAATATTGATATATCTGAAATATTAATTAATAGGCCTCAAGAAGTATTTATAGAAAAAAGGGGGCAATTTGAGCAAATCAAAGTCGAGCAATTAAATCTTCAGCATTTAAATAGATTAGGTACTTTAATAGCAAATTATAATCAAAAACCATTTGGAGAAGATAACCCGCGTTTAGCTGGAGTTTTGCCGCAGGGAGCTAGGGTTCAAATTATTAGGGCTCCAGTACTTGAAAGTGGGAAATTTGCATTGTCAATTAGAAAGCAAGTCATAGCCAACTTATCTTTAGATGATTTTCAAGATGAATTTTATTGTAACGCCGTATTAAGATCCAATAGCCGTCCTAAAGCGGAAAAACTCAATCACAATCAAAACAAACCCCTGGGGGCTTTTAATGTTAAAAACTATTTAAAAGAGGCTATTTTAAAGCGAAAAACTATTGTTGTGTCGGGAGGCACGAGCACAGGGAAAACCACTTTTCTTAATGCTTGCTTAAAAGAAATTAGCAACAATGAGCGGCTCATCATCCTTGAGGACACACGGGAAATATTTGTTAAGCAGCCAAATCACTTGTGTCTGTTAGCGGGTAACAAGGGAGACTCTAGCCAGGAGCAAGACATGATTGAAAATTTAAAAGCCAGCCTAAGGCTAAGGCCAGATAGGATTTTATTAGGAGAGCTGCGTGGTGGAGAAGCGGCAACATTTTTAGAGGCTGCAAGCACTGGTCATGAAGGTAGCTTTACTACCATCCATGCATCAACCCCGAAATTGGCTTTAGAAAGGTTATGTATGTTGGCAGAACGAGGGGGGCTTAAGCAGCAAAGTCGTGAAGAGTTGCGAGAATATATTGGCACCATTGTAAATGTGGTTGTTCAACTAAAGCGCAGCCCTGATGGTAAAAGGCAAATTAGCGAAATATTAAGCTTGGGAGAGTAGAACCATGTTATCTACTTGGCACAAAATGGATGACAAAGTAAAACAAATAGTTAATTACGCCGCAATTGATGTGATTGCGCTTTTAGTTTTAATTACGCTTAGCGGAGCCTTATTCTATGACTTGTTGGGGGTTTCTACTATTCATGCTCGTCCCTGGACTTTGTTTCAATTTTTGAGCGTACCAATGGGCACAAAAACTAAAATATATTGGTTCATTTGCAATGCGATACCTTTTTTAGGCATCAGCATTTTAGTTATACCCCAAGTAAAAATTATATTTTCAAGGGCAGGCAACAATGCAAGATGGATGAGTTTGGCCGAGTCAAAAAAAGCAGAGTTATTTGATGAGCGCGGCCTTATCTTGGGTGAAAAATGGGGAAGGTATATACGTGTTGCAGGATGGGAACATGTTATTTGTTTTGCACCCAGCGGAACAGGCAAAACCGTCTCAATGACCATTCCGAATTTACTCTCGTGGGATGACTCTTGTGTTTGCACAGATATTAAATTAGAACTGTTTAAAAAAACATCCAAGTTTAGAGAAAGCTGTGGCATTAAAAGCTATTTATGGAACCCTGGGGCACAGGATTTTAAAACTCATTGTTATAACCCGCTAGATATGGTCGGCAACAATAAATTTACTCGGGTTGATGAGCTGCACAAAATTGCAAATATTTTGATTCCTGATAATGGTAAAGAAGCGTCAATCTGGGTAAATGCCCCCAGAAGCTTGTTTATTGGCATGGCGTTATTTGTTTTAGATAATAAAGACAAGCCCAACACTATCGGTGAAATTTTAAGAACCATTAAAGGTGATGACAACTTTGATTGTTATATTGAAGAAGCCCTAAAAACTGAGGATTTAGATCCTATATGCAGAATGAACTTGAACTCCTATTTATCAATGCCAGGGGTAACTCGCGGGGGCGTTAAAGCAGGGCTAGAATCAAGTCTTTGCCTGTTTGAAAATCCAATCATTGATGCTGCCACTAGCAAGTCTGACTTTAATATTAGAAATCTAAGAAAAGAAAAAATGACCATATATGTCGGCATAACTAACGATAACATTGAGAGGCTTGCGCCTCTGTTAAATATGTTTTTTCAGCAAGTTATGGATGTGATGACTCGCAAAGAGCCTGATCTGACGGAGGAGCCACATGGCGTATTATTTTTATTAGATGAATTTACAGCGCTTAGAAGAATGGAGCTGTTTAAGCTTAATATTGGGTTGCTTCGCTCATATAGAATTCGCCTACTAATAATCATTCAAGATATTACTCAACTTTACGATACCTATGGACACAATGGAGGAAAAGCCTTTTTAAACCTAAAGGTTAGGGTTGCCTTAACTCAAACCAGCCCAGAAGATGCTGAATATATATCAAAAATTCTTGGAAAAAAAACGGTATCAAATATCTCAAAGTCAGTTCGAGGTTCTGGGATTCAACAGAATGATACAAGTCATTCAACTTCTTCGTCTCAGCGTCCACTTATGCTAAGTCAGGAAATTATGAAATTATCAGATAAAAAAAATATAATAATGATACAGGGCTTAAGTCCAATTAGTGCAAATAAGGTTGTTTGGTATAAAGATCCGAATTTTAAAAATAAGAATCTTGGAGCTGTAGAGCTGCCTACGTTAAAAGTTAGCTTGCCAGAAATCAAACATATGGCTGAGTAAAGTATCAGTTAATAAAAGGTAGTAAAATATGTCATTAAATATTACTCGTATAAAATTATTGAAACAAAAGCTTAAAAAATCATTTCTAGCATGGCAATATCAAAGTCTAAATACAGCTGAAATTGACCGACATCATGAATCAATCACATCTGCGAGAGCAAAAAAAACCGATCACAACAAGAGTTTGAAAAATCAATTCAACAATCCAGATTTTTGGGTTGCATTAAAAGAGGCTGGTGGTTTTTCAGGTGAGGCGGAGCAACTAGAAGTCCAATGGCACACAGTTAAACAATTTGCGGACTTTGATGCCCAAGAGCTAATGAGTTTGAAGCGCAGAACTTTTAATCACTATGATGTCGCGATTACAAGAGCTTTGGAAGAGTTAGAAAGTGACCTAAAGCGATTTGAGTTAAATGGTATATGGCGGCCAAAATGGGCGATTAATTTACACAAAGAGCAAATTAGCATATTAAGCGAAAAATATGAATCATACCGCAATTTAGAAATTCAGTTGCAGAGCACTTTAGCTATCAAAGCCACAATGTACAACTCTTTAGGAATGCCAAAGCATGTAGATGATATCTATTTATATTTTGTAAAACAAATTAACCAACTCAATGTGCTTAGAATGCCTCTCTTGGCTCCTTTGAAACCATCTTGTTCTCTAGATGACGATACAAGAGTAGCCATTCATGATTATTTGGATGGCAGTGGGGTTTTGTTTGGGGATGAGCTAGATTCTATTATTGCCCCTGTCAGCCAATTTCCATTTAATGTTCCGGTGCGCTCGAATCAAGTAAAACAAGAATCTAAGCATATAGAAGAATTTACCTTAGAAATAGAAAAGCGCCTTCAGCTCACTTCCGTTGCAAAATATAAAAAAGAAAAGCAAGAAACAGAGGCCATCAATACATGGCTTACGAAGCGCATTGTTAACCCCTTAAGCCGATTTATTTCATCAACGGAGCTTTTCAAGAGCGCGATAAATATGTGGCGCTACAGATGGCTTTTAGCGTTAATTACATCTGTGGGGCTATACATTTTTTTGGCCTCGGCTGCGATTGGCTTTATTACCTTAACTGTTGGTGCTTGGGCAACTAATATCGCCACTAATGTCTTGTTCTATGGAATAGCGTTGTTTCCAGCATACGTTATGGGCGCAAAGGCTTTAAGTATTTTGGGGAACATCGTTTATGAGAAGCTTAGTTATTGGAAATCACGAGAGATACAACAAGCTCTAGAGCTGTTAAAGCTTAACCAGCGTTTTGTGTCATCCCAGCTATCACCAGGTATCTCAGATGTTGCTTTATTTGATGTGTCGGGGTTGTCTGCTGATGCACAATCCAGCATGAAAAATATTGACCTCATGGTTGACGTATTAGAGAAAATCCAAGGTGGGACACGCCTTGTCTATTGGGGAGCATTTAAAAAATCACATCTTGAGGTTATTTGTGAGCTTAAAAAGCAAAAGCAGCTGATAGAGTCTAGGTTAAAAGCTTATTCTGAGCATATTGGCGAGAGACTAGAGGAAAGCCTTGTAAATTTACGCATTGATATTTGTGGTGGGCAGTTAAAACCTGCGATTCCTAAGGGGCAAATTGAGAGTCTGCACAACTTTGTCAAAATGCACGGCACTTCTGAATCACAAAACCAGTTTCTAAAGAGCACCAATTTGCCTGCTCTTTTTGTCTCAGCACTACTTAATGACAACACATTCTTACAACGTACAACTATAGAGCCACACTTAAATCAGCCGTGGGGTGGTAATAAAAGCAATGTTCCGAGCTTTAGGGGCTGGGAAACCCTCATTAAGCATTACACCATGGATGAGGCACAAAGAAATGCCGCCCTAAATATAGTTGACGTACTAACAGGCAGAAATTCTTGCACCTTAAGTGCTTTGGGAAAGTGGGTATCGGTTATTGCGTCACGCAATGAGCAAGAACTCATGCAAAATATACAGCAACACCTTTTCCTAACGTTAGATTTACAGCCAGCATCTCATGCCAGATTACTGTCCAAGTCTCAGAAAAACCTCATTAGGGCGTGGGGCGCCATGAATAAGAATGCTATACGGGAAGCTCAAGGCTTTGTGCGACACTTAAATTCATCGGCCAGGCATTTTTCTACCCAAGAAGAATCAAGCCTAATAAAGCATTTTGAAGCGCTAGAAGGACTGGATAGATTAAAGGCTCTACACAATCAGGCGGGGGAGGTGAATAATATTCGTACAGCCTTAGAAAAATATAACGGCAAATCAGCAAGTGCTATATATCTTCTAAAATTCTTACCCCAAAACATTAAGCCCATTTTCACCGCTAGAGTTGCTGCCCAAAGGTTAAGTTGGTTATTAAGTCACCCACCCAAGAAGGGCGGTAGGGTTTTTACACGGGCAGACACGCTGCTATTTAACTTCCTCGTTAAGCGCCCACAAACTAAAGATAGATTTAACTTTGAAAAACAAATTAGAGGGCACGCCAGATACAAAGAGCCGTGGACAGCTAAATTTTCATACTTATTAAGTCAGTGTATAGAGTGTGGCCTAAACGACGGTAGTCTAGAAGCCGATTACGAGTCCTTAAACAAAAGAATTAAGGAATTTACTCAACAGCTAAACAAGACCTTTGTTTCATCTTGCGCTAATGAACATATTAACGAGCAAGCATTTAACAAGATAGATATTAGTGCCACAGCCAAGCAATCAAGAGGGGTGCGTTGTGCCTAAATCTAACCAGAAACCAAATGTGACAAAATTTTTCAATGCAATCGACAAGCATCCATGTTCATCCTTGTATATATTGTGCGACCTGATTTTTACACATACAGAATCGGCAAAGCAAGATGTCCATGATATAGCTCAAAATATCTCGCCTGAACAGCTAAAACAAATCATAGAAAAAATGACGGGTATAGAAACAAACGAAAGAGCACTGCAAGATAAAAGTACGTTAGACGCATTCGCTCAATTTAAAACTAAACTGCTTTGCAGTGAGTCGTGGCTAAAGCATTTAGAGCCAGAAGATATCATTGCACTTAGCGCTAATGATGAATTTTACTTGCATGGTTTAATTGCCTTAACGCGGAAGCACACAAAAGCCCATGACTATTCAGACTCTTTTTGCCAATTTGACTTTGGCATATTGCAAAATGCGGGCGCTGAGCATATAGCACCTGAAATATCCAACTTAATTGCAAAAGCAGAAACGCTGCCCCTAGAAGATTTTAAAGTATTTGCTAAAGACGACATTGGATTAGCACGCAGCGTCTTAAAATTATTGCAAGCTCACCCATCCAGATTTGAAATGGGGGA
>CAZWHY010000041.1:0-30733 GCA_964633725.1 Uncultured Candidatus Berkiella sp.
TCTATTTCTAAGGTAAATTCTTCTATATGCTTAGATTCTTGTTTTACTTGATTCGGGCGCACCGGAACATTAAATGGAAATTGGCTGACAGGGGCAATAATAAAATCTAACTCACCTTCAGACAAGCCCCCTCTGCTTTTCAAATAATCATGGATGGCTACCCTTGTATCATCATCTAATGAGCAAGAGGGCTCTATGGGAGAAAGTAGAGGCACTTTTAGTACATTGAACTGATTGATTTGTTTTACAAAATACAAATAGATGTCATCTACATGCTTTTGTGTTCCTAAAGAGCCGTGCATTGTGGCTTTGATGGCTAAAGTACTCTGCAACTGATTTTCTAAATTACGGTATGATTGATCTTTTGCACTTAATATCCTAATTTGCTCTTTGTGCAAATTAATCACCCACTCTGGCCGCCATATGCCATTCAGTTCATACCGACTTAGATCACTTTCTAACTCTTCCAAAGCTCTTGAAATAGCCACATCATAATGATTAAAAACACCGCGCCTTAAGCTCATTAACTCTTGTGCATTAAAATCTGCAAATTGTTTAACTGCAAGCCATTGGGTTTCCAGTTTTTCAACCTCACCTGAGAAACCACTAGCTTCTTTTAATTCCACCCAAAAATTTGGATTGTTAAATTGATTTTTCAGGCTTTTGTTACAATCAAGTTTATTGGGTTGGGCTGACATGATTGTTTCATGATATTGGTCAATTTCAGATGTGTTTAGGCTTTGGTACTGCCAGGCCAGAAATGATTTTTTCAATTTTTGCTTTAGCGATTGTATCTTAGATATGCTTGACGACATATGGTACTACTCCTTTATAGCGCTTAGAAGTGTTCTAAAGCGCTAGTTGTCAAATTTACTGCTAGTGGGTAACGTAGCTTTGATTTAAATCAAAATCTTGTAAAAACCCATCTAGCCGGTTCATCTCATTTTTGGGTATGACCACAGCATCGATGGTAAATTTTTGTTCAAATACACGCAAACCAACAAGAATGTGCTCATGATCAAACTTCAGCAGAACCCCAATGCTTTCATCGCCGTTTTCGCCCTCTTTTTGACCATTAAACAAATATTTTTTTACGCAGTTAATCGCTTGGTTCTCATGAAACCTATCCACAACATATTTTAGTTGCGAAGCTGATCTTATGCCGTTCTTTTTAGTATCCGTTAGAGGGAAAGCAGGGATATCTTGTTCGCCGAATCTAAAGTAAGAGTCATCCAAGAATTCCTCAATATTATGCATTTCATTTTTTTCAAAAAGAGTGACATCCAGCACATACCTCCTAGAAAGTCTGTGCGTAAACTTAAACATGTACTCTTGGTGTATAGTCGCATGCATCTGCCCCGAATGGCGTCCAGATATGCTTCCATTCATTGAGGACGCATCAAGCTCTATATAGTTGCTTGTTGCAAACCCCGCCTCAAGTAAGGTTGCAACCGTATTTAAATATTCATTGGCTTTCATCTAGTTTCCTTTTTAACCTTCACTAATACTTAATTCCACATTCTTTATAAAAATCCCTTGCATCGCTGCAAGCACCTATTTTTTCTATTACCTCTTGCTCTGTGCAAAAGAAGCCATAAAAAAAATCCTCATTAAAATCGTGACCTTTAGGGAAAATATAATCGTCTAACGAATGTGTTAAAAAAAATTTACCACACTCATCTTTGTATAGTGTGTAAGCAACATTCTTACCTATGCATGCATCACCATCTATTCTATAGTCAAAATCAACATAACCAATAGACTTCATTTTTTCTATCGCCAAGTATGTGATTTCAGACAATGCACCCTTATCTGCAAAATCAAATAGTCTGTCGCATTTAAAGGCATCCATAAGCACTTCAATTACCCAAGCATCTTCCTCCTCCTCACTATCACCAATAAAGCGGCTGGTAGCACAAATAAGTTTGTTGTTTGGGGTTATGTAAACGCTTAATTCCTCATAGCTATAGGATGTTTTTTTTTCGCAATCAATTAATTTTCTTCCAATAAACTCTATATTTTCTTCGTGTTTCCTGTGAAAAATATGTTTGGAATATTCTACGTCCTTGCTACAGCCACTAGCAACGATTTTATTTGCGTTGATTCCACATTTCTTATATATCTCTTTGGCACTATTAGAGTAGCCAATTAACTTGATTATTTCTGCATCAGATTTTGCTACAAATACTTTTTCAAGCCAATCTCCTACATAACGTTCCACAAATATGTCACCATTATGTAGCTTATACAAAGAATAAGAAGGAATATCATGCTCAGCATTAAGAATGTTTGCATCGTAATCAGGAAACGAAATATCACCCACAAAGGTCTTTCTCGTATCGTTGCGATAATCTTCATTAATTAAAGGGCTATGGTTTAATAACATGTCTCTATCCTTGATTAAATATTTGTTTGCTCTATGGATATTATATCATCGGTTTTTAAGGGCAATAATTTCAAAGCTAAACGATCATATTGCGAAGAAATATTCAACCATATGGCTGGCCACCGATTGCAAAATAAATCAAGGCTTATGATCTGAAAACGATCTAAAAACCCTAAAATAAAAACAATTCCTTTTGACCGACAAACATGCTTGCTTCCAGCTAAAACCCTGTCAAGTGTTTTGTTATATTTTTTTAAATATTTTTATGCTGTGGTACATTTGGTTTGCTTTATATATTCTTTATCTCTTTTTAAAACTTCCTTTGCCGCTTCACTAAAAAAATGGTCAACCTCTTGAATTTCAGCCCACTCACAATAGCGCTCAACTTCTTCTGAGAGCGTTTTGGGAATGCTGATTTTTCTGGCGATATATTCGACAACTGTTTTTGGTTTAATAAGTGGCATTGTTTTCCCTAACGTAATTAATTTATTCAAATTCAACTTAATGCTACCACATGAAATATCCAAACAAAATTACCACTTGTCAAATGTTGTCTAACTTGCATTTGTGCAACTACGTCTTGGGGTGTAAAAAGTGAATAACCAGACAGGATGTAGATTTAATTCTTAAGTTGAGAAATTTAAATGCCGAATTTTTTCTTTAGGCATCGTGCTTCCAAACAATTTCCATATCTATTTACCCAATACAAATTAATCAAAAGTTCACATGATTCCCTCCACAAATAAATATCAATTTGTATTTAAGTTAATTTTCATTTTCAACCTGGGCTGCTCCACAAAATAAAGACAAATAGAAACCTTGTTAGGTTTCTTGATCAAATATATATTTTAATAAAATTAGCCTTTTTGAAGTTAGAATCTTTGATCATTTTGCTAAATATATGCGGGTTAACCGCTAATTGTGAAACTAAATTTCCCACACATGTCGTTATAAATAACCTTTTAAAATATGCTATAAATTTCAACAAAGTAGGTTCAAAAAGCACAATGCATCAAGGGCAAATTTCAGGCGGGCTTTGTATGACATTCGGTATGCATTTCAGGTGGTTTTTCTCATTTTGTAATACAAACGGCATACAAGTGCGTATGACATTTGTATTACAGCTGTTTAACTGTGTGGCAACTGGTATACAAACAGAAGATTATCCAACAATAGCAAGAAAAACGTATTACAATTGTAATACAAATGAGTTTTATGTGGACAAGCCATTTAGAGCAACCTTATTAGAGGCGTAATGACTTTTCAACCTTGCTTGTCCAGTCTTCAGCCGAATTTTTCGCATCATCAATTAGCTGGGAGCTTTGCTCAACATTTCCTGATAGAAGGCTAACAACCTCCCTTAAAAGCATAACAGACTGCGCAGAATTATGTAAAACGTACTTCTCTTTTTGTGTAACCTTAACATTTTTAAGTCCGCTTTTAATAAGCTCCCTAGCAAAATCTGACCTTGATTTGAAGCCAAACTTTTTATAGCTTTGCTGCAGGGCATCTTTATCTTCGCGTGACAAACGGATTGAATATGTTTCTCTCATTTAGTTCTCCTGGTGGTTAAATTTCAAGTTCTTTTTCAGAAATCTGACGCTCTGAATTAGATTTTTCATGGTTAAAATTACTTTTTAAAGATGAGGTTTGACTGGCTTTTGGCTCATAGACAATCGACTCAAAACGATTTTTTTCTGGTACTTTTAGTTCAGCTTTCGCACCAAAACCTTGCTCTGATTTGACCAACTTACCTGTTGGAATGTCATATTTTTTGGCATCCTCAAGGGTAGACTTTACGGCCAATTCTCCTAACGATTTGTCCTTTAGCATGTCGTTATAATCTTGTTTTATCAGCTTTGGTTGAGCTAACAAAACTGTTGTTTTGGCACTGGCAATCTGCTTCGCTGCCTCGATAATCGTGGGCATCTCTTCTGGCTTTTTGCCATCATTATCTAAGGCTAAAATCACTTTGTTATAGTTATTTACCTCTGGCAAATCAACAAAGTTAGACTTCCCAAAACAGGCAAAGACATCTTCATTTGGGATAGATTTAGCTATGCTAAGCGCGTCTTCAGGACCTTCACAAATAATGGCTGTATTAGCATTTTCTTTACTATTTGCACAAAACATAGCGCCTTTTGGCGTCCCTATGGTTTGTTTTTTGACGGCAACATCGGCTTTGTTTTCGGTTTCTTTATCAAGATATATAGCCTGAATTGATTGAATATTCTGCTTTTTATCTCTAGCCAACAAGACCAATGCAGGGTGCTTTCCACCGTTGATTTTTGAATAAATACCCGCGTGAAATCTAACATCTGTAGGCCAAACGTTTTGCTTAATTCCCCTGGTCTTTGTGAGATATTTTTCAGCTAATGTCCCCTTGATAGGTATAGACTCATTTGCAATTTTCTTCGCCCTTTGGATTTGGCTCTTTTGATAATCTGTTAACTCAGTTGATGTGGGCAATCTACTTTTTTCTTGAATTTTTGGTGGCACGTAAGGGGTATTGCCTGGAATATAGTTTACCAACTTGGCAGCTTCTTCTAACGCATTCTTAAAGTCCAAATTCATTTCTTTTTGAACTAGACCCAACATATTACCCTTCTCGCCTGTATCAAAATCTTTCCAGGTGCCTTGGTACTGACCGCTTATTGTGATAGCTAAAGATCCATTTTTTGAGCCATAAAACAAATTTGTACCATTTCTTCTTTTGGGTTTCCCAAGCACGCTTATGGCAACAGACTCAGCATTTTGATGTAACAATTCGTTGATTTCAGATAAGTTATATTGTGGTTTTTTGGGCATGAACTTAGGAACTTCTGCTCTTGTAGGGGAAAGAGTAGAAGCTTTTTTGATTGAAGGCGCACCACTTTTGCAGCCTAAAGTTTCAAGAGCGCTTGTTTTAATACCTCTATTTACTTCCAATCTTTGGATGAGTTTTTCTTTGTCGTCAGTCACTAGAACACCATTCTCAATTGCTCTAGTCATAGCAACTAAGAATCCTGGCTGAGATGCCAGATTCTTTTGTGTACTTAGCATATATAGTGCCACAAATTGCTTAGTGTTGCCCTGCTCTGTGTACACGGTAGAGGCGTAAGCATGATCCCAGTGTGCGTCTGACTTAGTGTTTAAGTCTAGTTTTTGCTCAACTCCATTTGCCAATAATGCGGTTACTTTATCATCTGAAGCATGAGTAATAACCGCCTCTTGCATATTAATACGACCTAATTTTTTGTCCGTATAGCGCCAACGAATGCGATCTTGCACCGACAAAGATCTTTCTTCTTGCTCGTAAATTGATATGTTTTTGCTGTTGGAGCCTCTAAATCTCGATGCATTAACCCCTGTTTTTTCACCTTTTTCATTTTTTAAAATAACAAAATTTCTTGCTAAATCCGTACCATCAACCGTCAGATAGTCTCCAGATTTAATGTCCGCATCTAGCACAGGGTAATGAAAATAAACAACCTGACCCTTCCTGTAATTCATGGCATGCGCTTTGGCTGGCACAGATAGATCAGCGCTTACCAAAACAGTGGTTTTGTAGTCTGCTTCACCCAGCTCACCAAGCTTTTTCAAATCATTTCTGTGCATTGTGTTATATGCATTTCTATGGTTATTAGCAGGCGTGATCACGCAAGTATTATCTCTTTTTTCAGGGGCTAACTTAGTGAGCCTTTGACTGAGTTTAGTAATCCTTTCCTCTGCGATTTTTTCTAACTTCTCTGCCTTTTCTTCTTGCTCAGTATCAGATTTAGAAATCGCTTCGCCTTCAAGCAAAGTACAATATTTCTTGTAATTATTGGAGGGGAATGATTTTTCTTGAGTGTTTAATTCTCGCTTATCGTCGTATACCAGCCCTGCTTTGTCCATATCGTTAATAGCCCCGGCAAAATCAGATTGGTATATTTTTTTGATAATATTTAGATACGCAGGGTGATTTTTTTGTCGAACTATCTCATCTACCAGAACAGTTTCTGTACCCATCTTTTGCAGCATCCAAAACATTTTTCCCTGCTCAATAGATGGTAGCTGTTTAATATCTCCAACAAATGCCATGCTCACATTGCTATTTTTTGTTAGCATTAATAGCTGGTTTATCTTTTTGGATGAAGCCATAGATGCCTCATCTAATACCAGGATTTCCTTTGCTTGTGGGTCAAATTTACCTTCTTTGTGTGATTTAGCTAATAACCCCAAATATGAGTCCAAGGTATATGACTCAATGCCTCTCTCTTGCAGCTGGCTGGTAGCCGCATGTGTAGGCGCAAGCCCAACTAATTTTATATTTTCCTTGGCCGCCAAAGGGTTAACAGCCTCTAGCATTGTGGTTTTTCCTACTCCCGCCAAGCCATTAATTAAGGTTAGTTGGTCTTTTGTTGTTAACAATGTTTCTACGGCTAATTTTTGACTTGCGGTTAAAGTTTTGTTGCTTTTTTGCCAAGAATTTAGCTTAGAATCCAAGTCCTTTTCTTTAAAAAATGGTTGTTTAGAACCTTTTAATTGACTTACATTTTGAGCAATGTATGCCTCCAAATTTAAAGTTTTTCTGGTTGTATAAGCAAGGGTTGCACCAATTTTGCAAGGAATAAATGTCCTCTTGGCAACTAATTTTTCTAGTTGTGAGCTAAAGCTTGACATATCAAGTCTTGCACCAAATCGTTTGTTTTGTTTTAAAATCTCTTGCACTAAATTAAACTCAGTAAAAACAGATTCCTTATCAGAAAGCTCTGCTCCGCAATATTTAACCATAGCTTTTAGCTTCTGAGACATGCCTTTATATGCATTTTTCTCATCGCTGAAATACCGAGACAAGGCACGTTCTCTTTTAACCTCTAGCTCTTCGCCCTGCTCTATTTTGTCTATCGCTTTCTTTAAAGGACTTTCGGGTGTTTTATAGCGGTTGGGAAGTTTATTGTCGGCTTTTAGTAAATTGCCGATGCTCTGGTACATCTCTTTCTGTGTGCTTTTACCACTTAAGTTCAATGAAACTGCTTTAGATTCTTGTTCTTTGATCTCTTCATCTTTAACTTTAATTTTCTGATGTTCGGGGTTTATATGTGCTATTTTTTCTAGCAAGTGCTCAACTACTGGCGCTGAGTCTCCTTTGTATCTTTTCAACGTTGCAATATGCTTTGCTGCGTCATCTGTATATATTTTCACCTCTTCTTTTGCTTGGCCTAATATTTTATAGTATTGTTTTGCATTGGTAAGCCTAGTATTAGACGCTTGATCTGAAAAAATAACATGTGGATTGTCAGTGCTGGCTGCAAATGCAGTTTTTGCGTAACCAAGATCTAAATGCTTTAAAATGGGAGAGGCAATATTAACTTTCAATGCTCTATTATTGCCTTGATTTAAAACAACGGTATTTTTTTTTATTTCAGATATAGTAAAGGAGCGACCTTTTGCTATTTTTTCACAAGCCGAACTTGTTATGACTCTATCACCCTGATGAAGTGTCAGTGTTTTGGGCAAAAAAACTCTCACAACCCCTTCTCTTCTTCCCCCTACTTTATCTGGATCCCACGCAACCAATTTATCGCCAACCTGTAAATTGACTATGTTTGACTCCAAACAAACAGATTCCACACTATAATAACTGCCTTTTTTTACTCCTAATGAGGTGTAGCTTTTATTAAAGCTAATCAATTGTCCTCTTTTGTACTGACTGGCTTGAGTTAGTTGGGCGGCAGTCAAAAAAATCGGCTGATAGTTTGTCCCTTGAATGGACTTTTCCCCTAGCAAGCCCTTTGACAAAAGTTTTTGCTGAACTTGGCCATTTAGCGCGGCAACGTCTGTTTTATTTTGCCCTAATATTAAAGCATGCTTGTCTGGGCTAGATATTTGGCTCTCAACAAAGTCTGAACTTAGCTTGTTTAAGCGCTCACTCTTATCATGCACCTCAAATCTTTGAGCGGTTAATGAAAATGGATTTCGAATAGATGCATGCATTTTTTGCACATTTAGGCCAGTTTGTTTAACAAGTGTCATAAAATTTCCTGGCTGCAAGCTTTGGGGCTGCTTGCTGTCATGTAGAAAAATAGCGCGGTTTTTGTGCTCGTTTTGTATCTTTAATAGCTGATGGCCTTGCTTTGTACTTAGTCTATGCGCATTATCAATAATTAAGACCTGGTCATTAAGCGCCAAGGTTTTTTTCTGTGATTTGGCAATGTTTTGCTCTACTTTTACTTGATTTATATAGCTACCAATTGACATGCACTTAGCTCTAGTCGTTACTTGTAGATCCTCTGCCTCTTTTTTTGACAAGCATAGAACGACAGGATCTAACCGAGCATGCATAACTCCTTTTGACAAAATAGGAATTAATGTTGACTTTCCACTGCCACATCTACCATCAACAATATTGGTCAATGATCTAAAACGCATAATATTCTCAACAACAGATTTTTGCTCAGATGTTAATGGGTTATTAATTGTCGACTGCCATATTTTAAACTGCTCTTGAGATTTTATAATTGGGGAATATATTTTCTTAAGATCTTGGGCAAAAGATAGGATTTCTTTTTCCATTTTGATGTGCGTAGCGCTGACAAAATGTCTACAACCGCTATCTTTTATAGCAAATAGCTCTTTGCCTTCCTCTTTTCTTTGTATCGCAGACAATAACGATGAGGCGCTAGGTTTGGCTTTGTAGTGCCTCATGGCACATACAATTAGTTTTTCTCTTGTAATTACTTCTGCTTTTTCGCTCAAATGCCAAATAGCATACTCAATGGCCTTGTCGGCTAAATTTTGTTCCTCATTTTCGTTTGGAGTTAGCTTTTTTGAGTTTTCACTCTTTAAATCTGCGAGAGTGATTTCAGGAAATTTAGCTAAACGCTCATCAAGTTTAGATTCAATTTGCTTTCTTGAGAGATTTTGTTTTACCTTTCGGCTCGCCAAAGCTGCCGCCTCAGCTGCTTTGGCGCCAAAATAACCCAATTTACTCATATGCTGCTTAATTTGTTTACGCCGCGTTGAAAACTCTTTGATCATATCTTCTGGAATAGCATCTAACTCCCATTTACCATCCCCATCAAACCTCAGCTTAAAGCCATTTTTTTGAGCCTGGTTAGCAACTTGAAGGCTAAAATAATCACCATAAGTTCTTTTCCTGGCTCTTACTCGCTCTAAAAAACCATCGCTATAGTCATGAATAGCTTTCCTAGGATCATCAGACTTTAGCGCTCGCCATGTTTTATCTTCTCTTTGGGTCGCGTTCATAACAGTAATATGAATGTGATCTTGCATTTCCTGCTCTCTGGACAGTCTATGGAAATGAAAGCCAAATATTAAGTTTCCAGTTAGCTCTGCAAATTGTTTGCCATCTTCAAACCGGCTTGCCATAGCGCAATCACGCTCTATTAAATTTGCTGTTAACTTGGCAGCCTTTTCTACTATGTCGGAAAAAATAGCTTCTTTGGTTTTGTAGTGTGCTATTGACCAGGATTTTGGCAAAGATACGGTTAAATCAAAACCACAGCGATGCTTGATTTCACCTGATTTCGTTAAACCAATTTGCTCACCATTCGGTAACAAACCATGTAGCAGATTGGTATACACTTTTTTGTCTATGTTGCCTTTTAACCCCAGCTCTTTAGCGCCTTTGCCATACCAAGTAGATGGCTTCTCAAATAATGCCCCCTCTTTTTCATAATAATCATCTCGCTCCATGAAATAACTGGATGCCTGCCCGGCATTTTTGATCACAGCCGTAGATAACATGCTTAAAGCATCTCCTCTGAATCAAGAACTAGCTCTTCTTCGGTTGCATCTATATCCTCAGACTCTAATATTGATTTTCCTTTTTCTGGTGTACTAGATGAGCAAATGATCGCACTCTTACCCTCTTCCTTTTTAGGAATTTTAAATTCAGGGGCTTCTTGTGGTCTATTAACATATATATCTTCTAGCTCATTGACTTCAGTAAATATATCTTCGTTAACTTCGCGAGGGATAAATCCAGTCTCTTTCATTCTGGTAGATTGCTGCAAAGGGAAAATAACCTTAGAAATTGGGTATTTTCCAGGAAGTTTTACAAAGGCTTGGTGATCAGGTAATTGTTGTATATCGGTATATGGCACAACAGGTCGTCTGACTCGTTGCTTTGTTAAAGACACACCATCGCGCATGGAATTGGCGCCATAAGAGTAATTTTCATGTACTTCTTCAATCTCGGATTCTCCCAGTTCTTTAGAGGCATATACTGAACCATCATAATCGGGCGTTCTAAAAAATATAGAGGTATTAAATTGTCCTAATATGGCTTTTGAGCGTTCTTGACCATATAGGTGGGTCAATGCAAACCGGCTAGTTGACGCTAAAACTATACACCCGCCAAATTTTCTAACTTCATTTACACCACTAAAAAGACTCGGTATAACATGTAAGCTTTGCGCTTCATCATAAATAATCCAAATTCGTCTTTGCCTGCTAGGCGTTAGAGACATCACCGCATTAAATGACAAATCAAGCCACATGGAAATCAAAGGCATTAATACATGATGCTTGTCTGCTAAAGAAGTTATAAAGATACCTTGCTTGTCTGATTCTCCATTAACCCACTTTCGCATTGAAAACTCTTCACCCTCATCTTTTAAGTATTTCATGCTGCTTAAATAAGTTGCTAACTGCGTTTTAATAGAAACAGCTGTTTTTTCGATTTCTTTTGAAACAAGGGAGGCAGCCTCAGTATGCGCTAAATATTTTTGCATATCTTCAACACTTGTCGTTAAAAGCCTTTTTAATAGCTTAACAATGGATTTGTCTTTTTCATTTCTCATTTGATATGCCGTCGTTGCAAACAATACTCTTGCCGCCGTTATCCAAAATGGATCGCCGCCCGAACCTGTTGGCATCGGCAATAAAGCTTCAGCCAAGCTCTTAAAATCAGCTGAATCTCTAGTATCTGTCCAAACAGTCCAAGATGGTGTACGTATATCAAAAGGATTCAATATTACAGAGCTATCTGGATGATAAAATTCATTCGTCAAATCACAGCTTTTGTCAAAAACAATGAATCTATCTCCTTTAGCTATTATTTGAGATATAAGGGATTTAATCACGTTTGATTTTCCAGAACCCGTTGTTCCCTCAAGACGAATATGCTTAGTCTCAGATTCCTTAACTAAATGCAAATCACCTATGGTTAAATCTGATAGCTCATTGCGTTTTGCAAGCAATTTATTGACGTTTTTAACTTTATCTAACGTGTGTTGATTTAAAACTTTGTCTTTTGTTGCTCTAGCACCCATGTGCTTTAACCAAACGCTCATGCCAACAAAAGATAAAATGGCCAAGAAAATACTGATGAGCGTACCCTGAACAAGATTGACAAAGACATCACCTACTATTTTTTGTACCGCCGATGCATTTTTAAAGTCTTTAGACCTAACAGAATACTTATTGCCTTTTTCATCCGTTAAATCTTGAGTCGCATTCTCATTTAACATGAGCCTAAATGAGGCACTAGTATATTGACTGAACATTTCTCTTTGCTCTGTAGTGTTTTTTGCAAAATACCACATTGCGTTAAAAGAAATCGTTACCCCAATAACTATCAAAATAATCGTTTTAAGAATTTGCCCGTACATTCTTAAAACGTGGAGCGTCACCTGACCGCCCCTCGTTACTTTTTGCAATGATGAATTATCTCTAAACATTCAGCCCTCCTTAAGAAAATATGCCAGTAATAGAGTTTGAAATACCGTCCAAAAGTTCAGGTTTAGCTTCTTCAAATTTTAAATTGACTTTCCCAGCGGTGCTGACCACCCGAATTTGATGTCTGCGCCAGTTGGTCGTTTCATTTGAAGTTACTCTTTTTTGACCACTATCGCCTTGAACCAAAGTTGCGTGGCTATGTTCATTGATCACCACACCATCACCTGCTCTCTCGCTTAACTGAACATCTGTGATAACACTATAGGTTACATCTCTAACCCAAGAGTCTGCGACCGTACCCAAAGCAGCGCCAATTAGGCCTCCTGCTAACATAGTTTTTCCTGAACCAACACTTCCGCCTACCGCAGCACCAATTAATGTGCCTTCAAGGATTCCGCCATATCCAGCAAAAAGGACTTTTTGGGCATCATCTTTGTCCATTCGAGCAACTTTTAGAATATTAGCCTGTAACATATAGTTGGCATCATCAGGATTGTCTGTAATCGTATACCCTGCTCTTTCTAGCTTTGTTATAATCATATTGCTTGGATTAAAGTCGGCTAGATCAGATGTGTTGCGAACCTGAACTAAAATAGTTTTTTTATCCGATGCTACGGGATCTAAAAATATTGTGGATGACATTTTAGAGGCCACATCCAAATTTCCATGTTCCAACATGGTTTTAGTGGATGCACAGCCACCTAGCATTAGACTTGAACTAAGCGCTATAATTGGTAACAAACGTGTTTGCATATTGACTCCGTTGAGGTTTTAAAATGGGAAAAAATAAATCTCTAATTAGAGAATATTGGGAATTGAAAAAACGCCTTAGACGAATAACATTGTCTATTTTGGTTTTTGTTAGTGGCTCATTATTTTTGCTTTCTAATTCAAATCTGAACTTCAACCTACACTTTGCTTGGAGCTTAATACCATATGTGCTTTCATTTTGCATGGCTAACTTCATTTTATATAAATCATATAATGAACCGCAAACGCAGCACCTGAACAGATTTTCTATAAGATTTTTTACAGCTAAAAGAATGATGCGACCACTTTTGATTAACATTAGTTGTATTGTGATATTGCTAGAAATTTTTGCTTTGTTTGAACTCCACTGTGGCATAGCTAAAATTGATATATTTTTTGACGCTATACCTTTTATGATGGTTTTAGGTTTGGGGGCTACGATGCGTCCAAGCATACCTATGACTGAAAATTTTGATTGGGAGCATTCCAATATCGTAAATCCATCCTTAAATTCCAGCTTTCCAGAGTCTTCGTTTAATAGCGGTATATCAGACTCATATGACTCAACCAGCCCAATTAATCCAGGTAACCCTGCAAGTATGTTAAACATAAATCATCCACTAAACCCATCAAGTTTATGATATGAATATATAAGCATTTTGAAAGCGCTATATATGGACATTATTTCCGCTCACTCTCTAGTGTTTTTATTGCGCCCTTTTGTGTGTTTATTTCTGCCGTTATGCTATTCATCTTATCTATAGCAGTATATTTTGTGGAAGCGCTAACCATCCCTTCACTTAAGCCGTTTTGATTGGCTGTGTTTTGAATGCTGGTTTGATGTCTCTTAAATGTCCCTTGAATATCATGGTTACTGACTATGCTTTGATGCTCAGCGTCAGCTGCGTTAACTGATGCAGGATCCACATGTTCTTCTCGCCAAGAACTAACTCTTTGTGCTGTCTCCTGCTGAACATAGTTATTTAAATATTGCTGACTCAATTCTTGATTGTTGCGTAATAAATAATCAGCTTGTGTGTCTCCCATGGCACCCAATCCAGACTGCATAGATTGCTGACTCAACCAATCTTTAAAATTTTGGGTTGCATTAAAATCTATGGAAGCGGCTTCATTTTGACTAACAGATGCCAAATCTCTATAGCTTTTGGCTGATTGCCAGTTCGCACTAGCAGATTCACTTGCTTGATTGGCTTTTTGATAGCTACTCATCACATCATTGGCAATTCTTTGGCCTTCATCGCTATTATCTCTATAGGAGTGCTCTTGAAATCCCCTAATTGATTGTTCCAAAGTATCGGAAAAATTACTATTTTTTATAAATTCTTCTGCATTTGAAATCCCCTGATTAATAGCCTCAGATGAAATGCTATCTTTTTCTACTTTTATACCACCTGTAACTGATGCTCCAAATGATGCTCCAAATACTTTTGCTAGGGCTTTTCCAGCAAGCATCTTGCCAGAATCCCAGTTTGCATTGATATTTCCATTCCCATACGCACCAGCTAAAAACCTCGAAGACTCATCCATCGTGTAACCATGTATTTCAGCAAACCTTTTAACTGAGCTTGCAAGTTGTTGAGATACCTCAGATGAGCCAGCAGAATCCGTTACCCCATAATTTTCCCCACTACTCTCCCCTTTACTTGCATGCTGGCCATAATTGACAGTCTCTTGTATGGTAGTCGCCATGTTTTCTATATAGCTAGCCGCATCTGAATAGGCTGCACTCATTGAGGAGTCTGCCTGTTGAGTAGCACTAGTTTGAATGCTGCTGGATAAGCTAACACGAGAATTTAAGCTACTTAATGCTGGTGATTGGTTAATTGTGCTGTGTCCATCTAGCTGTTGAGTAACTACTGAACCACCTGGCGTGGTAGCAGAAACCGCACCACTGGCATAACTGAGATTGGTGTCATGCTTATATCCAGAAACATTGCCTGTACTATGGTTGCCAATACTGGTATTGCCAAGGCTCAAATTTCCTGTCGCCATTTCTCCTGCTGTACCCATCGCAATTGACTGAGTAGAACCGCCCATTAGTTGAGACAGTTGGGTTAATGCGGCACCAAGACCCTGTTTGCCCATGTTCATCAATTGCCATGATAAATATGGTACGGTTAAGGTTACATAGCCAAATATAGCTGACATGTAGTAATTTGTCGCATCTAGATGTGGTAAATCTGTCATAGACAATGTATACCCACTACTGGTGGTTCTAATGGCAAAGCTAGCACCGTAATTTAAAAAAGCATAAACAACAGGCCATGAGCCTATATAAGCAAGTGAAACCATATAATTAATAAATAATTTGTAACTATCAGTAAACAGCGCATAAATTACAATTAAAACAAACACTGCATATAACAAGCATTCAATAACATCTTTTAATATAGGTAACCATTGAGCAGCTAAAACGCCTGTACTGACGCTGCCTAAGAATTTTTGCATATCCCCTTTGCTTTTTGTGTAGCTTAAACCCGCAAGCGCTGAATTATTCATAGCGCCATCTTTAATGGCATTCATTACAATCATCTGCTGCATAATCTCAGAGCCTCCTTTTGAAACCCCCGTTAAATGCGTATAACTACTACCTAGATATGAAAATAATTCTGTTTTGAGCAACTCATCTGTTTTTGATTTTAACCCTGGAAATATAGCTTTCGCATACTTTACGCCTGACTCTTTTAAGACTTCTTTTAAACGTGCATCTAATAAAAGTGTGCCATCCTTACAGGTTGCAATTTTAGAATCCATCACAAAAGCCCGTATGGGGGAAGGCTTGGCTGAGACTAACCCCCAAATATCATCTGAGTTTAACAAGTCACTTTTAGAGTATTTACCATGATGAATGTCATAAAAAACACACTGTTCCACATAACTTTTTAAATTTTCTCTATCTTGAGCGTTAATCGCCTGAAATCCTGAGCTTTTATGCATCAGGCTAGATGCGAACAAAAAACCGCTTTTAGTGTAATTTAAGTCATCAGGCATATGAAAAGCTGTTTCAACCAGTTGAGTAAGCCCGTGAAAAAATCTACTTGAAAGGCTCGCAGGTACTGCCAAGCCCAAAGGTACACCATCAACAGAATAAGGCTCGCCCGGATTAACCTCATCAATTATATGAACTGTGTAAATAGGCGATAGCAAAACTATGGTAATAACGGTATACCTTAAAACCGTATAAACAAGCGCAGATATTTTTCTGGTTTGAGTATAGTGAATAGCGCCAATAATAAATGCTAGTACAAAAGCAATACTAATATATTGAAAATAAGTGGTGCCCGGCTTAACTATGGATGCGACACCATTTAAAATCCCTTGGATTTGTGCGCCACTACCGTAGCAATATAAATTAACGTCCATATAGTTCCTATACTCTGATTATTAGAGGCTTTCAGCCCACCGATTTGAGCTGTCCATTTTTTCTAAATTATTAGCAAGTCTTTGCTCTATTAGCATCGTTTGCTCTATTAATTGCGCTGTAATCATTTGATGCCTATAGTTATCTTGTTTTAGCTCTTTAACTTTGTCTCTAGCTAATCTTAATGACTCTTGAAATTGCTCTTTTTTATCCGTAGGAATTTGCAACATTTGATACTCGGTATCCACCAAACCAATCGTTTCCTCTAAGTACTTAAACAAAATGTCTGATGCTATCAGCTCACTATAACTGGCCACATCTAATACACTTCTATCCTTAGTAAATGCACTTTGTACATTAACCATTTTATATATGGGTAGCCGAGTTGATTGTAGAAATGCTTTTTCTTTTTCAGTTAACGCAATTTCATCTTTTTTAATTTTATTTACAATCTCATTAATTGTATTTTCTACTCTATAAACTAAAGAGTCAGATTTATTGAGGCTCAAGTCATTCTTTGAAGGATTTAAGCAGCCATCTTCACCATTGGTATCGCAGCTATAGGACGTTGCTGTACCACCGTGTAATAAGGTCGACAACAAACCTTCATCCCCTACAAGGGATGGCAAAAACACCTCATTATTACTACCATCGTCATTACCCTCATGTTTAATAATCACCGTCCCTGTAATGCTCATGAATAACTCTGCCACATCGTTATTTGAAGATAAAAAAGCATTGCTCTTAATGGCTTTCCAAGCAAAATTCATATTAGAGGCTAGTGTTTTCTCATATCCTTTTTGTGTGTTAGCGCTCTCTAATACCTCGCTCATTTGACCGCCATTACCACAGCCCATACGAGCTGACGTATAGTCCCCAAACACACCACCAGAACCCGCACCAATATCTTGACACACCGCTTTTTGTGCGGCCTGTGTTTTAGGGAAAACTGCGCCCACCAAGCCAACGGCTGCTTCACATGAATTTATGCTTGCTCTATTAACTGCGTTTGCGACATTTCTTAAGTCTTTAAATGTGGTCGCAATCATGGGGGACACGGTTTCAAGCGCGAGATTAAATGCATATGACATGCTATCGCTCATAATTTGTTTTGCCATATCTCGCGCTTGGCCTTTGGTAATATAAGAAAACCCACCAAAATGTAAGTCAATCCCAGAACACCCGCCCGTAAATGAAGGTAATGTGACACTTGCAAGCTGAGTATTGTGCACGGGCGATCTTAAATAAAGGCTACCGCCGTTATAGTATCCTGCGGATTGTGCTTCATAGGCACTAGCTGAAGTTGTGTTACTTAAACCACCTAAATTGGTAAATGCTTTTTCAAGCTCTGTGCCAACACCCGCCATAACAGGTGTGAAAAAAGTGGTAAGCAATAATAATGATGTAACTCGCAATATCATGGTTAATCTTCCAACATGTAATCTTTAGCCATTATTGGATGCGCCATAGACCTGATTCTAATTCTGTTATTTCTATCTGCATCAACACTATGAGTTATATCTTCTACATCTCCCTTAAGAAAATGGGATATTAGGTTTTCATGTTCAGTTGCCATGCTTGTTACATGATGAGTGCATGATGTTTCTTTATACAAATCATCAGCCTTTTGGGTTTGTAGGATTAAACCTGGGGCAAATGATTTAACTATATGTCTATAGGTAGACAAAACCATGGCTTGATAGCCACTAGTGTTGTCCTCCTCTAAGCTTTTAGATTTTCTCCAATTTTTAGCAATGCGTGGCGACAGTTGTTCCACCATAGCCGCATAAGAAGCGTCACTATCCATACGTGAATAAAGTCTATCTCTTAGCTCATTCTCGCAAACATTCGTATTAGCATTGGCGAATACTTGGGCACTTAGTATTGTGCATAAAATAGCCGTTACAATTTTTTCAAACATGTTTGTCCTTGTTTTTTACATAATTAACACTCTGCTCTACCCTAGAAGATAAAGTTGCCTCATCCACAAAGCCAACAGCAATCGGATAAGCATCTTTAGTTTTTTTATTTATGAGATATACTGCCGGGAAAGATGTAACCTTAAATGCGCTTAATAGCGCTCGATCCATCACAAAATTTTCAAATTCAGGCACCGAGCCACCATCTGCACTGACAGGCATCACATTGATTTGATGTTCTTTGGCTGCAGATTTTAGAATTGGTGCTAATTCATGACAAAACCCACAGCCACCCATAAAACAAAATACCAATTCTAAATCATTTATTTGTTCCCGATTTTCTGTAACCTCATAAGATAGAGCCCCCTCCCACTGTTTCATATCCAGAGCATGAACCGTAGAAAAAAGACATGAAAAAAGTAGTATCGATATTAATGCAAGTGTTCTCATTTCCAATCCTCAAAGTGGCTAAACACATCAAATAATCTTTGTTCTAATTCGATTTCAGCCATCATAGTGTGACTTAAAGGCATAAATTGTCCGTTTTGAGTATTTAAGGCAAATAGCGCAGGTATTTTTTGTACCCCCATTTTTTTTGCTTGACCGTTATCTGGGCTGTTATTTTCTAGCTCGCTGATATTGCTTCCATCCATTGATACACCCAATACCTCAAAACCATATTTGTTCGCGAGTTTTGTAATAATGGGCGCTTGTAGCTGCGCAATTTCATCTGCACCCTCATAAAAATAAACCAAGCCATTTGTTTTGGCAGTGTGTACAAGAAATGCCTCCATTTTTTGCCTATTAGCTCTATTCAATGTAATCAATGCATGGTTGTTGGTTGGTTTGAAGGCTGAATAATCTAGCTTGGCATTTTGTAATAGTACTTCTTGCCATGCCACACTGAACTTCGTTGCCATATCCCCTGCTTTGTTCTTTAGGGTAATAAAACTCTTCACATTCTCCATGGTGGGATATAAAACTGCTTTTGCTTTGGCTTCGTCAATCATTTGAGTAAAAGAAGCCATAACTTCTTTTGCGGAAGGGGCTGCCACTTGAATCTCTACTGGCTTTGGTGCCTCTTGGGTTTCATCATTTTTCTCTTTCGCTAAATCATACCCCCAATATCTACCAACAGCATATGAGCTATCATCTAAAGCCAATGCGCAATGGCTAATGATCAGGCTAATGGCTATGGTGCAAGATTTTAAAATGGCGCTTTTATGCATAACGCCCCTCTTTTTGACTATCTACACAATGAATGTCATTTGAGCCATTGGCACACTTTGCTGCACTATTGCTTACATGATTGGTCAACGCACTTTGGTCGGGCAGCGAAATATTATTAGAAATATCTTGGTAGGCTTCATTTAAATCTATTGCGTCAAAATCAATGCGAGATAGTTCGTTCGCACTGATACCTCTACAGTTCGGAGATTCTGCATTGCCAAAATCAACAAAGAGTTGCCATTGCCTGCCACGCTCTTGTATAAGATGAGCCAATTTTGATTCGAAAACACAAAAAACATCATGCTTTTTTCTATTGGGTTTATGGCCAGATTTCCTGGTGCCTAAAAATATCGCCACGCCTTTTTCTCTGGCTTGACCTAATTCATTTTCTTGGCTGCTACATTGGCTAATAAATTTACCCCAGCCAGTTGAATTGCAGCAATTCATGAATCCTATATCATATCTTTTGCACTCCATGGCCTGCCCTTGAAATAATATTGGTGAACTCTCATTAAAAGAGCCAGGCAATTGGTTACTCACTTCTCCCAAAACAGCCAAATCACCTATAGCCTCTTTAAAATCTGCGTCACTTGATGGCTCTGACAAGGCGCAATTCACAGAGCTCTTACAATCACTATACTTTTCTAATAACGCATTGTTTAAATCTTCAAATTCAGACAAGTCTTTGAACCCTAGCTTTTGCTCTTGAAGCTCTTCCGCTGCCACCTCTTGCATCACTCTTGAATTAAGCACTATTTGAGTGGCTTCACTTTGATATGCCTGTGCTCTAGCAATAAAGCCAATTTCTTGCCCCTCTAACTTAGCTTGTGGTGGCTGGTCGGTATAGCTTTCTAGATACGTGGTAGGGTTTGCCTCAAAATCAGACAAAATTGATTTAATAGAATCATTTGTAGGCAAATCACTCAACTCTGTAGCATTAGCGATAGATAAATTGATGGCACAAGCAATCAAGAGTAGCTTTTTCATATAGCGCACCTTTTAATTGCTTGTTCTTTTGCTTCAACACCTTCCTCACCAATGATTTTTAAAGCTTCTTTTATGGTGCTGGTGCCATAAACCATATCAAAAGGACTATCTGAACTATCATATTTTCTGACAACAACAGCAGGCACTTTTTTAATGTCGTATTTATCAAATAACTCCGGATCGATATTAATCCCCCCTTCATTATTATTTTCTTCCACAAACTTTTGCATTTTAGCGATAGATTTTGGAAAATCCTCCGCAATTAAGCCCTGCACATTAATGCTGGCATCAAAGTTTCCTGCCTCACTCATCCATTGTTTAATCGCTACCTCAGGCATTGACCAAGACACAAAAACAAGCACTTCGCCGTCTGAAGTTTTCTCACCTTTTATGCTTTTCTTTAGATTTTGTATCGTTTTATGGGCACCCTTTTTCATATCTTGGTATGCATCACTTCGCAAAAATGTGGCTTGCTTGTCCCTCACCTCTCGCTTAATGCTGTTTATTTCGCGCTCATACAGTGCCAATGCTTCTTTTTGCATTTGTTGAGCATCAATGTTTATTTTTTCAGATGCAGAAGATTGCATGCTCAAAAGCAATAAAACACAAAAAGTCATTAAGCAAATATTTTTAAAATGCACAGCAATTCCTTTTTCTCCAAATTAAGTAACCAAAGTCTTCGCCCTTAACAGGGTATTCTTTGCCCATCTCCCAAAATACTGTTGTTGCGCCAAATGCCTGGCAACCTAGCACTGCACCAACGGTTGGGTATGGATATACCATTTGATACCTATATCTGTTTTTGGGAATAATTGGGTGCGGTCTTTCATGGCATAACAATTCACCATCAACCCCAGTGCTATCCCAAAGCAATCCTTCTCTATGTAATTTGTAAGCCATGCGCTCACTTAATAATGTGCTAGCTTGAACACCACTCACATGCTCTTGCACATGCCCTGTTAGCGGATACATAGAGCCTTGCGCTCCTGCGCACCAAAACAATGGGCTGAGCGACTTTCCAATGGCGCTAGCAGAAACTGCATCTGCAGCACAGGCTGATTGCGCAACAATATTTCCAAATAAAGCGGCTTCAGGGTTTAAAATAAAAGCTAAGGTGTCTGAATTCCAAGTAGGATCCAGCTCAGTCAAATATGCGACATCAAACTCACCCGCTTGCACACAAGCGGCGCTAGATATCACATTGAGCCACAACATTAATGGGAATTTGTACCAGTGCACATGATAAAAACTTCTGTTTGAATTACCCTGCTTAGTATTTTGGCTACCCTTAGGATAGGCGTCAGATATGCCCGCTATTTCTAGCCCACCTAAATTAACCATACAAAATGGCTTGTAGGTGACATCAACTAAACTAATTGGCTCCCAAAAACCAACAGAAACACCGGGGCGTATGCCACACATACATATTGGGCTTTTGGGATTTGTAGTGTCAGCATTATAACCTCGCGCCACTTTGGCGGCGCCTATAGATATGGGAAAAACACAGCTCCAACAAACATCTGTAACAGGATTAGCAAAACGACCACTGCAATTGTTCGCAAAAGCAAAATCACCTTGAATGCATAGCGCTAAAACGAGTAATATCCTTATCATATTGCAACCTCTTGTATTTTCAAAACATCGCCCTTTTGAAAAACAATCGCAGGAGAATGTTTAATACCAAATCGATTGACAAGAACCCCTTTTTGATCAAAGTAAACCGGTATATTTAACTCTTTTGTTGCCTCTAAAATAGAGCCATTAATCAGTATGATTTTTACGTTGTCAGTATTGGGCAAAACTGTATTTTTAATATATTTCATCTCTTTTTTAGAGTCTGAATTAACAAAAACAAGCACTTCATTCAAGCTCACTAAATTCAAAGGGTTGACTGTTTGCCCTTTGCTTGCCACAAGCTGCCCTTTATGGTCAAAAATATCTTTTGTCACCGTCCATGCAGGGTCAAATATCCACTCTTTATTTTTCGTAGCACTTGTTAAACCAATTACGCCATCTGGCCTGCTTATTTTTTCTTTTGCGATTGATATGATTTCTTGATTGATTTTTTCAAGTTCGCCGCTCTCCTGCATATCTGCCAAACGCTGGTGAATCATAGATAACAGATTCTTCTCTATAACAGGATAAATAATTCCCCTTACCCCCAAATCTTTTGCCTGAGCCACACCGACCCAAATGGCAAGAAAAATGAAGATTAATACGCTACGCATTGCTGATGCACCGACCATTCATCAATACTTGAATTTCATGACTCACATCTTTGCCACCCGCAATAACCGCTTTTTTAGGGATAATAACGACGTTGTTTTCATCTGCGTACTGTTCAATAACCTCACTCAAACAAGCGCTCATTTTGTCTATAAACTCGATTTTTTCAGCAGAATTTTGATTGGCCTGAATCATTTCACCAATCACCCAATCTGAATCAAAGCTTACAACCCCACTTTTCATATCTCTTTGAGAGCTATGTAGAGTCCACCCAAGTAAGATGCTTATCACCAAAAGAGGAAAAGTAAAAAATGATTTTTTTGTTTGGTTGCTAACATTCATTTGGGTACTCCTCCTGAGCGACCTGCATAATCGCTTGCGCCAAATCTAATCCTTGCACTTGATATCGCATCACCCTCTCTACATGCTCACCCTTACTGGAATATAAAATTCTGGTAAATGGCTCAAAAACAACCCGAACCAAACTAGAACCGTTAGGTGTTCTAATTAAACATTCTTTATATTGCGGAGCACCCGAAATGCTTCTCAACAATTGCTCTTCATATGGCGTGAGCTTTAAACGATCGTTTTGGGTGATATTAGCAATCGTTTCATCATTTTGAGCCATAATGATTTGGTGATCAGAGTTTTCATAAATAGCAATGCCCATTTCATTACGAAAATAATCATTGATAGATTGGAATATGGTGACAAATGCAACCCCGTGCTTTGCACCCCTTCTGTAACCTGCCTCCATAAATTGTGCTGCATCTTTGCTGGAATGTAATAAGTCCCACGCCTCATCAATCACACACATTTTAGGGATATCTCTTGGCGAGCTAAAAAACTCTTCACTAAATTGCAAAATAATAGACATCACGACAACGGTTTTTAAATCGGGCATATCTTTTAAAGGCTCTAAGTCCATGACACAAAGCTTTTCACCTAAATTAATGGTGGCCTTGCCTTCAAAATATTTTGCGTATTGCCCGCCCTTGGTATATTTCTCAAACAGCAAACACAAATCCTGTGCCACAACATCTGCATCTTGGTTTAGATATTTCACGACGGTTGAAATGTTCGCCTCATTGCGCCTTTCCCGCCAAGCAGACTTTACCGCTGATTGAATCAACGCTTTTTCCTTATCTGTTGCATCACCACCAGGGTGTGCCATTATGGATAGTATGGTTGTTATCTGAGAGATTGTTTTGTCAATTTCCTCTACATTTGAAAACGGGTTGATGCACACCCCTTCGGACATCTCAATATAGCTCCCACCAAATAACTCACAAAATTTCTTATACGATCCCCCCACATCAATCACCCGGGCAAATCCACCTCTTGATAACAAGTCTGCAATCATGTCTTGGATCATAAAACTCTTGCCCGAACGAGACTTTGCCGCAATCGCAATATTGAAGTTACCATCGGCGTTATCATGACTGTTAAAATTAAATAATTGACCCCTCCTTGAGAAATAAATCTGCCCTACCGATTTAGGGTTTCCTTTTGGATCTGATATCAAAGGCATCAAATTCACCGCATTGAAAGTCGTCATCGTGCGAAATCGTTCAAAGTAATTTAAATCTTCAAACAAACCAGATGTCATGGTAAACGGCAGGTTTGCGAGTAAGCCCGCGGATTGCAAGTATTTATCTGTTGTTAGCTTAAAGCCATTGCTACTATATAAATCAATAGCCCGTATTTTGTCCTTTGCTGCGTTTTCTTTTTTAGAAAACAAAGAAACTGAAAATGAAAGCTTACATAATCGCTCTGAGCCATTTAAATGTTCGCGCAACATCGTCCATTCTTGGTGCTTTTTACGAATAGATGGCATTATTTTAGCCAAAGGGCTATTCGCATTTTTCTCATTCATCATAAATTGACTTTGCGCCCTAGATTGACTGTCGGCCTTGCTCGCTGCCCTTAAATGGACATTTATCGTAAAAGGACAAGATAATTGTTGATGAGCGTCTAAAAGCTTGCCGATATTTTCACCCATTTGCCACAACGCATGCTTTTCGGGTAGGGTTTCTACATTTAAATGCTGTAAATGATAGATACCATCTTCTGCATCTATTTCTATATGTTCCGGCAAAATTTCATAAGCCACATTTGAATTGGCCACCTGAGAACTAATTGAGTCATTTTCCCGATAAGGCACATGTGCCCAGTGAACACTTTGACTGGGGTTTAAAATCTCTCTGGTTATCGCTAAAAATGCCTCAATTGCTATTTCTTCTACTGCGGTTACGCTAGATAGCGAGGTTTGCCACGCTTCTCTCAGTAAACATATTTCATCAAGCTGCATTTCAAGCCCATAATTTTTAATGGGTTGAGAGTAGTACAAATAACAATGATAATCTCTGGCAAAAAATGAACTGTGCGCTGTGATAGACTGGTTAGCTTTACTTTCTATATACTCCGCTCTTTTTTTAGCCATCACTGTAGCAATATCTGAGCCCAACCTTCTGCTGGCCACAAATCCCCTGGTAAAACCTCCAACCTTGTTGCTGGCAAAAAGCTGTATGTGAACATCGCCATCTTCTGGCAATTTATCGTTGAGCATGGAGACTATACGTTGTATTTTTTCTTCATCTATACCCGACATAGGCAAAAGTTCTAAACCAAAGCCTATTGAATCACTATTAATAAATAGCTTTTTAATCGGATCGTATGCTTGATAGGTTAGTAAGCTCGCTATTGGTTTATGCTCAATAATATCTCTTAAATGCTTGATTCGCCTAGCGGTACCCACGCCATAAGTTTTGCCGTTATCTAAATACTTGGCAATTAACTCACCCACTTGGTTAATAGAAATCATGATGAAGCGCCCTCAATTGACCGAACAGGATTGCCTTGCCAAAAACCTTTATCCACTACGCTATAGATTTCATTGTCTTGGTGGTAGTTGTCATGACTGTCAATAAATGGCGCGAACCATACTTTTAGTACATTTTCAGAAATTCTGCTGGGCGCTTGTAACGAAAGTGTATTTCGATTTGAAATAGCAATTCTTTTACTGCTATGGCCATAGTTGTCAGCAAACATACCTTGACTCGCCATCCTGTCCACCTCTTTCATTGATTTACAAGACACGCCGCTGCCCGCGGGACAATCAAACTGCCCATTCATTTGAGCACACCCAGTTAATAGCACCACACTCATTAAAATAATTAACTTTATTCTCATCTTGCATCTCCACTAAAGCTACCTAATACATCTAAAGCCTGTTTGTGTGCTGTTGAAATAGACTCATTTGTCACACCATTATTTTGTTTGGTTGTACTAGGGTTTTTGAATGTAGATTTATTTGTAGAGACCGTATAATCAGCCTCATCTATAGAAAACCCTTTTTGTATAACCACATCAACCTTAACGCCCGCTGGAACCTGTACAATAGGCTGTAACTTCTCTGCACGCTTAATATAATAATCCGCTAGCTTATCTAAGCTTTTGTTTGCGCCTTGTGCTGCCCCATAGCCAAAGATTTGCCCAGGATTAACCGTTGAGGTTGAACCAAGCGGGGATATAGATTTGGTAACAAAACTATCGCTGATTCCAGAACCAATGCCTGATAGCGCCCCTGCAACAAAGGCTCTTTGCACTAGCTTGCCTTCTGGATAAACAACCCGCCCTCTTACATCCTCTCTACCATCAGCGCCATATATTATTCCTACAATATCTTTTTCAAAAACATTGCCTTGACTGTTAATACAACTCAAACGCTCTCCTCGCATCACCACTCTTTCTGATGAGGCATTTCCCCAAGCTGATGCCAGTAATACACAGTTTTTCATCGAGGCTTTAAAACCATTGGGCATTATGCCATCTTCAATCAGCCTGATTGTGACCACCCTGGTTTCATTATTTCCATACACCTCGGTGTGCGCATCAATTCCACCCAAAAGAACGCCTTTTATGTGAGTCCCCGCGGCAACGTAATTTTTAGCGCTTTGCTTAATATTGTGCCCCAATGAACCACCCTCTAAATCAACACTTATAATTTCCAGCTCATCATTAGGTGGAATGTTATAAAGTGCATTTTGAGAATAATCTTGTTGTTGAGGCGCACCATATAGATAGTCCATATGTTTGGTTTTTCCCATTTCATGAGCAGGTGGTAGTACGTTGTGATTATTGTGCTCTGTCCCATGCGGCATATCTTGCGCTATCGTATAATTATTTTGCACCACATCTACAGTGTTATCTTTAGCATCTTGGAGTTGTGTTTTTAGCTTAGCCAGCTCTTCATGGATATCTTGGTTGTCCTCTTTGAGCTTAGAAAAAGCATCTTTTACCGCCAAATTTTTACGGTCAAGCTCTTCTTTTTGTTTTTGAAATGTTTCCGCTTGTTCTTGTATTTTTCGATGTAACTGACCTGATAAATGTTTTTTTACATCTGCATGCTGGGTGCTTGAAGCCATTTCTAACTTATCTTGTAGCATAGGCGCTTTATGGCTCTTCTTACCATCAAGAACACAAAAGATGACACCCAGTATCACGGCAATTCCAATCATGCCAAATATTAGCCAATCTTGTTTTTCTCTTGTCTTAACATATTGCTTGATACTATCCATTAGCTAGCACCCTAAAAACCGTGATTTTTTCGTTATAGCCCATCACATTACGACTAAGTGCAATAGCCATCACGCCGGATGTATAAAATTGCTTTTCGCTTAGTTTTCTCTTATTAAGTCCTTTATATACGTACTCTAATATCTCGCCCTTTAGATTTTCGCCCTGGTAAATAGACAAAACACTCAAATTACCCTCTAAAAATTCAACGGCTTTTTCATTGACATAAACACGTTTATAATCCTCTGGAAAAGTGTTATTGGCCATATGTTTCATCAAAGCAACAACTGTTTCTGTATAAGGAGAGCGTTGTTCAAATACCCCGCCCCCTTCATGTCCAATTGATTCAGGAACCAAAATAACGTCCTGGGAGGGAATGGCAACGGGCACGACCATCAGGGTATATCTTTTGCCTTTTTCCGTAAAAACCACCACTGAAAACGGCTCATTTGAAACTGTGTTAGTGGGCTTTAAGGTCAAAACGCCTAATTTAGAGTCTAAAGAACTGACCAAAGCCCCCTTCACTGCACTGAACTTTTCAATTCTGTCATTTTTGATGGATACGATATTTGGATCTTTAGTTGAAAGATTAACTGTTACTGTTTCACTATCTGTCACGCTTTTTCGAATAGAAGCTTGGGACGACAAGGCTACACAGAACAAAGTTAATAATATAAATAATCTATACACGTGCCACCTCAGCAAAACTTTTCAACAACAGCTTATTATTTGTATATTCAAATTCTAAGTCATAGGCCACTTTGACAGACTCGTGTAAGTTATCTCCTATGTAAACCTTAAGAAGTCCTGTGGAACGAGCCTTACACCCTTTAATGTCAATTACCTTGGTATCCTTGGGGTAGTACACAGTGCTAATCTCTCCATTAATTATTTTTTCTTGCTCTTTGACCATTTCAGACTTGAATGTGCTATATATTTTGTTTGAAATATAAGGCAATAATGCGTTTTGCTTTTTTGCGACTGTTTCAGGCGTAACATTTAATCTTAAATTCGTAATAAAGTCTGTCCATTGCAAAAGATATGAATGACTAACACCCGCTGAGTTGACCATCACCTCTTCGTATAATCCTGCTGGTACAATTACAGTAGTTTGTGAATTAGTTGTACGTTGTATAATAAGTAGAGAAAGCAAAAGCATTGCAGACAAAAAAGCATTGAAACAAAGTGAGTAATTTCTTTGCAACTTCATTGTTTGTACGTTTTTTGTCCACTCGCTTAAGTTCATTTTTCTATCCTTTTAATTTTCTATTTGCACTACTAGACATAAATTTCACCTTTAAACCAATCCCTCCTCCTATGCCATACATCCAATAAACAATTCGCTTCATATAAGCAGATGCTTCCCTCCTTTTATATTTAATATAAGCCCAATACGCTATTACGCCTGATGCTATTCCTATTACCTCGTTCACAAATACACAGACTAAAACAAGTGGTACAAATGTGACTAAAAACTCATCTACAGTGAATATTATTAGCCGAAACGGTTCATCAAGATATTTTGGAATATAATACTTTCCTGTATCCGTCATGCAACAACAGAGCCCATAACAAAGTTAAAAAATATAGCCAATATACCCACCCCAGCAAAGGCTGTGATATTTCTACTCTTTATATATACGATAGAGGCCATAAATAGCTCAACAATATAGACAATGTATTTCCCCGCGCCATTTACAGTTTCCTTGATATCAGGCAGCAAGCCTGCAAACACATCTTTGCCCTCATCTGCACCAGCTGCAGCCACAAAAAGCATGCAACAAACCAAAACTCCCGCATTTATCAATCTCTTGTTCATTTTCGCCCTTATACTAGCTGTAGTTGCAAATAGTTGTGTTCGTTTCTTGTTCGTAGACTTTTCGAATTGCCTCGGCTGTGAAAATCCTGCAATTTTCTATCTTTCCCCTTCTAAGGCGGCTTATGGTTGCAACAGAAACGCCAGATTTTTTTGATATCTTTTCATCTTGAACCCCTATAATTGCCAATCTTTTTAGCATTTCATTTAGTTTCACTTCGCCCGTCTCCTTGCTTGCATGCTTATACTATCGCCGAACCTAAGGTTTAAAACAATGGCATTTAGACAACATTTTAGCCATTTTAGACAACATTTTTTTAGGCTTAGACAACATTTTGTAAAGCCTATTGTGTTTCATGGTAAAAACATGTAGGCACGTATTTTTGATAAAGGGTATAGATGATTGAAGTTTGATCAGACAAGGCGTGTGCAACAAGTTACGGCAATAGGTAATTTGCTAAAATATACAATTAAGAATTATGTTTGGGTGGATTGGTGGCTAAAGTTAGTGTCTATATCTTTGTTTTAACTTCTTCAACCAATAATAACCATAAATGAGATCTTTGTTATTGAAGTCAAAATCATTCGACCAGGCAAAAAGCAAACCAAAGAACATGCCTCTTAGCATTACCTTCGCCGTTAGCCATTGTCCATCAAACACACAGCTACCAAAGCCCCAGCATGCAATCCAGAGTATGCACCAAGACAAAATAGAATATATTTTTGTAGCCATTTTAACCTGCCATTCTCAAAGATAAATATAGCATGATAAGCTGGTGGTGCAACCTGGGTCTAAGGTGTCTAATTCTACCTGACTGCACGCTTGCAATGGTTGAGCGATTCACCTTTAGGCATCTTGCAATATCTATAGCTTTTACCCCACATCTAATGCAGCCTAGAACAATATCATGATCGGATTTGGGTATTCCTTTACTCTCACTCATGCGTATCTCCTTATTTCTACAAAGCTAATTGAATATACATAGATTTTGCTTGCTCAATCTCTAGCGCCTTGATTTTTTCAGCCCTTTTTTCTCTGAGTAAAATTTCTTTTTCATTAAATCGACTGGGCGTAGTCCAACGACCACTTATGCATAGGTTGATGGCTATCTTGTATTGCTCTAGCTGAGTTTTATTTTTTCTGTTCCATGAGCACACATGAAATTTAACCTCATCTAATAGCTGCTCTAGCGGTTTGCTCATCACGTTTTGATAAAATTCACAAGATTTGTATTTTTGAGGAATTTCCTTTTCAGCCAGACGCAAAATATTAGCTTCAATCATAAACATTTGACCGCCAGCTGATATTTTCACCAAATCCTTTGGTTTTGGCGTTAAGAGCTTTGCCCCATCCTCACTGGGGTTAGAATGTTGTTTTGAGCTGATAGAATCTACATCTTTACTTGGCTCTCCAGGCACGTCATCAATTTGCTTTAAGAGCTCACTGCAAATGACTTCTTGCTCATCAGATGTGAACTTTGACAATGCTATTGTGTGCGCCCTATTTGGTGATTTTTTCAACTGTGATTGAGATTGTAAAATTTCTCTTTTCAAAAAATTAAAATTTTCAAGTAACGCGTCAGCGCAATTTAGTTGGTTTTCTTTGTTTGCACCAAACACGCTCTGACCTTCTTCGCCAGATAAATTATTTATTTTATTTTTATTATATTTATTAATATTTATTATAAGGGGTTGCTGGCTGGCATCGGCGCCGGTGGGGGCGGGGGGGGGGGGGGGGGGGGGGGGGGGGGGTGGGGGCGGGTGGGGGGGGGGGGGGGGGGGGGGTGTTGGTG
>CAZWHY010000042.1:0-29689 GCA_964633725.1 Uncultured Candidatus Berkiella sp.
ACTAGATACACTCATTTTTCGGAAGAAGTGTCTCACTTTCATTGACATATACCGGTCCGTTTCATTTTTTGAGGCGGTTTCTTAAGGCAGGAGATAATAGCTGCGGTCACTAATGCTGCACATTTGTTGGGTAAGCCAAACAAAAAAGTAAATTTCGATTTCCTGTCAACAAGGCTGACTATAGCTCCCTTGTGCTGAGCACCTATAATTGTGTCAGCCTCCCAGTCGCCAAAGCGTTGCTTCTTCTCCACAATAGGTGGACGCTCCTTGATATCAACTCGATTCGGTATGCATCCTCGTCCTGCTTTTGAGCTTCCTTTATAATTATATTTTTTGTCTTTTCGACGTGGATGTTTATACAATTCTCCTCCTGAGTGTTTATCTGCCCAGATATGGCGATATATCGATTCATGGCTTATGGGGCTTCCATCTGCCCTTTAAACCCCAGAAATTTGCTCTGGACTCCACTTTATCTCAAGTTTAGAGTTGACGACCTCAAGCATATTTTCCGTCATGCGCTTAGGTTTAGAGCTAGATTCGCGCCTACGAAATTCTGATTTCTCCTGGGCTTGTTTAAAACGATAACCTCTAGCGCGACTATTCCTTTTTAGCTCTCTACTGATGGTGGCGGCATCTACATTGAGCTGCATGGCAATTTCTTTCTGGAAAAGACCGTTTGACTTCAAGGTATATATCTGACATCTTGCTTCATAGGTCAGGTGTTTATAAGACATAGTTGTTTCTCTCTTTAAGTTTGACTAGAACTCTAGAGAAAAGGCTACTATGTATATACTCATCTGGCCAATCTTATCAGATCAATACATTACCTAACTCAATTGCACTTCAGATGTGAAACGGCGTAGGATAATATAAAGATTTCTATGTCTCAAAAAGTGTGTCAAGCCATTTTGAAAATTTATTTACCTTTTTACACAGGAAGGGGGTGAGCAGTTACCAAGAAAATTTAGTCTGTAAAACACAGCGTAAATTCAAGGTGACAACAGACTCTAATCACAAACTATCTATTTCACCCAATATTTTGGAACGAAATTTTATTGCAGAAAAACCAAACCAAAAACATGTTGGTGATATCACCTATATTTGGACTCAGGAAGGTTGGTTATATCTAGCAACTGTTATTGGTTTATTTTCTAGGCGGGTTGTTGGCTGGTCTATGAACAATCGCATGAAGGCTTCACTTGTTAATTGCTCTGTTTGGCGCTAGGAAGCGGAAGCCAGAAAGAGGCTTAATATGGCGCACAGACAGCGGGAGTCAATATGCTGCGGATAGTCACGGAAAAACACTTAAAGAACATGGCGTAATTCAAAGTATGAGTTGTAAAGGAAATTGTTGGGATAACAGTGTGGCCAAAAGTTTTTTCCATACTCTAAAAACTGAGCTAACGCACCATATTAATTATAAGACTAGAGAGGAAGCAAAAAACGCAATATTTGAGTACATTGAGATTTTTTATAACCGAAAACGAATACATTCTTCTAATGATTATTTTCCACCTGAAGAATATGAGACACGCGCAGAAATTAATTAAAATTTTGTTCGGGAAAGTGTTGCCAGATCACATTTCGCTGGCACGATATGCGCCACCATTTTGCAAGCCGTCTTGTGATGAATGGGGTGCCGTTAAATACTGTGCGAGAGCTTCTGGGACATACTAATTTAGATATGACCCTGAGATATGCGCATTTAGCGCCTGAGCAGTAAGAAAATGCAGTGGCGACTTTGGATAGAGTCTAGAGCTTACGGCAAATAGTTATAGTTAAAACTAAAAGGTGTATATTCTCTTATTTGCACATGAATATTCAAAACGTACTATAATATGGTATGTTATGAGTATACATGAGTAATAAAATGAATCTCAAAGAGTTTATTCTAGGAAAAGCTGAGAGAGGCTATTGTTTCTTTTTGCATGATGAAGCGAAAAAATCCCTAGAATGTTCTGATATTGCCTTAAGAAGGGCAATCAGCAGAAGTCAAAAGAAAGGTGAACTAGCAGAGCCTTTGAGAGGGTTTCATCTGATTATTCCTCCAGAGTACAAAAATCTGGGCTGTTTGCCTGCAGAGCAATTTATTCCAGATTTAATGCAATATCTAAATATTAACTATTATGTCTGCCTATTAAGCGCTGCCCAATATCATGGTGCAGCCCATCACAGACCGCAAGTTTTTCAAGTTATGGCAGATGTTGAGAGAAGAAAGATAAAGTGTGGCAAAGTTGTCATCGATTTTATGACTAAGAAAAAAATCGCAGGTTTGCCTGTGAAAAACATTAATACCAAGCAAGGGTTTTTGGCTATTTCTTCACCTGAATTAACTGCCTTGGATCTGGTAAGCTATCCAGATAGAGCCGGGGGATTAGATAATGTTTTTAGCGTTATAAGTGAACTGGCGAATAAAATTAATGCTGAAAATTTAACTGATTTATGGTTGCATCAGAAAGAAACCACGTGGTTACAAAGGTTGGGTTATCTTTTTGAGCTTGCTGGCCATTATCAACATGCAGACTCGATAGAGTCATTTTTAAAAAATAAGAGATTTCAAAATAGACCATTATCGCTCTCTAATGATGTGGATAAAGACGCCACTCTAAATATGAGATGGAAGTTATGGCTAAATGAAGATATAGAGGCTGATACATGATACCAAGAGCAATGATTACTGAATGGCGTGAAAATGCGCCATGGGTTGCTGACGAACACGTTGAGCAAGATTTGATATTGAGCCAACTTTTGGTCGAGTTGTTTGCCAATAAGGTTTTACAAGAAAATATAGCATTTAGAGGTGGGACAGCGCTATTCAAATTGTTTTTAGCGCCGCCAGTTCGCTATTCCGAAGATCTTGACTTTGTACAGGTAAAGCCAGGTCCTATAGGTGATATATTAGATATTATTCGAAGTATCGTTGATCCAATATTAGGTCAGCCGAAAAGAAAATTTAACCACGGTAGAATGACTTTAACATATACATTTTTATCAGAATCAATACCACCGATTGAAATGCGAATAAAAATAGAAACAAACACTCGAGAGCATTTTACAGTTTTTGGATATAAAAAGAAAAATTTCTCCATGAAGTCTCGTTGGTTTACAGGGCAAGCCGATGTTTTAACATATACGCTCGATGAGTTGGTAGGGACAAAGTTAAGAGCGCTTTACCAACGAAAAAAAGGGCGTGATTTATTTGATTTGTGGATTACTTATGAAAGTGGAAAATTAAATCTTGATAATGTAGTTGAGTCATTTTTGAAATATATGGCCCACGGAGGCCATATTATAACCAGGGCATTATTTGAAAAAAATATGTACGAAAAACTTAAAACGAATAAGTTCCTAACAGATATTACACCATTACTAGCCCCTGGGATTATATGGGATCGTAAAAAGGCTGTTAAAGTACTGAAATCATATATTGTTAAGTTACCGGGTGAGCCATGGGCAGGTGGTGAGATTTTGGGATGAGCGTCATCGAGGCTTATAGAGGTGGCACTTTTAGCATTTCCAGAAAGAAAATGCAGTGGCGACTTTAGATAGAGTGTAACCGTTTGTTACTTTTGGGGTTATAGAAGGGAATGCGAAGATGTTTGACCATGTAAGTATAAAAGTTAGCGATTTAGAAAAAAGCAAATCATTCTATGAAAAATCTTTTGCGCCTTTGGATAGGTAGTTCATTATTTTATATGGCTATATTTCGATAGTATTTAAATTAATCATAACTAAACCTGGTGTAGATCAATATGCGGTTGGACTGTTGAATGGATCTCTCCTCTGTGCCATTGGAACTGAGACAAAATTTTTTGTATAATCTCGTCGGGCAACCAATAGGTTATTGTGGATCAATTGTTTCTTTATTGTGACTTAACTGTTCGTATTTAGCTGAATTACAACACAAAAAATCAATAAGAGTAATGTTGTAAGCTAAGCTTCTAGAGTTATTCGCAACAACTGATTCAATCAAATCTCCGGAAAATATTTATATAAGGGATTCAAGTATGTTAACACCTCAATTTAATCAACAGAAAACACCTCAGAACACTATAGAGTGTGATATGTTTAGCGGGGACATCAAATATTTAAGCGCAAAAGATGAGAGGGGGCCACAAGGTGGTTTCCAAAATTATGAAGAGTATGCTACCACAGTTTCTGTATTGAACGCCTGTCTTGCAGACAATGCAGAGCATTTAGAAGGATTGATGAATAAACTGGGTAAAACATGTGATGCAAAAGTACATGTAGATTATGGCTATTGTCCTCTAAATCCATATGCGTCTATTGGGAAACAAAGGTTTGGAGGTGATCAAGTCTTGACTCTTTTAGAAATTGCGGAGCATTATAAAAGATCCGGTTGTATTGAATTGTTGAAGGGAAAATTTTCTCCAGAAAAAGATGTTTCTCAATCCAATAAACCATCTTAAACTGCAGGGCATTCTCTTGAATGCCCTAATTAGATCCCCCTTGCAAGACCACTAGGATATCCAAGATAAATAAATTTTAATGCATTGGTGATTCGCATTCTTTCCCAGGGCAATCGCATAGAATATGCTTAAAAACCAATCACTTGGCGTAAATAGTCATTATTCCATCCCGCTACTTTTCTTTTAGCGCGTATACTTTTTGTATTATCTCCATTATTTTTTAACAGATTTAAAGCGATACGACGGGCAACTGATATATTTTCAGCGCCATTACCTTTACGCACCCTTGATGCATCTTCATTAAATATCACATCTAAGCACCAATGCAAGTTGTTCTCAACGCCCCAATGAGCACGAACACAGCCTCCAAACATTTCAGCTGACAATACATGACTTAAAATATAAAATCTTAATCCGCGTGTTCTTTTGTCACCTCTTTTACATATGTTTTCGGCAATACCTATAGCAGATAAATTTTCAAAACCTTCTGTTCCATCAAGCTCATCTATATCATCAAACACATAATAATTTCTAGTTTCAGTTCGTCCATGCCCATTCTCAGATGTGCTGTAAAATTTATCTTTTTAGGCTGTTCCTCTAAAAACTCTTCAAATACTTTTTGCGCGGAATTATATAATGTTGGCTGGTTTCCCTTGAGCACCAATACATAATCTGCTTCTTTTTCCACAATGGTTTTAGTGATCGTTTTTTGGCATCCAGCTGCATCTATTGTTATTATGCAACTTTTTATATTCAACATTTCCAGCAATTTAGGGATTGCTGTTATTTCATTTGATTTGGATGCCGTTTTAATCTGCCCTAACGTCGCACTATTTAATGAGGACCACGCGCTAACCATATTGATAGCTGTATGCTTATTATTTTCGTCATACGAACCTCGTAATACTTTGCCATCAACAGATATTACATCTCCTTGGCTAGAGCTTTGCACTGAACTCATCCAGCTCAAAAAACATTCTTCAAATTGTTTTGGATGTTGGGCGACAATGTAGGTTGCCGGTTCGCGACAAATGAGATTGCCGGTGAGTAAAATCAATAACTAATTGTTTTGGCTATACTTCTTAAAATATTAAGGAGGGAAGAATATGCCTGGACAATGGATATCTCATCGACAGGAGACAATTTACATGAATGCTAGACATACAGGTCACACTCAGGTTGTATCGGCAGCAAAAGCTGGTTTTAGCGAACGAAGTGGACGCGAGATTGAAAAAACACAAAAACAGCCTTCAAAATTGAAAACTAGAGGGCGTACACGGCAAGATCCACTAGCTGGGGTTTGGAATAGTGAGCTGGTTCCGCTACTGGAAGAAAGCCCAGATTTGTCGGCACTAACCTTACTTGAATACTTGCAAGAACGTTTTGATGGCCAATATCCTGATAAGTTACTAAGAACATTACAGCGTCGAGTTAAACAATGGCGTGCCCTGTATGATCCAGAAAAATCAGTTATGTTCCGCCAAGAACACCCACCTGGTCGCCTAGGTCTATCTGATTTTACGACTCTTAAAGATGTTGAAATTACTATTAATATCCAGCCCTTGAAACATATTCTTTATCATTTTCGGTTATCATGTAGTCATTGGAGTCACGTTAAAGTAATTTTGGGTGGTGAAAGTTATGCAGCATTAACAGAGGGGTTACAGGAAGCCTTATGGCGTTTGGGTGGTTCTCCTGCATTGCATCGCACCGACAGCTTATCAGCTGCTTTTAAAAATATGACTAAAGATGAAAAAGAAGATATAACTGAGCGTTACAACCAGTTTTGCCAGCACTTTGGCATGGAAGCAACTCGCAATAATTTAGGGCAAAGTCATGAAAATGGGAGTGTAGAATCCTCTCATGGCCATATAAAGCGACGCATTAAACAAGCATTACTACTTCGAGGGTCATCTGACTTTGAGTCAGTTCAGGCTTATCAGACCTGGATGGATAGCGTTATTAATCAACATAACCGTCGTAATGCAAAAAGCCTAAAAGTTGAGTTGCCGTACCTTGCTAAATTACCATTAAATAAAGCGGTTGATTTTACAGAGGTATGTGCTCGGGTAAGTTCTTCCTCTACAATTGACGTGCGACGTGCCACTTATACTGTTCCATCTAGGCTCGAAGGAGAAAATTTACGAATACATCTTTTTCATGACCGATTAGAATGTTTTCTGGGATCAACACCAGTGATAAGGCTTGATCGTGTTTACCCCACTGGTAAAACAGAGCGTGTTAGGAATGTAGACTATCGGCACGTAATTCATAGTTTAATTAAGAAGCCACAGGCCTTTCGTTATTCTCAAATACGTGATGATTTATTACCAGGGCCTTCCTATATAAAGATATGGCGGTTTATTGATAAAAATGAAACTGGCACTATCGCATGCAAGCTTATGGTTGGTTTATTGTATTTAGCAGCAGAGTCAGAATGTGAGACTCGCCTTGGGGATGCTGTATTGCACTTAATAGAAGCTAAAAAAAGGATTAATCTCTCAGATTTACAGCACCAGTTTTCAAAGCAGCTTGTACCGACTATTCCCGAAATTGACGTGCATCAGCATCCTCTATCTTCTTATAATCAACTAATCGTAGCTCAGCCGGGGGTGAGCTTTGCCTAATATTAACACCCTACCATTACTGCTAAAAGAATTAGGGCTGTCGACTATGTCATCGCACTGGGAAGCCTTAGCAGAGCAAGCCATAAATGAATTGTGGCCTGGTACAACGTATTTAGCTCATTTATGTGAGCTGGAAATAGCTAAACGGCAACAACGTCGGATTGCCCGTCATACTAAAGAATCAAAATTACAACCAGGAAAAAGCTTGGCTACATTTGATTTTGGTTCAACGCCATCAGTGAACCATGCTCAAATACAGGCACTAGCAGATAATCCAGCATGGGTTAAAGATGCAAAAAATATTATCTTTTTTGGACCCAGTGGGGTCGGCAAGTCACATTTGGCAGCAGCGATTGGCTACCGCCTTATTGAGCACGGTACTCGAGTATTATTTACATCAACAACGAGTCTTGTACAAAAACTTCAGGAAGCTAGGAAGGAGTATAAACTACCAGATGCACTTGCGAAACTGTCAAGGATCCCATTATTGATTCTAGATGATATTAGCTATGCAAAGAAAGACGAACTAGAAACTAGTGTTTTATTTGAATTGATTGCCGAGCGTTATGAAACAGGTAGCTTGATTATCACGTCTAACCAGCCTTTTGGAGAGTGGGATGATATTTTTCCAGATAATATGATGGCTGTTGCTGCAATTGATCGATTAGTTCATCATGCGACGATTATAAGTGTTACTGGTGAAAGTTACAGAACTAAACATGCAATTAGTGAGTCTACACATAAGGAGACGATTACGGAGTAAAAATTTTTTGGCTACAAACCGGCAATCTCATTTGTCGCGAACCGGCAATCGAACTTGACGTCCAACATTTGGATTAATTACTCGAAAAACATTAGTGAAGGTATCATGAGAGGGCGCTCCAAAAGGAAGTGATAGGTGTTTCTTTAACCATCTCTCATTTGCTTTACCCCAATTGGCAATATCAACATAATTATTAGCATCACAAATTGCAGCCAGTATAGTGATAACGATGATGTCAATAAGGTAATGTTTTGGGCCAATCCTGTTATCGTCTATCTTATTGAAAATACTTATGACTGAAGAGATATTGGTCTGTTCCATGGTGCTCACCTTACCCGCTTAATAAAATCCGAGCAAAATAAAACCATTTTTATGCCAATTCGTGCAACTTGCTTGAAAACAGACAAAACCTAACCCATTGTTTTATTTGTTAATCCTATGCGATTGCCCTGCTCACATACCACAGGTAGAGCCATAGATATTGCTGTGTATGGTGAGCAGGCTTATAAGATCGTAAGCTGTGTTCCGCAGTTTGAGTTTAATGGAATAGGTCTCAGCCAAGCAGGAGCACATCGTAGTAGATTTATTCATCTTGATGATTTGACTAGGGTGGATGGATTTCCAAGGCCGTGGATTTGGGGGTATTGAGGTATTTACTCTAGTGTATCTTGAGAAAATATGCTAATCTTACTAGTAAGACTATAGCAATCGAGGTATACATTATGCAATCAAAGGCTGTATATACAACTAAGATGTCCTCTAAAGGGCAAATTGTCATTCCTGAAGGCGTGCGAGACGCACTGGGGTTGGCTTCCGGCGTGCAATTTGTTGTCGTGGGTAGAGGCGATACAGTTGTATTAAAAATAATTGAAGAACCATCAATGGATGAATTTAAATCTCTACTAACCGAAGCACGGCAATCTGCCAAAAGAGCAGGGGTAAAGAAAGCTGAAGTGCAGCTGGCTATCCAGGAAGCAAGAAAAAAACAATGAAAGTAATACTTGATACTAATGTACTTATGTCTGCAATATTTTGGAAAGGGATACCGGGGAAGATATTAGATTTCTGGTCTGAGGGTCTTTTTAAGCTGGTTATTTCTAAAGATATTTATAGAGAGTACAAAAGAGTCGCAAAAATACTGGAAGATAAATATAATTTTAGTAGCTCAGATGCCATTTTGGATATCTTAGCAATTAAATCAATTTTTGTTGATCCTAAAAACGTACAGCATCCGCGATGCGATGATCCTGATGACGATAAATTTTTGGCGGCAGCTGTTTTTAGTCATGCCAAATACATCGTTACTGGTGATAAAGCATTGCTGAGGGTAAGTTCTTACCCGGGTGGATCTGTCATTACTGCGCAAGAATTTGCTAAGCAATTATAATTTCAACTTAAATGCTTAATCGAATCTTAGGACAATCAGTAGCAGAACCTATTCAAGCCATAGGCACAGTTTTAGATAAACTCTTCACGTCTGACGAAGAAAAACTTCAAGCCAAAGCAGTATTAGAAAAACTCAAACAACACCCCGCCGAGCTACAGGTCGCTCTTAACAAGATTGAAGCCCAGCATCGCTCTATGTTCGTTGCTGGCTGGCGGCCTTTTATTGGTTGGGTGTGCGGTCTTGGGTTGGCAAATGTTTATCTGGTTAATCCTTGGTTGCAGTGGTTATATGGCATTAAAGGGCCTGAGTTGCCCTTAGATGTGATTGTAGAATTAGTTATTGCTATGTTGGGGTTAGGGACATTGAGGACAGTTGAGAAGTTTGGTGGCAGAGCCAAGTGACGGTTGTAAAGGTTGAATTCAAAGGCGTTAAGCAATTTAAAAAATCATTAGCACGAACCGAATCACAAGTAGAGCGAAAAGCCCAACAAGCGCTAAACCGCACACTCACTCGTTCTCGTACACAAATGACCAATAAAATTGGCGAGAAGCTAAACCTTAAAAAGAAAACCATTCGCGATATGATAGTCATTCATAAGGCCAATAAGAATACTGGCTTGATAGGCCGCCTCATTGTTAAGAATAAACCTGTCTCATTGATTGAATATAAAGCCACTATATGGTATTAGAGTGATCGATTTAGCAAATAGTAACGTAAAAATGATAAGCCGATTTTCAACCCGGGTTTTTAATGACGAGCTTAGTAGATTATTGAAACTGACAAAAAATAAATTATACATTAGGCTTTATGGCTATAACGCTAATAGTTTCTGAGTTATTGGGGTCATCAACCGCTATTATATCAAAACCTTTTGACTTTAGGATTTGATGCAAAGTATTTCTAAATAAAAAAAGAAAAGTTGTAGAAGTCTTTTTGTTGTGAACTTCAATTGGATATAAAGGTAATCGTTTTTCAAAGGGATAATTATAAGTATTTGAAGAAACAGTATAGTCTGGATTCAATGTATATAATATGCTTTCGATTACAGGAGTTGTGTAGTCCTGGTGCTTTTTTAATAAGTTATTTTTAAAATTCTTGCACTTTACCTCATCTTGAGAGGACATATCATTTATTTTGCACTGTGAATCATAAAGTTTTTGTTCCCCTTGGAGTATTTTGTTCACATTATCATAATAGAACATTACATCTTCAGAGGCTTGTAGAGGGTTTGTAACTATAATGTAAAATATTCCTCCTGGGAGTAAAGCATTATAAATTCTAGATAAATCGTCTTCAAAATTGTTTGCTTCCCATAAATTAAATGCATTATAAGCGAGAATAAAGGAAAATCTTTTTTCATTTAATAACTGTGATATTTTTTTTGAGATAGGGAAGTCAGCTGCTATAGGAGTAATGCTATCATTAATGTTATTGTCTGATTGAATATAATTTCTAAGCTTCTCAATATGTGGGGCAGAAATATCTGTTGCATAAACTTCTGTTGCGCCGTGTTTAGCTAGGGCAATAGACATTTTCCCATTTCCGCAACCTATGTCCAAAATAGGCTGAGCAAGGTCAATATTAAATTGCTGAAGTAATAGAGAGACAAAATTTGACTCGTAATCATCTGAAACGATGTTTTTATAGTGCTTATTTAAGACTGGGGTTGACCCATTATCTTTCATAATAGATGCGTCACAAGACACTATTATTGCGAAAGATAAAAAAAGAATGCTGATTATATTGGTTATATTCATGTTAGTTTATCAGGTTGCTTAATAGAGTTTATTAACAAAAAAGTGCATTATACATCATGCGGTATGTACTACAATTATTATGGGTCCTTCCAGCCACATACCTAAACGGGGCGTAGATGCGCAATACCCGTGCAGTAACTCATTTTAGTTAGATATTTGGTATGTTCAGGGATAAGCTTTTCCTTTTAGGCCATTGCGCATTAAACTTGTGAGAAAATATTTTATGCTTATTGATTCCTTTGACACTAGTAGACTACAAGCTAAAAGGCTTAGAACTCACGATTATCCATTGCTTCGTCAGATGCATACGGATGTTAAGATGATGGGAACCTTGGGTGGTGTGCGTACGGAAGAACAAACCACAGAGAATCTGTTATGGAATTTACAGCAATGGGAAGATTATAAAGTAGGCTTATGATTACTGTTTGAAAAAGAAAACAAGCAATTTATAGGTTCTGCAGGATTGAGACATATTGATATAGAAGGAGTACTTGAAATAGATTTGGCTTATGCTTTATGTTCAGAATTCTGGCAGCAAGGGTATGGAACAGAAATAGGCAAAGTCTGTCTAGAAATTGGGTTCGAGAAATTAAATTTTAATAGCATTGTTGCAGGCACTCAGAGTACAAATTTATCTTCCCAAAAGGTAATCAAAAAATTGAGGTTCTCCTTTGAAAACAAAACTTTTAAATTTGGACATGAGCAATTTCTCTATCGTTTAACTAAAGATCAATATTACTCTGATAGTTAAAAAGCGAGTACTTAGATATAAACAAGGCCGACTAGCAACTAAATAAATTAGGGCAGCGATAGGGATTATTTTGCTTAAACTCAAGGTTCTCTAAAGCCATCAAAAAACCTAATTTCCATCAGAATCATTTTGCCAGTAAACTTTTGTTATAATATGAAGTGAACCTTCTAAGCCAGAAAGATTAAAAACTTGTATGAGAAATATTAATGAGCAAGAAATTTCCAAAAGAATCCCAAATAACTGAACATCTTAAGCGAGTTTATGGTATCCATGCTGTAAAGCTTACCCATGTATTAATAGGGGCAGATGTCAATGCCCGTGTCTACAATGGCAAAAGCAAAGACAAACAGTATTTCATAAAGGTAAAGCAAGGCAATTATCATGATATAAGTTTTGCCGTAATAAATCTTCTGATAGATTCTGGTATTGAGCAGATAATTAGCCCGATCCAAACCATCCTGGGTGAACTCAGCTGCTTTATTGGAAATCATACGCTAATTGTTTATCCCTTTGTGAAAGGAGAAGATGGTTTTAGTCGCGGTCTAACGGATGAACAATGGGTATCTTTGGGTAGAACTGTAAAGCATATTCATGATATTCACGTGCCTCTTGCTATTCAAAAGCAGATGCGACAAGAAACTTACTCTTCTCAGTTTCGAGATGCTGTTCGATTAGTCATGAATAAAATAGATGAAATATCAGCTAAGGATGAAATTGGTACAAAACTGTTGGATTGTATTAAGCGAAAAGCACCTATTATTAATGAACTTGTTGATAGCGCAGAGCATCTGTCACAAAAAGTCCAAGAGTTATCATCAAACAAAGTGCTATGCCATGCTGATCTACATGGTGGGAATGTTTTAGTTGATGAACCCGGAAATTTTTATATTGTTGATTGGGATGCGCCTATCATGGCCTCTAAAGAACGAGATTTAATGTTTATTGGCGCTGGTGTTGGTAATGTATGGAATAAATCAGATGAAAGCGATTTATTTTATCAGGGATATGGGGCTGCCACTATTGAACAAGTAATACTTGCATATTATAGAGCTGATCGAATACTAGAAGATATCGCTGGATTTAGTCAAAACTTGTTAATATCCCCTATTGGCTCGCCTAAAGAAAGAGAAGAAAGTTTTCAGCATTATATTGATATGTTCTCCTGTAATGGAGTTGTTGAAATAGCTTTGCGCACAATGAATGAATTACACAACTGAAGATTTAAAAAACATCGAGCGCTCATCCTCGGCGAAAAAGTTGTATCTTTCAGCAGAAGCACAGCAGTTGGTAGTCAGACCGTCACATTCAATCAAACTCAAGTAGCTGACTTAGAGCGCCTTCGTGCGCAAATCAGGCGACAGCTTCACCAAGGCAAATCCAGTTTCATTAAGGTAACTTCTTCCAAGGGACTATGAACTTCCTCAAAAAATTATTTACTCAGGCCACTAAGCCCCTTGCAAGGGCCTATGGTGGGGTGATCGCTGATAATTTTAGACCATAGCCATTTTTTTGAATAAGTTTTTTTAGTGGCAAGAATAAGGGGGATGGGAGTTGGTCTAATTCAAACCATTGCCAGTTTTTAGCTTTATGCGGCTCGCAATTTTTGACCTGTTGATTGCTGGCAATGGTAGCTTGCATAAAGATTGAAATGTAGTGTTTATGACTGTCTTCAAAATAATCGTTTGTCATACCTATAAACTCAACGGAATCTATAGAAATATTAACTTCTTCTTTTGCTTCGCGCCTAGCACAGTCTTCTAGGCTTTCATTAAACTCAAGATGCCCACCAGGTGGTTGCCATGATAGATGGCCATGTGAGCCATGACGTTGTCCTAACAGTATTTGATTATTTTTATTAAAAACCAGAACGCCAACACCGACGCGAGGATTTTGGATATTTTTGTTTATAGTGCTCATATATAAATTATTTTGAGAGTTGTTTAACTTTTTTGGAGGGGGAAGGGAGTGAATGGTGGCTATAGGTGGACTTGAACCACCGACCTCAGCATTATGAAAAATTTCTCCCACGAAAGGATAGTAGCACTCCATATCACTCCATGTCAAATAATTGCTTTTAAAACAATTACCTACAATTGATTTGTTTATTTTACCGTGTTACAAATAATACTACTTTATAACGAACTGCGGCTATCAGGCGGCTATGAGCATGAGTCAGAAGATTACTACAAAACTAGTGATGGGGTTGGAGGTTCAAGATAGGATCTACGACGTAACGGATGAAACTCTGAGTGGATTTGTCGTCAGAGTGAATACTAGTGGGTTAAAGAGCTTCTATATTCGGTACACATTGGCTAATGGTAAACGTGATCGAGTGGTACTTGGAGATGTCGGTGTAGTGACAGTTGCCCAAGCGCGAGCTGAAGCCAGGAAAATTCTAGGGCAAGTTGCGCTTGGTATGGATCCTAAAGCGCCAAAACATCGATCTGAAGCACCAACTCTTCAAGAGTTTGTAGAGGAGCAATATAGACCTTGGTCTGAAGCTCATCATCAATGGTCACATTCTCATATAACGACGTTATACAGAATGAAAGAGTTCCTTAATCTGCCACTAGATGAAATCAAAGTTCAGCCTGTAGAGAAATGGCGTTCCAAATGCCTAAAGAAGAAGTTAGCCCCATCTACAGTCAATCGAATGACCGCTGTACTTCGCTCAGTGCTTTCTCGGGCTGTTGACTGGGAAGTGCTTGAAACACACCCACTGGCCAGATTAAAGCAATTGAAGGTTGATAGGTCGCCTAATGTAAGATACTTAACAGAGGACGAAGAGCAAAGGTTACGGGTAGCATTGGATGCTCGTGAAGCTAAACTGCGTCAAGATAGAGAACAGGGCAATGAATGGCGCTCTGTTCGGGGATATGAGCTTTATCCTGACATGCAAGACCAATACTTTGTCGATTATCTTAAGCCTCTTATTTTATTGTCTCTAAATACTGGTGCCAGAAAAGGTGAAATTTTTCGACTTCAGTGGGAAGATATTAGTTTTGAGCGTAAAAGCTTAGTTTTAGTGATGAGGGGCAAGCGTAAATCCCATACTCGTCATATTCCGCTTAACAAAGAAGCGCTGGAAACACTCACCGAATGGCGCAAGCAACAACCAAAGTCAGATAAACTTGTTTTCCCATCTAAAGATGGGGGCGTTTTTGATAATGTTCAGACATCATGGGAAAAACTAAGAGTAGAAGCAGATATAAAAACATTCCGCTGGCACGATATGCGCCATCACTTCGCAAGCCGCCTTGTGATGAATGGGGTGCCGTTGAATACTGTGCGAGAGCTTTTGGGTCATACCAATTTGGACATGACTCTTAGGTATGCACATTTGGCGCCTGAGCAGAAAGAAAATGCAGTGGCGACTTTAGATAGATAGCTATAGAATAAGGCATACAATAATGAGTGACAAAAAAGAGAAAAAAGATGACTTTTTTGAGCAAGTAGATTATGGCATACGTCTTGGTGCTATAGATGCTCTTAAAGAGCATAAGCGGTTGGGACTGCCCATTCATATTATGAAAGATGGCAAAGTTGTAGAAGTCCCCGCCAACGATATTGTAATCCCTAAAGAGCCTAAACCTATATAAAAGGTGAATTATAAGGTTGTAATGGAAAAATTAAATCTACCTAAAGTAAAATTGAAACCTGGCTTAGAAATATCAGACTTATTTGCAGATATGGGGCTTGTCAGCTTCCAGGACTGTGTTAGTTATATACACCAACTTCCTTATGGGAGAAACTCCAATCGAGGAGATTATATAAGTGTTATAAAAGACAATAAAGGTACTTGTAGTACAAAACATGCATTGATAAAAACTTTAGCTGATGAGCTGGGTATTTCTTTATCATTGGTATTAGGTATATTTTTAACGACATCAGATTATGATATTAGAATTAAACCAATTCTTGATAAGTATAATATTCCTGGGATACCGGAAGCACATTCTTTTTTACAATATAATGGTTGTTATTTTGATATAACATTTCCTGGCGAAGTGGTATTCCCTAAAGAAAGTGATATTATTGAGAAGTGCTTTATTACACCTGAGCAAATTGGCTCTTTCAAAATTCAAAAACATAGTGCATTTATTAATCGCTGGATAGCTGAGAATAAACTGCCATACTCAGAAAAACAAATTTGGGATATTAGAGAGTCTTGGATTAATTTTTTATCAGAGAATTCATAAATACATTGATGTATAATGCGATTATTTATAATGAATATTTTCCGAGGCCGTAGGTTTGTATGAGTTTTAAGTATATATTTATTGGTTTGCCTGGTGCAGGGAAAACAACTGCTTTAAAGGCTCTGATCAAAGATTCGTATCCGGATATGCCAGTTTTATTTATGGATGATGAAGTGAAAAAGCGCCTAAACTCTACGCTTGCTTTGGATACACCACGTTTGTCATTGTCTGATTTTTCCTTAGAAGATAAGCTTATTAATGAGATTTGTCGAGATTGGTGCAAAAGGTTTAAAAAGGAAGATGTTTTAGATGCTCTAATGAGAAAAGGGTATCCTAAGCATAGTGCTGCAACAATGAAAATATTGGGTGAACCTGCATGGCGTGAATTAGAAGCTTCAATAGCTGCAGATTTTATATCATCTCGTTCTGATGCTGCTTTTGATTTAGGTGCAAAACAACCATTACATCCAATTGTTAAAGATGCATGCGAAACTCTAGGTTTTAAATTTATATATTTTGATGCTGATGTGGATACTATATGTCAACACCTGTCAACGAAGCAAGATGACGGACGCCAACGGTGGCAGCAAATTAGTAATTATAATGCTGCTGGTGAGGATGGTTGGAAAGAGCTTGCAATGGAGCATAGGAAGCAAAGGGAAACTTTGTATCGTGATATTGCCAATATCACAATTAATGTTTCTAATATGTCTATTCAGGAAGTTATAGAGTCAATAAAAACTATTATTAGCATTGATGAAGAGAGTTGTTTAGATAATAATGATGTTGTGAAAGGTGTTTCCGAGCAGCATTTTGAAATTTTAAGTTTTTCAGGTAATGCTACAATAAATTCTGGGCAGAAGAAGTTAACCACTTCGGATGTAGATGAACCTAAATTTGTTGCAGAGAAAATAAAATTAGAGTATTAAGAGAGTCTTGGATTAAATTTTCATCAGATAAACAATAGATGAGTATTCATTCTGATATGTTTATATGATTTATTAAAATATGATGCTCCACTCAGTCAAAAATTTTTGAAGAGGCCATATGTTCGACCACGTTTCAATCAAAGTTAGTGATTTAGAGAAAAGCAAAGAATTCTATGAAAAATCTTTTGCGCCTTTGGGTTATAAGGTTTCTTTTGGTAAAGATGGAATTTTTCATGCCTTTGATATAGGGAAGGGCTTTCTATTTGAGATTTTTCAGCATAAAAGTAACGAGCCTATAACTAGCACCCACACCGCCTTCAGAGCTGAGGGTCAGGAAATGGTTCGAGCATTCTATAGCGCAGCAATTGAAGTTGGAGCAACTGACAATGGCAAACCAGGCCCAAGACCAAATTATACCAAGAATTATTATGCTTGCTTTATTCTGGATCCGGATGGGCACAATATTGAAGTAATGTTTGATGATTGGAGCTAGGTGGTAAATAATCTTTAGACCAAATACAGACTAATGGAATGACCAATATGTCGCAACTTATCGGCGCTCTAACTTCTTAGACATTTTAAAATGGGGGATACTAACCTCAGTGAATTCATCACTTACAATTTTGTAACCGCATTTTTTATAAAACTCAACTGCTGTTTTACGAGCGTTCATCTCTATCGTATTAATTTGTTGAGATAATGAATATATTTCACAGTGATTTACTAATGCTTGACCGATCCCTAACCCTCGAGCTTGGTTGCAAACAATCAACTGTCTTAACTTAAAGCTGTATTTTTGAGGAATAAGCATTACTGTCGCAATAACTTCCTCACCACGGATTGCAATAAAACATATGTGGTTTGCTTCACTTTTAAGTTCATCCTCAGTGAAGCTTAATCCCAGCGGTTTTCGTAGGTATTGTTCTCTTATTTTAACCGCGTCATTATAAAACTTTGAACCAAACGACGCTAACTCAATTACATAATTATCTTTTATCATTTATTTTCGCTAATATAACAATTCAACAAATTTTCTTTTCCAACCACGAATCCAAATCATCTTTCAAATACCTAACACTTTTCCCAATCTTAAGATGTTTAGGTCCAATCGTACGATTACCAATTTTACCTTCAACGCGATCTTTGCGTAAAAAGGAAATGCTCATGCAAATATAGTAGGCCGTTTCTCTTTCCGTGAGGCATCTTTTTTCTAAGTTGAGATCCATTTCTTATTTATCCTTAATGCATATGATGTATTACATTAGAACACTTCAATCAATGAGTCAATGCATTGCAGTCTTCTCAGATGCATTTTTTGCGTTGTTGCTTTCACTCTCTCGCAAGCTTCATTTACTGTGTGTAAATTCCAGTTGCTCGAAGCTTAGTGCCTAGCCAAAAAAGCATCTGCTGTGACTGTGCTCAAGTTTAGAAATTTGCAAGCAATTGGCAGACAACACCGCAGATTGGATTTAAATCACTAATTTGGGTTACCTGATAGCGCGGGTTAAGTGGAAACAAATCATAACTACCACCTTCAATACTGAGTTGTCTGAGAATGGCTGATTGTTTGTTAGTCTCTTTTACAACTACAAAATCATTGTGTTTAGGCTGGCGCTCTGGGTCGATAACAATTTCACAATCATTTTCAAAGCTAGACCCACTCACAGATGTCATGCTGTTACCTTGAATTCTCAAACCAAAGGCATGGGGGCCAACATCTTTATTAGTCGCAACCCAGCCTTTGTTGCTGTCATGCTGGTAGGTTTTGTGAAGCTCTTTCCAATTAGCTGCTTGTTCCCACGTTATAAGGGGGATAAGGCGAGCAGGGGTGCCAAGATACTGTTTCGCATCTGTATTTTCATGAAGGTTGGATTGCCTTTGTATTGGCATAGGCTCTTCGCCTTGAAGCTGTGCCAAGCTTAAACCAAAGTAGTTGGCAATTGGCCTTAAGGTAGAAGGCTTAGATTCTTTTATCTGACCAGATAAGATCCTATGGATGGTAGATTGAGGAATACCCGACTTTCGTGACAATTCCCCTTCGCTAATTTTGCTATCTGAAATCATCAATTGTTTTAAATTATCTTTCACTGGGTTATCCATAGTGTCCTCATGGTGTATGACTTAATCCTTTTATGCATTATGCGGCTACGTAAGCGTATTTGTAAAGTCCTAATGTCATTGACAGTCGATGAATCTATGCATTAGTCTGTGTAAAACAAAGGAGAATGCTGTTATGGACTGGACTAAAATTATTTCTGATATCTTATGGATGGAAGAAATTACCGAAAAAAAATTATCTACATCTCTCGCCACACAAATCACACAATCCGCATTGAATCGACTTAAGCAAGGCTATACAAAAACGCCTTATTACGACTTAGGTAATGAACTTGTTCGTAGACACAAAAAGGCAATGCACCAACACCAACTCAAATCAGCTTAAATATTAGGGATACTTAAGATATGGATAATTACTTATGCAACATGGTTTCCCACTGGGGCAGCCTAAAAAAAATAGAAGGTCATTACAATGCAGAGCGCATTAAGACTGAGCAGGCCATTCAAGACTATCTGCATGAGCACGACCAGTGGAAGCCAATAGGCACTATGAACTTGGGTGACCTGAAAATCAAAACTAGTTTGCGTCGCAAGTGGAATCAAGAGAAGTTGCTTCAGATTAAAGGAGATTATCAATTAGACTCAATGCAATTTCCCTTTGCAATTGAATACAAAGAAATAAAAAGCAAAAGTGAGCACTTAGAAACCTCAAGCCCAGAGCTTTGGCAAATTCTTGAGCCTGCATTAACGGTATCTGCCTCTAAGCCATACTTTTTCAGCGCTAAAAAAGAGGAGGATTAATATGAGCTTACCCGAACTAATACAAGGCAAGATACAACGACCCATCCGTGTGGTCTTATATGGCGTTGAAGTCTGAATCACCCTTGCATTGCTTCGGTTGTTATCGAGTCAGGAAAGCTTGGGTATTCTGATAAAATAAAATCATAAGATTCAAACAAGAGAATAAATTTCAAGACTTTAAATGAGATGCCTTTTTAATTTTAAAGAATAGTTGGTTTCGTCAATAGCAAAGGAAATGCATAGCATGAGAACGTCTTGTATCAACCATCCAACTCAAGAGCCTTTAATCATTCAGCACAAATGGCAAATGGAAGCTTGTGAGGATGATGGTTGTGCTGCAAGATTGCTATCTCATTTTGAGTATTGGCACAATATAAAATTGAGAACTAAGTCCCAATCGATACAGCTCAACAAAGTTGCTGAATGCCATGGAGAGGAGTCTATTCAAGATGCCAGCCTCCTTCAGTGGCATACCATAGATGAGCTTAAAACAGCTTTGTTTGAGTACGGTGCGAAGCGGATAAGAGATGCCATTAAGTTTCTTGTCCAAAAAGGGTTTATTAGCCTTCATCGCAACCCAAATCCTAAATATAGTTTTGATAATACCAGACACTTTTTATTTCATCCTGAGAAAGTTAACTATTGGTTAGAAACTGCTCGAAATCGCCGCAAAGCCCCGGCTCACGTCACCCGGTCAAATTGTTCGGTTCCACCCTGCCCAAATGACATGACCGTCCTGCCGAATGAGCATGATGGTCCTGCCGAACGGGCACCACGGTCCTGCCCAACGGGCATGGTGGTCCTGCCGAATCTACCGGAACAATATACTAAGACTACTTCTAAGATTACTTCAGAGATTACAACTAAGATTACTCCAGAGAATAAATCTCTTGTCACGCAAGCGCGACCGAGTGGAGAGCAAGCACAACGTATTGAGCAAATTTTCATTCATTGGAAGCAAGCAATGAATCATCCCAATGCCAAGCTTGATATCAAACGCAAAGCGCTGATTACCAAATCTTTGGTGGCTGGCTATAGCGAACAAGCACTCTGTGAAGCTATCTCGGGTTGTGCGAAGACGCCACACAACATGGGCGACAATGATAGGGGGCAACGCTATGACGGCTTGCATATCATCTTGCGTGATGCTGACCAGATTGACCGTTTCATCTCAAATTGCCATTCACCACCAAGGCGAATAACCAAAGCAGACCGCTTAACCCAAGATAATTTTAATGCCGTACAAAGTTGGCTAACAGAAGACGATGAATTTGGAGCAATTTATGAAAGCAAGTGAGAAACAAGCCTTTGCCCAGTACATGATGGGGATTGGAGAAATATATAACCAAAATGTCAGCAAGCAGAAAGTATCACTCTACTGGCAGCTATTATCCCAATATGTTTGGGAAGACGTTAAAACGGCGTTAGATGCTTATATGCTCAATCCTGATAGCGGACAATTTATGCCAAAACCTGCGGATGTTGTTAAATGGCTAAGTGGCAACACTCAAAATCAAGCATTACTGGCTTGGACAAAAGTGGCCAATGCGATAAGTCATGTAGGGCCATATCAAACCGTGGTATTTGATGATGCCAAAATTCATGTGGTGTTAGCTGACATGGGGGGCTGGATTAAACTTGAGACTTTGACACTTGATGCACAGCCATTTGTGGCAAAAGAATTTCAAGTGCGCTATCAGCAGTATGTGAGACAACCACCGACAACATACCCCAAAAAACTTCTGGGCAAAACGGAAGGGCAAAATATGCTTCATGGACTTCCTATCCCAAACCCAGTGTTAATTGGCGAGCAGGATTTAGCTGAAAAAGTTTATTTGAGTGGGGGAGAGGATGTGAAACAAATGAAATCAATTGAGAGCTTATTACCTCAAGTGGAAAGTGAGGTAGAAGATTGTACTGAGATCCAATCTAGCGATCACTGTGACACGATCGCCCTTTAACCCATGCCAACCTACTGATAAAAAATAAAATGGCGCAGAGATCAATCGGTGAAGCTTTAAAGCGAGAGGGAATTTATGCAAGAACCACAAAGATTATTAGCGAGACTTAATGCAGTATCAGTTGATTGGCAAGATTCAATTCGGGTGACGGGGGATGTGCTAAGAGCAGAGGATATAGCCGCTGGCTTGGCAGGTTTAGAGCGAGGACCATATTTGTTGAGTTTATACATGTGGACGGGTGATAGTTCAGTAGCCCTGGAGTTATATGGTTTGCTATTAATCGAGGCAAAGCGCTTGGCAATAAAACATAATTGGCGTTGCAAAAATAGTAGCGTAAGATTATTAAGCTTAATAAAAATGGCGATGTATGAGCAAACCAAAGTCAATATTTGTAATCCGTGCAAAGGGACTGGCGTAAAGCAAAATCAAATGTGCTCGAGTTGTAATGGCATAGGCAACAAAAGACCCTCACAGACTGAGTATGCAGGGTATTGTGGGGTGAAGGTTGCCAATTGGAAAAAGTGTTGGGATGACAAATACAGCCATGTGTTGATGATTTTAATTGATTGGGAAGAGGTTGGGATTAGTCATTTATTAAGAAAGTTGTAGCGTATTTGTCCCACAAATAGTTATCCACTTGTGGAAGTATAAAAAATACGCTACGATAATTACAGAATGAATAATTCCGCCAACATGTTTCTAGCATCTCATGCTATCCAGTCAATCATTTTTTATTATCAAGTTTTGCAAGGGCTTGAGAAAGCTCAAAAACCCATTTTTGATATTTGACTCTTTGTTCGGGAGTCAAATCTGCAATTGCGGAATTTTTAGCATTGCTATCTCTCAAACGAAATATATTTAAATATTTATCGGCTTCTTTTTCTTCTGATGGAATATATAGGGTTGCAGTCATGCGAACTATCCTTAGTAGTTAGTTATTAATCTTAAGTAAAATTTTGGAACCTATCCTACCAGATTTTTCTTGGTGTACCAACCAAGCAATAAATAAACTGCCCGAAGCACAACTAATCTACGCTATTATTTTAAGCGTTTGGAATGACTCCAGCAAGAAAATTGAGTGCTCCGTTAGGCGAAAGGCCAGACGTTGGTTTTTCTCGGCATGGTTTCTTGATTATTGTGACTTAATAGATTTTCCGGCTGATATCATTCAAGGATTTGTTACAAAATCATGGGGGCATACATGAAACCAGAGCCATTGGATAATTGGGCATTGGATAAAAGAATCAATTTAAGCAATTTATTAACAGCTTGTGTTGTTGCTATATCAATTATCTGGTGGGCAGCTCAAATTGAGAAGCGTGTTGCTGTTTTAGAGGTTGAGTTAACAGCCTTTTATAATGCTCAATTACAAGGCAGACAATTGCAATTTAACCGTGATGATAAGCAAGACACAGAAGTCGATAAGTTAGAAGTGGTTATGAGAGAAGGTTTTGAGCGGCTAAACGACAAGCTGGATAAGTTGATTGCTAATAAGTGATGAGCTGGCAATATTTCACAGACAATGAGCTTAAATGCCGTTGTGGTTGTGGCAAGGCTGATATGGAATCAGGTTTTATGAAAAAGCTTATTGGCTTGAGAGAATATCTGGGTTTCCCATTTATCATCACTTCCGCCTATAGATGTGCTAAGTATAATCAAAAAGTAAGTACAACTGGTTCTAATGGCCCACATACTACGGGTAGAGCTATAGATATTGCTGTGTATGGTGAGCAGGCTTATAAGATCATAAGCTGCGCCTCGCAATTTGAATTTAGTGGAATAGGTGTTAGCCAAACTGGAACTCATCGGAGTAGATTTATCCATCTGGATGGCTTAACCAGAGTGGATGGGTTTCTGAGGCCGTGGGTTTGGGGATATTGATTTTGTTGGGACGGATAGATACAATAGAGAAAGTTTGTTATTATGCAAACTAATATTTTTTGAGTTAACCTTTGGAGAAATCAATGTCTATTCCAGACTATCAAGCTTTAATGCTTCCCATGCTTAAGATGGCTAATACAGGCTTGCTAGCTAATCAAGAGGCTCTCATTAGAGTATCTGAGGACTTTAATTTATCCGATAAAGAAATTAATCAACTTCTTCCATCTGGCATCGAGACGATTATTAAAAATAGGACTGGTTGGGCAATTACTTATCTATGTAAGGCAGGCTTGTTATATCGTCCCCGGCGTGCTCATTTCACTATTACTGAAAAGGGGAAGGAATTATTAGCCGAGAAACCAAAAAAAGTTGATAAAAGTGTTCTTGAAAAGTATCCTGATTTTATCGATTTCAGAGACAAGAAACGGAAAAATGAAGTCATCTTATCTGAAGACGTTGATAGAGAGGATGGTACCCCCGAAGAACGAATCCTAAAGGCTATGGATGAGATATTAGATGAAGTTAAAGCGGACTTAATTTCGAAGATATTAGAGCTGTCTCCTGAGTTTTTTGAACGCTTAGTAATTAAACTATTGCTTGCTATGGGATATGGTGGCGAAACCGAAGAAGCTGGGATTCACTCAGGTAAGTCGGGGGACGGAGGGATTGATGGAATTATCTATGAGGACAAGTTGGGTTTAGAAAATATCTATATTCAAGCGAAGCGATATGCACCAGACAATACCGTTGGGAGACCAGACATTCAGAAATTTTCAGGTAGTCTTAGTGAAGTTAAAGCCACCAAAGGTGTATTTTTTACAACGTCCTCTTTCTCTAAAGAGGCAAAAAACTCCATTGGCAAGCTTCAGCAAAAAATCGTTTTAATTGATGGCGATAAGCTGGCAACATTAATGATCGAGCATAATGTTGGGGTGCGAAATCACCAGGATGTCAAAATAAAGAGAATCGATGAGGATTTTTTTAATCAGTGAACTTTATCAGCCACATTATTGGGGGTGCATCAACGATCCCCATTGATGCTATAGGCACTGTCCTAGACAAACTCTTCACCTCGGATGAAGAAAAACTCCAAGCCAAAGCAGTATTAGAAAAACTTAGGCAACATCCCGCCGAATTACAAGTCGCCCTTAACAAGATTGAAGCTCAGCATCGCTCGATGTTTGTTGCTGGTTGGCGGCCTTTTATTGGTTGGGTGTGTGGCCTTGGGTTAGCTAATGTTTATCTAGTTAATCCTTGGTTGCAATGGTTGTATGGCATTAAGGGACCTGAGTTGCCTTTAGATGTGATTGTTGAATTGGTTATTGCTATGTTGGGGCTAGGGACATTGAGGACAGTTGAGAAGTTTGGTGGTCGAGCCAAGTGACTGTGTTGAAAGTCGAATTCAAAGGCGTTAAGCAGTTTAAAAAATCATTAGCTCGTGCTGAATCTCAAGTAGAGCGTAAAGCCCAACAGGCATTAAACCGTACACTCACTCGCTCTCGTACTCAAATGACCAAAATGATTGGTGAGAAGCTGAATCTTAAAAAGAAAACTATTCGCGATATGATAGTTATTCATAAGGCCAATAAGAATACAGGCTTAATAGGCCGTCTCATTGTTAAGAACAACCCCGTTTCATTGATTGAATATAAAGCTAAGCAGAATCGCAAAGGGGTTAGCTTTAAGATGTTTCGTAATCGACCAAGAAAATTGATTAGGCATGCTTTTATTCATCCAGATAGTCGCGATAAGGACACAGTGTTTAGACGCAAGACTAAAGCCAGGTTGAAGATTAAGCCGTTGTATGGTTCTAGTGTTTCGCATGTGGCGAAGAATTATGTTAAAGATGTTGGGCAACAGGCTGTAAAATATATGGCAACTGAAGTAAATCGATTGTTAAGCGCTAGAATGAAAAAAACAAATTAATATTTAATCAATAGGAGAAAGAGAAGATGGATATAATGGATATTGCAAATGATGATATCAAGGTGGCAAATGAAACCATATTATATGCTGCTTATTTCGATTTTCCATTTTATATAGATGATTTATTCGATTGCAAACATGTGCCTGATATTAATACGAGAGATGTCTATGGGAATACGCCACTAATAGTAGCAGCAAGTAAGGGGCATTCAAATTTTATATCTAAGCTTTTCAAGAAGCCAGGTGTTGATGTGAATGCTAATAATAAAATAGGTTGGACAGCTTTGCATGAATCCTGCTTTCATGGCTTTGATAACATAACCGATCAGCTGTTGGGTAAATCAGACATTAATCCAAATGCAAGAACTAAGGATGATGAAAGTGTACTTGATTTTGCTATTTACGGCACCTACTCAAAATGTATAAAGAAGCTTGTATCTAGCGGAGCGAGATATCATAGAGTTAGTCCAGTCGACCTTCGGAAGTCTGCTATAGGCGGTGCAATTATAAAGGGAATTCAGTTATTGCAAGATGATTGTGGCTCACATATAAATTGTATAAAAAAAGAGATTGCTGGTGGAACTGGGCAAGGGATGTTGTGAATAGTGATTGTAATAGTGTCTTCAAGGGTTATTACACGATGCTAAATCAATTTTTATTATTATTGATAAAAGTATCTAGTGTCTTTAGATATTGGTGATTTTGATTTATTTGATTGCCAATATAAGCAAGTTTTTTGTAATATTCTTTCGTGTTTTTATAGCTAGTTAGTTTTGAAAAATCAGCATTAGATAAATTGTTTGTAGAAAGCCCGCTTTCAATCATTGAGTTTATAAGTGCATCATGACTATTATTATATTTCTGGGCTTGTTGCAACAATTCCTTAATTTCAGAGTGACAGGTGGTTATAGCTTTTGTCATTTCTACAGGCAAACGGTCAAGATTATTTTTATTTGATTGAAAAATAGGGCATTCAAGTGCAGATAATGAAAATTTATCTTTAAGAATATGATTTTTAGCGAGAGAATCTAGCTGACCTTTAATATCAGTTATTAAGGCTTTTGATTGGATAATTTCATCAATAAGCTGTTGTTGTAAGTTCGTGTCTCTGTAGTGCTTATCTAGCTTTTTATTACACCATTCTATAAATTCTTTGATAAATTTAAATTGTTCAACCATATGAGCTTAAAAATAGATGTTTGATTTAAGTAAGTATAGTCAATAATGATAAATTCTTAAAAACTATGATTTTATTCAGCTGTCTTTATAAGTCTACGCTAAAGTAGGACGAAGATGCGAATAAAGCTAAGCCGTTATATGGTGTGAGGTGATAGTTAATATAGCGGATTCCTGAAAAATAAAACAGGATACTTGTTTAGTGTTAGGGAAAATACTCCGATACATATATATTCCTCATTAATTAAAAAAACATATGATATGCCCATACAACATGAAATCGTTATTGGATTAGTTTCACCCTTAGGCTGTAAAAAGTCCCATCTAAAATCCCAAATAAAAAAAAGTTTTGAGTTGAAGGGATATGTATTTGTTTCTATTGACGTAACCGAGTTAATTTATAATGAATGTAGTGGTGAATGTCGCAAATCATTAGATGTTTTTATTAAAATGGAACTATGCAATTTACTTAGGAAAAAATATAAAGGGACGGTTGCAGCATTGATTGTTAAAAAAATAACCGAGGAAAGGTTACAGCGTGAAAGTGAAGAAAATGAGGGTGGAAATGAAAAAATAATATATTGGGTAGATCAAATTAAAAATGAAGCTGAATATGAAATTCTAAGTCATGTTTATGGATTGAGTTATATTCAGTTATCTTTATTTTCAAATGTAATTGCTAGAGATAGTAGTATTCAAAGTAAGTTAAAAAATGATAAACGCAAAAAATTGTTGAGTGCAGATTTTGACAATGCAAAGATAGTGGATAAATATATTAAAGATAAAAAGTTGAAAGTAGAAGTTAAGAAATCGCTAGGTGATTCTATAAATAGTATTTTTGTAGAATATGAAGATAATATTCAGCCAGATTGCGCTCATAACTTGATAGATAAAGATTATATAGATAGTAATGTCGCTCATAAAAAATCAGGGCAGCAGATTTGTAAACTATTTCATAAATCACATTATTTTTTAAACCTGGATGTTAAAAAAGCAGTGCTTGAAAAAGAAATAAATAAATTTATAATGCAATATTTCGGGGAATATAAAGATTATCCAACTCAAGATGAGTTTGGTATGGCAATAGCATACCATACAAGTTATCGGTCAAATTTTCCTGGCGATCGACATATTGGTGCAGCGATTATAGCTAGAGATGGAGAAGTAATTTCAGTTGGGTCTATAAGGGCACCAAACCCTTCTTCAAATACTAAGGTTGCACACCAAGATAGTATTACAGATGGATACTCACAATACAAAAAGGACATTGATGATTGGTTAATCTCAATTGGTAGAGTGGATTCTATTGATGTTACAGATAAGAATTGCCCAGGTGAGATTAAATCATTTCTTCAGCATTCAAATAATATTAAACGTTTTTTAAAAGAATCAATTGAGTTTCATCCATGCACACATGCGGAAATGGCTGCTCTGCTTGATGCTGCAAAACTCGGCGTATCAATCAGAAATGCAACAATGTACACTACGACATTTCCGTGTCATTTATGTGCAAAAGATATTATTACCGCGGGGATAAGCAGAGTTGTTTACATTGAAGCATATCCTAAAAGTAAAAGTAAAAATTTATACCCATCTATTATTGATTTGAACCACCAACAAAAAAAAGATGTCGTACCGTTCGATCTGTTTTCAGGAGTTTCCCCTAGTCGCTACCATTATGTTTACTCTTTGAAAAATAAAGGTAAAGAAACATATCCCCATAATTTTGTTTCTCCATTTTTAAAGTATGAATGTCCAGGTTATTATAAAAGCAGAGAGGATGATATTTGTAATCATTTTGATAAATATATTGATGGTAATGATTTAGGACATCTTTCTTTCCTTGATGACTTATTAAAAGATCATCCAGCCTCTAAATAACTTACTGACCCAGAGGTGTGCAATGTACAAAGATAAATTCAAGGTTAAATACAAATATGCTTATTATACTCCTATCAAATACTGAATATATGCCCAGATATCTCTGAACTATAGAGCATGTTATTTGTTTCAGCTGTAGTATGAAATATAGACTGTTGGTAAAATACAAAATGAATATTAAAACAACCAATAAAAATGCGAAAAACAGTGCGATTGCTCAGGATGAAAGAGATCAAATTGCTGAAATTGTAAGTGATAATAAGGCTAGTGATCTGGATACAGTAAACTCTTATAGTTCTATGCTGTATCAATGGTATTTTATCTTAAACTCTGGTGGGTTAATTGGGACAATAACTCTGTTGAGTTTTAAGCTTGGAAAATTTTATATCCCATTATGTGCTAGTTTATTAATTATATTTTTCCTAGGTATTGTTTCAATTGTTGCGGCGAATATATTGGAAGCAAAATGGTTTAAGAAAAGTGCTAGTAAAATTGATGAAAATTATAATCTATTTACGACAGATCAGATAACCAAAAAAGAGTTATTTGAATTAATGGACGAGGATGTGCAGTCTTATAAATGGATTACTATTTGTGAATGGTTAAGTCCTGCGCTCTTTAGTTTTGGATTTATAACAGGAGTTGTATATTTAAGTTTCGTTATTTAATGGTTAAGGCAACGAGCTGCAGAAAAACAAGCATGTCATTCAGTAGCCAGAGATCTTATACGGGTCCTTCCAGAGACATATCCATACGGGGCGTAGATGCGCAATACCCGTGCAGTAACTGAGCCTGTGCACCCTCCCTCCTAACAGTGAACAATTAATTAATATTGATTAAATAAGGACAATTGTCATATTGACTACCAAAAATGATATTAGGCTTGTCAACAAATCCCAGTTGGCTACCATCTTCAACAAGAGCCTTTATACCATAGACGCCTGGCTTCGAAGGGGAATGCCATTTGTTAAAAGGGGCGATAAAACTACGGAGTGGAAGTTTGACAGTGGCGAAGTTGGGAATTGGCGTGAAGAACAAGCCATTGCCGTTGCCTTGGGGAATATGGGGGATGTTGAAATTGAGGAAGCCAGACGGCGCAAGATAGCTGCAGAGGCGGGGATCCTTGAGATAACGCTGAAAGCTAAGCAAGGTGAGGTTATTG
>CAZWHY010000043.1:0-27806 GCA_964633725.1 Uncultured Candidatus Berkiella sp.
AGATGGCTTGCTTAATGAGATGATAAAACGGTAAGTTATTACATGCCCATTCCTATAACCCCAACAAAAATATTATAGCCCGCCAAAGCAATGATAATAATCCACGTGCCCAGGGTACCAAAATAACGCCCTTTGGATATACCCGCCGAATGAGACAATCCCCATGCATGCCCAAGCCGGCACCCGACTAATAATACGCCTGCAATATGCAATAATAGCGCAGATAAACCATTGCTCTCTGCTATAGCAAATAAAATTAAAGCAATCGGTATATACTCAATAGCATTGCCATGAACCCGCATTGCACGTATTAAGTGAGCGTTACCCTCATCTAGCAAGCCTATGCGATATTTTTTTCTGGCTCGCACAACATTAAACGCTAAGACTAGTATGAAACACGCTAATAGAGAAGCATAAATCCCTGTGGTAATCATTTGCTATCCTTAGCTTATATCTTATTTATTATTTATTATTTATTATTAAAAAAATTTATTCTATTACTCTAAATTCTATTGCAGAACCTTTATTGTATTGTATTTTATATTCACCCACTTTTGCGGTTGTCATACCACCTAGGGCACCGGTAATTAGAATGTTGTCTTTTTCTATTACCCAACCATGGGAGAGTACTTGATTCACTAACCATCTTAGTGCTTCCCATTGATCGCCCAAAGCATCTTTTCCCTGTCCTTGCAAGATGATTTGATTATTATACATGACAGAAACAGAGATGCTGTTAACATCCTGCCCTAGCCAACTCGAGTCCATGTCCGGTAAAAAATACGATGCACCGCCATTAGCTGCCACTAAATCCATACCATCTACCGGCTTTGATGCAAAGGTCACTTCAGGTAGTTCTATTACAGGCACAATTTGGCTAATATAGTTTTTCAGCTCTGCTATTGAATTTACTTTTTTATGTATTTTTTCTTTGACAATATAACCAAGCTCAGCCTCAATCATCAATCCATTCATCTTAGATAGAGAAAAAGTTGCATGCTTTTTTGTTGCCCCTTCACTAAATAAGACCCCAAAAATAGGACGATTGATATTAAATCTTGCTTGGGCATCATCAGAAGTTAAACCTGCTTTAAAACCTGCTATTTTGTCTTTATTCAACCTAGAGCGCACATAGGCTCTTTGCACTTCATAAGCGGCTGACATATCCATTTTATGGGATAATGATAGGTTAGGTAATGGCTTTTGTTCTTCAAACGCTTGGTACACCTTGCCCGCCATAACATCAATGTCTGAAGCGGCCTCCAAAGATGGCATACAAAACCATAATCCAACAACAGTGATCGTCGATATCAAGCGAATCATACAAACCTCAAAATAATGTGATTACTCTTAATTCTAACAAATTTTAACAAAAAAGTTGAGCAGATAATTCCCCATCAACCTTTTGTTTTATAACATTTAATTTTGTCTTGACCATTCTGTACCGCAGCAAAAATAAATTGATACCAACGAAATAAAAAAAAACCACCTAACTCTTAGAGTTAGATGGTTCTTGAAAAAATAGAATGGACTCTATTCTTCGTTCACAGTCACCGCAACACCTTCCATGTCTTTGGTGCTCAATTTAATACGACCTTGCCTATCTACTTCCAATACTTTTACGTTCAGTACTTGGCCGACAGATAACACTTGGTGTATATCACTGATACGCTCATTAGAGATTTGTGAAATATGCAATAAACCATCTTTGCCTGGCAGAATATTCACAAAAGCACCAAAGTCGACTAAACGTACGATTTTACCTTCGTACACTTGATTGGCTTTGACTTCTACGGTGAACAGCTTAATGCGGCGTTGTGCTTCATCGCAAGATTGTTGATCTTTCGCGACAATATTAATACTGCCATCATCTTCGATATCAATGTTCGTGCCTGTTTCTTCTATAAGCGCACGAATCGTAGCGCCACCCTTACCGATAATATCTCTGATTTTATCAGGGTTGACTTTCATTGTGTGCACACGAGGCGCAAACTCAGACAACTCAGTACGTGGCTGCGCTAATGCAGTGTTCATGATACCTAAAATATGTTCACGACCTACTTTAGCTTGTGCTAGAGCCACGTCCATAATATCTTTAGTAATACCATCTATTTTAATATCCATTTGCAAAGCAGTGATACCTTTGTCAGTACCAGCTACTTTGAAATCCATATCACCTAAGTGATCTTCATCACCTAGAATATCAGACAATACAGCAAATTTATCGCCTTCTTTGATCAGCCCCATAGCAATACCAGCAACAGGTGCTTTTAACGGAACGCCTGCATCCATCAAAGCTAAGCTACTACCGCAAACACTCGCCATAGAACTAGAGCCATTTGATTCTGTGATTTCAGATACAACACGCATCACATAAGGAAAATCTTTTTGATCGGGCATAATGGCTTTTAACGCACGTTTGGCCAAATTACCATGACCAATTTCACGACGCTTAGGACTACCCACCATACCAGCTTCACCGACGCAATAAGGCGGGAAGTTGTAATGTAACATGAAGCTTTCTTTTCTTTCGCCTGAGGCACTATCGATAATTTGTGCATCACGGCTCGTACCAAATGTACAAACTACAATAGCTTGTGTTTCACCTCGTGTAAAACAAGCTGAACCATGCGTTCTAGGCAAAACGCCTGTTTGGACAGCAATTTGTCTAACCGTTTCAGTATTCCGGCCATCAATTCTGGGTTCACCGGCTAAAATTCTACTACGCACAATTCTTTTTTCAAGCGTGCTAATCGCGCCAGAAATTTCTGATTTTTCGAATGCAGCATTACCTTCAGAATCTACTTCTGAAAGAATTTTCTCAACAAACTCTTTTCTAAGCGCTTTCAATTTAGGATAACGAGCGGTTTTATCTGCTAACAAATATGCTTCTGTTAGTTGCTCTTTTGCTAGAGATGATACTTTATCTGCCAAAACTGTATTTTCAACAGGTGTTTCCCAAACCCAAGCAGGCTTGCCAACTTCTACTTTCATCTCTGCAATCGCTTTAATCACAATCTGCATTTGCTCATGGCCATACATAACTGCTTTTAACATGATGTCTTCTGATTGTTCTTGTGCATCAGATTCAACCATTAATACAGAGCTCGCTGTACCTGCAACCACTAAATCTAATTGAGAATTTTCAAGCTGCGATTTCGTAGGATTAATCACAAATTCATTGTCGATATAACCTACGCGTGCGCCACCAATTGGTCCCGCAAAAGGAATCCCTGAAATAGCCAGGGCCGCAGATGCACCAATCATTGCTGGAATATCAGGATTAATTTCTGGATTAATCGACATAACCGTTGCAATAACTTGCACTTCATTCATGAAGCCATTAGGAAATAATGGTCTCAGAGGTCTGTCAATTAAACGAGCCGTCAAGGTTTCAAATTCTGATGGACGACCTTCTCTTTTAAAGAAGCCACCAGGAATTTTTCCTGCAGCATACATTCTTTCTTGGTAGTTTACAGTTAATGGGAAAAAGGGACGACCTTCTACCACATCTTCTATACCTACTACTGTTACTAATACAACGGTGCCTTCCATGTTTACCATAACGGCACCCGTTGCTTGTTTGGCCACCACGCCGGTTTCTAAACTAACCGTGTGATCGCCATACTGAAAGGTCTTGACGCAAGTTGTCACTAGTGGATTCCTTTTGGGATTAATTCAAATAACGAAAGACTTAACGACGTAAGCCTAAACTACTGAGCATTTTTTTATAGGTTTCGACCTTAGTCCGCTTGAGATAATCAAGCAATTTGCGTCTTTTCGCCACTAATGTCATCAACCCACGACGGGAATGCTTATCTTTTTTATGCTCCCGAAGATGTTCAGTCAAATAATTAATTCTGGACGTCAACAAAGCAACCTGAACTTCTGGTGAACCGGTGTCGCCATCAAACCGTCGAAAACCTTCCACAATTTGGGCCTTAGCCTGAACTGACAATGTCATATACCACTCCTAACACGACATAAATATTATTAAGTTAGTTAATGCATCTATACTGATTTAAATAAATGCTCCCGAATTCTACCATAAGAATTACACAGTAAATAGTGTCTTAGGCTTGTTTCATGGCAATTCCAAGGGCTGATAATTATCTGGGTATTAAGAATAGCTAATTAGTCCGCAACAACCGTCTAGGTGTTAAACGCCCACCAGACAACACTTCTCCAACCCCAATAAATTCGCCTGATGGTTCTTTTAGAGACACCCAGCCATTGTTATATTGCTGACACAAATTGACCATGCGTCCAAACTTTAGCTCATTGGTTTCTGCTTGGCTCAATATAATCTCAGGGTAACCATTCAAAGCAAATTGAGCAGGCAACAAATATGACAAAGATGGCTTATTTGTTAAATCATCCAAAGTAATCATAGTGCATTGCTTAAAAGCCCCCGCCCATAATCTTCTTAAGACGATAACATGTGCACCGCAGCCTAATGCCTGACCGATATCCTCTACCAAGGTACGAATATACGTGCCCTTACTACATTCTACGCTCAATGAAAGCGTTGCGCCCACGCTATCTTGCGTAAAGCCTTCTAATCCTAGCTTATGAATGCGAATATTACGACTGGGACGCTCAATCTCTATACCCTGACGGGCTAATTTATATAAGGGCTGACCTTTATGCTTTAAAGCTGAATACATGGGGGGAATTTGAGAAATATCGCCTTTAAAGGGCTGTAAAACTTCCATCAGCATCGCCTGACTCAAAGTTGGGACTGGCTTGCTCTTTGAAACGGCTCCTTCACTATCGCCCGTTGGTGTCGTTTCCCCTAGCTTAGCCACAACGTGATAGCATTTATCAGAGTCTAATAAAAATCGAGCAAACTTCGTTGCTTCACCAAAACATAATGGCAACATACCGCTCGCAAGCGGATCTAAACTGCCAGTATGCCCTGCTTTTTTAATACCAAGCGCTCTTTTAGCCAAAGTTAATACTTGATTAGAAGACAAACCTGTAGGCTTGTCCAATAATAAAATACCACTCGTGCTGGATTGAGGAAGCGTTTTAGAAGGGAACGACATACAAAAACTCTAATCTGACTGGCTATCTATATCTCTAGATGCAACGCTTCGATCACGCATGATAGCATCATCAATGATTCGGCTAATATGATTCGCACGAATAGTTGTATCATCAAAAATAAATTTTAATGCCGGAATAGTTCTAATTTGGATTTTTTTAGACAACTGCTTTCGAAGAAATCCAGCGGCACGATTCAAAACCAGAACCGATTCTTTTGCTTGTTCTTCATCTATTACCGTAAAATATACCTTTGCATATTTTAGATCTTTAGAGGCAACCACATCTGTCACCGTGATCATACCCACTCTGGGATCTTTTATTTCTTGCTGAATCAGCAGTGCAATCTCTCTTTGCATGAGATCTTGCACTCTATCAATACGACTAAAATCTTTTGGCATCTACAATATCCTACTACAATTCTAATTCAGACTTAACTTCCACTTTTTCGAAAGCTTCTATCATGTCCCCAACCTTCACATCGTTATAGTTTTTGACGCCAATACCACACTCCATGCCAGATCGAACATCTTTTGCATCTTCTTTAAAGCGACGCAAGGACTCTAACTGCCCCTCATAAATCACTATCTCGTTTCTTAATACACGAATAGGTAGATTACGCTTCATGGTACCTTCTACCACCATACAACCTGCAATAGAGCCAATTTTAGAAGAACGAAATACGTCACGCACTTCTGCTAATCCAACAATTTCCTCTTTGAATTTTGGCCCTATCATGCCATGGATAGACGATTTAATGGCATCAATAATATCGTAAATAATACTATAGTAATAAATCGAGATGCCTTCTTTTGTTGCTAGCTTTCTAGCGCTGGCATCAGCCCGTACATTAAAGCCAATGATAATCGCTTGTGAGGCCATTGCTAAATTGACATCAGATTCATTCAAACCACCCACACCTTTGGAAACCACTTTCACAGCGACTTCTTCGTTGGATAATTGCTCTAATACATCTCCCAAAGCCTCAACAGAGCCTTGAACGTCTGCTTTCACGAGAATATTAAGCTGCTTGACTTCGCCTGTTTCCATGCGAGTCATAAAGCCTTCTAGTTTGGAAGCATGTTGGCGAGCCAAACGCAGTTCACGACCTTTACTTTCCCTGAACAACGCAATTTCACGCGCTTTACGCTCATCTTTCACAACGGTTAATTCATCCCCTGCATGCGGGGCACCGGATAAGCCAATCACCTCAACCGGGATAGATGGACCCGCTTGTACAATATTTTTACCGCAATCACTACTCATGTTACGAACACGGCCATAATGTATGCCCGCAATAACAATATCACCCTTGTGCAATGTGCCTTGCTGTACCAAAACGGTAGCCACTGCCCCGCGTCCTTTGTCTATACGCGATTCAATAACAATTCCGCTTGCAGGACAATTAGAAATAGCACCAAGCTCTAACACTTCTGCTTGCAACAAAATAGCATCTAAAAGCTCGTCAATACCTTGCCCTGTTTTCGCAGAAACAGACACAAACATATAGTCGCCGCCCCAGGCTTCACCAATCACTCCGTGCTGGGACAATTCTGTTTTGACGCGATCCAGGTCAAAACCTTCTTTATCCACTTTATTGATAGCAACAATCATCGGCACATTCGCCGCTTTTGCATGCTGAATGGCCTCTATTGTTTGAGGTTTAACACCATCATCTGCCGCAACAATCAAAACAACAATATCTGTACATTTTGCACCACGTGCACGCATCGCACTAAACGCCGCATGGCCTGGTGTATCCAAAAAGGTAACCGTACCTTTATCTGTTTTCACAGAATAAGCACCGATGTGCTGAGTAATACCACCGGCTTCACCAGCCGCAACTTTGGTACGGCGAATATAATCTAATAAAGATGTTTTACCATGATCAACGTGTCCCATAATCGTCACAATAGGCGCACGAGTCACTGTATCCCCTTCATGTTCAATATTTAACTGATCTTCTACTGAATCTGTTTTTTGCAATACGGGTTTATGCCCTAAGTCTTCACAAACCAAAACAGCCGTATCTTGATCAAGCGCCTGATTAATCGTTGCCATCACGCCCATTTTCATTAATGCTTTAACAACTTCTACACCTTTAATAGACATTTTCTGTGCTAAGTCACTCACGCTAATAGACTCAGGCACCACAACATCTTTTACTTGGGGCTGTGTAGGTTTCTCAAAACCATGTTTTGTTAAAACTTCTTGTTTCTTGTGTCTATCTTTACCACCACGTCTTCTCTTACCACCGCGATCATCTGGTCTGCCCTGATCCATACGACGGCCTTTCTTAGCCCCTTTGGATGATTTGGTCTTCTTCGACGCGTTCTCTTTTGTAAATTTCTTCTCAGGAGCCGCCGCTGGTTTTTTGAGCTCTGCTTGTTTTTTATAATTCTCATCCGGCTGAGAGACTATTCTCAAACCGCGTGGTGCAACGACTGGTTGCCTCTTTGATTGTGCTTGCTCAGATGGTTTAGCATTCACCACATCCACAGGCTTAGTATTCGCTTTCACATCACTAATCGGTGCCACAACTTCAACAAAAGCCTCTATTTTTTCTGGTGCTTCTGGTGGAACACTCTCTTTATCTAAAGAAACGGTTAACGCAGGCTCTATTACTAGCTCTGCAGACTCAACAGCTTGGATCGCAGCAGGTATTGAGATCTTAGTATCTGTCGCTTCATCAGCCGTATCAACCGCATTTTCTTCCACAGCGTCTGTCTTAGGCTCATCAGATGGCTGAGCGCGACGTATGAACTTGCGCTTTTTCCGTCTAACAATTTTCGTACCGTTAAGTTCACTAACTTCTTCTCGGGTAACCGTAAATTGTGTAACCCCACCATCAACAACTTTAGCATCGCCATGATCAAGCTTTAGCTTCTCAAGCAATTTTTGTTTTTGTTCATCGGTCATGGGATGCTTTACACCTTTTTCACACGGAATACCTGCCGCTTTTAATTGTTCCAATAACCGCTCAGGAGAAATCTTTAATTTCTCTGCATATTGTTCGACAGATATATCAGCCATCAGCATCTCCGCAACTTGCGTCTTAATTTTCAATAAACCAGTGTGCTCTGGCCGCCATAATGAGCTTAGCTGCTTTTTCTTCATCCATTTCAGCTATTTCAATCAAATCATCAACCGCGAGTTCAGCTAAATCGTCTCGCGTCAAAATGTTATGAGTCGCTACTTGATAAGCAAGCTGCTTATCCATCCCTTCTAAGCTTAGTAAATCTTCTGAAGGCGCTTTTTCATCAACGCGCTCTTCCTGCTCAATTGCTTGAGTTAATAAATAATCCTTAGAACGTACTCGCAATGAGGTCAACTCATCTTCATCCATACCTTCTACTTCCATGAGTTCTTGCATAGGAACATAGGCAATTTCCTCAATAGATGAAAAACCTGCTTCAACCAAGGCAATCGCCATATTTTCATCCACACGTAAATCATCTATAAATAATTTGGTTAAGCGCTCCATTTCTTCTTGTTCACGCTCTTCTGCTTGCTTTTCAGAGACAACATTGAGCTCCCAGTCTGTTAATTGGCCGGCTAATCTAACATTCTGACCACCACGTCCAATCGCAGCAGATTGCTGATCTTCTTCAACAACAACATCCATCGCCTCTTTATCTTCATCAAAAATGATGCTGGCGATTTCAGCTGGCGCAAGCGCATTAATCACATATTTTGCAGGATCTGGATCCCACAATACAATATCAACCCTTTCACCGCCCAACTCATTAGATACAGCTTGTACTCTTGCACCTCGCATGCCAACACATGCCCCCACAGGATCAATTCTGGTATCTTTGGCTAATACAGCTATTTTTGCTCGTGCACCTGGATCTCTTGCTGCGCCTTTTATTTCAATCAAACCATCGCCAATCTCAGGCACTTCAATCTTAAATAATTCTATCAGCATCTCTGGGCATGTACGACTGACCAGCAACTGTGGTCCCCGCAGATCTCTTTGAACTTCCTGCAACAAAGCTCTGATTCTATCCCCTATACGCAACATTTCTTTAGGCAACATTTCAGAGCGCTTTAACAACCCTTCTGCATTATTGCCCAAATCAATGACAATAAAATCACGTGTTACTTTTTTAACCGAACCTGCAACTAATTGTCCTATTCTTTGCTCGTATTCATCCGCTATCTGTTCGCGTTTTGCCGCTCTTAACCTTTGCATAATAACTTGCTTGGCGGCTTGTGCCGCAATCCGCCCAAACAGTACAGACTCAATAGGCTCTTCTATGATATCGCCGATTTGAATATCTGCTTGTTTCTCTTGTCCCTGGACTAACGTTAATTCAGCATCCGGGTTTTGAATACCTATAGGATAGCCTTCTTCATCTTCGGCATTTTCATCAATAATTGTCCAAACTCTAAAAGTGCTATATTCACCTGTTTGTCTATCGATACTGACCTTAACGCCCCATTCTGCGCCATTTAACTTCTTTGTCGCAGACTCTAACGCTGCTTCCAAAGCTTCAAATACCACTTCTTTGGGAATATTTTTCTCATTTGAAACGACATCAACAACCAAGTTAATTTCACTGTTCATTATGAGCCTCTTTCTTTTTGCCCTTGCCAAACGTAATATCAGCAACCAAACGTGCTTCATCGATATCTGTATATGGAAATATATATTCTTCAGATTCAAAAATAACCGTTACAGTCTCATCTGTAGCGGCTTTCAAAAGCCCAACAAAATTTCTTCTGTTGTTATGCAATGTATTTAATTTTAATTTAATTTCTTTGCCAATTTGTTGTCGGATATGCTCGGGTTTAAATAATATTCTATTCAAACCAGGTGAAGAAACCTCCAGAGTATAACGCTCCATTTCAAGCTCTACACTCAAAACCACATCAATTTCACGCGACATCTTCGCTATATCACCCATCGTGATACCACCTGGTTTGTCTAGGTAAACGCGCAACAAAGAACGACCACCATCGCCTGATTTTACAACCCCAACGAGCTCATACTCTGTGCCTTCCAAAATAGGCCCTAATATATTGTCCCATTTGTCGTCATACCGCATAAAAAAGACCCTTTAATAATAATGATCACTTCCCATCAAGAAGCCAACCAACTGGCTACCGTCATAAAGCAAAAAAGTGGGTCTTGCCCACTTCTACAATTCTTTTTTAAATCAGCTGCTTCTTTGAATTATTTCACAGCTAATAAAAAACCCCATAAAGGGGTTTCTAATCGTTACGCTTGCTCGTCAATACTGGACTTGCCAATATGAGCGTAACTGGTAGCGGGGGCAGGATTTGAACCTACGACCTTCGGGTTATGAGCCCGACGAGCTGCCAGACTGCTCCACCCCGCGTCAAGTGGGTACATAATACGATAAGCTTACAAAAGGTTCAAGTCATAATTGATAAAAATTAATATTAATAACTATATTTATTTTATTCATTCTTTGTACCAGGTATACCATCCGAGTATATCACCTAAACGGCACCCTAAACATATACTGGGAACTATGGCACAACCACCATGAAAACTTGCTGGCAAATCGTAAATAATGGCGCAGGCAATATGCCAAGCCCTAAAATGGCCAACCCATGAATGCTCAATACCGCCCTCATGTCACTGGCGCCCCCAACTGCATTAGGCAAATCTGCTTTCTCAAAGTACATATACCAAACAACCCGTAAATAATAAAAGGCGCCAATAATGGAAAATATCACCCCTACAGCCGCTAACCAAACTAGCTGCATATCCACTAACGCTTTTAGAACCATAAATTTAGCGTAAAATCCTACCGTGGGCGGCACACCTGCCAAAGAGAACATCACCAAGAGCATCAAAAAAGCAATCCATGGACTACGCTGACACAGCCCTTTGAGATCATCTAGCTTCTCAAGCTCTATGCCCTTAGCACTTAACAAAATCAGCACACCAAAGGCACAGGCCGACATAATCGCGTAAACAATCACATAGTACATCGCAGGCGCAAAACTTTGTGTAGGCGCAGCCAATAAGGCCAATAACAAAAATCCAATATGAGCAATAGTCGAATATGCTAGTAATCGTTTAATATTTGTTTGTGCTATTGCCACAATATTACCCAAAGCCAAAGACAATAGAGCCATAACGATAAAGAACTGGCCCCATTCGGTGGCTAACCCTAACAATCCATCATTTAATAATCTATAGACCATGCCAAAAGCAGCAATTTTAGGCACGCTACCAATAAGCATGGCTACATTAGTGGGTGCGCCCTCATAGACATCAGGCACCCACATATGACAAGGCGCGGCACCTAATTTAAAGGCTATGCCAATGATAATAAAGACCATGCTAAATAAGAGTAAGCTCATTTGCTCAGCATTTGCTTGCCCGACAAAAGCTGAGATGGTTTGTAAATCTATACTATTGGTGACACCATATAAAATAGAAATACCATATAATAATAATCCAGACGCTAAGGCGCCCATAATAAAGTACTTCATACCTGCTTCTGCGCTACCTGCCCCATCACGACGCAGAGCAACTAAAACATAAAGCGGCAAAGATAATAACTCCAAACCTAAATAAATCATGAGCAAACTATTAGCTGAAACCAATAACATCATGCCCAATGTAGAAAACAAAGCCAAAGTATGAAACTCTCCCCTTGGTATATCTCTGTCTCGAACATAAACTCGGCTATATAACATCACAACAACCATTAAGCCTAAAATAAATAATTTTAGTGTTTGAGATAATGGATCGGCAATAAACTGCCCCGAAAAGGCGGTACTACTTGCACCAACTTCAGTCACCCAACAAGCATAAAAACTCGCAAACAAGGCAACTTGGCTCATGACATACGTCAGCCCTTTCCAAGCGGGCTTTAGATAAACATCTAATAATAATACTAGGGTGGTCGCTATGCCCAATACAATTTCAGGCATTAAGAGAGATAAATCTGCTTGCATCATCTTCTTCTGTCACTTATTTAAGTTTGGTTTGTGCAATTTGTTCTATAAATGCTTGAATGGTCACTTCTGTCACTTCAATTAACGGTTGCGGCCAAATGCCAACCACTAAAACCATGCCCGCCAACGCCACCAGGAAGACTAACTCGCGTTTGTTCACATCTTGTAACGCTTCCACTTGAGCATTGCCGACTTCACCAAAAATAACGCGTTTCACCATCCAAAGTGTGTAAGCAGCTCCCACAATTAAAGTCGTTGCAGCTAAAAATGCATACCAGAAATTAGCTTGGAATGATGCCAGAATAACCATAAACTCACCTACAAAGCCTGATGTACCGGGCAATCCTGCATTGGCTAGGGCAAACAATACGAAGAAGCTGGCAAAAATAGGCATCTTATTCACCACGCCGCCATAATCCACTATTTGGCGAGAATGCATGCGGTCATACAGTATTCCTACACACAAAAATAATGCACCTGACACAAAGCCGTGTGAAATCATTTGTACATATGCGCCAGAAATCCCCAGACCGGCGGCTTGTACAGAGCCTGATTTCTCTAATCCAAAGACCATGAAAATACCTAAGGTCACAAATCCCATATGGGCAATAGAAGAATAGGCAATTAATTTTTTCATGTCTTTTTGCGCCAATGCAATTAGGCCAATATAGACCACAGCCACTAACGATAAAATAATCACAAATATTTCAAAACTACGCCCAGCATCTGGCACGATAGGCAAAATAAATCTTAAGAAACCATAAGCGCCCATTTTTAACATAATAGCCGCTAGTATCACCGAACCACCTGTTGGGGCTTCCACATGAGCATCAGGCAGCCAAGTATGTACCGGCACCATTGGAATTTTTACAGCAAAGGCGATGAAAAATGCCGCAAAAATCCATTTTTGCTGTAACAAAGTTAGCGGAACTTCTTGAAAAGCCGCAATAGAAAATGGAGCGCTCAACCCAGCAGTCGTCGATTGTAAATGCAAATAAATCAGGGCAATTAATAAGAATACAGAGCCAAAGAAGGTATATAAGAAAAACTTAACCGTCGCAAAGATGCGGTTAGGCCCACCCCAAACGCCAATAATCAAAAACATCGGGATCAGCATGGCTTCCCAGAAAATATAAAACAATATAGAGTCCATAGCAGCAAATACACCACACATTAAACCCTGCATGACCAAAAATGCAGCCATGTAGTGCGCGACGCGATCCTGAATCACCTGCCACGCGGAAATAATCACCAATGGCGTAAATACACAAGTCAAAACAATCAATGGCATGGAAAATCCGTCCACACCCAAAGCATAATTAACCTCAATGTTAGGAAACCAAGGTAATAGCTCGATAAATTGCATCGCGGCAGTGCTTGTATCAAAGCCAACCCACAATGGATAACATAATGCCAAACATACCATTGAGATCGCCAATGCTAGCATACGAGCTAATTGTGGGCGCGCGTCTCCCCCTAATACAAATATGGCCACACCACCAGCGATAGGCAACCAAATTAATAAGCTCAGCAATGGAAATGCAACTTGAAGCATGCTCGCCCTCTATTTATTATAAAATAAGCCAAAGTAACAATAATATCAGCCCTGTGATCATGGCAAACACATAATGATAGACATAACCTGACTGTAATGATCGCAATAAATTAGCACTACCGCGCACAGCTTTTATCGTGCCACCTACCACAACCCCATCAATCAAGCCTTTATCACCCACAGTCCAAAATAGCCAACCCGTTCCCCGAGTCAAAGCCGCCAATACTTTTTGGTTAAATATATCAAATCCATATTTATGCTCTAAAATAAAATATATGGGATAACATATTTTCTTGGTGATTTTAGATAAACCAGGAGCGATGACATAAAACAATAAAGCCACAGCAACACCAGCCATCGCTAAATAAAATGGCAATGATTGAAAACCATGCAATCCCATCGCCATAGAGCCATGAAAATCTTGTGCAAAGGCTTTTACCACATCATGCTCAGGCAAAACAAATATTGTATTGGCAAAATATTCCCCCGAAATCGCACTACCCGCAAACAAATAGCCTATCGCAACTGATGGTATCGCCAAAAGCACTAACGGCAACCATACTACGACTGGCGCTTCTTTTAAGCCTTCTTGAGTATGGGCATCCATTTTGGGTTTTGTATGAAATACTAAGAAAAACATTCTAAAAGAATATAACGCGGTCACAAATACACTTGATAGCACCGCCCAATAGGCAATATCAGAGCCCATAATCTGACTGTGATGAATCGCCTCAATAATCGTATCTTTTGAGTAAAACCCAGAGAAGAAAGGAAAACCAATCAAAGCCAAGCTGCCCACAAACATTGTGATATAAGTAATAGGCATATATTTACGTAAGCCGCCCATATTACGAATATCTTGCTCGTGGTGCATCACGATAATTACCGCACCAGCACCTAAAAATAACAACGCTTTGAAAAATGCATGCGTCATCAAATGGAACATACCCGCCGCATAAGCCGAAGCTCCTGTTGCCGCTATCATATAGCCTAATTGAGATAACGTAGAATAAGCCACTACCCGCTTAATATCATTTTGGACGATAGCCACTAGTCCCATCATAAAGCAAGTTGTTGCCCCAACTAACAGAACGCAACTTAATGCCACCTCAGAATATTCGAATATAGGCGACATTCTAGCGACCATAAACACACCCGCAGTTACCATAGTTGCAGCATGAATCAATGCAGAAATAGGCGTAGGGCCTTCCATTGAGTCTGGCAGCCATACATGCAAAGGCATCTGAGCAGATTTGCCCATAGCGCCCACAAATAATAATAAGCAAATAACAGTGATCCAAGACCACGGCTGACCGGAAAATATTTCAATCGTCGGATTTTGTGCTGCCACTTGAGGCACTGCGGCAAACACAGCAGAGTAATCCAACGTACCAAATACAGCTAAAACACCGGCAATCCCTAAAAGAAATCCAAAGTCACCAACACGATTGACTAAAAACGCTTTCATATTGGCAAAAATAGCAGTTTCTTTTTTATACCAAAAGCCAATAAGCAAATATGAAACTAAGCCAACAGCTTCCCAACCAAAGAATAATTGTAAGAAATTATTAGATAGCACCAGCATAAACATCGCAAAAGTAAATAAGGCGATATAACTAAAAAACCGTTGGTAACCTGCATCTTCAGACATATAGCCTACGGTATAAATATGTACCATCCAAGAAACAAAACTCACAACCATTAGCATTAATAGCGTTAATTTATCTAACAAAAAGCCAATATGTAATTCCAAACCTGCTACAGATGCCCAGCTGTATAATAAAAACTCTGTGCCTTCTTTAAGCGTTTGATCAATTAGCATTAATTTTGCTAAATAAATAGAACCGAAAAAGCTTAAACCCACGGCCAGGATGGCAATACAGTGCGTCATCTTTCGGCCTAACATTTTGCCAAAAAATCCAGCCAATAGTGCTGACACCAACGGTGAAAAAACAACCACCAAACAACTATAAAAAGCGCTATTTTGCATATTAACCCTTTAGTGCCCCTAATTCTTCAACGTTAATGGTGTGCCGCTTCCTGAATAAGACCACGAGAATGGCCAAGCCTATTGCAGCTTCCGCTGCGGCAACTGTCAAAATAAAGAAAACATATACATCTCCTACATGGTTTTGCAGAAAATGTGAAAACGCAACAAAATTGGTATTCACCGCAAGCAGTATTAATTCTATACACATCAACAAAATAATCACATTTTTGCGATTAATGTATAAGCCAGCTACCCCTATACCAAATAAGATAGCGGACAGACTGAGTACTTGGGTCAGTGTTATCATGATGGTCTTTTTTCCGTATCCATTTTAATAATTCGTAGTCTATCGCTTTTACGTACTTGCACTTGTTGCCCAATATTTTGGGTTTTCTTAGATTGCGGACCTCTAAAGGTCAAACCAATTGCCGCAATCATCGCGACTAATAAAATCACGCCCGCAACCTCAAATGGCAATAAGAAATCTGAGTACAATAATTCACCTAAAGCTTTTACATGGCTATAGTCCGCAGGTTTGAGGGCAGGCGCCGGCATATTCTCCAATCCAAACGATTGTTGCTGAACCGCAATACACATGATAGCGATTAACCCACCACCGACAATCAAGCTTAAAGGCCAGTATCGTACAAAAGAGTGGAATATTTTAGGCGCTTCGATATCTATCATCATGATGACAAACAAAAACAATACCATCACCGCCCCCACGTACACTAAAATTAATGTAATGGCTAAAAACTCTGCCTCTAGCAACATCCATACGCCCGCCATGCAAAAGAAGGTCAAAACCAAAAACAACACGGCTCGTACTGGGTTTTTAGCAATCACAACAGAGCAAGCAGACACCACAGCCCAAAAAGAAAAACCATAAAAAATCAGTTGCTGCACAGTGATGTTCGTAAACATAGTTAGCATCGTAGACGTAGCAGACGTAGACATAAATATAGCCTTTTAACTTTTAACCTTAAATCTTAAATCTTAAATCTTAAATCTTAAATCTTAAACTTTAACGAAACTCAGAATCTTCTTCTCTGCATTCCGCAATGCTACCTTCATAGCGATCGCCAATTGCCAGTAATTTATCTTTATCTAAAATATTTTGCCCGCGCTCAAAAAGCGCAAAGTGGGGCATATCTGTTTCCACGATGGCATCCACAGGACAAGACTCTTCGCAAAAACCACAATAAATGCATTTAAACAAATCAATTTCATAGCGTGTGGTACGTCTTGAACCATCTGCCCGTTCTTCTGAATCAATCGTAATGGCTAATGCTGGACAAACCGCTTCACAAAGTTTACAGGCAATACAGCGTTCTTCCCCATTGGGATATCGCCGCAATGCATGCACACCTCTAAATCGTGCTGATCTAGGTGTTTCTTCTTCTGGATACTGTACCGTGATTTTTGTCTTAAACATATGGCGCAAAGTCACCCACATGCCTTTAAGCAGATCCCATAATGTGAAGCTCTTAATATAATGGCCAATTTTTCTCAGCATATTCAAACCTTAAAACCTAAACCTTAAAACCTAAACCTTAAAACCTGAACCTTAAAACCAAGGCCCAATGTGAAACTTAATCATTAAAGTTTCTACCACTATCCAAAAGAATGTGACGGGAATAAATATTTTCCAGCCTAAACGCATAATCTGATCGTATCTAAATCTAGGAAATGTTGCTCTGAACCACAAGTATAAGAACAAAAAGAATGCAACTTTCGCAAATAACCATGCCGTGGGGGGCACCCAAAATAGCCATTGTTCTGCCCAGGCTTGCCCCTCAAAAGGCGACAACCAACCACCCATAAACATAATCGCCGCGACAAAAGCCAATAAAATCATATTGGCATATTCGGCTAAAAAGAATAATGCAAAGGTAATGCCCGCATATTCCACATGAAAGCCAGCCACAATTTCAGACTCACCTTCTGCCACATCAAAAGGCGCTCTGTTTGTTTCCGCTACGGCTGATATCCAATAAATTACAAACAATGGGAATAGTGGAATAAAATACCAATGTGACACACCACCTTGTTGTGCCATCACAATCTTACCCAAATTTAAGCTACCAGAGGCCATCAATACGCCCACTAAGCAAAAACCCATCGCAATTTCATAAGAAACAATCTGTGCAGCAGAACGCAAAGCGCCTAGAAAAGCATACTTAGAATTAGACGCCCAACCAGCAATAATCACGCCATAGACACCTAGCGAGGTCATAGCCAGTAGAAATAATAATCCTGCATTGATATTGGCTAAAACCAAAACATCGGAAAACGGTATCACTGCCCAAGCCACTAATGCGGGCGCTAATGTTAAAATAGGCGCGATTAAATATAAAATTTTATTGGATTTTGTCGGTAAAATGACCTCTTTGAATATCAACTTCACCACATCAGCAATAGGCTGTAATAAACCCAAAGGCCCAACACGATTAGGGCCAATACGAATCTGCATAAACCCGATGACTTTGCGCTCAGCATAAGTTAAGTACGCCACAGACAAAAGTAGGGGCAATATAATCATGAGACACTTAGCCACAATCCATAATAAACTGATGAGCCACTCTTGTTGCATGATTACCTATCCTTCCTGTTTGTGGATTTCAACAAAACCATACCCTGCCCCGAGTTGTCGTGTAGCGCTAATATTATTGGCCACTAGCACCGTTCCATCTGGAATGTTTGGGTCAACAGACACAACTAAATTATCAGAGCTCTGCCCATTTTCTGTTACTGACACAACATCATTTGGGTTTACATTATACTGCTCAGCTGTTTTAGCGTTTAATAATATTTTATCGGTTTGAGCAAATGTTGTCGCTTGCAACGCTTTTGCTCTTCTCGTAACAGCATCGACCGCGTATATAGGCGTTGGTGCTAAACGTAATAATTTTCCAGACGTCTCTTTCTCTGATACGTCAGATACACTTGCAGGGAAATCCATATCTAATAAATTAGCTTGACACTTATGCTCTTTATAAGCTTGTTTTAAAACTTTTTGTACTGCGTTTAAATTATCAAACGTCATATCTGACATGTCCCACAAACTGCCTAGTACCCGTAATATTTTCCATAAGGGCTTGCTGTTACCATAAGGCTGGGTTACAGAGGCGAAACTCTGCCAATCCCCCTGAATATTAATAAAAGAACCCACTGTTTCTGTATGCGGTGTCATGGGTAAAATAAGATCGGCATATGCGCGCAAAGATGGACTATCAAAGGCTGAAAAAGCTATCACTTTTTGAGCACCGCTGAGTGCTTTTAAAGTTTTCGGCGCATTCAGGAAGTCAAACTCTGGATCAGCGTTAAATAATAAATACGCAGATAACGCACTGTCTAACATTTGCTGTGTATTGAAACCATTGGTTTTAGCTGTACCAAATGCTTCTTGGTGTGGTATTGCGCCAGCAACCCAACACCCCGTACTATTCGCACCATTGGACACTTCACCCATATGGGCAGTCGTTAATTTAGCCAATAATGCAGATAAATAATAAATACGAGCCGCGTCTGGATGTGACCATGCATAAGCACCTAACAAAATATGTTTTTCTTGGCCTAAACTTAGCCCTTCAGCTAATATTTTTGCATCGTTTTTATAAGTTATAATATTTGAATTATGGCTCAACTCAGTCGATACAGCATCCGGTATTTGATTCGCTGTCTCTGGGTATATCTCAACCCATGCTTTGATTACAGCCAATAAGCTGGAAACCAAATCACCTTCCTCTGCAATCACATCTTGCTTGATATCAAAATTGAATCTGCAAACCAATGGATTAATGGCAAAAATAGAAGCCTCATTTTTATGCGCTTTAAAAATACGCGTCGCAATCAACGGTGCTTCAAAACGTATATCTGACCCAATCAATAATATATTATCAGAATTTTCTAATGCATTAAGCGCATCCCCTAGATAAGGCGCGACTTGATAATCTTGATGTCTAAAGTCCGCTTGTCTTAAACGATGGTCAATATTATGGCAATTTTTATTTCTCAATAATTTTTGTATGAGATAACTTTCTTCTGTTGTCAGATTAGGAGAGAGTAAAGCCCCCAATGCTTCGGGCGAATTTTTTAGGATACCATCTAAGCTCTCAACCACTTTAGGCAATGCTTGTTCCCATGAGATGTCCCGCCATTCACCATTTTCTTTGATTTGCGGCGTATCTAGCCTATCTTGATACAGTGCTTCGTAGCTATAGCGATCTCTGTCACTGATCCAAACTTCATTGACGTTTTCATTTTCTCTAGGTACCGCTCTAATGATTTCCCCACGATGGGTATGATAATAAACATTAGATCCCACACAATCATGTGCGCCCACACTCGCCCCCGCCATCAATTCCCACGCCCTGGCTTTAAAACGAAAAGGCTTAGAGGTCAACGCACCCACAGGACACAAGTCAATCACATTGCCTGACAATTCTGAATCCACACTGGCTTCTATATAAGTGCCTATTTGCATGTTTTCACCCCGCCCCGTTGCGCCCATCTCACGCATACCGGCTATTTCTTGGCCAAAACGCACACAACGCGTGCAATGTATGCAGCGTGTCATATCTGTCTTAATCAAAGAGCCTAAACTTTTATCTGCAACACAACGTTTGCTTTCTGCATAATTTGAATAGGATTGGCCATACCCCACCGCAACATCTTGTAACTCACATTCTCCCCCTTGATCGCAAACGGGACAATCTAGAGGATGGTTCATCAATAAAAATTCCATCACACTTTTTTGTGCACTCACTGCCACTTTAGAACGCGTATGGATTTTCATGCCATCTGTGACTGGCGTAGCACATGCCGGCAAAGGTTTGGGGGCATTTTCGACCTCGACCAAACACATTCTGCAATTTGCGGCGATAGACAGCTTCTTATGATAGCAGAACCGTGGAATGGTAATACCCGCATGATCCGCTACTTCTATAATCATAGAGCCTTGGTCAACGGTAATGGCTTTGCCATCAATTTCAATTTTTACCATGTCACACTCCTAAACCGCTAATAGGACGCTTATGCTCAATCAGATGCACAAACTCCTCTCTGAATTCTTTGATAAAGCTTCTGACCGGCATCGCTGCCGCATCCCCTAGGGCACAAATCGTACGCCCCATAATTTTCTCAGCCACATTATCTAATGTCTGCAAATCATCCATTGTCCCTTTGCCATGTAAAATTCTATGTATAATTCTAGATAGCCAGCCTGTCCCTTCTCGACACGGTGTACATTGCCCACAAGATTCTTCATGATAAAAATGTGACAACCGCGCTAGAATAGATACCATGCAAGTTGTGTCATCCATGACAATCACGGCGCCTGAACCTAACATAGAGCCCGCTTTGGAAATCGAGTCATAATCCATGTTCAGTGTCATCATCACATCGGCAGGTAATACCGGCACCGAAGAGCCACCTGGGATCACAGCTTTTAATTTGCGCCCGTCTTTCATACCGCCAGCCAATTCTAACAAATCCAAAAAGGGCGTTCCTAATGGAATTTCAAAATTACCCGGCTTATTCACATGCCCTGAAACACTAAATAATTTCTGTCCGCCATTATTGGGCAACCCTAATTCTAAAAACCATTGTCCACCATTTTGTAAAATAACCGGCACAGAGGCATAGCTTTCTGTGTTATTAATATTCGTCGGCTTACCATATATGCCATAGTTCGCAGGAAATGGCGGTTTAAACCGCGGCTGACCTTTTTTACCTTCTACAGATTCCATTAATGCAGTTTCTTCACCACAAATATATGCCCCAGCACCCAAAAGATTTTGAATTTCAAAATCAAAGCCTGAATTTAAGATATTTTGTCCGATAAACCCTGCGGCTTTGGCTTCTGCTAATGCTTTTTCGACTCGATAGAAAGGCTCTCTGAACTCACCTCGAATATAATGAAACCCAACACTTGCGTTCATCACATACCCTGCAATGAGCATACCCTCTATGAGTTGGTGTGGATTATAGCGCAAAATATCTCTGTCTTTACAGGTGCCCGGCTCACCTTCATCTGAATTACAAACCACATATTTTTGCCCAGGTTTGTTACGCGGTACAAAGCTCCACTTTAAGCCAGTTGGAAAGCCTGCACCACCACGCCCTCTCAGACAAGAGGTTTTTAATTCTTCTATAATTTTTTCTGGCGAAATATTGTCTTTTAAGATGCGCTGCCAAACTTCATAGCCACCCACTGATTTATAATTTTCAAATAACCAGGGTTGATCAAATGTCATGGTACGAAAGCAAATTAAGTTTTGTTCCACACTCATGGTTAGTTTAACCCCTCTAGTATGCTGTCGATTTTTTCGGGCGTTAAGTTTTCATAATAATGATCGCCGATTTGCATCATAGGTGCTCCAACACACGCCGCCAGACATTCTACTTCTTTCAAAGAAAACCGCCTATCTGTAGTGACTTCACCAAAACCAATATTCAGCTTTTGCTTAAGGTGCGTTACAATTTTTTTGCTCCCGCTGAGCATACAAGATACGTTGGTGCAAACACATATTTTGTGTTTTCCCACGGGTTTGTGTTCATACATGCTATAAAACGTCGCGACTTCGTAAACGGCTATTTTAGGCATCTCCAAATAAAACGCCACCGCATCCATTAATTCTGTAGTCAAATAGCCGCCATTGACATTTTGAACCGCGGTTAGCGCCGGCATCACAGCAGATTGCTTTTGATCGGCTGGAAATTTAGCTAACCAGTGATCAATCTCGTCTCTCACGTCTTTAGATAAGCTATCTGGAGAGATAACGGTTTGGCTCATAATACTCATTAGCGATCGACCTCCCCAAATACAATATCTTGTGTACCAATAATAGCTACGACATCGGATAACATATGGCCAGAGACCATTTCGTTCATAGAGGCCAAATGCACAAAACCGGGCGCACGAATTTTGACTCTATAAGGCTTGTTTGCACCATCAGAAACCATATAAATACCAAATTCTCCTTTAGGGTGTTCTACGGCAGCATATGCTTCACCTTCAGGAACACAGTAACCTTCAGAAAAATGTTTAAAATGATGGATTAAAGATTCCATATCTTCTTTCATATCCACTCTTTTAGGGGGAATGATTTTTTTGTCATCTACTGTGACAGGCCCTGGGTTATCTTTGAGCCATTTGACGCATTGACGAACAATCTTATTGGATTGGCGAAACTCTTCCATACGTACCAAGTACCGATCGTAGCAATCCCCTTCTTTACCGATGGGAATATCAAAATCCAATTGCTCATAAACTTCATAAGGCTGCTTCTTTCTCAAATCCCAAGCAATACCTGAGCCACGTAACATGGGGCCAGAAAAACCCATTTGCAGCGCCCGCTCAGGACTGACAACGCCTATACCGACTGTTCGCTGCTTCCAAATACGATTATCTGTTAGTAAGGTTTCATAATCATCAATACATTTGGGAAAACGCTCGGTAAAGTCCCAAATAAAATCTAATAATGTGCCACTTCGATTTTCGTTTAATTTATTTGTGCTTTTAGCGTTATGCCATACAGATGCTTTATATTGTGGCATCTTGTTAGGTAAATCTCTGTAAACCCCACCAGGGCGGTAATAAGTCGCGTGCATACGCGCCCCACTCACCGCTTCATAGCAATCCATTAAATCTTCACGTTCCCTAAAAGCATATAAGAACACGGTCATGGCACCAATATCTAACGCATGTGCACCGAGCCACATTAAGTGATTTAATATGCGAGTAATTTCATCAAACATCACTCGTATATATTGTGCTCGAACTGGAATTGTCATGCCTAATAATTTCTCAATGGCCATGACATAAGCATGTTCATTACACATCATTGAAACATAGTCTAAGCGATCCATATAGCCAATGCTTTGATCGTATGGCCTGTTCTCGATTAATTTTTCAGTGGCTCTATGTAGCAAGCCAATATGGGGATCGGCTCTTTGAACCGTTTCACCATCCATTTCTAAAATCAGGCGCAGTACGCCATGGGCTGCCGGGTGCTGAGGACCAAAGTTGAGGGTGTAGTTTTTAATATCGCCCATTTTACCCTTCCATCTCTTTTTTAGATTTTCGAATCACTTTTGGCACCAGGGTTCGAGGTGTGAGATCAACCGGCTCATAAATAACACGTTTTTTCTTAGCATCATAACGCACCTCAACATTACCCTCTAGCGGGAAATCTTTCCTGAACGGGTGGCCTACAAAACCATAATCCGTCAAGATGCGCCTTAAATCTGGATGGCCTTTGAATAAAATGCCGTATAAATCGAAGGCCTCTCGCTCAAACCAGTTGGCACAAGACCATATCTCGATAACACTCTCTATCATCGGAGACATGTCTTCTAAAAAAGCTTTAACCCGAACGCGCTGGTTTAACGTAATCGATAATAAATGATACACCACACAAAAACGTGGCTTCGGCCAAACACTATGCGGAATGGAATCCCTAATCGGCAGCACACCCCGTTCAAATCCACCATCTGTGGCATGTGTGGTTTCCCATTCCGTGACACCATGATGCAAATAATCTACACCACAAAGATCGATTAACATTTCGAATTTTAGCGCATCATCATCACGTAAAATTTTACAGACCTCTAAAATATCGGTCGCAGAAATTTCCAGTGTCAGCTCATGGTTTGAGATATCAACTTGGTGGCTATGCTGCCCCAATTTTTGGCTCAAAATATCTTGTAGTACGGCTAATTGGCTCATGATACTTCCCGAGAGATGGTATTGTTATTACGGATCTTGTTTTGTAATTGCAAAATTCCGTACAATAGAGCCTCTGAAGTAGGTGGACAACCTGGCACATAAACATCTACCGGTACAATCCTGTCACAGCCCCTCACCACAGAAAAAGAATAATGATAGTAACCACCGCCATTTGCACATGAGCCCATAGATATCACCCATTTAGGCTCTGGCATTTGATCGTAGACTTTTCTGAGTGCAGGCGCCATTTTATTACATAGAGTACCAGCAACAATCATCACGTCACTTTGTCTTGGGCTACCTCTAAACACAATACCAAAGCGATCTAAATCATAACGAGAAGCACCAGCGTGCATCATTTCTACTGCACAGCATGCTAAACCAAATGTCATCGGCCACATAGAACCTGTTCTTGCCCAGTTCGTTAAGTTTTGAACTGAGGTTGTCATAAAACCTTGTTTTTGGGCTGCCATTACTCCCATTCTAAAGCTCCTCTTTTCCACTCATAGATAAAACCAATTAAGAGTAGTGATAAAAAGATCCCCATCGCGATAACAGGTGGCCAACTTAAATCTTTTAATATAACGGCCCACGGAAATAAGAAAGCGACTTCTAAATCAAAAATAATAAATAAAATAGCGACGAGATAAAAACGAACATCAAACTTCAATCTAGAGCTTTCAAAAGGCTCAAAGCCACATTCATACTGTGAATATTTTTCGGCATTAGGGCGTTTTGGTGAAATCAGTGCGCCGACACAAACCAGGGCGCAACCCAAGCCCATGCTAATAATCATGAAAACCAGTATAGGAAGATAATTTTCTAACACAATTTAGAACCCTTACCTAATAGAATAACTTTAAAATCATCAACATCTTATCGATGATTCGAAGTAAATAAAAGCATCTATTAGAGTAAGTTAGGAATAAAATTTGATTTATTGGCGGGAAGATTTAAGCAAGTTTATATTCTTTAATAATCAGAGTGAATCAAGCTTACAATTTTTGAAAGGAGAAGCTGAGCCTATCGCGCTTTAGCTTCATTGCTGTTTTTTAACCCTCACCCGGCTTTCAGCCACCCTCTCCCAAAATTGGTAGAGGGGAAGGATTCGCTTTGCTTATGGAAAATAAGACTGGTGCCGAAGGCCGGACTCGAACCGGCACAGCTTTCGCCACTACCCCCTCAAGATAGCGTGTCTACCAATTCCACCACTTCGGCAATATGAGGTAATTAAATTTTTAGTCAGGTATATCTGATGGGCTGGCGTCACTCGCGCCAGTAGTATCAACATCTGCACTAGGCGCTGTGGTTGCTTCACCAGAAATTGGCACGCTAGATACGGGTAATTCTAAAGAAGAGACTTTGTCTCCTGAACTATTCACAAGATAAGCCAACGCTAGATTGAGAATAAAAAAAACTGTGGCCAGAATAGCAGTTGTACGGCTTAAAAACCCAGTGGAACCTTGACTACCAAACACAGTTTGAGAGGCACCGCTACCAAAAGCAGCCCCTGCTTGTGCACCTTTGCCTTGTTGAATTAAAACTAATCCAACCAAACAAACCGACACAACCATATAAATAACTAACAATATACCGTACATTTTAATTACCTAACTAAAAAATAATTCAAAGGGATCTTTTCCCAAATCTAGGAACAAACCCTAGCGCGCTATCCTAACAGCTGCCGCACAAATTTGCACGAATTCTGCTAAATTTAATGATGCGCCCCCAATCAAACCGCCATCAATATCGGGCATGGCAAATAATTCCGCTGCATTGTTTGCCTTTACACTTCCGCCATACAATATAGCCGTCTGCTCAGCCAATGACTCGCTTTTTTGCGCTAGAATCTCTCTGATTAATTTATGTACGGCTTGTGCTTGCTCTGGCGTGGCAGTAAGTCCTGTTCCTATCGCCCAAACTGGCTCATAGGCTATGATGGCATGCTGCAATTCTTCAACGCTACAACGTTCTAGCACTGCGTTTAACTGCTCTTTAACCACAGCTTCTGTTTTATTCGCATCATGTTGTTCTTGCGTCTCCCCAATGCAGATAACTGGCTTTAAGTCTGCTGCAATAGCGACTTCTACTTTGGCGGCAACAACTTGGCTGTCTTCATGGCAGTATTGCCTGCGCTCAGAGTGACCAACCAGCACATGAGTACACCCCACATCTTGTAACATCCTGGCAGAGACTTGTCCCGTAAACGCGCCATCTTCATGCAAGCTTAAATCCTGGGCTCCTAACTTAATTCCTGCTGATTGCCCCGTTGCTTGCTGTCCTAACAAATTCCCCAAAGACTCTAGATAAACAGATGGAGGACATATAAATATATTACAGCTTGCTAACATATCTGGGGTAATCGTCTCCGCTAAGCCCTTGAGTAATTCTTGGGATTGCTGCGCACTACCATTCATTTTCCAATTACCTGCAACAACGAATTTTCTCACAAGCTCACCACCTTAAAGTTTGTTTTCCAAATAAAATAAACCACACACTTGTTTGGGATACTAACGGATAGCTTTTCTGGATTCAATTGACTGAATACAACTTAGTCTATTATAAATTTTAAATCACACTCTAAAACTTAACTGCGATACAACTATGCTCCATGCCTTCCATAACCAAGAATTAACCTGCTCTTCATCCTCTACCTCTACTAGTGGTGCTAGCCATACCACATCTACCCTTCCTAAGTTAGATTATACCGAAACCATATTATCAGAAGATCGCCCCTTATCTAAAAGCATCCTCCCGGCTATTATGCATATGATTACGCAAAATTTTGAACCTGCCCCCGAATTCAAAAAAAATCTGATTACGTTATTTAGCAATAGCTTTTATATTATTGACTATTTAGAAGAAAAAATTCAGGCTGGGCAAGAAATATTTAATGAAAAGGCTCTCACCGCCTCTAACATACAACACTGCTTAACGACTTGGCATTTTTTTACCAAATTATTTGAAAAGTATAAACGAACAAAGTATTATCAAAATGCAGACACCCAAACCAGAACCCATAAATTATTCGACTATTTGAAGGGCAGTGTATTATTAAGCATAAAATATAATACAGATGAAAATTATTGGACAAAAGATTTTGCATTATTTAATTATTGGGTTTTTCAAAATAATGATAAAAAACATGCGACACTAAATAAAATAAGTAATAATATCTGGCATTTATTAAAAGCCTATCAAGATATTAACCATAAATTCCCATATAAATATAAATATTCACAATATATTTACAATAGCCTCCTCAAACTATCTCGTCTTCTTGTGCGGTGGGAAAATCTGCCTTCTCTTGCCAAATTCCAATTTATAGACGACATATACCAACATTACTGTTCTATCCACCATAATATGTGTAAACTTTTCCGTAAAAATATTATGCGGCAAGAAAGTGTTGGGATTTTCACGGAAAACTTACTAATTTCTATTGCCCACATTGATGATATGTTAACAACTGAAGACTTAGAACAAACGTAAGCGGTCATTTACCCCCACTCTTGACGTAACAAAAAATCAAATTTTTAAAT
>CAZWHY010000044.1:0-27594 GCA_964633725.1 Uncultured Candidatus Berkiella sp.
ATCTAGGCAAAGGTGCATTGGATGCAGGTAAAGATGCGGTAACCAAACCGATGGATATGGCCAAAGATTTAGGTAAAGGCGCATTGGGTGCAGGTAAAGATGCGGTTTCAAAAATTGAAGGACTTGCCTCAGGCGGAGGGGGTGGCGGACCATCATTATCTGCACCAAAGCCCAAACCTGGTAAAGACAAAGAAAAAGAAAGTCAAAAATCTGAAAGTAAAGGGCAAGAGAAGAGTGAGAAGAAAGATCCACTTATGGAGCTGTCCTCTAAGGTAATGGAAATGTTAATGCCACCTGGTGGCAAAGACAACAAAGCTGATCAGAAAGCTGAAGGCAAAGGAAAAGGCGATAAAAAAGAAAACCCAGGAGAGATGCTTGGGAATGGTCTTAAAGATATGGCCGCTAATATGAAGCCTAGTGGTGGTAAAGATGAAGGTGTTACTCAAACTATTACCGAAATAACAAAAACTGTCGTTCAAATGCAAAAGGTAATGGCTGAGCTAACAGGCTTTATGAAAGATGGCCCGCGTCAGGCAGCAGGTGGTGGTAAGCTTGAAAATGATGATGGTGCTAGTGCGAAAAAAGATAGCAAAGCTGGAAAAAGTGGTGGTAGCCCAATGGACAGTTTGGGCGGTGGTGGGAAAGGTGGCGATCCATTAGAGATGGTGAAAAGTACCGTAGGCGGTTTAACTGGCGGTGGTGGTGGAAAAGGTGGTAGTCCATTAGATAGTGTGAAGGACATGGATAGTTTGGGCGGCGGTGGCGATCCAGCTGGCATGATGAAAGGTATGAGTGGTGGTGGAATACCTGATATTTCTAGCCTCAGCAGTGGTGGAGGCGGCGGTGGAATGCCAGGGGGCGACATGCTCAGTGGTGGAGGTACTCAAGAAGCGGATGCAGATGGGGAGAACCAAGAAGAAGCCGATCCAGAAAGAGACGCAGAAAAAGAAATGGTCAAAATGCTCATCAAAGAAGGTGCAAAACAAGCGGTTTTTGCGGCAACTGGTATACCACCTGAAGTGACTGGTATAGTAATGGATCAAGAACCGATGGCAGGTATGATTGATGATGCTGCAGAACAAGTGATGGAAATGAAAGACACTGCCGAATCCATGACACCAAGTGGTATGGTGAAAAATGTCACTGGAGTGATATCTGATGTCACAGATGAGTTGGTCAGTGCGATGCAAGAGGTTTCTGCTGATGTAGGACCGGAGGGTGAAGGTGTGGCTGCAGGTCCTGGCGCTGAAGAACTTGCCGCAGTGATGGAGCAGGGATTCCAAGAAGCTATAGCGCCTATATTCGATAAGACTACAGAGGTTGTGTCGGAGCCTGGAAAAATGTTTGGTGGGGATGGCCCTATTCCAAGTGGGCCTGCACCAGAGATTGATCCCAGTTCTGGAGGACCCAAAATGGGTATGCCATAGCTGCTCTTACAGTGATATTGCACCGTTTATCGGTTCAAAACTACAAGACATCGAGCTAACTTTACATGGTGCCTGTTTTATGTTGTAATAGGGCAAGCAAAAATTTAATCTAAAATTTATTGAGGTATGAAATTATGTCTAATGAAGACCCACGTGACAATACTTTAGTCCAGTATTCTGCAACGACTGAGACACAGAGAAATAATCAAAAAATAAACGATGCAAGAAAGAAAGAGATCGAGAAATTGCAAGCGCAGTTAGAGGCTCGTTTGAATCTCCAAGAAAAAGTGATGGGTGAGTTTCGTAAGCCAGAAAGTTCTCCTGTGGGAGGCTTGGTTGGAAAGTATATGCATTTGGCTGATTTGAATGTTGAAACATTGGCTGGCCAAACAATCGCAATGATCCTTTACGATATACTTAGTTTTCTGTTACAGCATGAGCATGGTATAGATCGTGCGATTTATAATAAAGCTGGAGAATCAGGAATCGCTTATACTGGTGATGAACAACCGATTTATAAAATGGGTAAAAATGGTAAGCCTGACTTTGAAAATCCATACCTGGAGGATGAAGAGCCTTCATTAGTTGATATTTATAAAAATGGTTATGTGCCTGAAGCAAATTTACAAGCGTCAATATTAAAGGAAATGGGACAAGCTATTCAAGGCGTTTCAGGCGTGAAGCCAATGGGAGAGGACTTAGCTATTCAAATGTTTGGTGTGAATGCAACTAATCGAGTGTATAATCAGAATGCTAAAAAACATGGTGATGATGCTAGTGATAGATTGGTCTCAAACCCGAAAATTACTCCCCCCTAGGCTAACGCTGCACATGGTGAAAAATAAAAAAACCGAACATTATACCATGTTCGGTTTTTTTTGGCTAAAATTTAATTTGAATTAATATGCAGAATCCAATTAATCACCGCCTCATCCATCCAGCGTTTTCCACCCTTGGCTAACCAGCCAACGTGGCCACCTTGCTCGGTTAAAATAATATCAAAGTTTGATTTGTTCGGTAGTTTCTCAAAGTTTTGTTTGAGAATAAGTGGGTCATCTTTAGAATGAAGTATAAAAATAGGCAAATTAATATGATGTACAAAAGGTAAAGCACTGCACTCATTGTAATAGTGAATAGCGTTTTCATAGCCATTGATTTTGGCGGTATATAAATCGTCAAACTCATAAACCGACAGATTATCCGGAAAATTCGGCGTGGGTAAATTGTTTTTTTTATGAATTTTTTTCAACTCTGCGACTAGTGACTTTGAGAAATGTTTATCTAAAAATTGATTTTCAGGTTTGGCCATCATGTTCACACAAGAATATAAATCCAATGGCGGTGATACGGCGATTAAGCTGTCCATATTGCCTAAAGGATGCTTATGTTCACCAGCCAATTTCATAATAATATTAGCGCCTAAAGAAAAACCTAAAACGGTGACCGGGCTATTAGGATATTTGTTTTCTAAATATTGTAATACGGCACTAGGATCCTCGCTAATACCACCATGATACAACTTAGACGCCAGATGGCGTCCAACCCCATAACCTCTTAAATTCATCCGCACAGTCCCAATACCGAGTTGATTGAGTTTTTGGGTAATTCGAATCATATATTTTGATGTAAAAGAGCCTGATAAACCGTGTAGCATTAAGACGATTCTTTGGCTTGGATGGGGATGAATCGGGATATTGAATGCGGTGAATAATTGGTCACCATCTGGCAGTAATATATGCTGTATATCATTATTATTGATAATAGGATTATATGGATAATAATAGGCCGCTAAGCTTTGTTGCATGCCTTTTTTAGCCCAAGATACAGGCTGAAAAGGTGATAAATTAAGTTTGTCTAGGGTTTTACTCATGAAATTTACATTATATTTTTATGTGCCTTACTTAGGAATGGGCATGTAATAACTTACCGTTTTATCATCTCATTAAGCAAGTCATCTTTAAATGAACCTCAATCGAAAAAGCACTCACATAGCCCTGCTATGCTCGCATTTTTCCTCAATCGTTCCATCTAAATATGCCAGCTTACTGAGCGCTAAATCCGTAAGTTATTACATGCTCATTCTTTAAATTTACTACGCCTAGTTTTAAAAATCAATTTTTTGTCGATGTATAAGCCCTTGCCCACTTTGGAATCAAAGGGGGCAACTCTGTGCTTAGCAAAGCTAAGGCTTCTTGATGAGGTTTTGATTAATAATATAAACAAAGGCAAAATCATTAACCACAGTGTATTAAGATTAGAGACTTCTATTATAGGCAGCTCTACATCAAACCCAATGACATCAAAGGCTAAAAGATCAACCGCTGTAATTAGACCAATTTCACCTGGACTAAAGGTGGGATCCATTATGCCAAAGTTCAAGTTGTCTTTCCAATGACTGGCTTGTCTACCATCGCCATTAAAGCGACCCGTAGAGAATAAGGCGAGTGGTGTTGTACCGCCGTCAATAGAAAAGTATTGGCTTCTTTCGCCTACGGCAATATCGGGTATACTTAAGCCGTTTAATAAGCTTTCACTAGAGTAACGAAATATATCTAAAGTCGTATTAATTGAAAATGGATCAAAAGAGGGCACTTGATTCGCATTGGGACCGCTACCACTAAATACATCTAGTGTATCAACACCGCTCACAAAGCCTAAAGCATGGCCTATTTCGTGCAAGGCAATGCCAACAAAATCAAAGCTGCCAGAGGTTACACCATCAGAAACATCAAAGTCAAAAGGTAAACTGCTGTTAAATGTTACACTGCCGTCTGAGCTACCATTATTGGCTAATAAGCCTAATGCTTTTAGATTGGCAGTATTAACAGATAAATATTGATTATTCGTTGTATTATTATTATCAAAAAAAGTTGAAGCATTGGGTGTATTGCTGAGAAAATTTAAATTGGGACCGTTTTGCAAGAAATTGACTGCAACTTGATCATCAATGGTAAAGCTATCAGCCAATAATGCCGCACGAATATTATTATAAGTATGATTTTGCGAGCTAGCAGAAGTCGAACCTAAAATATTTCCAGCCAATGAACTAAATCCGATATCTAAATTAATTTCTATTGGATCAATTAACACAGAGCTCCAAAGATCAGCGGCCTCTTGAAAAGCATTGCCAGCCAATGAGCCAGGTGCGGCACCACCGGTGTCGTTTAGATTAATAATAATGGCATGACAGGGCAATGATATTAAGCTGCTCAGCAATATTAGTGGCAGTAGGTGTTTGTGTTTATTGATTATCATGAAGCTATACCTTAGTGCCTTAATTCAGAACAGTGCCATAGTTGTAGAACTAAAAACCAATATGTTAGTTGATAGCTTTTTAAATATAGGAGAGCTAGGCCAATCTGCAAATTCAATTTAAAATTTAAAATAGGTGTCCTAATAAAATCGGTAAAATATCAGGTTAAAATACTGTAATATCTAGGTAAGTGCTTCTTTATAAACTTAAAATATTGTTCGAGCTCTAACTTGAGAAAGATCCTGTTATTATTATCACTTGCCTGTTTACTAGGCGCCTGCGATCAAACGGATGATTTTTTTGATTCAGTGGGCAATACTAAAAATCGCTGTGAATTGCTGATACAATCCACCGGGTTAGATGAGGCATATCATATCTGTGAAAAAGATGCGAAAGCAGGCAATCCATTAGCGCAAATCGCTTTGGCGAATGCTTTGCAATTGCAAAAACAAAATGATGAGTCTTTACAGGAGAGCTTTTATTGGTTGCAACGTGCCGTTGAACAACGTTACCCACTAGCAGAGCTAAAAATAGGAAAATATTATATCCGGCAAAAAGAGTTGGCTAAGGGCATAAAGCATATAAAAAACGCGGCTAAAAATAATAATGTAGCAGCTCAAGTGATTATTGGGAAATTGTATTATGCTGGCGAATATTTTAAACAGGATATCAAGAAATCAAAAAAATGGTTAGAAAAGGCAGCCAAAAAAAACAACCCAGAAGCCCAGTTTTATTTATCTGAAATTTATCATTATTATGTTGATGCCAAAGACGCACCTCAAAAATCCCAAAAGTTATTAAAATTATCCGCGCAGCATGACTATGTACCTGCCTTAGTGAAAATAGGCGAGTTACTGATTGAAAATAATCAATATATAACAGCCTCTCATTGGTTGGCCAAAGCAAGCAAATTACACTCAGCCAAAGCACAATACTTATTAGCCATACTTTCTTTGGATAATAAAATTCAAGCTAAATTAGATGTGATTGCTCTATTAGAGCGTAGTCGTTTATCTTATTTGCCGGCTCAAGTGCGTTTGGCCTATTGCTATAAAAATGGTGAAGTTGTACAAAAAGATATGATAAAGGCTAAGCGTTTATTAGAGAATGCCGCCGAGCTAGGACATGAGCAAGCTTTTTTTGAGCTGGGTATGTCGATGATACGTGGAGATTTTGGTTTTGAGAAAAATGTCCCGCATGGTATCGATTATCTTAAAATTTCTGCCGAAAAAGGATTCCCGCCCGCAAAATTAATATTATCCACTTTGTTTATCAATGGACAACCTATTTTAAAAGATAAAAATGAAGCGGTTAAAGTATTAGCATTACAAGCGATTCAGGGTATTCCAAGTGCGCAATATAAATTAGCGAAAGTATTGGTTGAATTTCAAATTCCAGCCTACGATAGGGTGGCTTATTACTGGCTAGAAAAAGCAGCTAAGCAAAGTAACAATGACATACATTTTTTATTGGCAACTTTTTATGCCAATGGTATTGGAACGGCTACAGATTTTAAGCGTGCGATTGCTTTATTGAAACATTTGGCAGAGCAAAACTATAGCCTTGCTTATATGGAGCTGGCAAAATTATACCATAAAGGCTTAGGTGTTGAGCGTAGTGATTTTATCGCTAAAAATTGGATTGTACGAGCGATTGATTCAGATGTACCAGGTGCGACAGTGCTAGCACGAGAATTATTCCAGGACGGTTTAGATTTTGATATTACAACGAATGACTCTGTGAGACTGGTTGAGTTTGCTGCGGAATCAAATTTGCCTGCGGCCTTATATACCAAAGGCAAGCTCTATTTAGAAGGGCAAAAAGGCTATGATAAATCCATTCCAGATGGTATACATTATTTAAATATGGCAGCCAAACAGGGCTATACAGAAGCGCAACGTTATTTAGGCATGATATACGAAAATAAACTATATGGCGAAACAGATGATATGGCTGCGTATAATTGGTATCAACAAGCGGCAGAAACAGGTGATGAATTTTCGCAATATCGATTAGCGTATTTATATTTTAATCAATTGGGTGTGCAAAAAGATAAAGTATCCGCTTATGCTTGGGCAAATCTAGCCGCTTCAACGGGGATGATGCCAGCAGAAGATTTAAGAGATTTGATTTTTAATGACTTAACGCCAGATGAAATTGAAAAAGGGCAGGCTTTGAGTTTGAAGCGTTTAAGAAATTACCAGCCTGAACATGATTTGTTTTTTGTTCCTCAAGAACAATGGGAAGAACCGCTAGAAGAAAACTGGGAGAATGATATCAATGTCCATTATAACTAAAACGGTCGGGTTTTTATTTAAGCTAATGCTTTTTTTGTTGGTGGCAGCCATACTGGGATTAATAGGCTTGAATTACGTGGATGTGAATCCTTATAAAGATGACATTACAGATGCGATTGCTCAAACCACTGGCATTCATCTTTCTATTAATGGGGATTTGGATATTCAGCTATTTCCACATCCTGGGGTAAAAGCTAAAAACATAAGTGCCACGATTGGTCCCAAAGGTGCGCAATACAAAGTCAGCGCAGACGCTATTGATATGGCATACGATTATTTGTCTGTGTTTTTTTCTAAAGTGTTATCGTTAGATGCATTTAACATGAGTAACGTTAAAATTCAGCCATTAAATGATAAAAATACAAGCTTCCAATTTGAATATTTGCGTGGCAGTTTAACGTACAATGAAGGTGGTATTTTTATAGATAGGCTTAAGGGCAAAAATGAGTTTGGTGAATTTAGTGGTACTTTAAAGTATTTGGATGACTTGTTCCCTTCGCTTGTTGGAAACTTCACTTTCCCTGAGATAAAAATAGTGGGGGGATCCTCTAATAGCGCCAAGCACAAAAATTTATTCTCTACGGATAAAATCAATTTTGCTTGGGCAAGCAAAGTTAAGCTAGATATGCAGATTAAAACGAAAAAACTGTTATTGAATAATATCGCAATGGACAATGTATCATTAAAACTGGATAGCAAAAAAAATGTGTTAAACATACAGCAAACCGCAACAGTAGCGGATGGAACCTTTCATGCAAAAGTACGAGTTGACAAAATAACCAGTGCGTCGCCCCGGGCAGATATTAAAATAAATCTGAATGGCGCTCATGCTGCTAAATTGTTAAAAACATTTAATCCTCAGTTAGCAGTGTCGGGCGGCAGTGCTCAGTTAGACTTTGAGGGACGTGGCCCTGCAACCAGCGTGCAAAATTTCATGAGTTTTTTAAATGGCAGCATGTTGTTTGATGTTCGTAAAGTCACAATCAAAGGGCAAACCGCTAACAATTTGAGTGCAGGGGGTGCAATATTTAATGTTTTATCTTTACAAGGAAAATCTAAGCGGCAAGAAATATTAGAATGTGGTGTTATAAAATTAAAAATAAAAAATGGTATTGCCAGAGCAAATAATAGCTTGGCGGCAGAATCAAGCTCTTTGTTAGCCATTGGCAGTGGTGAGGTGAATTTAAAAAATGAAGCTTTAAAATTGAGCTTAACATTTGAGCCTAAGCAGAGCTTGCCTTTTTCTATTGGCGACTTTGATAACTTGGCGGTTATTGGCGGCACTTTGCGACACCCAGAAGTCAAATTAAATACCATGGGCGCAATTGGGGAGGGAGCCGCTTTATTCTTAGGTATACCCACTATGGGGTTGTCTATTTTGGCCAAAAACCTAGTGGATATTGCCAAAATAGGTGGTTCTCCGTGTGAGAAGGCTTTGTCATCTAACTAAAATCTTCCTTGGGGCCGTAAAATATAATATAGTAGCCCCATGTGTTTTCATTTCCCCATTCCTAAGGTAAGTATGACAGTAGTAGAATCAGTAGAGCCACAATCTATCAAGTGGCTCACGCCTCAAGAGAATAGTGATAAACCTGAAGAAAAGCATAAAAAAGTGCAGCGTATTGAGAAAAAATTGCTGCACTGTATGGGTAAAGCGATCCATGATTTTGAGTTAATTAAACCACACGATAAAATCTTGGTTTGTGTATCGGGTGGCAAAGATTCTATTACATTATTGCTGTTGCTCAAAAAACTCCAAGCCAGAAGCAACGTGCCGTTCGATTTTTTGTGTTTTACCTTAGATCAATCTCAACCAGGCTGGGATGATACACGATTTCGGGCGTTTTTAGAGTCCCACCAAATGCCGTATGATATTGTAAGAAAAGATACGTACTCTGTGGTAAAAGAGAAAATAGGTGACTCAGGCACTTATTGTGGTTTATGTTCTAGATTAAGGCGTGGCAATATTTATCATTATGCGCGTACCCATGGTTTCAACAAAGTCGCATTAGGACATCATCGAGATGATTTAATCGAGTCGCTGATGATGGGGATATTCTACAATGGGGAAGTGCGCTCCATGCCGCCAAAATTACTAACAGATGATAAATCCCTTACGGTGATTAGACCATTGGTTTATGTGCAAGAAAAAGACATTAAAGCCTATTCTGAGCTAAAACAGTTCCCAATTATTCCCTGTAACCTATGTGGCTCGCAAACAAACTTAGCACGCAATAAAATGAAAAAACTATTAGCAGAATTAGCAAAAGAAAACCCTAAAATACCTAGCAACATGTTAAGCGCGATACAAAATATTCGTAGCACACAGTTAATGGATAGATCATTGTGTGATTTTAATCAATTAGAAGACAATCAAGTAATTAGTCAAAATTAGAAGCATAAGGATACGGCAGGATGAGCAACGAGCAATCTAATAGCAAGTATATACAAGAGCCAGTTCGGTTGTCAGAATCCAAGCTTTGGGATATTCAAAAACAATATTTTGATACCATGGGGATTAATGCATGGGAAGAAGATGTTCCATTTTATATTACCAATAATACTTTTATTGGCTATCAGTATGCTTATTTAATTCATCAGTTCATGCGGGATTGGCAAATTCAAAAAGGCCCTAATCAAACTGTTTATATCATGGAGCTTGGGTGTGGGACCGGAAAATTCAGTTTCTATTTTTTAAGAGCCTTAACCCAACTATTAATCGATCAACCTTTGGATGTGTCTTTTTGTTACATTATTTCTGATGTGACAGACAAAAACACAAAGTTTTGCGAAGAAAATTTGAGCTTTAAAACTTATATAGAGCAAGGCATTGTTGATTTTTCCGTATTTGATGCCGGTAGCGATACAGACTTTCATCTCAAGTTAGCCAATAAGCCATTTTCAGAGTGCCAGGGCAGCCCGTTGATTGTGATTAGCAATTATATTTTTGATTGCTTACCTCATGATTTGTTGCATATTCAAGATGGCAAAATACACGAATTAAAATACGGACTTAAAAGCCGCTACAAAAATTTTGATATGGAGACGGTAAAATATCTAAATGAATTACAGTTTAATACAGAAATGGAAGCGATTGATATAGCCTCTTACTACGAGGACGATCCATTGTTGGTCGATATTTTAAACCAATATTTAGAGCGATTAGGTGATGATGAATCCATTATGCCTGTGCCTTTAGCGGCATTTGCTTTTTTAAGAAATATGAAAACTTTGACCAATGATAATATGTTTTTAATCATTGGTGACAAAGGGGTTTCCAGCTTAGAAAATATCAGTCAATTGGGCACTGCCTACAGAATGACATTTGAAGGTTGTCATACGCTATTGGGTAATTTATTTATCATTGGAGATTATGTCAAAGCACTGGGTGGTGATTGTGTTCTGTCTCAAAAAAGTACGGTCTTCCAGGTAGGGCTTTACAGCTTAGGTAACAGCTTTCACAACTTACCGAACACAAAATTTGTTTACTCTCAACAAGTAGACTGCATAGGCCCACAAGAGTTTGCTTCATTTTATAATCTGGTGATACAAAATGCTTATCGGTTCAGTGCCTCATCTATTAATACTTTTCTTAAATTTAGTCGCTGGGATCCAGATGCCTATGCGATTATTCATGACAGGCTAGTCGAAATAGCACCGACTTTAGCGCCGCACGAGGTAATAGAATTCAGAACTGATTTGAAAAAAATAGAGGACAATATTTATCGTTTAGGGCTAGGTTTTGATGCTGCGAATCTCTTAGGGCTATTTTATCGATCGCAAAATAATCCTGATAAAGCAATAGAGTTATTTCAATTAGCCATGGAAATCTACGATAATTATGGGCCACCGCATAATAATATCGCGATGATTTATGAAGAGCAAAAAGATAAAGAGAATGCCATACTGCATTATGGCAAAGCCTATGAGTATGATAAAAAGAATCTTTTTGCCAAACGTCAAATGGATTTATTACAAGGTAGAAAATATGCCATCTTTGTACAGCCGTTCTTACGCATGTTAGGTGTCATTGCGGTGATTGGTGCTTTTGTATATGTAATGGCAAACTAAAAAAGGCGCAAAAGCGCCTTTTTCTTAGAATAAGTTTAAATTTAAGCTCTTCTATGTGCCATTGGGTGAGACCCTACGTGGCGCTGTGTGCTACCTGCACCGTGGTTGGTTGATAATGGTGTTTGAATATGGCGGGTAGGGTGACTGCCAACGTGGCGAGATTGAGCATGAGTTGCTTGACGTGACGGGTAGTATCCTGGAGTGTGTGATACCGCAGGAGCTGCAACGTGTACTCTGCCTCTAGCATGACTATGATGGGCATGGCTGCTAGTAAATAGTGGTGCTCTATGACCATGACCAACGTGAATAATTCTTCTATGGGGCAACAAAGTCGCTAAACTAAAGAACATTCCAACCAAAGCGCTTGTTACTGCCGCATTTGCAACAGCTGCTGCGCCGAAGCCAAATGCACCCAAAGGCAAGCCAAACCCAAATGTACAGGCACCTGCAATAATACCTATTGTTAATGCTATTTTTGCTCTTTCTGCAAATGGCATGGCTTCTCTTGGTTCCACTCTCATTCTAGGCATTTTATAACTCCCCTGATGTTTTATTTAAGTTAAATATACTAATTCTGCTGAGAAACAAGTTATCAAGCCAGGAGAGGAATAACAATAAAAATGCACAGTTAGCCGATAAACGGTAGAGGTTGAGCGATGATACGCACTAGTTGGCCGACAGACTGTATTTTTTCTAAGCCAGTTCAAATTTGAAAATAGCCTTGCGCGCATAGGCCATTGCCCACTTTGGAATCAAAGGGGGCGTGCTGGATTATTCGCTAAGCCCGAAAGGCGATGGGGGTATCTATATTTAAAGATGGCTTGCTTAATGAGATGATAAAACGGTAAGTTATTTCATGCCCGTTCCTAATGATGTAAAAATGCTTTATCTAGTACATAAGAATTTATGTGAGGTTCCGGTGAGCCTGCGTGATCACCATTAGCACTCTTGTTATTCTGTTTTTATTATTAATTGATAAAGGCAGACAGCATGATAGACACGATAAATCAGACACTTTCTCTGAACCAAGTAAATCAACAGTTCAATCAGTTTCGCTCTGAACGAAAAAAGCAAACCAAATTCCCTGATAACCTCTGGCAACAAGCTATTACTTTATTAGAGCATCATTCTATGACTGAAGTCTCTCGTGCTTTGAGGGTCAGCGCCCTGCAGATTAAAGCTCAAATGAATAAAATCCGATCTAATAACGATGTCCAAACGGATTTTGTTGAGATAAAGCGACCTGTTGAGAAAAGCGAGCCTCACAATGTTGGCGCCCAAGCTGACGAACCCCTTAAAACTAAGGTCGAAATCAAACGCCCTGACGGTGCTTACCTTATCATAAACCAACTTCCAGAGGCAGCCTTATCAAAGCTGTTAACACACTTTATGGGCGGGTTAGCGTGATGTTGCAAATTACCCCCCAACATAAATTGTTATTAGCTGTTCAGCCTGCTGATTTTAGAAAAGGCATTGATGGTTTGGCTCACATTTGTAAAAATAAATTATCCAGTGACCCATTTTCTGGCACTATCTTTGCTTTTACCAACAAGCGTCGAAGTGCAGTTAAACTGTTGGTTTTTGATGGCAATGGCTTCTGGCTCTGCATGAAAAGATTTTCTAAAGGTGTACTATCTTGGTGGCCAAGAGCTGAAGCTGAAACCTGGGAGCTAAATGCCAGTCAAATTCAGGTGCTTTTGATGCAAGGCGACCCAAGGCTGATGATGACGCCAGATGAGTGGAGGACGCTGCCTTCAAACGCTTTAAGTAAAGGTATAGATTTTAATGTTGGGCATCAAGCTGCCACAGCATCAACCTGATCAATTTGGATTTTGTAATTCCAGGGCAAGAATTTTTCAGGCTCTTTAAAAAGTTGGCTTTTATTTTGTTGTAATGCTGTTAAGTATTCAACTGGGTTTTCATCTGCACCAATGCAGGTCTGAATAAGGGATAGCAACATATTACCCACAAATGCGCCATGTTCAGTGGCATAGAGCATGGCGTTCTTTCTGATTCTAATCGGTATTTTTAACGCCGCTTCTAGTATATTGTTATCCAGTGGCGCACCAGGTATTTTTAGAAACTGGGTTAGTTCAGGCCAATGCTTTAGAAAATACCCTATGGCACTTCCTAATGCACTATTGGGTTCAACCAACCCATCGTTGATTTGTTGGTTCAGCCAAGTATGTAACTTTGACATAATGGGCTCACTATTTTCCTGGTGATAGCTTAGCCGTTCATCAAAACTCATGCCTTTCTCTTTTGTCTTGGCGTCAAAACTATAGACTTTGGCAAGCTGGTCTATAACATGTGCGCACTCTTTGTCGAAGTATGGCTCTACTTCCACAAACTTGCGCCTGGCGTGGCTCAGGCAATTTATCAAAATGACCTTTAGTTTTTTGGGGATATTTCGGCTTAAGGCATCACACATATATTGGATGGGTTCCATTGATGGGCAGCGGTTCAATAAGATGTGTTTGATATTTTCGCCGGCATGTTTTCTGCCGCTGTAAAATAGATAAATTTTATGCTGCCCCACATAAGATAAAACGCCTGTTGTAAACATGCCTTTTCTTTGTTTGCGGTCGGTCATCTTTTTGTTTTCTAAGATACAAGATAGAATTTTTACAGAAGTATCATCGGCATGAGCAAGACGGCCTTGAGCAGCGAGTTTTTCTAGGTAATAAAATATGGGATAAATTGAATCTGCCACTTCTTCTACCAATTTCCATTGGGTGCTATCAGGCAAAGGTATGCCTAAGGTTCTTTGATATGCTTCCAGTCTATAAAAAGGCAAACCCATATAGTATTTAAGCATGCACAATTGAGATTTAAAATTATAATCATACTTGTCATTAGAAATATCTGAAGGCAAAGATGCTGTGAATAACATGCCACACAACCCACAACGCAATTTTTTTTGTACATACTTCGTTGCTTTGGCGAAACCCTGTCCAGTAATTTTAACAATATTACCTGGAGAGACTGGCCATAATCGACCACCGCAAAGCTCTGGGCATTCTTGCCCAGCTTTATATTCTGTGTGTTCCACATTGACCGTTTCAATGTCTGTGTAATCATCTGCGCTCAAACGACCCTTGTTTTTAGAGGTGACGCGCTTTCTCTCAGGCTCTACAGGCTTGGCTGGGTCTTTTGGTTTTTTTGAGGGTTTTCTTTCTGATGTGCCCAAAAAAGCATGTCGCAGCTTATGGATGGAAATATTTTTTTCAACAATGCGTGTTTGTAACCAGCAGTTAAATTCAATCAGCTCTACAAGAATATCGCTATCATCTTCGGTAAGCTGATTACTTTTTATACGAGAGATCAGTTCTATCTTCTCAGCCTGGGTCAGCTCTATACATTTTGGGGTTGCGGTCACAAAAAATTCCATTTGCTACTTCATGGCGAGCCATTCTACCAGAAAAGCGTGTATTAGCAAGGGTATGTTTGATGTCTAGCATCAAATTTATTTACTAGAACCTCACACTTATGTAGAGGAGGCCAATAATATTGAGTCACAACAAAATCCCGTGGATTTTGGTGTGTAAAAGTCAAAAATAGATAAAACAAAAATCAGATAGTGGTTAATATAGCTGAATAGTTATAATTTATCCTTCGACTTCATGAGGCCTTAGCAGATTGCTTCCATTTAAACGGCTTGCCCATACCTTTCGTCGTATGCTCATGTGCTTTCTATATGTTGTGTGATAATTATTTGTTATGATTCTGGTTATTTTTAATACACTCTAACACACAGGATGACGTAATGTACTTTCAAGCCCCCAACAACAATCAACCCAACCAAAAGGAATTTTCAGCAGAGCTATTTCTTCACGCAGCATTTAATTGTAAGCAAAACAAGCTTAAGCGTCAGCTTGATTTGCCCAATGCTAATATCAATGTGGCCGACAGTCGTGGCGAAACAGCGCTTCATTCCGTTCTAGATACTGGGCATACGGATATCGAATTGGTGAGATTTCTGTTAGACCATGGCGCTGATATCCATGCGGTCAACAGTGATGGTGATACGCCGCTTCATATTGCTGTATCATTTGATCACAAGGACGAGGTGTCCTTACTGTTAAATAAAGGCGCTGATATCAATTTCCGCAACTTTGATGGTCGAACACCCTTACATATGATTGGACAATTTAATTCACCCACAACGGGTGCTCTGCTGTTACAGAAAGGCGTAAATATCGATGCGGTCGATAATGAGGGTAACACAGTGCTTCATCTTGCCGTAGTTGAGGCTGAATTAATTATGTTTGATGGTCTAGAAGGTTTTGACACCGCAGCCCGAACGGCGCACTTGCTGCTTGAGCAGGGAGCTGATACTACAGTAGTCAATCATGAAGGGAAAACGGCGTTTGATTTGGCGAAAACCGATGAACTCAAAGAGCTTCTTGAGTTAAGGCTCATGGAGCAGGGTTTTGATAAGGTTAAAATGATAGATGGAAGTGATTTATCTTCCTCCAGATTAAAACCTTAAGCTGTAATTCACTTTGATTTATTGATGCCCTATCATTGAGTAGGGCTCTCTAGGAAGCTACCCTATGCACACTTTTAATCCAAACTATTACTAAAACTCCATCCTTCATGCATAGTTTGAAATCGTTCTAATCCGATTCTCATTGTAATTGGGCCAGGCGGACTTTCGGAATCATAACCTTTCCATCCACCAAGCCTTGCTATTATCCATGCAGCCCAACCCATGGAGGTTTTGGTATAACGATTTTTCAACTTGTCAGTTTTCCCTTCTAATTTTAAGCATGCTATAACCATAAAGATAAGCTCAGACTCTAAAAAAAAGCTCTCTCGTTGGATGCCTTGGAATTATGCGTTGCAGCTCGCAGAGCATGAAAAACACAAGCCAGATAAGGCTGCATAAGGTGAGTTTCTAGTAAATAATTTTTTACTGGGACCTCACGAATTTATAATAAGAATGATCAAACAACACATTCTACCTAATGTTTGAAACTTTGTCCGTTTGTCTGAAATTTACAGCCAATTATCATAATTGAATGCGAAACCAATATGTTTTTGTGTTACTTTCTTCTGACTTCTTTACCTGGCTGTGATTTCTGGAGAATAATATGATCGGCTTTATTAACGTACTCAAAGACAATAGTACTCAAACTCTTATAGATGCTCAGTTATATTTATATGGCCAAAATATCACGATTGCAAATTTAGTCTCTACTCAAGTTGGGGCTGTCTTATCTTGCCAGTTAGGTGGTTTTTTAAATGTGCCTAATGAAGCGGATATCTTGTCTATACCGAGTATGGTGAGTTTTAGTGCAAGCACTGGCATTTATTACTTAGCGGGGGGAGGTTTGCCGGGAACGATTGCTAGCTGCCTTGTTGCTCCAGTCGTAAAGCCAATAGTGAATAAAGCTAAGGAGTATATAACACAAAGCTTTGCTGAGTATCATGATGCATTAATAGACGAACTGGGCGACAGTGGCGTTATGCCGCCTAGAATTTTGTAAATCTTATTTGAGCTTATATTTTGCCGTTGCGGATGCGATATGATTAATCGATCCTTGTTCTTTTTTACTAAAATGTAAGTCTAAATTATTTTGCTCAGACCAGTAGGTTATATCATTTTCTGTTAAGCAATAAAACTGTGTTTTGGCCTGTTGCTCTAATAATTCCAGGCCAATATCATGATGTGGATGTTTCGGACGCTTACCGGGCTTTTACGGGGCATGTATGCTTTTCAAGCCGTCAATGACGGCGGTTCCTCTCCATTGCTCTTTCTTCTTCATGCAACATTGAGACACTTTGCCTTAATTCTTGTCTAGCTTGTCTTTGCGCTTGTCTAGCTTGCATAAAATTGACTAATATGGGCTCCGCATCTGCTTGTGAATGTGATGAACTACCAGCATCATCGGCTGCTCGCACTCTAGAACCACTACCATTATTTGCTATTGACCAAGTACATTCTTGCATATCAATACATACTGGCTGGTCTCTGGTACATACAACAGCTTGTTCTCTTGAGTCGAAATACGTCAATGCACCGTTTTTAATGTAACCTTCGATTGTCCTTTGAGCTGAAGCTCCCGCCAATAAGTCGAAAAAGTCTTTATGGGGGATATAGTTAGGAGTATCAGGTCGTAGCAATGCCTCGTTACTTATATTCCCTAATGTACAATAGTGTGAACTATGTGCTCTAGCGGCTATGTTTACTTGTGAGATATGCTCAATATTATTAACTATATGACTTGCTGCTAATTTAAAAAGTCGTTCTACCATGGGTTGGTTGATTTCATGGTGTTTCGTTACAAAAATATTAAATACTAAATGCTGAGCAGGGTTAATGTAAGCAAATGTTTGACCAACAATTTTCGGCTCTCCGGCAGCGTTAAGCTTTTCAATCACATAAAATCCACCTTTAGGGTTACTTGCACCATAGGTACAATATGTCCAACCTTGAGAACCTGGCACGTCACCCTTAGTACAATCATTGGTAATATTGCCTAATACAAAGATTACTGGATCTGCTTGATCTAACTTTCTTAAACGATAGCGTTTTTTGCCCGATTCTACACATACAGTAATATCTGGGATAAGATTTTCAGAATCAGCATTTGCTTGCCTAATGCAAGAAGCATCTATATAACTTTTTAAGAAGTGAGAGTAATAGTCTTGTATAGAGGTTATGCTAGGAGCACATAACCCTTGCAAAAAGTCAATCTCCTTCGGACTAAAACCATATTTCATGAATATTTTGCCAAGTTCATATTTGTTTGCAAGGCCATTAACTTGAGGTTCTAAATATGCAGGGTCTAGTATTTTATCGATAAAGAGCTTCTCAATCTTTTTAAGACACATTTTAACGTTATCTTTTCTGATTTTATTATATTTTTCTTTTATATGCTCAAACTCAGGATAGTCCTGAATATATAATAATAAATGTTTATGCTTTGTTACAAAGTTTTTACCTGCTTGCTTGCAAGAAAGTTTTTCCCAAAAAGGATCCAATAAAGCACTTTTATTGGTTTTGAACAAGTGCATTTTTTTAAGCTCGGCAAAGTCTTCGCCCCCTTCTCTTATAATCTTTGATATAGCGGTTACATGACTTTTATGTTCTGCTACATGCTGATCAAAATTTCTGTCGTTTCTATTTTTGTCTTTACTTATATCAATATATAAAGAATCTATGTGTGATAATAGTCCTTCATCATCAAAATCCTTTATACGCTCATGCGCTGCATCCAAGTCGCTAAAGATATGTTTTATACTAATTGCAAGACTTTTAAATTGCATATCGGGTAAAAAGTCAAATCCTGTGCATGGTACCGAACCCTTTTCAGTATTAATAACTTCCGCATATGACTGTTTAATAGCCTCGCTTAAATGTATCTTCATTTTGCGCCCCTTTATATTGACAACTTGACTTACAATGCTTGATTTTACCTTAATGCTTGCTCAATTAACATAATAAAAAGATAAAGGGTAGTTAGAAATAGATATGTGTGAGGTTCTGGTGAGTAATTTTTGTGTCCCCTCTGGCAAGAGGGTTGTCGTATTTATAAAATGTAAGTTTTGGGGCAGGTATAAGTCCATCCCACCCATTCACCATGATGAGATAAACTAATATCTATATTCGTTTTTTTACCGTGATATAGCAAAAAAGGCGGGTGCATTTTTTTATTTAAGCTAGGACGTATGACTTCTAGTTTTTTGATATCCCAACCCAATTTTTGAGCTAAATCTTGTTTGAGCTTATATTTTGCTGTTGCGGATGCAGTATGATTTATAGACTCTTGTTCTGTTTTGCTAAAATGTAAATCTAAATTATTTTGCTCAGACCAGTAGGTGATATCATTTTCTGTTAAGCAATAAAGCTGTGTTTTGGTCTGTTGCTCTAATAATGCTAAGTCAATACCATGACCATGCGTTTCATGAGTTTGAGATTGTGAATATTTTGTATTTAAATATCCTGCCACATGTAATTTATTTTTATCCCATATGCCTATAGCCTGAATTATATAATTATCATATATAATATCTAATCGTTGTTTTGATTCTGATAAATTAACATTAGACTTTATAGTAACCTGAAATAATTTGTGCGAAAAAATCGGAGGTGTTTTAATTTTGGAAATTATTTTATAAGCGGTTTCTTTCGCCGCCCAAAAAAACCAAAGTTGAAGCTCGGGGTTAGATGAGACAAGAATAAGCTGTTGTTCATTAGGCGTAAAAACACGCCTTAAAAATCTAGGATCTTGAGATTTATTGGAGGGTAGGCTTTCACCTAAATCAATAATATCATTCCCAACAATAATCAAAGTATTCTGATTCCATTTTGCTTAAAGTGAGGATAACTTCAGAAGAGAGCGCTCTAATTTGTCGCATGCCAGATAGGTCGCTTGTGGGTTGAGTCATCTTAGCGTCTATATAAAAATTTTCCCCACGGGCGGGGTAATCACTTTTTTGCGCTTGGTGTTGGCCACGCATATAAACACATAAGACATGACAATTAGGTGTGCGCTGAATAATACGGCCAACACCATATGAGTAGTCCGTGGTATCAATCCGGCCTTTATCGCCTCTTTTGCCTTCAGGGAAAATCATTGTAAGATGCTGGTCAGAGACCAAATACAAAATCTTATCTAATGACTCATTAACCTCTTGTCTACTACCGCCACGGCTCACAGGAATGCAACAGCCAATATAACAAAAGATACGCAATAAAATACTATGAAAATAACGCTCTTTTTCGGGTAGATTCCAAGCAAACTTCTTGAATTCTCCCAGATAAAAGCCTAGTGAACCCAGTGCCCATAATATAATGAGCGAATCGATCTTGGTTAAATGATTCGCGCAAATCAAAATGGGTTGCTGGGTGTCTGTCAGCATGCGTTTAAAATCTTGTCGAAACTGTTTTAGGTTTTTGATTTTATAACCATAAACAAAACGCATAATCGCAGTGCTCAGCACATACCATATGGGCATTGTTAACCAGGCGACGAGTTTTTGTAAACGCAATGCAAGCTTTAGCCTTTGAGGCAGTGCGCTTGCATTATTGGCTTGTTCAGAATGCTTCACTATTTTGTCTCAAATATTAAGCAGCTACTAAAGTATTAATCAAATCTACCGCATTTTTCAGTGTTGCAACACCATCTGCTGCATCATCATCAATTTCAATATCAAACTTGTCTTCAAAATCAATAATAATATCGACTAAACGAGCAGAGTTAATTTTGAGATCTGCTAATAGATTAGTCTCAGGCTTAATCTCTTCTGCTTTATGCTCAGATTTGCTGTATTTCATTAAGATTTCAATCACTTGGTTGGTAATTTCGTTTGTGCTCATTATGCTCTTCCTCAAAGTTGAAAATTAAAAGTTAAAAAGTTTCAAAATAAATTATGGCTGCCATTTTTTAAAAATTAAGCAGGCATTAACATCACCAAATCCAAAGCTGGCTTTGGCGAGTATGTCGATTGGCGTTTCGATGGTTTTACGCACAATACTCTTTTCAAAAGGTTTTAATGCTTCGTGCAAATCTTCACAGTTCAATGAACCATGCACAAAGTCTTTATACACCTCTAATACGCATGCGACAGCTTCCATACCGCCCGCAGCGCCTAAACCATGCCCAATCATAGACTTAGTTGAGTTTATATAAGGGAGATGTTCCGGCTCGACCCCTAACGCTTTTTGCCAGTTTGTCACTTCATGCGGATCGGCGAATGTGGCGGTCAAATGGCCATTAATCGCATTGACTTGATGACCTGCAATACCGGCGGATTTTAATGCTGAGCGAATACAACGTTGTACGCTATTAGGGTTGGGCGCCGTCATGCTACCGCCTTGACGATGTCCACCACAATTAATAAATTGACCAATAATTTCAGCATAAATACGTGCACCACGTGCTTGCGCGCTTTCTAGGCTTTCTAGCATCAAAATACCGGCACCAGAGCCAGGAATAAATCCAGCGGCACTCGCACTCATCGGACGTGATGCTTTGGTGGGATCCTGATTGAAATTTTTGTTTAAGACACGCATCGCATCAAACCCAGCCCAAATATACTCAGATGAGCCCTCGGCGCCACCGGCCAACATGCGTTCTGCTAATCCAGCTTTGATACGATAGACTGCATCGGCGATGGCTTCTGTACCAGTAGAGCAGGCGCTGCTATTTGTAGTAACTTGATTGCCTAAGGCCAACAAGCCAGCGACTTTTGCAGAAACACCACTACCCATGACTTGTTCAACGATGGTAGAGCCCATGCGACGAACGCGGCCAGCATCAGTCATCGGAACCAGTTTAGCGCCCGTGGTGTCCATACCGCCAATGCCTGTGCCAATAATAGCGCCCATATCCCAATCGACATCTGAATCTTCGGCAGGCAATTCAAAGCCAGCGTCTTTGAATGCATCAATCGCGGCAATAGAGGCATAAGTAATATTGCTATTCATAGACATCAGTTGTTCTTGGGTAAAATATTGTTCTTGTATGGCTTCAATATTTTTAGGCACACCTGCAACATGGCAACCAAACTTTAAGTCTTCTAATTTTGATTGATGGGAGATACCTGAAATGCCATTTCTAAGTGCGTGTTCATATTCTTTTATACCATGGCCATTCGGGGCGATAATGCCTAAGCCGGTAATAACAACGCGTCGATTATTCGTATTATTTATTTCGCTCATGATTTCACTCCTAGTCCAGCCAAGGTACCTGAACAAACAGAGGTACCGTCTTCTAATGTGGTCTCAAATTCTACTTTTAATTTCAAACGTCTAAAATATATTTTTTTAGCACGCATGATAATACGTTGGCCTGGTTTGACCAAACCATTAAATTCTACTTGTGCTTCCGTAAACAGGGTTAGGATTTTAGAGATTTCGTCTTTAGGGAAGGCCTTGGCTGCTAAGTAGATACCAAACGCCACAACGCCAGCTTGCGCACTGGCTTCTAATAATACAACACCTGGTGTAATCGGGTTATTTGGGAAGTGACCTTCATAAAAAGATTCGTCTTGTTTCCAAGTATAAGCCGCAGTTATACCATTATCATCCAATTCAATAATTTCATCAATAAATCGAAAGGGCGCTTGTTGCGGCACAAGGGCTAAAACCTCTGCTTTGGTCAAAATTGTTTTTGTTTTTACTGTTTCAGTCATGTTAAACCTTTATAATGCCGCCAATGGAATTTTTAGAGGGATTGGGGTAGTCTGTATAGGCAATACCTTGGAATATTCCAACCTTTGCACCGTCTAATGTATAAATTAGCGCATCGTCTACAAATACTTTTGCAGAGCCGACAACCAAAGAGCTGCGACCTTCTTGTAATACGCTATAACGTTTAATATCAATTTCATAACGAACGACTTTGTTATAGGGGCGTATTTGGCCATCAAATGCAATTTCTTTACAGCCTAAAGCTCGGCCATTACCTTCACTGCCTTGCGTAACGCAATAAAAACCCAACAACTGCCAAACTGCATCGACGCCTAAGCAACCGGGCTGCACTGGATCGCCATTAAAGTGACATTGAAAAAACCATTCATCTACTTTGATATCTTTTTCGCCAACAATACGGCCTTTATTACCTTTGCGGCTAATCTCTGTCACCCTATCGACCATCAGAAATGGCGGGGTGGGTAAGCGAGAAAATTCTTTCGGTGGATTTTCCACTAAGTTACCATAAGCGAAGGCAATTAATTCTTCTTTAGAAAAATGATCGCGATCTAAAAATTCATTGTAGGTTAACATCATTATTTATATTCACTATTCTAACGAAATTCAATTCTCATACTAGACCAGGTTAACCCTGCGCCAACAACGACTAATCCAATGGTATCGCCAGAGGTGAACGTATCCCAGTTTTGGCTTAATACTGTAGGCGCGCCTGCCGCACCTGTATTACCAAAGTGATCGATGTTATATAAATGGCGATCTGTATTTAACGCACAGCGTGATTGTACAGATTGCAGCATCGTCAGGTTTGCTTGATGTCCAATAAAGTACATATCTACATTAGCATCTGTCTTTTGCTTTAAGTCTTTAAAGCATTGTACAGATTGCCTGATGGCGAAAGATTGTACGGCACGACCATCTTGTTGAAAATGCCCTAATCTAGGGATTTTGACCGCTTCCCATTTTTTTGGGTTAGATTGCATGGTGGTATGTGTAATAACCGTTTTGCTTGGGATTTTAGTCGAAACCACACAAGCAAAAGTACCATCTCCCCATAATACCGCAGTGCTTCTGTCGGTATAATTAATTGTACGTGTATTGTTTTCTGGAATCACGACTAAAACATATTCTGGCAAGGCATTAGCATCCATCATCGATAGAAAATGCATATGTGCCCCAAAGGAGGAGCATGCAGAATTTAAATCAAAAGCAGGGGCTTCTATATCTAAACGAGCTGCAATGGTGCAAGCTTCTGCGGGGGTGACTACGTCGGGAGAGCAGCCGCCTGCGATCACCATACCAATTTGGTCGGCGGTGATACCCGCATGTTGGAGCGCTTTTTTGGCGGCACGTTGGCCGGTTTCAGCATTGCTGTATACGGCGGCCTCGATAGCGGCTCTGGGATCAAGATTTTGCGTTTGACGAATATAGTCTAATGGCAAAACGGTGCGGCGCTCTTTGATGCCGACTCTATCCATAATCCATTCATGATTGGTTTCTATATTTAAAGATTCTAAAAATAGATTATCGATAATATTCTCGGGGTGAAAATGACCCACCCCATGCAAATACAAATTAGCCACTGATGTGTTCTCCACCATCTACTCGAATAATATTACCATTTGCCCAAGCCGCTTCGTCTTGGCACATTAAGAAAATAAAATTAGCGACATCTTCAGGCATGGTGAGGCGGTTATATGGATTGCGTGATTTGGCAGAGGCTTTTAGATGGGTACTGCCCGGTATGAGCCTCAATGCTGGGGTATCGGTTACACCGGCTTGAATAATATTGGCTCGTACGCCATAAGGTGCGTATTCTACTGCGATGGAGCGTGCGATGGCTTCTAAAGCGACTTTGGCGGCGGAGACCGCAGCATAGCCTTTCCAGCTGACTTCATTGCCTTCGCTGGTGAGTGCTAAAACACGGGCATCGGTGGCAAACATTTTTCGTTGAAATACTTCTTTGACCCATGCTGCCAAACTAGTACCCATGCTGTGTACTGTTAATGAGAAATCTTCTTCCCCTAACAGTTCTTCACTATATTTTGGTAAAGATGCAATGGGGGCTAGAGCATCGTGTCCTTCAGCAAACAAAGCATCTACTTTTTCTTGCAAGGTACTTTGATCTATGCCGAGCGCTTGGCCGAACTGTTGCATCATACTTTTATGATTTTCTTCTAAGCTTTTTGTTTCGGGGGCGAGTAATTTTAAATTACCAAATGCAATGGAGTGTAGCATCATGCGGATGCTGTCATCCGGGTTCATATGTTCTTTTAGATCGTCTAATACATAAGTCATGCTTTCAGGGGCTAGTGCATTGACGTTATAAGTGCGTACTTGAACCCCCAATTGCTTTAAGGCTTCAAAGTGTGGGGTAATGCGGGCCATTACACCTTTGCGATCGCGGTGGACAATACAGATATTCATGCCGTGTTTGGCTAGTTTTTGGGCTGTTGCCAAACCAAAACCACTTGAACCGCCTAAAATGATGCCCCAATGTTGCGCATTAAATTTCATATGTAAACCAGCCGTATAACTAAATATGTTTGTGGGTCGCATAACAACAAACCCTGAAATAATTTAACTGCATATTATAAAGGAATACGATCGGATTTGGTTAACATTATGAGAAAAAAAATGATTTTCTGTGCAAATAGTTGTTAAGCTGACATCTGTGTGTGAGTTGATTGGGAAATACAGCAGAAAAGTCAGTGAAAATAAACTTATTCTGCTGTATATACACTACAGTTAGGCGGTTTTTTTCTTCCTTAGTCTCAAATTAAGCATTTCAACTAAGACAGAATAAGCCATAGCGAAATAAATATAGCCTCTGGGAATATGAAAGTTGAAACCTTCGCCCAGCAATGCAACACCAATTAGAATCAAAAAGCTTAAGGCCAGCATTTTAATGGTTGGGTGAGCATCCACAAATTCACCAATGCTTTTGGCGGCAACCATCATGACGATAACAGAAGCCACAATGGCTATCACCATGATAGACACATGCTCAGCCAGTCCAACCGCTGTAATGACGGAGTCTAATGAAAAAACAATATCAATAATGGCTATTTGTAAGATAATACCGGTAAAACTTACTTTTCTAGTGGTTAATTCTGCTGCTGCTGGGGGTTCCTCCATGGTTTGATGGATCTCATGCGTGCTTTTGGCCATCAAAAATAAGCCACCAAAGATGAGAATCAAATCTCGTCCAGAAAAAGCATATTCATACATGGTAAAAAGTGGGGTGGTGAGAGTCATTACCCAGGCTAGTGACAGCAGTAGGGCTATTCGAGTAAACATAGCCAGACCTAAGCCAAAAATACGGCCAGCATGGCGTTTTTCTTCAGGTAAACGACCAACTAAAATTGTTAAGAAAATAATATTGTCTATGCCTAAGACAATTTCGAGAGCGGTTAATGTACCCAGTGCGACCCAAGCTTGTGGATCGGATATCCATTCGAACATTTATCGTAGCTCCATTGGTGTATATTCTCTGGTCTAGTATAGAATATAGCATAATATGATTTATAGAATGTTTATAAGAGTTTGTAAGAAAAAGGATGGTAAGAAGGTCTTAATATATGGATTTAACAAAAAATGAATTTGCCAGCCTTCTAGATAGCTATATGCGGGATTTATATCGATATGCATACTGGTTGGTGGGAAACAAAGAAATTGCAGAGGATTTGGTGCAAGAAACATTTTTAAGAGCATGGCGCTATAAGCATACACTTAAGAGTGCTGATCTGACCAAATCTTGGCTGATTACCATTTTAAAACGCGAAAATGCGAGGCGGTTTGAAAGCGCTCAAGGGAAAGCGAAATTTTCAGATATTCCCATGGATGAATTTGCAGCCAATGAAACTAATTTAGATACGAGACCAGAAGCATTTGCGCTACATCAAGCCTTAAATGATTTATCGCTTGATTATAGAGAACCTTTATTACTACAAGTGATTTGGGGGTTCAGTGGTAAAGAAATTGCGGCCATGTTAAATATTAGCCCCGAAGCGGTGATGACAAGATTACATAGAGCCAAAACGATGCTCAAAAAACAGTTACTGGCTGAAGATGAACCAGATGATAAAAACAATGGGGAGGTCAAATGAAGTGTGAAGCATTTCAATACCAATTTTTAATCGACCCTATGTCTGTAGATGCTGAGTTGTTGGCCCATAAAGATACTTGCCATGTCTGTGAACAATTCGCAGCAGAGTCATTTGCGCTGGAGCAAAATTTAAAGCAAACGCTTTTGATCGATTGCCCGGATAATCTAAAACAAAATATTTTAGCGCAATTGTCCAGTCAACCTGCTAAAAATGACGTGAGTTTTTGGCCAAAACTATCTGCTGGCGTTGCAGCAATGCTGGCTTTGGTTGCGGTATTATTGGGCGCAAATGTATATCATCTGAATAATCTGGAAAAAATGTTACTGGCACATATTGATTCAGAGCCACAGGCTTTATTGGCGAGCAACAATGTTCAATCGGAGCAAATGAATCATATTTTTAAAGTAATGGATTTGGAAAGTGAGTCTACATTAGTACCGGCTGCTTTTGCAGGGAACTGCTTGGTAAAAGATAAAATCACAGCGCACTTGGTTTACAAAATTAGCGATGATAGCTTACCCATTACGGTTTTAGTGGTTCCAGGTAAAAAAGTATTTAAGCAACAGCATTTTTACTACGGAGACTATCAAGGCTATATTATTCCACTTGAAAATAATACAACCATGTTTATCGCCGCCAAAAAAGAGCAAAACATAGAAGGTATGCGGTTGCATTTAAAAGAGAACTTGAGTGGGGTGATTTAGGTAATACTGAATTTGAGTTTTTGCAAATTTAATACACTAACCCTCACCAGGTTTGGTGTACCAAACCGTCCTCTCCCAAAATTGGGCGAGGAAAGCATGTTTGCTACGCAAAACGTCATTTTAACTCAACCCAACTCCACTAGCATATAGTGCAGTGTTTTTTCTTCTTGGGGGCGCTTGATGAGCCTGAGTTAGATGGTTCTTCTGGCGATTCGAGGTTCCACAAACCACTATAATTTATAGATTCTATGCCGTCAGGTTGTATTAAAAATAATGCCGTATACTTAATATTTGGATCATCTGAAATTTGTTCTAGTTTTTGACTATGACAAGCCGCAGGGAGCTTGATACATTCTATGGAGCCAACCATATTCCCATTGTGCGTCTCTACCTTGATATCACAGATAAACAAAACGTTATTTTGGTCTGCGTTTGCGGTACTCCAGTTCAAGTTTTCTTGGCTGGTATCAATAAGTTTTTGAACGATCTCTGCGAATACTTGGCGAATATCTAATTGATATTCATTTATTAATCGGATTAATTGAGCGATCATGTTGCTATAGTCTATTTCA
>CAZWHY010000045.1:0-24470 GCA_964633725.1 Uncultured Candidatus Berkiella sp.
TACGAATCTCTGTGAAATTCGTGGGGATCCCTCAGCAATTCTGGGAGAGGACGGCCGAGTAGGCCTGGTGAGGGTTTAATTTGCAGGTTAAATCAACTATATACTGTCTATATAAAACTTTGTGTTGGACGTCAAGTTAGTTTTGGTTCTTCGATAAGCGGAGCGAATCATTTCCTCGCCCAATTTTGGGAGAGGACGGTTTGCCTTGGCAAACCTGGTGAGGGTTAAACTTGCAAGTTAAATCAACGATATACTATCCATATCAGAACTTTTATTTTTCATTTAACTTTGTAATTTCTGATGTGCAACCAAAGTAGCTTTATACTCATTACTTGATCTATCGCCTATTTTTAGTTCTTATTTGCTCCCATACCATCATCAACCCTCACCAGGTTTGGCAAGCCAAACCGTCCTCTCCCAGAATTGGGCGAGGAATTAATTCGCCTTGCGCATCTAAAATCTTTAATTTAAATGGCAGTACTTACAAAAATCTCAGTTGACTACCTACGGCACACAGAGGACAATAATCATCAATATAACAAGGAAATAGGTAGTTAGATGCTTAAGTATATTCGCGCTTTATTTTTGATTTTAATTTTTTCACCACTTCCACTACAAGCTTATTACTGGAGTCCTCACATTGGGGTTGATTGGAAATATTGGGGAGCTGAGCCCAAAAACAAGCAATCAGAGTACTTCAAAGATACCTGGCCGGACATGTCTAACGCTTTATCATTTTATGTCGGCTCTCGGGTCAATGGATTTTTTGGATTTGATTTGGGTTATGAGCAATCCACAACAAAAGAAGAACGTCATATATTCGATGGCACACAAGCTTTTTTAACCAGCAATTTGGTACCCGTTGGTGATGCTTCCCAAACCGAAATCAGATTAAAAGCTTGGTATGCTCATTTTAATTTCTATTGGGAAATGGTGAGAAATTTAGAACTAATTGGTATGGTGGGCTTGTCGACTCAAAAGCCTGACACCCATATTTTCTATACCACGGCTGCTGGCATGGCGACCGAAATTTCGCAAAGCACCAAGTCCAAAGCTTCTGCCCGACTAGGCATTGGCATGCAATATAACCCCTGGTGGTTTTTAGGTTTAAAAGCGATGGTCATATTTGATCAGATTAGTCGTTTAAACTACGAAGGTCATGATATTAATCAAAACTTTTTTAGCATTAAGCCCTATAAAAATGCAACTTCTTTTCACTTAGGCTTTGTATTCTCATACTCTCCTCCTAGAAGATAACTGAAAAATAACAGCCCTTCAGCAAACAATACCAGATTAAATCTGGTATTGTTTGTAGGCTGATTTTTTGCTGCGCAATCTTTTCTTCTTTTCTATTCTATTTTTAATTAAACGCCCACGTTTTTTAATTTGTTTGCGATTTAACTCATTACGCATATGCTTGTATGGGTTTTCTGTGGTCTTAAAGACTAGTTTTAGCGGCGTAGAATGTAGTTTTAAATATTTCATAAAGTAACGCACTAAGTAGCGTTTAAAGTTCGAAGGCGCTTTCTCAGCTTGGCTGCCATGGATAATAATAGTCGGCGGAAAACTCCCCCCACCATGGGCAAATCTTAATTTAATTCTGCGACCATTCACCAAAGGTGGTTGATTACGCATCTGTGCTTTATACAGCATTTCTGTTAATTTGGAGGTGGATAACTCAATCGAGGCTTGCCTATAAGCATCCTCTATTTTATCGAATAATAAACCCACATTAGAACCATGTAGTGCAGATATAGGCAAAGTTTGCACGTATTCTGCATAACGCAATCTATAATCTAACTGTTTCTTTAAATTTTCTTTGTGATCTTCAGGCAGATTATCCCATTTATTCATACATAAAATGACCGCTTTACCACTGGATATCGCATAATTTAAAATTCTTAAATCTTGATCGGCTAAATCTTCAGTCGCATCAATCAAAACTAATGCAACATGACAAGAATCTAATGCATCTAATGTTTTGATTATAGAGAATTTTTCAATCGCTTGTGTGACAGAACTTTTACGTCTAACACCTGCGGTATCAATAAAAACAAATTTCTGTCCAAAGTGATCATGCTTACTTTCAACGCTGTCTAATGTGGTACCAGGCTTATCAAACACTACCATGCGCTCTTCACCCAGCATGCGGTTCGTCAAAGTCGATTTTCCCACATTCGGACGACCAATAATAGCCACTCGAATATCGTCTCTATTATCCGACATATCTGGCCCTTGCTCTGGCACTTTTTCAAGAGCGGCTTCTATTAAAATACGAACACCACGATTATGTTCGGCAGAAACTTTAAATAACTCATCAAAGCCTAAAGTATAAAACTCGGCAGCCGCCATATCCGGATCGCCAACATCTGTTTTGTTGACCACAATATAAACCGGCTTATTAAAAGCGCGCAATTTTTCAGCAATGGCTTCATCATCCGCAACCAAGCCACTTTTGGCATCTACAACAAAAAATATGACGGTTGCATCTTCTAAAGCTAAATCAACTTGATCGTCTACGCAACCATTAAAGTTTGTATCTGAGAGCATGCCCCCCGTGTCTACAACCATATGACGCTTTTCATCTAGTGCGCCAAAACCATATTGGCGATCACGCGTCACCCCCGCCAAATCGCCAACAATGGCGTCTCTGGAACGCGTGAATTTATTAAATAACGTGGATTTTCCAACATTAGGACGTCCAACAATTGCGATAACCGGTAACATACTACTACTCTACTATTTCAAAATATTTTAATATCAACAAACTAAATGATTACTTTGCATCTAACATTGACAGTTTGCCATTATGCTCACGAAGTAAAACATATTGATTACTCACAATGGGCTGTTGGTAAAATTTCTTACCCATTTCAACCCGCCCTTTGATGTGACCTGTGTCACGATGAATCCAATGCACATAGCCCCCTCTATCCGCCACAACGACATAACGCCCCTGTACAGACGGGCTAGTGATATAACGCTTCACTAATTGGCTTTGCTTCCAAAGTGTCGCACCTGTTTTTTGGTCAATCGCCCATAGGTTGTGTTCATCATCTGTAATGTAAATGCTCTTTTGATCAAACGCCATATCTTGAAACGCTGAAATCTTGCGTTCCCATAAAAGCTCATGCTTATGAACATCTAAAGCCGCCAAATTACCTTGATAAGCCACAACATAAGCAATATCACCAATCATAATAGGATCGGCGCTGATATCGACCAATCGTTGCAATTCAGAACGGCCTCTAGACACTGCCAAAGTATGCGTCCACTCTTCCATACCACTATACAAATTCAAGATGACTATTTTGCCATTAGACAAGCCAACGAGCACTTTGTCACCACTGATGGCGGGTGCGCTTTTGGTTCTCAAAGACAATGCCGGTGTTGTTTGGGGCACTTCCCATAAAATCTCACCGTTGCTGCTACTCATCGCGACCACAGTGCCATCGACCGCTTGCACAACTAATATGCCAGCATTCCCTTTAGGAGATGATAAAACTTCACTGGCAACTTTACGACGCCACTTTTCTTCACCCGTGTTTAGATCAAACGCTAAAATCATACTGCTCGCGGCTAAAATAAGATTGCCATCGATGACTTCAGGCCCTGCGGTAAAATGTAGTTTTGACTTAATATGCCATAATTGACGGCCATCGCTGATATTCATCGCGATTAGCGTACCATCATCTTCTACTGAATAAATCTTTTGTCCAAAGGCAATAGGATTTAGCTTGCTATAAGTATGCCGACTTTTGCGGTGGCTCAGTTTTGACCAAACAATTTCTGCCTGTGCTTGCTCCACACCTTCCACATCTGAGATTTTGCTCAATTCTGGCTCAGCTCTATTTTCAAATGGATTGCGAATAGGACTTCTGCCACATGCCGACAACATAAAACTACAAACCAATGCCAAGCCTACTAATTTTTTAGACGTACTAATCACTTCCAACATTTTATTACTCACTTCCTACTTTTGATTTCTTTTCTTCAATGGCATCAATTAAATCTTGTGATACACCTAGCTCTTTTAGTTTGTACGTCAATAATTGACCATGCAAGTGCTCTTCAGGTGCTGCTTCCAATGCCGCTTCATATGAATCTACCGCTTCATCGAGTTTAGATTGGCTTTGTAAAATATCCCCTTTGACTTCTTCCATAATGGTTAGCCAACCATCCGCTTCCTTTTTATTATGCAATGATAGCGCTTGCTCAAAATCACCTTTAGCATAGTATGTTTTGATCAAACGCACTCTGGCGAGCATTTTAAAATCATTATCTATGCTGTCATTCATTACCCACGTTAATTGCTTTTCTGCTTCATCATAATTTTTGGCTTCAATCGCATACTTGGCAATGGTAAAGGCGGCCAACTGAGCATAAGGTGTTTGTGGATAATCATCAATCAAACGATTGGCTTTACTCAACATGCTGATTTGGTCATCTTGTTCTTGACTCGCAATCATCGCAAAATAATGTTCCGAGCCTTGTTCCAAGACAACCTCTTGATGATGAAAATAGTAGCGTCCAGACATAAACAACACCGCCACAATAATTACTGCCCATGACAACATTGAGCCATGCTTACTAAACCAACCCTTTATGGCATCCCATTGCTGTTCATCCGTTTCATAACCAGACATATGATTCTCCTTAATACCTATTTAACATTTATATTTTGTTCTAAAAACTTTACTAACGCATCGAATGCGAATGTTTGCTGAGGGGCATCCTCACGCAATGGCTTCACTGTGTACCTGTCTTGCGCTCTTTCTGCCTCACCCACAATAATCGCCCAACGTGCACCACTACTATCTGCTTTTTTAAATTGGTTTTTAAATTTACCACCACCACAGTGGCAAACTAATTTTATATTAGGCACTTTATCTCTTAAGGTTTCCGCTAGTTGGAATGTCTCTAAGCTATCATGCACGATATAAACATCCATTCTCATAGGCTCAACCTGAACTTTTTTAGCTTCGAGTATTAGCAATACTCGCTCTAAGCCCAACGCAAATCCTGTACAAGCTGTTGGCTTGCCACCAATCAACTTAACCAAGTCATCAAAACGCCCACCTGCACATACCGTACTTTGCGCCCCCAATAACCCAGACGTCCATTCAAATACTGTGTGCGTATAATAATCCAAACCTCGCACCAAGCGGGTATTCACAATATATGGAATTTTTTGTGCCTCTAATGCTGACAAGATGGTCTCAAAATGCTGCTTGGACTCGTCCCCCAAATACGACAAAATGGTTGGTGCCTCTTGAATCAACGCTTGCATTGCAGGATTTTTACTATCCAAGATCCTCATTGGATTGGCTTCTAAGCGCCTAATAGAGTCCGTATCAAGCTGTGATGCATTCGCTTTAAAGTATTTTACCAATTCTTCTCTATACTTTAATCGCTCTTCATATGTGCCCAAAGAGTTTAGCTCTAATTTTACATCGTTTTCTAATCCTAGTTTTTGCCATAAGCGATACGTCAAAAACAGTAATTCTATATCGATATCAGGCCCCGCCAATCCAAAGGCCTCAACGCCCAGCTGGTGAAACTGCCTCAGGCGGCCTTTTTGGGGACGCTCTCTTCTAAACATGGGACCCAAATACCATAATTTTTGGACTTGGTTATAAATCAATCCGTGTTCTAAACCAGCGCGCACACATTGAGCCGTGCCTTCTGGTCTTAGGCTGAGTTGATCGCCACCTTGATCTTCAAGCGTATACATCTCTTTTTCAACAATATCGGTGACTTGCCCTACCGCCCGCTTAAATAAATCTGTTTGTTCTAATATGGGTGAACGGATCTCACTGTACCCATAGTTTGTTACCAAACTTTTTAATGTTTTTTCTAGAGCTTGCCAATTCTGAATTTGCGAAGGCAAAATATCTTTCATGCCTTTAACGGCTTGAATATCCAAAGCCATACAGTTACTCCTAAAGCCTAATCTGCTGCCATTTTCCCAGATTAGTCGCGATCAATAAAGCCAACCGACGAAATTTCCCAAAATATTCGTAATATTCTAAAGAAATCTAAAAGGACAGCCATTTTAGTTTATCTAAGCGCTCTCAAATACCATATTTATGACATATTTCTAGTATTCTCTTAAGGGACATCCAATTTAGATCCTCTTAATTTTTCTGCCTAGTAGGTTATTTTATAAACAAACTAGGCAGAATTTATCTGCTCACATAGAGGTAGTTGGCAGACTTTTCGCTTTTTCTAACCGCTTTTTCGCCAAACGCTCAGAGCGTCTAGGTTGTAGCTCGACTTGTGACTGGACTAGGGAGTGAGATGATTCTTGATTTGCAAACTGAGATATAATGATTGTTGGCTGACTCATTTTATCATAATCTGCCTCCACTTTTACTTTTTTCTTATCCGTGTATTTTAACGCTTTACCCACCAGCTCTTTCATCTGAGTCGATAATTCAGGCTGAGCATACACCCGTCTAAGTTGAGACTCTAATAGCTTAAATCGCGTCGGATCAGCCTTAACCAAAAACTCTGTTAAAGGCTTAATCAACATGCTCGATGTACTTGAATTTTTGCTATCAATCTCTAATGCCGCATCCGCTAATAATTGATAACCCTCCCCACTGAGATCATGCACATGAAGATTGTACGTTGCAAATACACGCAAAAGTGAACGCACATTTTCTGGATCGGATAGACTAAATAATTTTTCATTTTGCATCGTTTGTTGGATGACCTGAATACAATCTTTACTGTCTCTTAAGGCAACACAATGCAAAAATTCACTCATTACGCTTGATTCATCTCCATATTTTCTCATCAAACTCGCTTCAAGTTTTTTAGAAGACAAGTTTTGAGAACAATAAATACTTTTAAAGGCTGCCATAATATCAGTCATACTTTGTGATTCGCTGTACTGCTTGCGAGCCATTTTGACTAAATCCGGCTGTAGAGCATCTGCGTTCAACTTCATAAGCTGTTGTAGGCAATGGTTTTTTAAGCACCTCATTTCTGCATTGAAAGGCGTGTACTTGTCATCACCTTGATTTGAAAGCGTGGCATACGTCATTCTTAGTTCAGGCTCTAAAGCTTTCGCCAAGCCTTTACTCAAAATATCCATAGATTGTTTAAGCAAATCAGGAGCCGCAACATCCATCTGATTTAACATATAAGAAGCATCAGGCATACTTAGCATATTGGCACGCAACCCTGGAGATAATGTTTCATCTATTAAAACAGATCGGCACACTTCAATAAAATGCGCCTCAATATCTGACGTCTCACCCAAACGCCCCTTATTCATAATTTTATTTAATTGCCGTTCCATAAGCTGTTGAGCACAATCCCAGCGATTAAAATCATCGCTATCATACCGCATCAAATGTACTAATCGCGCCTCATCCAAAGGCGTGTCACCCATTTTGATTGGCGCAGAAAAATGCCTAAATAACGATGGAATCGGCTTTTCTTTTACTCCAACAAACGTGAAAGATTGTGTTACTTGCGTCATCTCAAGAAGCATACTGGTACCCAGCTCGCTGCCCCCCTCTTCAAGCTGTAATGTCATATCATTGCCTAATGAATCGAGTAACCCCATTTGTATGGGAATATGCAATGGCAATTTAATATCTTGCCCAGGCGTTGAATTCGTTCTTTGAGAGAAAGTAATGGTATATGTCTTATTTTTTTCATCGTAATGCTCTTCAAAATCAATAATAGGCGTACCCGCTTGAGTGTACCACCTGAAGAATTGTGTCAAATCTCTCTCTGAAACCTCACTCATCACGTTTAAGAATTTTTCGATAGAAGCAGCCTGGCCTTTGTATTGGGTAAAATAGGTTCTTAAACCTTCTACCCATAGCTCGTCTCCTAGCATCAATCTGAGCATATTTAATATCTCAGCGCCTTTTTCATAAATAGTGTTTGTATAAAAATTATCGATAGATTCATAAGTTTCGGGTCGAACCGCATGAGCATTGGGCGAAGCATCTTCTGTAAACTGCCTAGAACGCAAGCCTTTGACATCTTCTATTCTGGGTAATACAGCGCCCCGCACTTTGGCGACATACTCACGCTCTAATGTCGTGGCTAGGCCTTCTTTTAGACTTAAATCCGCCCATTTTTCTAATGTGACAATATTGCCTGCTTTATTGTGTGCAAATTCATGCGCAATCACTGCGGTAACCCACTCAAATGTTTTGTCTGTGTTGATACCATTTTCCGCTAATATAGATTCTAGCAAAAATATATTAAGCCCTTTATTTTCCATGGCGCCAGCATTAAATAACCGCACCCCAACAATATTATAGTTATCTAGGTCATACTCAATGCCATATCGCCCTTCATCCCAATGAAGCGCATCTTTGAGTATTTGCAAACCAAAGTATGTTCTGGAGACTTTTTCTTTTGCTTCAGAAAAAATATTGAGCTGTACTTTTTTATGCGATGCTTGCGTAATATAATAGTCTGTCATTGCTGGCAACTGCCCGGCAACCAATGCAAACAAATAGCTAGGCTTAGGGATACCATCATAGCGCACAGCATAGTGCCTTTTTTCATCAAATGAACCAATCTCGATTTCATTACCATTGGATAGTAAAACAGGATTTTTTTCTCTATCCGCAATGATCAGCGTTGTAAAAATAGCAAGATTATCGGGTCTGTCGATATAAGGCGTTATGGCTCGAAACTCTTCTGCTTCACAATGACTGGTGAATATCTCATTTGTTTTTTCTTTGTCACCAGAGCGATAGATACCACCATAGTCTTCTACTTTGGAAGGATAGATATAATTCTCAAATTCAACGGTAAATTCATCTTCACTAGGCGGAACATGAATAGTCACCTGGCCATGACTAATATCATATTGGTCTTTTGATAATTTTCTACCATTTACTTTTATATAGCCTAAGTCTAAATTTTTACAATCAAACGTCAGTTTTTCATTTAACTTACAAACCTGTGTTCTCACAACCTCAAGTTCAGATTGCACGATGGTTTTGTCTGGATCAAGCTCGAATGTTAACTTAACATTTGGTGTTTTGTAGGCAAGTGGACGATAATCTGAGACTTTGTGTAATTTTCCCATTTCTAACAAATCCTTTTGTTGTGGAAATTTCCTTAGGAATGGGCATGTAATAACTTACCGTTTTATCATCTCATTAAGCAAGCCATCTTTAAATGAATCTCAATCGGAAAAACACTCACATAGCCCTGCTATGCTCGCATTTTCCCTCAATCGTTCCATCTAAATATGCCAGCTTACTGAGCGCTAAACCTGTAAGTTATTACATGCCCATTCCTTATTATATTCAGAAAAAAACAACTCAGACCACTGGATTGTTATATGAAATTTAAAGTTGCGATATAAAACGCATGCGCCCCAAAAACACAAAAAAAAAGCCTATACAATATAGGCTTATATTTTCATATCTAAATATACTTAAATGGCATGCCACGAACCATCAGGCTGACGGCAAGAGGTACCATACATTTTTTCGCTACGCCCTTGAACAAAAATAGTGGTTACAAACTCACGGCAATAATAGCCCATGCCAGACTCGCCATCTCGAACCGGTCTATAGGTTCCCCAATGCCCTGTGTTTGAATTACTCCAATAGACGGTTTCACCAACCGGCACACGCGAGGCTTTTGTAAATGCTGTATTTGCATGTCTTTTGTCATCACCATCCATGCTATTACCGATTTGGTTACCAATAATGCCACCAATCAAGGCGCCTACCGCACCACCCACGACACTACCGGCGCCATGGCCAAACTGTGCCCCAATGATTGCGCCGCCAACTGCTCCTGCAAATGTACCAACTGTTTCTTTTTCACCTGCTGGCGCACAACCAGCCAGGCCTAACGCACCGACTATAACCAATACAGGAACTTTCAACTGCTTCATCATACTACTCGGTGATATACACCGCCCCCTACACACGATTCAATTACTTTTACTATCCTTTTTGTCGGCTAACTTGAACAATTCTTGAGGCGAGCTTCTATATTTCAGCCTATTATTAATAGAGCTGAACAAACAAGTTTTGAAAGATAAATATGCAAAGATTTTTGACCACTATATTATTGATCAGTGTGATGCTGGCAAGTTACCCCATTATGATGAGTTGCTATCTCATTATTATGGGGCGTAAAATTTTAATATTAGCTTATCTTAAGTGCACAAAACCTCAATCCGATTGAGCCGTAATCTCAAGCTCTTCCGCTTGTAACTCGCTCATGACCATTTCATTAATACTATATTCTAGTGATTTTTGTTTTTTTTGTTCTTGGGACTCGTCGGTTTGAGCAACAATAGGCTCAGGCACAGAAACAACTTTATGTTTGCCCCAATATAATAATTCTGCGGCACCAAATATCAAGGCAAAAGCCATAACCCAGCTAATTTTTTTAAATACACCTGAAGTAGATGGGCTATTCTGATTAAATTCATTCTGAGTAAGGCAATCATCATAACGAGACAAAATCATATCAGCAGAAATATCTAAAAATCGCGCATACTGACTGTAATATTTCTGCACCAAACTTTTGTCTTGCAATAACGGATAATCAAACTGATCTGATTCTAGTGCCTGCAATAGACTTTCACTAATCCCAAGATAGGAAGCAGCATTGCTCAGATCTTGTTTCTGCTTCAACCTTTCTTCTTGTAAAGTTTTGCCTGGCCCTTTTGTGGGTTTGCCTTCCATAGTCATAATTTAGTCCTTAGCCAGATGTAAATAAATCCTTTGTTGTAGCATTCGGAAATTTTGCCTGCAATATTAATTGTAAACTCGCGGCTTGATTTTTGTTGCCCATTTGCTCGGCCAGTTTAACCCCTAAAAGTAATGAACGCTTTGTAGGCATTGCTAATTTAGTATAGGTGGAATAATAACTCTGTGCTTCTAAAATAGAATTCTTACGATATTTTATAATGGCAAGTTCTAACATTGCATTATAACGATTGGGATCATGGCGTAATGCTTTTTCAAAGTAAGCTTGTGCTTTAGCCATCTCTGGTATTTGCATGACACAAATACCTGCATTTTCATAAACTTCCCCGGTTCGAGTATAATTCTTGTCTTCTAAGACTAGCATGAATTGCTTTTCAGATTCTTTATATCGAGAGGCTCTACATAAAAATGCACCATAATTATTATGGGATTTTCCGTTATTAGGATCATACTGAATCGCTTTCAGATAGGATTTCTCAGCGTCTACTAATTCACCAATGTTTTCTAAATAATAACCATAAGCATAATGTACATCTGGCATATCGGGAGCCAGTCTTTTCGCCCGCAGCAATTTCCTTTTGGCTCTGGCGTTTTGACCCTGATGTAAATAAGACAAACCCAACTCCACATTGAGTTTTGCGGCTTTGTCAAAGTCGACGACACTGGGAATATCGTACATAGAGAACTGAGCAGATTGAATTTCGTCATTGATTCTGGCGAGTTCTTTGGCATCTTTGTTACTCTGGCAGCCTGATATAAGCCCACCAGATATAACGAATATAGTTATTAATAATCCTTTATTCCACTGCATACATTCTCCTTAATGCGTAGTCTGGCTGTCCTCTGGGCTTGGCACAATCACAACAGGTAAGTGATACTTTCGTTCTTGCCTGTAGGGAATACTTCGACGCGTTCTGTCTTTGACTCTGCCTGCTAACTGGCCACAAGCCGCATCAATGTCTTCTCCGCGTGTTTTACGAATTGTTGCAATAAAGCCATGTGCAATTAAAATATCTTGAAATTTAGTAACTGTCTCTCGTGATGAAGAATTATACTTTGAACCGGAAAATGGATTAAATGGAATTAAGTTTATTTTGCTCGGTACATTTTTCAGTAGTTTAACTAATTGATAAGCATGCTCTTTCTGATCGTTAATACCATCTAGCATGATATATTCCATTGTGACTTTACGTTTTTTGTTTTTAGCCACATAATCTTTACATGTTTTCATTAGTATATCTAACGAATATTTTTTATTAATCGGCATGATTTTCGTGCGGATTTCATCTGTTGGTGCATGCAAAGACAGCGCCAAAGATACATTGGTATCCGCAATTAATTTATCCATAAACGGCACCACACCCGATGTACTCACGGTGATACGTTTTTTAGATAAACAATACGCCAAATCTTCTTGCATGAGATTGATGGCAACCAATACATTGTCGTAATTCAATAAAGGCTCGCCCATCCCCATGAATACCACGTTTGTAATAGGGGAACGAATTTTCTCTGGGTACAGTTTTTTAAGTTCACGAACGACGTACCATAACTGCCCAATGATTTCAGAGGCTTGTAAATTACGTTGAAAACCTTGTTGCCCTGTATGGCAAAATTTACAATTTAAAATACAACCCACTTGAGAGGATACACACAATGTGCCTCGATTGGTCTCTGGGATAAAAATGGTTTCGATAGCAGAATTACTGCCAGCAGAAAACAACCACTTACGCGTACCATCGTTTGATATTTGCTCTGATAATAATTTAGGCGCTTGAACCATTGCGACCTTTTTGAGTTTTTCGCGTAATGCAACACTCACATCGGTCATCAAATCAAAATCGGTGACGCCCATTTTATGTATCCAACGCAACAACTGCTGGGCACGAAACGCCTTTTCGCCCATATCGGTGAAAAAGCGAATCATTCCGTCTTTATCTAAGTCTAATAAATTGACTTTTTCTTCTGATATATTTTTCAAATCTTATCTCAAACGCTCACACAAATCTTCTGCTTTAAAGAAGAATTTGATTTCGTTTTGTGCTGTTTCTACTGCATCTGAGCCATGGACAGCATTCTCATCAATAGAGCTTGCAAAGTCTGCTCTGATAGTGCCAGCATCTGCATCAGCAGGATTGGTAGCGCCCATCACATCACGGTTTGCTTTGATGGCGCCTTCGCCTTCTAATACTTGCACAAATACAGGGCCACTGATCATAAAATCGACCAAGTCTTTGAAAAAAGGACGTTCTTTATGCACTTCATAGAAAGACTCAGTTTGTTCGCGACTGAGTTGCATCATTTTGGCTGCAACCACACGTAAATTTGCCTTCTCAAAACGAGCCACAATCTCGCCAATCACATTTTTAGCAACCGCATCAGGTTTGACAATAGATAATGTTCTTTCAACAGCCATATTCTTCACTCCAGGTCATAAAACAAACTTATAAATAATTACTAAACTATTATACTTGGCTAACCGAATATTTGCACATTTGATTTGCACCACCAAAAAAGTTATTTGGCTTCCTCGATCCAAGCAGATTGAATCGCTTCTAATATTTTCTCATTACTACGGCTAGGATCATCTTTAAAATTAGTCAATTCACAAACCCAACGATGTAAATCTGTAAAACGCAGTAGCTGAGGGTCAACCTCAGGATGCGCCTCTAACAAATCTTCGGCTATCATTTGAATATCCGTCCAATTGTATTCCATTTTATTTTCCCCGCTAATTTTCCTCAGAAACTTGATTAATTGTATATCTAGGGATCTCGACTTCTAAATCTTCAGCCCCAACAATGGATTGACATCCTAACCGAGAGTCTGGCTCTAGCCCCCACGCCCTGTCTAACAAGTCATCTTCTTCGTCTGTCGCCTGTTCCAAAGAATCATAGCCCTTTCTTAATATCACGTGGCAGGTTGTACAAGCACAAGATTTTTCGCAAGCATGCTCTATATATACGCCATTATCCAACGCAACATCTAATATAGACTGCCCCGGTTCAACCTCAACCGTTAAACCTTCTGGACAAGCATCAGCATTGGGTAAAAATACTACTTTAGTCATATTTAGTCATAAACCTTTTCTATTGCATCTACAGTTTTTCCTGATATGGCTTCATCTAAAGCTAATTGCAAGCTCTGATTCATCATTGGCTCAGCCGCTAACTCTAAAGCCTTAATGAACTTAACCATTTCAGGTAAATTATTTGAGTTTTTAATTTCTTGTTCAAGAGCATTTAGCATCGCCTCTATATTAGAAAAATCTTGTTGTTTATTATTTTTCTGATTCTCAGTGCAAATTTGCTGAATAGCTTTTTGAATACAACGTATTAATTGACGGCCTTCCACAGATTTGTGCTTGATCTTTCGTTGCAATATATCTTCTTCTGCATGCTCAATAGAATCTTGCAAAGAATCACTCACCGTATCCATCGTTAAACCATATGTAGGCTTGACGGCTATGCTCGCTTCAACGCCCTGTGTTTGCTCTTTGGCAGTCACTTCGAGTAAACCATCTGCATCGATTTGAAAAGTCACTTCTATCTTGGCACGCCCCGCGGGCATTGCCGGAATACCGGTTAAATCAAACCGCGCCAAAGAGCGACAATCCTTGACTAATTCACGCTCGCCTTGCACCACATGAAAAGACATGGCATTTTGCCCATCTTGATAAGTCGAAAAACTCTCCGTTTGCTTACAAGGTATTTTGCTATTGCGCATAAGAATTTTTTCGGATAAGCCCCCTACCGTCTCAACCCCCAAAGATAGTGGAATCACATCTAATAACACATGGGGATCTTTGCGGTGACCACTTAGGATACTCGCTTGCAAAGCAGCACCCTTGGCAACCACTAAATCTGGATCTATGCTTTTGCGAATTTTATTCGGAAATAATTTATTTAATGTTTGTTGAATAACAGGGATACGAGTAGACCCCCCCACTAACAAAACATCATTTATCTCTTTTGCTTCCATATTCGCGCTGATCAAAACAGATTGCAATAAGTCCATTGTTTTATTTATAAATTCTTGTATCCAAAGCTCAAAGTCAAAACGTTCGACAGTGATATGCTGGCCACCAATACTAGCCGCCGCCGCATGTTCTGCAGAAAGCTGCTCTTTCATGGCTTTAGAAATAAGTCTTAAATTGTGTGTTGTAATATTTGTTTGAATATGGGCTTTAAGTTTCTCAGAAATTATTTGGTCGATGTCATCGCCGCCCAAATGCGCATGCCCACCTGTCGCTAAGACCTCAAAAACGCCGTTCTCTATTTTAAGCAAAGAAATATCAAACGTTCCACCGCCCAAATCATAAACCAAACATAAGCCTTTGGCTTTTTGCTCTAAACCATAGGCAATTGCCGCAGCCGTTGGCTCGCTGATCAAGCGCAATACATTAATATCTGCCATTTGAGCAGCTGCTTTGGTCGCTTGTCGTTGTGTCTCATCAAAATAGGCTGGCACCGTAATCACTGCGTCTGATATATTGGTATCAATTTTTTGTGCCCGCTTGAGCAACGCATCTAAAATCTGGGATGACACGCCAATAGGGTTTACGGTTCCCATCGGTACAATCATTCGCGCCAGACTACTGTCGCCGCTTTTCTCTGTATCCTGATTAGGATAAAATTCATAGGGAAATTGAATACCTAAATCGACTAGCTCTTCTACACTACGCCCCATTAAGCGCTTAATCGAATAAATTGTATTTTTGGGATCAGATTCCAATTGCTCAACAGCCGGATGCCCCACCATGACATACTCTTTACCATAGTGCACAACAGATGGCATTAAAGCAGAACCATCTTCTTCTAAATAAACTATTTCGCCATTTTGCTCACACGCAACGATAGAATGTGTGGTGCCTAAATCGATGCCCACAGCAATAGGTTTTTCTGTAGGCTCTTCTACTTCTTGTATTTCAATTAAGCTCATCGTCTTATCCAATGTCAACTAACTATGGGAAAATTTCAACTGAAAATCGTCCATGATTTTTTGATAAAATTGTAATTCAAAAATAGTTTTTATGATCAGCGTATTGTTAATATCCGTTCCAGAAAATATCTGACTTAATCTGTCATAATATTGATTTATATTTTCTTGTATCTCTTGGCAATAGGCTTGTTGGGCTTTGCCACCTGAATCTAAATCTAGGTTTTCTAATGCTTCGCGCAATTCCATTTGCTGCATTAAAAAATCAGGCTCTGCTTGATAGGTCAACTCTTTATCGATCACGATACCATGCGTTTTGGCTAAGTATTTTGCTCGGAGAATGGGATCTTTTAAGACTTGATAGCCATGATTAATTTGTGTAGACAACTCTATCGCTGCACGCTTTTCTATAGTGGATTGCCCAACAAAATTATCCGGATGAAATTTTGTTTGCAACGCAATATAACGCTGCCTCAATAATTCCAAATCAAGGACAAACTGCGGTTCAAAGCCAAACAATGTAAAATAATTCCTGCCAACCACAATACTTACACTTCATTTGTTAAGGTAAAGCTCTCGCCACAACCACATTGATGCCCCACATTGGGATTATCAAACTTCACGCCTTCATTAATACCTTCTTTTTGAAAGTCTAACGTCGTGCCGCCCTTGATAAATTTTAAATAAATCTCTTGATCCACAATAATATTAAAATTTTCATGCTGAAATATATAATCTATTTCATTTAAATCAATTTCTTTTGCGAGCGTCAAGACATATTCATACCCAGAACATCCCGCTTTTTTAACTGATATGCGAATACCAATATATTTGTCTTTATTTTTTAGAATCCTCTCAAAATGGTCAACGGCATTTTCTGTTAATTGCAAGCCTGGATCCCCATTCGGCAAACTACTAGGACTTTCCATTTTATTCTCGGCATTCTCTGTTAATTGCAAGCCTGGATCCCCATTCAGCAAACTACTAGGACTTTCCATTTTATTCTCGACCTTCTCTTTTCGTTTTATAATCTTTTATGGCAGCTTTAATCGCATCTTCTGCTAATAAAGAACAATGTATCTTCACAGGCGGTAATTTTAGCTCTTCTGCAATTTCAGAGTTTTTGATATCTGTTGCCTCATCCAAATGTCGCCCTCTGAGCATTTCGGTTGCCAATGAACTAGAGGCAATCGCAGAGCCACACCCATAGGTTTTGAAAACTGCATTTTGAATAATACCCGTTTTTTCATCTACTTGAATTTGCAGCTTCATCACATCACCACAAGCTGGTGCGCCGACCATACCCGTACCCACATCCGTGCGAGTTTTATCTAAGCTACCCACATTTCTTGGATTTTCATAGTGATCGATTACTTTTTCGTTATATGCCATGTTCAACCTCTCCTAAATTTCTAAAAAATTAATGTGCAACCCATTCTACTGTTTTTAAATCAACGCCCTCTAGATACATTTCCCATAGAGGTGACAATTCTCGCAGCCTGCCCACCACCTCATGAATACGCTTAATAGCATAATCCACATCTTCTTCCGTGGTGAACCTGCCCATAGAGAAACGTAAAGAACTATGTGCCAATTCATCAGGCAAACCTAATGCTCGCAGCACATACGATGGTTCTAAACTAGACGATGTACAAGCCGAACCAGAAGACATCGCAAAATCTTTTAATCCCATGATCAAAGATTCGCCTTCAATATAATTAATGCTAAAATTCAAAATCCCAGGTACGCTGCGCTCAAAATCACCATTTAAACTTAAGGCTTCGATATCGCGCACACCATTCCAAAAGCGTTTTTTCAATGCTAATAACCGCTCATACTCAGCTGCCATTTTCTCTTTTAAAATACGACAGGCCTCACCCATACCGGCAATTTGATGAGTCGCCAAAGTACCAGAACGTAGCCCTCTTTCATGCCCGCCCCCATGCATCTGTGCTTCCAAGCGCACTCTGGGCTTGCGACGTACATACAACGCCCCAATGCCTTTAGGTCCATATATTTTATGCCCTGAGATAGACAATAAATCTATTTGATTGCTTTCCATATCCAAAGGTACTTTGCCAACACTTTGGGCGGCATCAACATGAAAAATAATCTTACGTGCCCGCGTGATTTTCCCAATCGCTTCTACATCCTGAATCACACCAATCTCATTGTTCACGTGCATAATAGAAACTAAAATCGTATCGTCACGAATGGCTTTTGTAACAGACTCTGGGGTAATGAAGCCTTTATGATTAGGCTCTAGATAGGTCACTTCATAACCTTCGCGCTCTAGCTGTCTACACGTATCTAATACCGCTTTGTGCTCTATCTTGCTGGTAATAATATGTTGACCTTTGCGCTTATAAAAATGCGCGGCCCCTTTAATCGCCAAATTATCTGACTCGGTTGCCCCGCTGGTCCAGACTATCTCTCTTGCATCCGCATGAATTAAATCCGCGACTTGCTGACGCGCATTCTCAACCAAAGCTTCTGCTTCCCAGCCAAAACCATGCGAACGTGATGCGGGATTGCCATAGTGATTTTGAATGCAGTCAATCATTATCTCTTGCACAAATGGGTCAATTGGCGTGGTCGCCGCATAATCAAAATAGCGTATAGATGTTTTTTTCATAGATTCATCCATCATAATCATTCAAATTAATTCTGTTCTTCAACTAATACAGGTGTAGGCAATATATTATAAAATTCTTTTGCAGCACTCATCAGCCCGGGATCTTCGACTAAGCTTTGTAAAGAAATGCTCTCTAAATAATTCAATATTACTTGATTTAACGACGCCCATACATGATGGGTTAAACAGACCTTGCCATTTTGGCAATTTCCCTGCCCCTGGCATTTTGTGGCATCCATATTCTCATCCACCGCGCTAATGATCTCAGCTAAGTCTATCTCTTTTGCAGAACGCGCCAACAAATAGCCCCCTTGCGCCCCTCTGATACTCTTTAGCAGGCCATGCGCTCTAAGCTGTGCAGCTATGCGTTCTAGGTAAGCAGAAGACAAATTATGCCGGCTAGAGATACCAGGCACCGTGACGGGACCATTTTTTTGCAGTATGGTGACATCCAGCAGTAAAGTCACTGCGTAACGCCCCTTGGTAGTTAGTTTCATAGCTGTCAATCTTGTCGTTAAAACAGGTGCAATTTCTCATACCCGAGTAAAATAGTCAAGATTCAATTCCATTATATCGCTTTTTGCTATTGTTTGTATAATATAGCTACGTTGTGACCGCTCAGGACAAGCGGTCGATTCGTTAGGCCGCAGGCGCTGAACCGCCTCCAGGTTTTATTTTAGACTTGGCAGACTGCAAAGCATCCATAGAATCAGATAATGACTTGATAGGGCTTTCAGCCTTAAAGACTGTACCAGCCCCCACCTCAAACACAGCGGCTTTAATATCTTTTCCACTTATCCCATCAGCGTCCCCCATCTCAATCAATTTTTCCTGCATACTTTCTATCGCTTCTTTTGCCGCCTGTACAGAAACATCAGGTTGACAAAAATTAGGCAATTTTCCAACGCTGATCTTCCAATCCAATGCATTTTGCAAGTCATTAATACATTGCTGAATTAATAAATCTTTAGAAGATATTGGATCTGGTCGTTTATTTTTCACGCCAACAGCACTATCGCTCATAAAAGTCATTTGTTGCTTTGCTGGTAATAAACCTGCAGACTCAGGTTTTTTTAGAATTGATTTTTTCGGTGAGGTTTGTAAGTTATCTTTTGCTTTTTGTACAGATAAGCCAGATTCATCGCCTTTTTTGAACTTCCTTTCACTATCTACTTCGGGACGATCTTTTAACGCGTGCTCTAGATCTGGTTCAGTATCCTCATCCCCTATACCACCAAAACGCACCCTGCGTGAACTTTTATTAGAATTCTCAATTTCAATCTCACTGATCTGTTCTAGTTTTTCTGGATCTGGTTGAACCAACTCAACTTCTGGTTCTATTATGTCTGGCTCTGAAACCTCTTGCTTATTGCTTGAGAAAAAACGACTCACCGCTTTTCGAAATCTCGCCCAAAGCGATGGCTTTTTCTCTGCAACTTGCACTGATGGCATGCTATCTTTTAAACGTGGATCTGCTGGGTCAACATGTGACATCGCGAATGCATGTGATGCGTTATTATTGCTTTTGATGATGTCTCCCAGCAACGTTGTACCATCCTCCCTTTTGTTCAACAAACAATCTGCCAAATCTTGTTGTAACTCTGGTTTATTCATCAAAAGCAATTCTATGGTGGGAATCAAAGCACCCGGCTCTTGTTTTAATAAGATTTCTTGAAGTAAGGTTGTTTCTTTGCCCTCACTTAAAATAACAAAAGGCTCGGTTAAAGAACCTAGACTATATTCTTCCATTATGGGTTCATCTAAAGCGCCCTTAGCTTTTAAGTCATCATGTAATGATTTAGGTAATATATCATGACTAAAATGTCCTGTAACACTCTCCGCCAAAACATCTAGTGGTGATTTCCCATCTGTATTTTTAGCTTCTAAAGCATTCTCCACACTCATGCCTTTGATAATAACCTGATTCAAGATATCTGACTGTGATTCAGATAAAGGATTGGCTAATATTCTCATTGCATAATGCAAAGCAGAATTGCCTTGAGAATCAAATTGCTCGAACATCTTATTATCATTATTAGCTAAAACAATCATATGCTCTAACAATTGACATTTACTATCTAAACCCCAAGCTTTATCCAAGGAGAAAGTATTTTTTGCTTTCTTTTGTCCCTTTTCTACGCTAACAGAAGATTTTCCTACCATACTATCTAACGTCATTAAAAGCGGCGTTCGGCCATTATTAGAAAAACGGTGTGCTAATATTTCCTGACTCACTAATTTTCGGGTCATGTCAAATGGCGCTTCTGCATTCAAAGCTTTACCCAAAGGAATCATTGATCTCGCAGAATATGATTGCCCTGTTGCAGTATTCTCCAAATTAATTTTTGCACCATTACTTTTCAGGATATCAACAATTTCTTTAGCATGTGAACCGTTATGTAAGGCCGCATGCATAACCGTAAAACCAAGCTCATTATCCAACTCGTTTAACGCCTCATTGTAATATTCTTCAAATGCTTTATTTCGCGCATCAGAGTCTAGATGTAAATTTTCATTAATGAACTTGACTTCTAATTGACCTTTGTATTTTTGCAAAATGATTTCGAAGTTCTCAGGTGAGAATTTTTCCGCTGCATAATGAATCAAGCTATATCCTACCCGATCATTTTTAGCCTTATTTTCATAATCTACCCAATCAGACAAATCCAAAGTTAAATCGGCACCTAAATTCAAAGCGCGTTCAATTAAATCTTTATCGCCCGTATCGATAATATAATGCATTGGTGTCATTCCATGCTTATCAGGCAAAGCAATAAAATCAACCATATCACCATCTGGTGTTTCGTATTTAAGACCAAATTTTTCTATATGATCTAGCATATACTCAGTAATACCTTTATTGCTGTTCCCGGTTCCTAAAGACAGTAATAATATACTACGATTCTTATCAGAAAGAATATTCACATTAGCACCAAAATCATCAACTAAAATTTTAAATTTATCGATAGGAAAGTTTGGTACTCGAGCCGCAGTCATCAACGGTGTTTCGCCTTGTTTATCTGGCGCGTTAAAGTCTGCACCATTGTCTTTGAATACTGTTAAAATACTATGATATTTCTCATCCTGAATATCATGAGTGGATGAAACGCACTTTTGTAATAAAGTTTGTCCTCTTGTGCCATATTGTCCATTAATCTTAAACCCTTCATCAATCGCCTGTACCAAAGCTGCCTCAAAAGCGTCTGGTTGATGTAATAATATAGTATGTAAATCTATCACTGCTGCTTCTTGCTTTGTCTTTTGTTTAAATTCAGAAGCCTCTGGCAACAAATCATGCAACTGCTCACCAGCATCATTTTTAACACTAAAACTAATATCCTGATTGTCTGGAAATTGATAATCTAACAACACCTTGATCATCTCAACATTCTCTGTCCGACAAACAACATGTGCAAAAGTATCACCTTTTGCATTTATTTTTAAATTAGGGTTTAAACCACTCCCAGCTCTCGATTCTAACAGTGTTTTTAATCCATCTGCATCCAAATCATCAATTATAGGCATTAATTGCTGGATTTGATAAATAGCAAAAGTTTCAGGCGATTTGAGTTGTAAAAAACGTTCGAACCATTCTAAATTCCTCTCAGAACCATCTAGACCTTGATATTTCAGCGGTTTGCCCTTTCTATCTAATCTATAATCTGACTCAATATCATTTTCAGTAATCCCCATATCTTGTGCGAGACAACCTTGCCGTAAAAGGTGATTTACCAAGTTGTTATTTTTAGCCATCATTGCATGATATAATAAATTATGATCATCACTGCCTTTTATCTTGAGTGTAGCTGGATTTTCTTCAACCAATTGATAAATATTATCCAAATGCTCATCTAAATTAAACTGCATTTGTTGGCGAGTTTCACTGCCTGGGGCTTTTAATACTTTTTGCTGTAGTTCCAAGGTATCTGTAACTAAATCTTTGACCTTATTATATTCAACTAATACTTTTTGAGATTCAGCTAATAGATGAAGTGACTCATTCACTTCTAACAGTTTGTCATTATCTCCAGTTAATAAGCAAATTGTTTTATTCACTTCTAGTAAATTGTCATCATCCTCTGGAAATTTAAATTCAAAACTTTTAGATGCTTCAAATGCGGTTTCCAAACTTGTCAAAAACCCATGCTCTTCTCCCCACAATTCAACACCAACTTTTCGACTTACGTCCCTTTGCAATAAAGCCTCATATGTTTTTTCTGAGATGGTAATTATTTTTTCACATAGTTGTTCCGCATCGCTTGATTCTAACGTAGACAAATAATCTAATACGAGCCCAATTCGAAATGGCACAGCATCATCTGCCCCAATTTCCAGCATATCTTTGGCTTGTTTCCCTTGCTCAACTCGTTGTCTATTAATGTGGTCTTTTAATAGCGTATCTTGCATTTGCAATTGGAATTTTTTATTCTCCTTAACAAATTGAATAATACTCTCATTATCAGATGTATCTACATTGTTTAATAATTCGATTAGGGGGACTAGGGGATGGGACGGTGCTGGTTCAACCTTATTAAGTAAATTAGAAACAACAGTTTCATCAGATGGCTTGTTGTAAAGAACTTTATTATTCTTAAACGAATATTCGGTTATTTGAGGATAAAGACCGGCCATCCTGCGAGTCTCTCCGGCGCTTAGGGCAGGGGAAGGTACCATCGCATCAAGCAAATTATTTAGTTGTGCACCGATTATAACCCCTACACCTTTATCACCCATTTTATTCTCTTCTGAATGGGTCGTAACCTTGTGCCCAAGCTGCATTAGCTGTTCTATAAGCATAGCTTCATCAACAGCATTCTTGTTTCGAAGATCTGCAATTAAATCTGGTATTACATTCTTGCTATTTCCTATAATAAATCCTTCATTAGATATGTTGCCTCTAAAATCATTTATTATAGTTTTGACTTCTTCTGAAACGTCACTAGTAGCCCCTTTGGATCCACAAAAGTTTTTTATTGCTTTTTTGATTACGCCTATCTGCAAATGCACATCTTCTGTTTCTAAAAACTGCTTTGGATTTAAAAATGCTGCCTCTACATCGTTGGCATCGGCAGAGACCCTGAGTACGCCCTCTTCATCTAATTTATCAGGACTATTCTCTAATATCTGTCTAAGTTGTAGCAATAGAATATTCACTTGTTCAAGCTCAGATGCGTTTGCCCGATCCACTTCCATAAGTCGCGCGACAACTTCATCACCTAAGCCAGGCAAAGAAAGGGCATCTGCTAGTATTGAATCCCCCAGCCCAAGGTTCTCATCAATTTCTCTGCTATACGATGACATATTATCAAACTCCTAAATATTTCTCTCTTATAGCTTGGACTTTAGCCCCATGAAAAAGTTCAAAGAAAATACCAGGTGTCAGGGCAATTGCCCTGTTTTAGACATAAATTATACTGATCATACATTGAGGTTGTTTAGATGATAACACTCGCTAAGCTCAACTTGCTTAATCCATCAGCTCATTTTCCCTTGATCTATTGACCATAGCTTTCTTGAAGTATCGTGTATAAACACTATGATCTATTGCCCTACCACATTGAAAACTGCTGACGGGAGCCCCATAAAGAGCATTTTAATTGACATTCACAAGCGCCTTATATATAACCACTTAATAGCGCAAAAACATATCAATAAATATAGAAAATATTTTTGCCTGAAGTGCTTGTTGGCAAATTTATTAATTATCGGAGATGGCTATGTTGGAAATGGTAAAAAGCTTAATTGCAGCTCTAAAATCTAGGGACAAAAAGAAAATCAAACTTCTTTGGGGTGACCTCCTATTAAGAAATTATTTTAGCGGCCAAGAGGTGAATTTTGGTACAGCAGAAATCCCAGATCTTCAAACCATATCCTTAGAGGACAATATTGGTTACTTTAAAGCCGCACTGGCAAGCCATCATAAAGATACCATCAAAGCCATATGGGATGGCAATGCTTTTTTTCGGGGTTATTTTAGCGGCCAAGAGGTGAATGTTGGTACAGCAGAAACCCCAGTTCTTCAGACCATATCCTTAGAGGACAATATTGGTTACTTTAAAGCCGCGCTGGCAAGCCATCATAAAGATACCATCAAAGCCATGTGGGATGGCAATGCTTTGCTTCGGAATTATTTTAGCGGCCAAGGGGTAAATTTTGGTACAGCAGAGACCCCAGATTTT
>CAZWHY010000046.1:0-23225 GCA_964633725.1 Uncultured Candidatus Berkiella sp.
TTAAAAATTTGATTTTTTGTTACGTCAAGAGTGGGGGTAAATGACCGCTTACGAACTAAACAAGAAAACCAAAGAATTAATAGCGTTAGCATTAGGCATTGCGACGCATTGTGATGGTTGTATCGGCTTTCACACCCAAACCTTGCACAAACTAGGTGCAACCAAAGCCGAGATTGTTGAAACCTTAGGTATGGCGATCTATATGGGTGGCGGTCCATCGCTTATGTATGCGGCAGAGGCGCTTGCCGCTTTTGAGGAGATTTCTTAATTTGAAAGTCGCTCTCATTAGATACCTCCTGTATTGAAACGGAAAGCAGGAGGGTTTTAGGAGGCTCCTGAAGAGCCATATTCCTAAACTGCAATGAGGGAAGTTGTTGCTCAATAAAATCTTGTGATGATAATTTGAGTGTCTCGCACCCCAACTTAAGTTTATTGAATGCCTGCTGCATGTCACATGCAATATCCTTAGGATTGATTTTTTTAAATAGTTTTGCCAGGAGCTCTATTTGTTTTAAGTAAAAGTCTCTATTGTGCGTTTGATCATGTGTGGTTTCTAATGCAGCATGTACCAATTCGTGCGAAATGATATTTAGCAAATCAAAAAGAATAACGGTTGATAGTGTGTCAAAAATATTATGAGCTAAATCATGCATAATTATTTGAAAATATTTTTCACAGGCAATAACTGACCAATATATTATTATTTCTTCTTGTTGCCTATATGTATACGCCAACGCATCAGGTGCTTTTGTTGAAAACCCTACATTCACTTGCTCATAGCCAAGGTGAAAACATATTTTTTTAGTAATGTTTGAAACATATAGCCACCCTGGAGTATCGTAAAAGCACATTGGCACCCATTCTAAATCATCCAACCGTTTCGTAGTATTTAACAAGCCAAGCTGCGATGTCACCATGGCAAGTTGTTTGGCATGATGTGATGTGGCTGTAACCATGTTTGTATAATATCTAACGCTTGATAGTACAGCACAAGGGGTTTTACTTAAATTAGGTAATTTTTTATATTGCAGATAAAAAACGCCTATATCAATCAATGACAGTTTTTTACCATCCATAGTGGTAAATAATTTTAAATGCGTTAATAAGCCAATGAGATTTTTTCTATTGTGGTATGGTTTATAAGACTCCAGCTCACCCCCTTGCTCAATAATCCCCGCATCCCGACTTAAGTTAGGATTTAATGCCTGTTGGCGCCTCACACATAAATCGAAACTCCAGAAAAAATCTTCCGGTAAATCATTGAAATGTATTTCTCCTAACTGCACTAATCTGATATAGGCACCAATATACATGGTATATAAGTGAGGTCTTAACCCTTTTAAGGTTTTCACCTTATCAACAAAGTCATTACGTTCTCGATTTAAGGCAATACGACTCGGCAAGTCTATAACAATTCCTTTCTCTAGCAGACTCTTCATTATAAATCCGGGCATAAAATCAATCAGTTCTCTGTCTATCTTTTTAATCATTAACCCATGGCTTGTCACCATATTATCACTTGCACGATAGCAGCGAATACACCCCAATCCATTAATATGGCTAGTATAAAGTGTGAGCATATTTTCATTAAGCACTTTATCATTCAGGCTAATCTCAATGTTATTGGCATTCACAAACCCTGCATGCTTTTTCAATGTTCGCTGATAGCCGGCAGCTTCTAACGCGGCATTTTTTGATGCAGAAACACGCTCCAAAATCACCCCCTGAAAAGATTCAGATTTAGAACCCCAAGATATATTAATATCTACAATTTTATTTTTATCATTATATTCCGGTACAAGTTCTATATAATGAGAAATGCCATCTCCAGAACCACTTTTAATACGAATGCAACTTGCCCCATGATAAGCGGTAAAGACACCCACACCATGTTGACCTATCAGTTTTTCTTCATCACGCTTGGTGGATGCGCCTGGAATGCAAAAATACTTTAATATGGCTTCTAGTGACATTCCACAACCATTGTCCTCCAGTCGGAATACACAAGCATCACGCTCTTGAAAGAGTGTTATTTTTATGGTTTCTTTATTTCCCCGATTTTTAAGTGCTATGGCATCTATCGCATTCTGAATCAGTTCACGCTGATACAGGTTTTTAGATAAATCAGCTTGATGATACACGGCATGTTGCAATCGTCTTGAAGCATGCATCTTGTTCTTGTTAGATGAGAATACTTTAATCTCAGTCGCGACAACCTGTTGTTGCGCTACCTGGCTGATAAGCGACGAAGATAATTGACTAGCAACCATAACATCCAGCATTGAAGCACTGTTAGTAAAAGCGGTTCCAAAACACACATTGCTAACATCACGCTTTAATAATGCAGAGTGATTGTGGAAAATATAAAACCCGATTTGAGCATGCTTTTCTTCCAATTCATAAAATGTTTGTTTTGTCAGCTCAAGTTCTAAAGCATTAAACTTTAATTCATCTTTTATTTTATCTAGCTGCTCTCCGAACAGCAAAAATTCATGTTTACCAAATGTTGTCAAAATATTTGTAATTTTTTTTTCTAAACCTGTACATGTATCTTGTTGAAAAACATATAAAATGTTATCTAGCACTTTCGCCAGTTGTTGTTGCTCCGCTTCAGTATAATCTTCAAAGAGTATCAAACATGCGGCCAAAATTCTCCCTTGTTCAACAGTTGGCGTAATGCTTAAATGGTCGGAAAACTTAACAACGGTTTTAAAGCTTTGAAAATCTAAGTGCACATAACGCAAACTAAAGGAATGTTGGTATACAGAAAGCATTTGCGTATTGAGCCAAGCAATATTGTCACGTACAGTCGGGCTTAACAACTGCGCTTTTGATAATGGTGATAATATATGTTTGTGTGGACAGACTTTGCTAGGTCGTAATACGATAGCACCATCATGAAGGTAATCAAAATAATTCTCAACCACTTCCTTAAAATATGGATCGCCTCGGCGAGTATATAATTGCATTCCTGCTTTAGGAGATGAGTATATTAAGGCATTATTAGGTAAACCCTCATACAAATCAGGACTGTTTCCTTTTGATACGCAGGTTGCGTTCGGAATTCGGGCACGAGGCGTTTGCAACACACTCGGCTCGCCATATGAGAAGTAGTCATGCGCAACACTTATATAGCCATTTCTTTTGGCTGGTGGTAATACGCTGTTTCCAGTAACATCCCACAAATCTGACATAGATTCGCCACTACTATTTTTTTTGTAATGCACTTCTATTAATGCTTTGTTATTTATATACTCGGGTAATGCGAATCTAACTGGATGTTTGTTCATTCTAGTTCCGGCATTATTCAATATATTGTCGCCGACTTGAATAATGCCAAAATCATCACATAACAGCCGGACATGAAAACCTTCGGCTCTTATTACTCCATCTCTCTGGATAATGAATTTATAGCTTTTTCTCTTATGAACATTATCACTATCATATTTATTTGTTTCAATAATACAATGATTTTTTTTACTGTATATCTCAGCTATATCCTCAGCATAAATACTCGATGGAAGATTATATACACGCCCTTTTGCATCTATAATTTTGTTACCCGAGACATCAGATATTATATAAAATTTATCTCTACGTAATAATGCTGCTGACTGCCTTTCATAATACTTCTCATAATGAGCGCCATACTTTTTTCGAAACATAACATCCGGGTCTATTATTCTAAGGAGCGTGCCTCTTATTTTCTCTTCATTTGTTTCAACTATTATACTGCTTCCCACACTGGGAGATACTGGCATAAGTGCCGTAACAGGATACCCCATCGTTTGGCTGGAATCATAGCTTTGCTGTATCGCGCCTTCTCTCATTACAAAATATGATGTGCCGCCTTTCACATCTAAAATCGTCAAATGCCAGTTTGTATTTTTTTGCTCTAAGTGAAAGTATGCGCTTTTTGTACTAGTAGGCGCTGCTATCTTAAGAATATTCTGATTGGTTTTAATATTGTAAAATCGCCATTGCGTATTATCTTGTATGAATATAAAATTATTATCGTACAAAACCATATCACTTTGAAACACTGTAGCGCCATTAGACTTTAGCATCAGTATGGTTTTGCAGTTTGCATTTTCTGATAATATTTCAACCAAATCATCAGAAATAATATTATAGCGCTGCCACCACGATTCTGATTCATTGTCAAACACAACGCCATAATTTGGATGATATATATACGAAATATAATTTGATATTAAGAAATACCCATTAACCAATCTTGTAACAAAGATTTGCTTACCACTAAAACGAGGGTCTATTTCTTCTCCATACCTATTAACACAATATTTTCTATTTTCAGTTTTATTCTCTCTTACAAAGATATCATTGTTATTTATAACCAATTCTGAATTTTCAGATTTTGCTTGACTCAAAGACTTATATTGGGAAATTTTCTCTGCCAGCAATGCTACATTTCCCCCATACAATACTTGGTAGAATTCATCGTAAATGTACAGTTTATTTGTACTATCTCTCTGAACATATACTTTCTGATTTTTATACAAAAATGACATCAACAAATTTTTAGGCGCAAATTTATACTCAGATCTTGCACTGCTTTGTGTCATAGGACAATGGAGCGCTGTAACACAGCTTGGGCTGTCGCTTAATATCTCTAGCATCCCAGGGTTCTTTTTCGCAACCTCATCTAATGCGGTATCACCTAGATGCCATAATGAGCCATGCTTTTGATACAAATCATGATAAGGATTTGTAAGGGCACCGTCGTCATACACAACCTCTTGAGGTGTCCAGATCTGTTCTAAATGATGGCTGAAAAACTGAGTGGATATTTCCCCTTTGCTTAATGATAATAAAAATTTTAACTCATCGAGCAACGCTTGATACGCTCTCGTGTCGCTGTACGACTTTTCAATTAAAACGATAGCTTCATCTTCCAGGTAGACTAAAGGTGATTCATCTTTGCTACGACCAGGCATTTCTGCAATAAAAACTTTTATTTCCCCACTAACACTCAAATTGGTTGCAATAGAACTGAGCCAATCAGCACGCAATAAAAGCGGATGGATTTTGTGCATCTCTAGACCAAACAGAACATTATAGCATTGCAAATCCGCAACTAATTTTTCTTTAGCAAAACGTTCGTAGAATGAGGTGAATAGGTAAGAAAATACATTATGTTGGGCAAGTTGCAAATGACTGTTCTCTTGCAACACCTTAACCAAGGGCGCTATCGTATTAAAATAACGTATTGCTTTAGCATCAGAGTATGTTTTTGCAACATCGATCAAACTTTTAATTTGCTCGCATGCGGGCACACCATCAAGCTGCACACAGCTCCGACCTTCTGAATATAGGGTCTGTGGTGGTAAGGCCCAAATAACCCTACCACAATTAGTTGTGGACTCAAGCGACTCTGACTGAAATTTAACGCCACTAATGGTGATAACCGCGCTCTTTTCTTCCGCCCCCTCAATAAAGGTTAAATGTGCATTGGAAATTTTCGCACTACAAAAATTTTGGTTTGCCTTTTCACCATTTATAAAAACAGGTGTGTTTGCTTGGTACTGTATGTTCTCTTTTAAAGCAAGAACATAATCATCCTTAATAATTTCGCTGGAAATAACTGTGGTTTTAGTGCCAACCTGAGTAACAGATTCATCCTGTTTAAGAGCAACAATAATTTCACCTTGCCATAGTCGATAAATGGCTGTAAACCCCATGCCATCTTTAGATTTTGTTTCAACAATAACACGGGCATATTCATCATTTAAATGTGCAAGCTTAGTATAACCCCCTATACCAAAACGACCAATCTGCTTTGCGGAATCTACTTTAGAACTAGATTTTGGCGGGATATAATGAAGAAAAAATTCTCTAGCCGACATTCCTGTCCCATTGTCTACAATTTCGTATTGACCATCCGTGACGGAAACATGAACTTCTTGGCTAGCCGCATCAATTGAATTGCATACTTCTTCTGTAATCGAACGATTTCGCTTAGCATTTTGACAATATATATCTGATGCCAAGCCTACATCCTGCTCACACTGATATTTTTCATGGCACCAAAACATAATTTCGGCTTTCAGTGTCTCATCATCCTTTAAAAGTGCCGTGTAATATTCGCCTGTCTGCAAGACTGTTTCTGTAACAGTTAAAGCAAGCTCAGCAAACGATACCAAGCTAGACAAATTAAACCACAGCTTCTTATCAAGGCTTTGAACAATTCCAGTTTTCATTTAGCTACATCCAGCATCAGTCGCTCACCTTGCATCTAATGAAAAGGCATATCGATGAGCATGTAATTTGGCAAGGATGATATCGAAGTTAACCGGCACAAGCAAGTAAAATAGCTACTCTTGCTAACATGCGCCTCTTGGAGAGCCATTGGGCTATTGGAAAGTCAGAAGACTTGTAGGTGCATCCCAGTGCTTCAGAAAATAGTTGTCGCCAGACACTAATATAATGACTTTTACTAAAGGTGAAAATCCCATAAAATATCTCATATTACTAATAGTATTAATTGTTTCAGGTGCCACTTTTAAGATGAATCTCGCAAATGGCTTCTCTCTAGCCCCCTAATATCTGTGTATTAAATTATTGCTCATTGTTGCTTGGTATATAGCTATCATAATCTATTATCTCTTCAGTGATTTCTTCAGTGATTTCTGCAGTGATTCCTTTTCTGGTCTCATGTAAACTATTCAAGTATAAGACAGAACCGAACAACAATAAAAAATAAAATAGTGGTGCGAGAGCAATTAAAAATACAAAGTTGTTACGCATCCTTTGTGAGGTAAGAAATAAAAGGCTGAAGATTATGCCTACGATACTGAAAATTGGATAAATCCATATTAACTGAGCAATTTCTATAAACTCAGGCCCAGTAGGTTTATTTAATGGTACCAATGAAAATAAAAAAATAAGTGGCCATAGTGTGAACAAGATGCATGCAGAGACTGAATTGATCACTATAACTATGAGTCGCGCCAATATCTGGTTATTTCCAGATGTTTGTTTGTTTTTCTCATTCATGTATGAATTCCCAGCTAAGATCTATAGTAGTGCAATATTACTTTGACCCAATAACGGCTAAGAAGTTCAGTGCAACTCCAGGGCAATTGCACTTGTTTTTGAAAAATTTTTAATCCAAAGATTACAAATCAAAAAAAACATCAGAGATAGATCAAGCATTTGTTGGCGAATAGATCAATGTCTAACAACTCATACTGTAGGCAGGGCAATTGCACTTGTGACCTAGAGCCTTTGTGCTCTATTGCGACGAATCACCATGGCTTATCTTAAAGAACATAAACAAGTGAAGTGTGGAATCAAATGTAAACGCAAGGTTGCCAGCCGGGATGAAACATATTTATTTGACGTTTTAACCAGCGGTATAAAAACTAGAATTTGTAAGCAATAGCTGACATCGCCTCTGGATTACCAGTGCGATTGCCCTGGCTTCATGGCGAGATATTCTACCAGAAACGCGTGTATTAGCAAGAGTATGTTTGGTGTCTAGCATTAAAATCATTTACTGGAACCTCGCTAATGTACTATTCTCTGTTTATAGGTGCCTTTTGGAGAATCTGATGTTTAACCCACATTTTCAGTGTTTTGGCCTTGTTTTCATAACCTTTTATACAAATTTTGCGCTAGCTCAAGATCGAGACAAAGAATTTGCAGAGCAATATTTACGTGTGTTAGCTACGGATCGTCTTCATGGCCCTGATAGGCCAGAGGATCAGAAAAGGGATCCTAGATTAAGCGTTCAGGACCTGATGTTAACCTGTCCTGAGCCTAAAGAGATTGTAGCCAATCAAGTAAGTCATTCATGGAAAACTCAGAGCATTTATTATTGGACTCAGCCCTATTTAAGTGATCCAATAATGGATTCAATAGAATTTGATCAGGTACAAATTATAAAGGAAGAAAAAAAAATTGAATGCAGATATAAGTGGGATGATACCTTTTCTGATATGGAGCCATATCCTTGGGCCTCTGTTCAGTTCGACCTTGACATGACCACAAATAAAACATTCAGTAAGATTAGGAACAAAATCGTTAAAATCGAGATCCTTCCTTCAAGGCAAAATTGGCAAAAAACCCGATCGCAAGGCATGGAAAGTATACAATGCACAAGTTCCAAAGTGCACGATTGTCTGTTTTATATCTCATATGCAGTGAAGTACCCCAGTAGATAATTATTTACCGGAACCTCACTGACGCTCGAGTGTGACATCTTGATAGCGAAATGAAACAAGTGCTTTCTTTCGCTTAAAATATATCAGGGAAATTAAGAAACACAGGATTATCACAATTTTTGTAATTTTTCAGAACCTTTATTTCTTTTGAGGTAAGCGTAAAACATTCCCTATGTGCAATATCATTTAAAATTGGTACGCTATCTCTCTCTCAATGCTCTAGAGCCGTAATGAGACAAGATGTCTTATTTGCCACGTTTTTCCTTAAAGCCCCCCACCCAGGCTACCCTGTCTTTGACGGTTTTCAACCACTAGATTGGGTTCAACCTCTTGATGACGTCTACTGCCTATATCATCAATTAATTTTGTAATCTTAGCTTTCATACTTTGCTCTCTTAATTCTGAAACACCCGCATTAAGCATATAATTTTTAATTGCCGGGTTAAGCACTTCGCTGAGTATGGTATCGACCACATCGCTTGGTATTTCTTCTGGTAATTGATCTGACCATTTGATTTGGCTGTCTTCTACGGCCGTATGAGCATGTTTCAGCGCTAAGCTCTCCACAGTGTCCACAAATAATTCTTGCAAAATACCAATAATTCTTTTCTGATTATCTGATTCCTTACTACCACCAAATAAACCATACTTGTTTTTAAAGTTAAAGTTTTCTTCTTCACGTGCTTCATTAAATAACGCTTGTATTTTACTAATACGTTCATCCAAATTACTTATGGATGATAATGAATGTTTAATTTTATCATGCGATTGTTTATCATCCAGCATGGCTTTCATTTGGTTATTTGTTAGGATATATTCTCGCTCTTGCGGTAAATCATAAATTTGCCTCTCTGCTTTCATCATTTCTATGGCAATATTATCTGCTTCAGAACGATTAATCACATTCTCAAGTTCTTTCCATAACCCCAAATTAACGTCAAGTCCTGTGTGAGAGTCTTTTGTCATCAAACCAGGTACCGCATAAAGCGGCGTATCAGGGCGCTCATCTACCAATTTATCCCATTGGGCGATCACTTCATCACGAGGATTCTTTTTAAATGGATTCCTAATACCAGAAGGCATGAGCAAAGGATCATCTTTCAATCGCTCTAACAGTGCTTTAGCATGCTGCTTGGGCATGCTTTTCAAATCCTCTTCTATTGTTGCCTTATATGCCAATATCAAGTCCGCCATCAATGCTTTTTGATTATTTTTCACAGACTTCGCACTATGTAAATTCGGTGAAAATAATTGCCTACTAGATTTTACTTCTGAATATAAATTAGCAATCAACTCTCTTCTGGCTCTAGGATATGAGATCCATTTAACGCCTGTTTCTTCAGAGTTCAGTAACCAATCTAAACCCCCGGGGTTTTTGTTAGCATAATGTGAAATGATTTTATTTTTAAAGTGCTCAGTTCTTTTTGCCAATGCCGTATTGTATACAACTTCAATTGACTCTTTGCTTGTCAGCCTCGCTTTTAAAGCATCTCGTCCCAATGTGCCCATGGCCGTATACGCAGGGTTATTCAAAATCACATCTACAGAGGTTTTGACTAACTCTAAAATTCTTGTGTTATTATTACCTTCGTCCGCTGGCACAAAGGCATTAGAAATAGTGTCTAACTGCTCGTCTAGCAATTGATTAAATGCAAGATATTTTTGATGTTGCGCAATTAAAGGATTGATAAAATCATTTGCATTAACATTCAATCCCAGGTATACATTAAAGCATTTAGCCTTTACTCGAGCAATATTATTACCCATCATACCTAATATGCTATCTAAAGATTTGCCTTGCTTCACTAAGTCTTCGTAATATATCATGCTGCTTTGAATTTCCGAACGTAAACCATCCTCAAATTCTGCTTTTAGTTCTTGATTCGCGTCTTGATGGTTTTTGCCTCTACGTTTTTTAGCATTAATTCTCTGTAAAAAATCCTTACAACGTGTTGTTTTGAGCTGATATTCTTCATCTACTGTGTCAATAAATTCGGCACTCGAAATCACCTTAAATCGATAGGCGGATAATATTTCAGACTTGATTTTTGCTATCGCTTGCTGCCCATCAAAATTATGAATTTCATCAATTGATTCGGGAACAAAGTTTTTCAAAATCACACTTCTGGGTAAATTTTTATCTTCAGGATGTTCTTTGCGGCGCGCTCGAACATATTCGCTTTGCTTTTGTTTAATCAATGCACTTTTCGCAGCCCGGATCACATTATCTTCATTATTATGCCAATAATTTTGCCACGATTCAGACTCTGTTAAGTCTCTATCTATGTTATCAAATTCAGCATAGATGTTTTGGGTTTTATTTTCTGTTAATGGCGGACCCCATTGGCCAACATTATTATTCGCATTATCTACAAAATGTTTTGCATGCTCACCCAGAATATCCACAGGAAGGTGTAACTGCCCAGTCATAGAGAATAATTGAATTCTATCTGATTGGCTGGTTGGTGATGCGATTTGATTTTTAAAACGGTTCATCTCTGTAATAATCTTAAAAAATTCTACAGGCGAATTGGGTGCCCTGTCATCTCCTAATATCTCTTCGATTGTTTTGACGACAGGGAATTTTGCCCGATCAAATTTAGGGTTGTTACGCTCTATCATTTGTATATTATCTTCATGCGCTTGCGCTAAATAAGCATTCCAAAGCTCAGAATTTTGACTATAGGCAACAATCTTATGCATATCAGATGGTTTAATATTGGTAACCACAGAACCATGCCCTAATATTTCTTGTATAGTGGGTGGTTCGATATCAGAATTCGCATATTCTAATGCAAATCTATCATTCCATTGCTCAACCGACAAGTCAGGCCAGCCGTTTTCAAGTGGTAATTGAGTCGGCACCTTATGTTGCCCAGCATCGAGCTCTAGTTCTGTCGCTATTTCATAAACATTGGTTTCTAAACTAATATCCTTGACCACTTTATCTTCTGATTGCATATTCATACCTTCTGCAATCATTTTTCGCCTAAGCGTTTTAAATACGGCTAAATTTTCATCCATAATATTCACTGCCGTCATCATCGAGTTGCTAGGGGCAAAAAATCCACCCTCTGCTTTCGATTCTTTGAGCTTATCCAAACCTTGACTGTAATGATTAATAAATACATCTAGTTCTTTGAGAGATAAGTCTTGAGGGTTATCTGGGTTTTGCATGCCTAGATCTGTTAATGACGATTGATATATGGGCGCAAAATAATTTTTGAAAAATATCAAATCAAATTTGCTTTTTAAATAATTTAATTGCTGTGCCATTTCTTTGCGCATATGGTCAGCACATAACAGTAAATCCCCTTGATTATCTGCGCTGGCAATAGTCCGTGTGATAGACTTATCTAACAGTCTTTGGTATCGACTGCCACTTTTGTTTTTTGTACCAAAAGCCTTTATGTCACTTTGTAGTGCATGTGATCTGGCTTTTAATAGCGCAGCTAAAGTTTGATTAATATCTTGGCTGTTTTCTAAATCAGATAATAATATTTTTGCATTTTTCTTTCGACTACTGTTTAACCACTTGGATTTTAGGTAATTCTGCGCATCTTGCTTAATACTATTGATTAAATCGTCATGTGTATAATTTTCAGCTTCTAATGACTCATGCGCAATTTTAAAATCAATTGCCATCTCAGGATTGGTTTTTAATAAAAATGTAAATGTGGTATTTTCAGCCTTAACTTTGGCAGCTTGCTCAGCGCCAACCAGAGACTGCCTAAAATTATTGACTAACGCTTCGTTGCCAAATTCCACTTCTGATAGCGTATCCAGTAATTTATTTTGTCTTTGCTTGTGATAATCCAACAAATGCGTGTATCGCGTGGATTGCAATTGTGTTTGACTGGCTGATAATTGCGCAGAAATACAAGTATTCATATAATATTGCTGCAAAAGCGGCAAGCTAACTTTAGGGGTTTGTTCGATATAATCTGTTAGAAATTTATTTGCTTTTCTGACGTTTTCGGGCTCGTTGCCAGGGAAAGGATTGTCTATATCTAATATTTCAAACGGTGTTTTGGTTTCAAATCCCAATATTTTATCTTGCTGCAGACCATTATTTAATTTGAATATTTCATTGGTGACATCAATCGAGATTATTTGAGCAATTTCTTTTTCTGGATCTTCTGTTTGCTTTAAGGATTGTACATCTTTGAGCCAAAAATGTTTATTATAATTAATAATACTACGTTCAAGTTTGCCTCGTTGAACATTGAGTTCTGGGTCTAATAGCGCCGCTTGGCGTCCTTTGGCAATAATACTTTGAATGATATTATAATATAAATTATTTTCAAAGGCTGGTTCATAATCTGAATCTTCATATTCAGGGAGCAGCAGCTCATCCAACTCTTTTTGCGCTGTTTCGATTTCTCCAGGCTCCAAGCTTGGATCATTAATTAAAGCCAAAAGTTCTCTTCGTTTATTTAATTTCTTATTTAGATTTCGTTCCGTCTGATGCTCTAATTTTTCTGTTAGCACTGTCTCCATTAGCTGCGGATTATCAATCGCTTCGTCAAGCATCTCGTTATATTCACTTTCAGGCATTAATAACTTTAGAAGCACTTTTGTTTCTTCTGGGTTTTCTGTAACCCCCTTGATAATCATATCCCTGGTAGTCTGTTCCGATTCCATTTTCTCACGTTCTTCATTAATAAGACTTTGCTCGTACATAAGCTCTGCATATTGCTCAAGCTGATCAGGCTTAAACTCCTGAAATTCCGCAAAAAGGGCATCGCCTTCTAGTTTTACTTTTGGATCGACAAACTGGGAGTTTTTAATGCCCTCAATAATTTTCTTGTTCCATTCGTTAAAACAAAATTCCTCTAGCGCTGGAAATATTGCCTCATGATCATTTTTATGCTCATCTTTTAATAAAATAAATTTCTTATCAATATCGATTAAAAAACGATTCCAATTTTCCAGCATAAATTTATTATATTCACTTTTAAACTTAGCTTCATTGAAGCCATCAACCTCTTTCAGTAAATGTTTGACTTCATTGAACCTTTGATCTTCATTCGAAAATGACATCATCCCAATGAATTTCTGGTAAAAGTGTCCTCGGATATCTCCATAGGTTTGTTTCAATTGTCTTTCTTTTGAAAGGTTGCTGTTTGAAGACGCTTTATATTTATCCATTTCGACTTCTAAACGGGTTTGATTAAAACCACTGATAGAACGTGGGGGATTTGGAACCGTTGCTTTGAGCTTTTGAATGAATCGACTGGTATCAACAACATTAACATATAAACCTTTCTTACCTTGTCGACCCATTCGACCTTGAATTTGCCGCTCTTCTCTTAAGCTCCCTTCTGCATAGTTTTGAATCACAAACAGACCATCTGGGTGCTCTTGATATTTACCTTGTTGATCTGGATGCGCCATTTTAGGCTTAAAGTCAGTCCCTCGACCCATCATAGGCGTTGTAATCGTTACGGTATTGCCTTGACCTGCGATTTCCTTAATATATTCTTCTTTTTCTTCTTCTGTTTTAAATTCACCACTAAAATCTGCTTTAATATCACGTTGCTGATAAGCGTTATCTTTATAATCATAAATCTCAAGTGTCAAACCATTGTAAAATTGCATCGTCGGAGGCGGGTTATATTTTCCCGCATTGTGAATAATTTTACTAAAAAATTTAGTTTTAAACTCACCAGCCAACTTTGCGTTTTCTTCCACAATAACAGTGGGCATTTGGCGTTTATTCAGTGAGTTTGCCTCATATAAGCCATATACAGTATCTAAATGCTTTCGCCCGCCATTTCGAAATATAGGCTTTAAATCAGTTGCTGTTCGAGTTTGATGTGCTTCTATTCGAGCTAGGTTAAACCCATATTTTGCTCTGAGTTCAGCACATTCTTGTGGTGAGCCAACCGTTCCTGTCATTCCCCAGACGGCACCACCACGATTAATAAAATAATCTACAAAGTTTTTACTAGAATATGCCGCGACATGAGATTTTTCAGCATCTACCCGACAAGATAAATCATCTTCATTTTTATGGGTATTAATACGAGCATGTAAAAACTGATGCACACCTTTAGACCATTTAGAACCCGCCGCGACTCTATGATGAGATATGATTCGTGCAGCATTATAATAATTACCATCTTTATGCTGATACTTCTCTAGTACCCAGGCTTCATCTTTACCTTCTTTATAAATAATGTTTGCATTCCAAGCTGAATCTATCCAAGTATCCAGCTGCTTTTGTGCATTGCTACCTTCCATTTGCATGTCAAGCAAACGATCTTCAATGTGTGCTTTAAAAGGATCGATTAATTCACCAGATTCCACATCCGCTTTGAATTTTTTCCTTAAGAAAACAAGCGCATTGGATACGTCTGTTTGCCTATCCACCAGAATCTTTGTAAATTTCGGCTCATCTACAAATTCATTGATCTGATAATATAGCCACTCATCCATATTAACATCTGAAGACAGATCTTCAGAGCTTAAATTAACGGCATATCTAAAGTCTGTGACTTCATCTAAGACTGTAAAGTCAGCCTCATCTAATATTAACCCAGGGTTTTTAACATCAAAATTCCCGGAAATCTCATTCTTAGCCAAAAACAGTGCCATATTAGACACATCTGTGTAATTAACGCCTGCATGCTGAAAGTCATTGGCACTAGTTTGTGCTCGCACTAGTGTTGCCGGTATACCCATATACGCATAATATTTTTCATTTTCTAATATGCCTTCTTTGGCTAAAGTCATGTTAGAAGTACAGATAATAGCAGGCTTACCTTGTGCATGCATGACAGTTGCATACAGCGCAGCGGTTAATGACTTGCCTTGTCCTGTTGCGATTTCGGTAATATTCAAATTGCCGTTATCAACCGCCATTAAAACACTCATTACCTGAGTAGAATAAGGAAAACGACCATCTGGTAATGTGGCTCTGTAATATACCTCTCGGGAAAGCGCCATCATTTTAAGCATTGCTAAGTGCTTGTCTGAATCTAAGCCGTCACCCTGGATAATATCGGTTAGTTCTTGCTTCAAGGTTTTTAACTCACCTTTGGTTAGATCTTTCATTGCCTTATTGTGGTAAACAGGCTTGTCTAAACCAACTGCATGAATATATGCATAATCACTAAGTAATTTTTCTTTCTTATCATTCGGTAATTTAAGATCTTTTGCAAACTTTAAAGTCTCTGATTTATCAATGACGCCAATAACTCGTTCATCATTAAATAATCGAGCTAATAATTTCGGATCATTTTTTTGAGCAAAAAAATCTTTTTGTAAATCTACAATATAATTATCTAAACTATATTCATCCTCTGTATGAATACGATGAGCACTGGTCGTCAATGCTGAAACAGATGGATATTTGGCATCTATATCTAATTGGCTGAGCTGCTTCAAATCATCCACGTCTAAATTGGATAATTTATTCACTAATTCTGTTAATGCCTCTTGACCTACAGCTTCAGAACTGCGAACGGCTCTACCAATAATTTGCACAATAGCGTTTTTCTTTGCTCCATCTTGAATTTGATGAATGCTTTGCAAAACCTGCAAATTATTTGGGTTTTCCAAAAAGCTAACAAGTACTTTTTTATCTATGCCATTGTCTAGCAGTGCTTGAGTTGCTGTATTAATTTGAGACAAATTAAATGGTATATTACGCTCAACACATTGACTAACCGAGCTGACAATCTCATTGTAAACATCCATGTCCACTTCTGAAATAGCCAAAAGATTAGTAATATCATTTTCTCGCAGTACATGTGCATGCGCTAAATTCAGTAGCAAGCTTGTGGCTTTGGCTTTATCAACCGATGATTCGAGCATTTGAGATTTAATAATATTATTGATCAATGGCCACTGTTCTTTTATCTCATCCAAATGTTCAAAAGAAACAACTGTAGACAAAACAGCATGGTTAAATATTTTATTATCAACAAAATCATCCGCCATTGTATTGAGCAATACAGCCATTTGCTCTATCGGTATATCAGAGTATTCACCGTCCGATAATGTATTTAAAAGCAGATTGAATTTATGCCCTAACTTTTCCTTTGAAGTGTCTACAGCACTTAAGAACAAGCTTGTATGTTCTAGCGTCGCTTTAATTTTAACTAATGACTGCTTTAGTTCAATTAAATTTTTAGGATTACTATCCTCTACAGCATAGTTCCTATCAAAGCATTCCAATAATTTTTCTTTCTCTTGTTGTTTTAACTTATCAGATAAGCTTTGTTTCTTGGCCAAACTTAATCCACCTTTAGCCCCCAAGAACAGAGTTTGTTTCATGTAAGCTATAGTATTCGCACTTGAAAACTTTTCTGCCTGAGACTCTACATCCAGCTCGATTAAATAATCTATAAAGTCTTCAAAATCATTTGTTCTAAGTTCGTCAATTTGGATATCTTCAAACTCATTGCTCAATTTTTGAACTATCATTTCTTTGTTACGCTGAAAAGCTTCATCCATACCGACTGATTGCACATTTTTTGCTGCCAGTTTGGTGATGTCAAACTGCATGCCACTGAATCCAGGGTTAGTATCTGAAATAATCCAGTTGCTAAGCAATCCATAGTTGGGTTGGGGAAATCGCATTGCATTATTTAACATGGATTTCATCTGAACAAATGTGGGCCTTGGTTCAACATTATCCCAATCTACACATTCTAAAACACGTAGCGTATCTTGTAGAGACTCAAAAGCTAATGTATTATCACCACAGGCTTGTTCTCTCAAAGATTCTATAAAGTGTGCTAAAGAATTTTCATTCTCAGCATTGGCGATAAAGTTTTCATCAGGCTGTTGTACTAAGCCCATGCTAACAAACAAACCACCCTCTATTTGAGAAAATTTCTCATTGATAGGATCGGGATTGTCCAGGGCAACATGGCTTTTATTTTCCAATGCCACTAGTAGATGGGCTAGTTGCTCATCGGTTAATTTGTCTTCCGCCTCTCGCTTATCGATTTGGTACATTGTTTCAAACAGTGCGCCAGAATTCTCAAAGAATGTTCGTGGCTTAAAGCATCTATGAATGTCATCTCTTCTGGGCTCGATGGCAACAAATAACCCAGAATTATGCAAACGTTCAATTGTTTGTATATACGCTTGCAAAGACTCTGGTGTAGGAGCGCCTCTGGGTTTTGAGCCATTGATATATGGTTCTTGACACTCTAATATCTGCTGGAAAAATTTTGCATATTTATCTTTTGATAGATTATCACCTAAATCAAGTTTATCTACCGCTTTTGCAAGATTGGTAATCGCATTAGCATCATAGACATCCAACCTATCAACCGTTGATATTAATTCACTGACTGTTAAATTTCTATTCGTGCCTAAATTAGTATTCAGTTCTATTAGAATACGTTTTTGAGTATCACCATCTGTTATTTTATTAATTCTTGTTAATAATACAGCATTTTCAGATCTGCTTAAGAAATTTTTAATATTGGTTAGATCTTCAGACTCCTCTAAATACGGCTTAACATCAATCGCTGTGTTAGGATGATATAATGCAAAGCCGGAAAGGCTATACATAAAAGATTTAACCGCTTCGGGATGTTCATAATCATCGGATGAGATCTGACTAATAGTATTATCTAATGCCTTAAATCTCTCAAAACTAGGTGTGTCATCAATCAAAGCATATTGGCGATAAAACTGTTTTCGACAATCATCTGTTGACATCATTCCCATCATTTGATTATATAAAAACGTCGATTGTAGTGCGGTAATCAAAGATTTTTTGGGCAATAAATCTTGTTTCAAAGTCTCTTTATCAATCTTCATCTCTGGTAAAACAAGCTTGAACTTATTATGTTCTACAGCATGGTATGCGGTTTGGTATCCTAAATCGAGCTTTGTCAATACGGCTAATTGCTCGTTTTCTAATCCGTTTTTTTGAGCATTTCGTAACAAACTTAACATCCTATCCATACCGACTCGCATATCTGTGCAAGAGGCAGCAAATGCTTCAATATTGTCTAGTGGTAAATCCTCACCTGGAAATATTTCATTATATTCCGCTTTAAAGTATTTGAAATTATTGAGCAGTTTCATTAAGTCAACACGACTATGATGCTTTGCATGTTGATTTACAAACGTCATAAAAAATTTCAAATCAGTATCATCAAGTTCTAATAACTGTTTAAAGCCCTCAAACTGTCCATGTCTAAATATATGCTCACAAAAATCTGGCGCATTGGGCTTTTTTAACCATGAATCGATATTATCTTGAATGACAAAATCATTTAAGAAAGTATCAAACATTTCATCTTCGCCAAGCTTATGACATTTTTTCTGAACTTCTTCTAGGCGATCGGTCAATTGAAAAATAGCATCCCCGCCTAAAGAAATAGCATACTCAGCCATCGCTTGTGGCTCAACGACTTTTGCCATTGCTTTTGTAATTGGGCTATTTCTCCAGGAATTTAATTTTCCAATACCTTGATCCATCGCCGTTTTGCTAGTGCAAAAGGCCATCTTGCCCACAACTATCCAGCCATCACCTGGTGCGCCATATTCCACATTAAGGAAATTTAACCGCCCTTTATTGTAGGCGTCAATTTCCTCTTTTGAGGGTTGTCTTAAAGGATCATTCGCCCCTGGAATCGCTTTGACAGCTAATTTGATTAACCCACCTTTGATACCTGTCAATTTTTGTTTGACTTGAAAATGCGCTGGCGAAGCTTTCAAACGGGGCAATGGTTCTATTGGGTCGCCCATCTGTATGGTTAGTGGATTTTCTTCTGTTAAATTAGGTTCTGTTGGATCATAGTAAATACCCCGGACACTGCCATTTTCAACCCCTAACAAGCCAAAATGAAAGCCTTGAGGTAAATTACCGTCAACCAATCCACTTCTAAAGCCATCTGGATCTTTCATCATGACTCGAACAGCTTCTTTGGCAATTGCTTTATTTTCACCTGGCGCCCAGTGATTTTCTACCGTGGTTTCGGTTTCACCACATAGATTGTGCCAAAGCTGCTCTATATGTTCTTTCTCAATATGGTATGTGGAAATTTCGCGAATATAATTTCCAAATTCTTTTATATTTTTGAGATTGTCATTAACATTACCGTGCACCTTATCTTGCTCTTGATTCTGATCCATTTCAGCTTCTTTTTCTTTTTCCTTCTCTTTTTCCTTTTCTTGTTCCTCTTCATTCTCCATTTCTTGTTCCATAGAGGCGCCCATCAACGCCCCTTGCAAATCCGTTGCTCGTTTGCAAGCTCGAACCTCATCGAGGCTATCAACAATATTTTGCTCTGGTTCTGCCATTTCAATCGGGGTTAAATCTCCCAGGCTTTCTTCGCCTTCTAATAATATTTTACTATTTAACTCGCGTCTGTTTTTGGCAACATGAAACCGATAGTAATCAATCTGCTCAACCGTTTCTTTTAGAACCTTGTATTTTTCTAAAGTTTGTTCATCAACATCATCCCAACCGCGCGGTAAAGTTTTGACATGCGCTTCAAAATTATCTAACTGATCATAATAATATTGATTCACTTCATCCAAATCAATTTCTGTTCGTAATGGCTTATCAGAATCATTCACTAATATATTTAATGCTTGCATGAACTCTAAATATTTTTCTATTTTTAAGTGATTCTTAAAGACTTGCATATTGCCTGTGAAGGCCATACCAACACTGGCCAATTTAAAGTAATCACCGGGGTGATCCGCTATCCCTTTTGCAATACGTAACATATTCTCTAAAACTTCATTTGCTTCTTCTTCGGAAGCTGGTGGGAACTCATGATTCACTTCTATTTTACTAAACGGTATTGGCCTGCCGTTTTCTACATGTTCAGCAAAAAGATCTAAAAACGCATTAAATGAATATTCAAGCTTACCACCCATTCTGTCTTTGGGCATTCGCATTTCAAATTTAGCAGTGCTCAACTTATTCCTAAATGCGCCTTTTGACATAAAGTCGAAAGCACTTTGAATGGTATCTTTAGGATATAAAGACGATCCGTACAGTTGTGGAAAAATATTTAAGTGCCCCAGATTTTGATCTTTTAAATTACGTTCGTAATGCTGGGTATAGACTGCTTCAAAATACTTTCGTCTACTAATAAGATTTTTCAGATCATAATTATCTGTTGTGACATCTAATTCTTCTTCAAATTGCTTATAGGCTTCTTCTTGAAGCTGTGGCCAAACCCATTCACGATATTCTTCTATCACATGATTGGGAACGGCCACATTGCTTTGTCTATCTAACATCCCTATTTTATAAGGATATGCTAAAAAATGTGTGATAAAACTTGGCTGCTGCCCATAATTAACCAGCTGCATGCCGCGCCGCTCATCAATAGGCATTCCTAGACCTTTTGCTTTTAAATCTTTTTTTGCACGCCATATAAAATATTCATCTTTGTATCCAGCCATGTGTTGATTTAGACTTGCCTCATTGCGGTTTCTTTGCCAGGCGGGAGTGAACTTAGCGGCGTCAAGACCCGCGATTTCAAACTGTTCGAAGATGGCCTCTTTAAAAGCGGCCATAATGATAGGGCTTCTTTGTTCATCTAATGTATCCACAAATTGATAATATGGATCATATTCTGCAACAACATTACGCAATCGATTATGCGCTTTATTTCGGTTCCTGCCTAAATCAAAATCAGGTACTACGTCTGCCATTCCAGCAGAAAGTGCTATTTTAACCCCAGTTTGAAAAGCAGATTTTGCTTTTTGAAGTTGAATATCGTTTTGTGCATTATTAAGATCTAAAACAAATAATTTTTTAAATAATTCAGTATCGTAATCATGTGCATATTTACTCGTAATACAATTAATAAATAATGAAAGATTCTCGTCTGTTAATTCATTCGATGATAAGTTTATTTCAGTAGCGGTTTGAATATCAAAGTTATTAACATATTCTTGTAAACTATTAGGCAATTGTAGAATTTCTTCAGATCCGCATAAACTCATATTTCTTCCCTTAATATTTTCACATTGAAAACATAGCTATGTATTTTAACCCAGGAGACATGTTAGCTAACATGCTGGTTATTCTGTTGCAAGGGAATTTGATTTATCCGTTTGTTTTAAGATTAGATTCAGCTTCCCTGCAAAATCTTTAGGTTGTCTAACAAATATTTTAATATGGATTTTATATTTTTAATACTAGTATTTAATATTTAAAACAAACATATAGCGAGGTGCCTAACAACGAGGTTTTTCTATAAATTAGAACCTTAAACTCACACTGTCAAAAGGCACATATTAATGCTTATCTCTAAACAGGCTTTCACTATATGTTTTAGCATGATTATATCCATACTATCTTTTAATATTTATTCTTATGACTTTAAACCGGATGATGTTACGATTGTGGCGCCCAAATTTATCATTGGCAACAATCAAAAATATCAGACTCAAATTAAAAATGTGGTTTTAAATCGATTTGAAGAAATTTTTCAGATGAAGCAATCTGAATTGAAAGATGAGCGCGTTATTACAGAGTTTTTTGATTATACTTGTGGTCATTGTAAAAATATGACCGAAATTTTAAACAACTTAAGTGAGAGAAAAGAAAACTTAACCCTAGTTTATAAACAATTCCCCATTCGAGGCGATAAAGCCAGACTCGCAGCTCGAGCCGCAATCGCCAGCAAATCACAAAATCAATACCATGCTTATCATGAACTACTAATGCAAAACCAACCACTCAATAAACAATCCATATTAAAAAAAGCTGATTTGCTAGTTTTAGATTTAGAACGTTTGGTTACTGACATGGAATCCAAAAATACATATACAGAGATTTCTGATAATTATGGATTGGCGCAAGCTTTAAAAATCACGGGGACCCCCACATTCATTATTTTAGGAAAACACTCTAACGGCAACCCTCACATATTCTATGTGGCAGGTATATTAAAGCACGATGAATTAGAACAACTATTGCGCTAATTTTTGATTAGTGGATTTTGGATTTTGGATTTTATTTTTTGTTTGTTCTACGGTGGGTCAACTTCCGGTGAATTACTGGCCGTTCACATTTAAGTAATCTACCCGCTATGCGCAGGCATAGCTATAGACTAAGTGTTTCAGACCTATCTTGTTTTCTTGCGTTTTTTTTGTGGAAACAGGCTTGCTGTTATGGGTCTGTTTTTTCTAGAATTTTGAGCGGCGTTTCCCCCTTATCTAGTCCTGCTGTCGTTTGAGCATTAAAGTTAAGCAATCCTGCATCTACCGTGAAGTACCAGTAAATAATTATTAACTGGCTCTTCACGATTTTCATACACTGCCCAAGTAAATTACTGGTTAGTGATCACCCCGCCCTGCTCTATTTTTACTGTGTTTCATAGCAAAATTGCATATTGTAACCATACTATGCAATGGGACGGGCTCTTGTACGTACTGCTTTTAAGTTCCAACCAAACATTACTGATGTTTAGCTGATTTTTTCTTTTTTAGCATAGGTTCCCCTGATTCTAGATTGCTCACAGACTCATCTAAGCCACCAGAATCTGGGTCGCTTCTTAAGCGCTTATGGCCAGACAAATTAGATTGCATTAAAAATACAGGTGCATTATTCTGTGCATTTCTATAACGTTCATTAGCATCTGCTCGTTGGTCATCGCTAAGGTATTTATGTGCCATGACACAATCATAATCACCTTCAATGATGGTAGGCAAATAATCTTTAAACGCATTATAAACTGCTGTGCGCTGCTCTGGGTTAAGGAAGTAAAGGACATCGCTAAAATCACGACCACTTTTAATAATGTTAGGCCAATAATCTTTGAGTGCATTGCAAACGGCTGTGTGCTGTTCATCGTTAAGGTATTCACGTGCCTCAACAAAATCACTACTACTTTTAATAATGTTAGGCCAATCATCTTTAAACGCATTATAAACCGCTGTGCGTTGCTCTGGGTTAAGGAAGTAAAGCACCCCTCTAAAAGCACTACCACTTTTAATGATGTTAGGCCAATTATCTTTGAGTGCATTGAAAACCGCTGTGAGCTGTTCATTGTTAAGGTATTTAAGCACCTCTGTAAAATCAATACCACTTTTAAT
>CAZWHY010000047.1:0-22260 GCA_964633725.1 Uncultured Candidatus Berkiella sp.
TGAAAACGAGAATCAAAAAGGTCAAACCCCATTGTATTTGGTATGTTTTGCCGCTTGTATAGGCCACCCAAAAGCGCTGCAAGGTATCATTTCAATCATCCCCGGGGCATTATTAGACTTTGAATCTATTCTCGATTTAAAATGGAATAACCCAGATATAAAAAGAGAGATTAAGGTTGCCAATCGATATTCTCTTGCATTCAGCAAGTTAAATGATTATGACTTTGTGTCTGCTTTAGAGATTTTTGAAAATATTTCCAAATTGGAAGCAGGGGATAGTGCAATATTGAGCTGGCTTAAAGCTGAGGCCTCTTTCCAAATCTGCTCGTGCTTATTGGCGCGGCCTGTAGATAAATTTGGAGGACTTCTGACGAATCATCAAGTAATGGAAAGAACGGAATTAAGCAATGCAGAAAGGACATTAGCTTTAGAGCATGCTTTATACCATGCGTTAGCAGCCAATAATACTGATAGTGGGCAGAAACAAATCTGCGTTAAGCAACTGCTGGACGACAAGGCTTTAGGTTATAAAGGTGAGGAATATGCCTGGTTAGACAAGTACAGTTCTATTGAGGATATCCTCAGTATTATTAAAATTATTAAATTTGAAAAACGCTTAGCGGCGGTAAATACCTCATTTGAAAAACATAGAAAAAGTGATTCAGTCCCGCTGCGGGGCGAACTACCCTTAATAGAGAACGTTGCTACACTTCACGAAAACAGGACTTTAGCTCAAAAAAGGGAAAGAGACCTGAGTGGTGGCTCTGATGAAGAAACTGCCGAGCGACCTTTTAAGCGTAGAAAAGTATCCGGCACTCATCAGGAACAACGACCTTTACCCACATTAACCTGGGCGACGCAACACTTTAATAATACTGGTGGGCCAGTAGACAGCGATAATGAGTCTGACAGCCTAGAGGGCGAGCCGCAGAAAAAACGCCAAAAATTATAAAATACCCCTGTAAAAACAAGATTATTCTCACCGAAAAACATGGATGTTAGCGAGACTAAAATCCTTGGTATCTATTTTCTCTATAAAAGTATGTGCCTATGCGATTATGAGCAACCATTATCACCTTGTTTTGCGGGTTGATGAAGTCCCTGCGTGCGGTTGGCCTGATGCCGAGGTGGTGCAAAGGTGGATTTGTTTAGCCGTTTTGTTCATGGGCATCTAAGTTTCTACCAGAAGCTATTGCGATATCCTTATTACTTGTGCGGCTATTTGTTTCCCGGGGTTTGCATATACATATTTCATGGTTGGAGCAGGATTGATATTTTCACTTATTGTTGTGCCCACTTTATTTTGCTGGTAGTTGGCTTTGCATGGAGTGACATGGATCGCTGCAAAGATTTGGTGGTTAGAGAACAATTTTCAAAACCGTATATTTCAAATAGTGCCAGAGAGGCTTTTCAAGATGACGTAAACTCTAAGCTTTCTTGGGGGAACTATTTCAGTGAGCTTCCAGCAAATGATTAGTTACCGTAATCTCACTAGTCTTTACTAAAATACCTCTCTAGCTCCCTAATATCTGTGTATCACTCTACTGAAACTCACCGTATATCTGACTAGAGAAATCTTTATTTCTAGTCATATCTTAAAACATACCGTTGCTCCTGCTTTGCTTTCCTTTTGTCACTTGTAATCATAAGCCTGACATACACAGCTATTTTGATACGATATCCTTGGTACTTTATAAAACCACAAGTAGAAGTTCCTATACAATGTGCCCAAATAAATCATCAAACAGCAGCTGTCAGAGTTTAAGCAATAATAACATGGATATTGTTCTTCCTAAACCTGTAGAATATCGATATGGAGAAACGAGTATAGATACTCTAAACCAGAGCTTAAGTCCGGAGATGTTTCAATCAAACCTTAATGCCATTTCTACTGAGATGGAACGACGTAATGGAAATCTTGGGTATATTGCGGGCACTTGGTTAAGAAGTCTATATGAAGAGTTTTCAGCATTATCTACATCTCACGCGCCTCAGCCCATGACCTCTAATCTGCCAGACAATCTTCTTTGGCAAAGTTATTTCCAATATGTAGGTGGAACTACTCAGGCTATTCATGATTTTGTGCAGCCAAAACTAGATAGACTCAATGAATGGAGTGAATACTATTTAGATGTGGGTGCATTCTGCAATTGGCTTGACAACACCATTGGAACTGACCCAAATCAAAACATAATGGATGCAAACCATGTTGGCGATGCTGCATGGGAATATATGGCGTCTGCTGGCAATGCTGCATGGGAAGATCTAGAATATATATATTACAATACACTTTTATACATTAATGGTATTGATGTAGAAGCGGCTATAGTCGATCGAAGTGAAGATATTCTTGATAATCCTGCATACACTGATATGATAAAACATGCAATTCACAGAAAAATAAAAGAGGAACAATATATTCAAAACCAAATTAATGAACAATATGATCTTTTATATTCAAAGATCAAAACTGCACTTGAAAAATCAATAAAAAACAAAAAACCTCTCATGATTCTAATAGGGGAGGAACATAGCAGCTTACATTCTGCGCAAGCTGAGTCTATAGTTATACATATTTGCAATGAGTTGTTTGGGTTGAACACTATTTTAATGGAAGCCTTTCATAAAAAGGATTATAATGCCGGCATACAATATTCATGTTTACCATTAGCAACTGTTGAGGATTTATGCTTTGATTTAAGGATAAAGAAAATCCCAATTGATTTAGCTATGTGTGCATTTAGGGGGCAAGAAAACTTTGAGGGCTGCGAAAGTTCAAACCCATTGAAGCCTGAAATAGATATTAGAATTTTTGAGGAAATGCAGTATAGAAACCAGGTGATGGCAGATGTGGCAATAAAACTTAATGTTAAGAATACGGTAACTATTGTTGGTGCAAGTCACTTGATCGGGCTGATGGAAGAAACTGCATTACACGCCCACAATGAAATATTACCCATTAATACTGCTGAACCTATTATGTTTCCAGAAAATATGTTTGCAGGAAAGCAGATTCTTTATGCGTTTACAAAGAGTAAAGTGGAGCAAGTAGCTATACCTCTTCTTTATGGGAAACACAGTAAAAGTCCTGATTTTCTAATAAAACAAATCAAGCATAGGTCCGAAAAAGCGCATGGACGGCAGAAGGTGGCTAGAAAAGACAACTCATGGGGAGCTTGGCTTTACAGTATGATGCCAGGATTGTCGCCATATATAAATGGGGGAATGGCCGCTAATGAACCTAGCAATGAATCTGAAAAAAAACCTGTAATGAACCTTGAAAAATAAATCAAACCTCGCCACAAGTTTTTGGATAGATTGGCCGACTAGCTCCTCACTAACATCTGATTTATTGAAGCTTATAAAATATATATATATATATATCAATAGACTTTGTTTTTAAAGGATTTTTGCCATTGCATAGTTGCTATGCTGGTTTGTATACCAGACTTTTGAGCATCGCTATAGAAAGGTGCGATACTCTTAGTTTAATATGAAGTCGTAACATTCATAGGAGACTGGCACCATGAGCAATTATAGCAAAGAAACTGTATTTATTGGTATAGATTACACAGATATTAGGGGGCTAGAGAGGAACTACCTAGCAGCTTAAAGCCTCATTCAATTAGAGGAAGGGTATTCATATGCTCTTGACTGCGCTCTATTTTCAAACTTTATAAAATTTGATGCTAAGCATCGTTGATGCCTTATTATTCCGGGCTTTGGCAATATTTTAGTAATAGATTTTATCGTTATAAATTATAAAGGGTGTCCTTCAGTGAGACTAATTCTGTTATTGGAATATTGTGTTTTTTCTCGATCCTTATATTTTGTTTGATTTTCCCGCTAGTATTTTATAGAATGACCCGCCACAGAGAGTAGGGAGAAAAGATAACTAACTTCGGGTAAGGTAACGCATGAAAACAACTATAAAAAACGTGATTAAATATAGATTCTCTCTAGGTTTAATCGCTTTGGTATCCTTCTCTTGTCAGGCAAATATATATGTTGGATATGATGCGGGCAGGGTAAGCTATCATGAGACAACGTCCGTAGCCAATAACAAAATAAAGCTAGGGTTTTTAGATGGGGCTATTACACCACTTCGCTTTGGAGCAGAAGGAGATTTTCAGCTTTCACCTGATGCTAGGCTATATGGCGGCAAGTTTCGGCGTTTTCGCTTTAGTCTTTTAGGGGTTGCTGATTATCAGTTAAGTGAAAAATGGCACTCAATTTTAAAAGCAGGGCTAGGTTTTGAGCAGATAAAGTATATCAAACGACATTATACGCAGGAAGAGAGAAAAATTTTCCCAATGGTGGCAGTAGGAATATTTTGGCATGCGACACGAGCTTTTGATATAGGGTTGACAATGCATAGAGAAGAGTCTTCGTTTCGTAACACATCTACTTATGGTATGTTTGGCTTTAATTATTATATTAACAAATAATATAACTCTGCCTGGGAGAATTCTAGGGGCAGCATTATAAGGCTATTGGCAATGAGTTTCATTTGGCCTGTTTTAGTCAAATGCAACATGCGTGCTGTCAATATATTTCAAATGAGAACTCTTGTCTATGAAGATTTTAGTATATTTACCATGCTAAAATCTTCATGGAGCCTAAATTTTAAATCATATTGAAAATATGTTCTGGTGATAAACTTGATATTTCATCATAGAAAGGCAGAAGTCCTAATTGAGCCTCTTGATAAAGTGTAAGCATTCCAGCGCTAAATATAGCGTCACTCATCTCTTGTATTTGAACACTTTGTTTAAAATTCCATATAAGACTAGTCGCTGCGACACAGCCAATTGTTAAAGTTAAGATATCAAAAGCACCTGATACATGCTGTATTTCATTTGTATTTAATTCTTTCATAGATTGAGCCTTAATTATTTTTATAATGTATATACAACATATTCTTATATGTTGTGGCTCAATATTTAAACACAAAAGCTATATCTTTAAAAGTAAAAAATAAGACAACATAAACGCCTTAGATCTGGTCGTTATACCACGCATTTATAGAGTTGTTCTGGACTTTATTCCAGCCTTTATTTGTAGTCGCGCAGACAGTTAACCTACCTAACAAAATGGGCGGCTGTCACATGATGTCTCGACGACTACATCTAAACTACAAATTTTAGTATTAAAATTTATCTACAACTCACTTTTACTTCATTTTTACCAAAAGCAGCATGTCCAGAGCATCTGACTTTGAGTTTTTCTTGGCCTTCTATGTAATATAAAGCGACCGTTAAGCCTTTACCTAAATTTTTCTCAAAGAAAAATTCACCGTTGTCATCTGTCTTTAGTTTGAAGCGTTTGTAAGGGCTGCCGTTTTTAAATAGCTGTCCTTTAATGGTGACTTCTTCTAAGTTAGGTTTTTTCTTTGAATTTTTGTTAAAGCTAATTTTATAAGAATGCGCTTTTTTAATTTCTTTTTCTGCCTTTGCTTTAGGTGTGGCTAATGTGGCCTCTTCTATTTTAGGTAACTGCACTTGCATGGTGGAAGTGGGGTTGGCCATTTGCTTGTTTATTTGCATGGGTTTTTGTTCAGCCAGTGTAGATAAGCTAAATGTACATATTGCTAATGTTAGGCCTATTACGCTAGATTTTTGTAGACTGTTCATTTGGGTGCTCCGTATGGGTTGATTTATCTAAAGCGATGATGTTTTTACTATCGGGTAAATTGGCAGAATAGTTGAGATGTATTTTTTGTTTTTACTATATATAGATGTAAAGCATGAATGCCTGCAAAAAGTTAATGTATTAACATCTATACTTGAGGTTAGAGTTGAAATAATATTTTAATATGCTGGAAATTTATGTGGCTTTATTAATCAATTGGCAAATTATATGTGTCGTGCTAGCTTTTAGCTTCATATCGAGTTTATATGCACTATATTTATCTAAAAGAAAAATAGCGCAACTTCAAAAGCAGAAAATAAATATAAGGCAAGAGCTCACTAGCTTTGCACTATCTAATCCAAATCCTGTTTTGGGCGTTGATAAATATGGTGTCGTTACTTTTGCGAATCATGGTAGTGAAGTGGTTTTATCTGAGTGGCAAATTGGGTTGCATGAAAAAGTGCCTATAGAATGGCGAGAAATTATTCGCCAAGTTATCTTGTCTGATAAACGGCAAACGGTAGAGTTACCTTGTAGAGGAAAGACATATTTAATTTGCATCGTTCCCAGTCGAGGTGAAATGACACGTTGGTTTGCAATGGATATTTCCTATTACAAAGAGCTTGAGTTTGAGCTTGAACAAAGAGCTGTATCTGATGAGCACACCAAACTGCCTAATCGTATAGTATTCAAAAAAAGCTTAGCAGCCGAAAGTAGTCATGTTGTTGACAAGGGCAAAAAATTAGGTGTGTTGATTGTTCGTTTAGAAGATTATTCTCAAGTTGTGTATACCTACGGTCAAGATATTGCGAATGATATTTTATTGGCATTTTCAAAACGATTATCTGAATTTGCAACCGAGAACTGTATGGTAGCACGTTTAAGTGATAATGAGTTTGGCATCTTAGAAACAACACAGAATGATTCTTCAAAAATGGCGGATTATGTTCAAGCTTTAATTGATAAATGCTGCGAACCATATCATATAGCCGAAAGAGATATTTTTATTACGGTTTGTATTGGGATTGCTATGTGCCCAACAGATGGTGACCAAGCAGATACCCTAACACGTAACGCACAACTGGCTGTCAACCGAACCAGCAGTTCCAAAAATCGATACGAGTTTTTCCAAAGAGGTATGGAAGAGCAAATAGAATTGAAACGGGAGTTAATTGCAGATTTACATAAAGCCGTGGAAAACAATGAGTTTGAATTATGTTATCAACCACAGATTGACATTAAAACTAAGACAAAAAAGTTAGTAGGATGTGAGGCATTGATACGATGGCGACATCCTGAAAAAGGCTTAATTTCACCATTCTTTTTTATTCCTGCTGCAGAAGAAAGTCACTTAATATTATCAATAGGTGAGTGGACTCTGCGAGAAGCGTGCAGACAAATTGTAGAATGGAGAGAACAAGGCTTTCATCCTATTACGGTGGCGGTTAATGTATCGGCCATTCAAATTTTGAAAGTGGACATTGTTGCTTTAGTGAAAGGTTTGATGGAAGAAAATGATATTACACCCGAATGGCTCTCGTTGGAATTAACAGAAAGTGCACTCGTAGAAGAAAAAGACAAAGCAATAGATATCCTCAAAGGCATTAGAGCATTAGGTATCACAGTTGCATTGGATGATTTTGGTACAGGCTATTCATCATTGAACTATTTGGTACAGTTTCCAATGGATAAATTGAAAATAGATAAATCTTTTATCGACGTGATTGAAGATGAAGAAGAAGGTCACGCAGTGATCAAAGGTATCATTGACTTGGGACACAGTATGAATCTTAGTATTGTTGCGGAAGGGGTTGAAACAGAAGTACAGGTTAATTATTTAAGAAATAATGGTTGCGATATTATACAGGGGTATTTTTATGGTCGGCCAGAATCTGCCACGAAATTTGTGAAATTTTATAACACGGATTGGGATAATGTTTGAATGTAAGTTAATATTTATTCAATTAAAAAAAGTGGGCCAATATGTCTGTATTGTTAGCTAATATTTTTTTTGGGGCTGCAATATTGTTGGTTTGTATTGCGGCTTTATATTTTTCCCTTTGGGAAAAAAGTATTAAAGTCGGTATATTACATTCTAAGACTGGTACAATGGCTGAAAGTGAGGGGCCTGTTATTGATGCCATATTAATGGCGATTGATGAGATTAATCGTGCAGAAGGGCTATTAGGTAGGAAAATAAAGCCAATTGTTATAGATGGTCGTTCGGAAGGTGTTCACTTTTGTGAGGCCGCTAAAAAATTGATTGTTCAACATAAGGTCTGTGTCATTTTTGGCTGTTGGACCTCAGATAGCCGAAAGTCTGTTAAGCCTATAGTGGAAGAGTATAATCATTTGTTGATCTATCCACTTCAATATGAAGGTATAGAGCAATCTAAAAATATCATTTACACTGGCATGACGCCCAATCAACAAATTGTTCCAACCATTAAATGGGCATATGATAATTTGGGTAAACGTTTTTTCTTAGTCGGTTCGGATTATGTGTTTCCCCATACTGCAAATGCAATTATCAAAGATCAAGTTAAGGCCTTAGGCGGCGAAGTCGTAGGGGAAGAATATTTTTTATTGGGTGCAACAGATGTTGCTGATGTTGCAGGGCATATTTTAGATGCTAAACCAGACGTTATTATTAATACGATTAATGGTACAACAAATATATCTTTTTTCAAATCATTGCGTTCTCATGGTATTGTACCCAGCATTATACCGACTATATCATTTAGTCTTGCAGAAGATGAATTGTCACACTTTCAGATATCAGACATTGAGGGTGATTATGCAGCATGGAGTTATTTTGAAAGTATTCCTAGTGAAATCAACCAAAGGTTTATCAAGGGATACCAACAACGATACGGAGATAATCGCTTGACGGATGATCCTATTGAGTCAGGATATTTAGGCGTACACCTCTGGGCGCAGGCGGTTGAGGCGGCTGGCACTGAGAATGTAACTCAAGTTATAGAATTAATGAAAGGAATGATATATAGAGCGCCAGAAGGTATGGTGCATATTGATCCAGATAATCAGCATAGCTGGAAAATCCTCAGAATAGGAAAAATAAGAGGGGATGGACAGTTCGATATCGTTTGGAATTCCATAGATCCCATTCCACCCATTCCTTATCCAGCATACCGCACCAAAGAAGAATGGGAACGATTTTTAGATGACCTATATGTAAAATGGGGCAATAAATGGGCTAATCATTAAGTTTGTATACTTTGATCCTATTACTAAAAATATTCCAATATTAGCGTTATCTATTTTGAGCCAGGTAAAAATAGAGGTATCTTTGTGATTGGGCTGCAGACAAGAGTAAGTCATTGCCTGCTTTAGTTTTTTAGTTTACACAGCCGCAATAGCCGCAGTAATCAGAAGAGAGACACCTACTTCAGCACTCTTTTGGCAAGCCGCATAGATGTTGACACCCGCTTGGTAGAGAAAACCTGCCGCAACGCCGCCAGCGGTGCCAATAGCGGCACCTGCTGCGCCATGTAAGACCATCTCAAATGGCTTAAATGCTAGAGCTGCACCCGTCATAGGGCCTCTAAAAGCGTGTAAAACACCGAAAGTGGCTCCGATGGCTAGGCCATATTGTGACCAGGTAAAATAATCAACGCCGCCGGCTACTTGATAACATTCTTGTTGGGTTAGTTCTTTCATATTCACTCCTTTGAATTGATCGAATTAAAAAATAAAATTATTCAAATTCATCCTCATCAGAACTATTTTTTTCAGAGCTGGGTATCGCATAGCTGTTGCTAGCCCAGTTGCCCAAATCAATTAATTTACAACGCTCTGAACAAAATGGCCGATGAGGGTTGTTTGTGTTCACATTAGTGGATTCTTTGCACTGAGGGCATTGAGCCATAATATTTTTTATATTTTGTGTCATATGTGTTTTAGGTGTCATTATAAACTGCATAAAGTTAATTCAAAGGGTATATCTTGATGTGTTGTTTTATGAATTTTTTGTTCTAAAACAGCATCAAAAAATTGTATATTGGCAAGATGTTTATCGCCACTGATTTTAGGATAAACCGCAAGGTCGTTATTGTACTCTATTTTGATTAATTGTATATCGCCAGAATGTTTTAAATTTCGGGAAAATTGCCCATATTTCGCGATCTCTTTGGTGGGGAAATGGCATTGTCTGATAAGGTGCAATAACAATAAAATACCGTTTTCAACGGGTTGTAATTCTGCGACCCAAGAACCACAGTATTCTTGGTGTTGACTGGTAGATTGTTGCAGCCAGTAATGTAGTAGGGGGGTGTCAAAACACATGGTTCCACCTGGCAGGGGCATGCGATTTGAGTAGCTTTTGAATAGTTCTTGTTGCATAAATGTAATTTTGGAAAAATTAAAATTTTGCAGTGCTTCTGTGGATTCTTTTAACTTAAATAATACATTGTGTAGCGCGACTGTATCGACACTAGGTGTTTCAGCGAGTCGTTCTAAATTTTGATAATACTTTAGTTGCTCTTCTAACAATATTTTATCGGCTGCACTGTATTCCAATAGCTTATATATTTCAACCAGTGTCGTAACTGCGGTGTGTGCATCATAAGCTTGAGAGTGTATTAAGCTATCCCTGAAGCGCTTAAATTGCTGCTCTAGTCTGAGTAATGTACGCATTTTCTCGTTTAAGGGGAATTCGTATATTAAGCTGTGTTCCATAGATTTTGTACTACCGTGTTTGTGAGCCATCGAATGAATTTAGTCATTACTATACCATTAAAGGCCACGGGCTGAAAAACTAGTAGCAAGAAGTTGGTTTACTGCCTGTTTTGAAGGGAAGCGGGAGAAGCATTATGTTTTTTGAGCTCGCATAAGATATTTTTGATTAAGCTGTATTACAGATTGCTTGAGGGTCGCTAAATCTGCATTATTGGTTAAAGTCTCATCCGCAATTTTTAAACGTATTTCTGGTCTGGCTTGGGATAAAATAATTTTTCGAGCCTCTGATTCACTTGATTGGTCTCGTTGCATGAGTCTTTGTACTTGTGTAGACGTGGGCACATCCACAACCAATACAGAGTCGACGATGTTTTTATATTTATCATAAGACTCTGCTAACAGGGGAATGGCAACAATACAATAAGGCTGTGTCATCGCCTGAATGTTATCTTTAATTTTTTGAAAAATGACAGGATGTAATAAATTTTCTAACCATTGCTTTTCATCTGGATTATTGAAAATAATATGACGTAGTTTTGAACGATGGAGCTGTTGGTTGGATAATACCGCTTCGCCAAAGTGTGACACAATTTTGGCTAAACATAGCGTATTGGGTGCCACAATATCACGCGCAATCACATCGGCGTCTATAATCGGGATATTTAAGGCTTGAAAATATTGTGTGATTGTAGATTTACCACTACAGATCCCGCCTGTTAAGGCAACAACATAGGTCATACACTGAGTCCAGAGAAACGAAGATAAGCTTGAATAATATCATTTCCCCAGATAAATGTAATCCAGCCTGCAGCGGCTATAAATGGCCCAAAGGGGATAGGATTATCTTTTTCTTGTTTTTTGAGTACAATAAGTGTGATGCCTACAACTGCGCCGACTAGAGAGGATAAGAGAATAATAGGCAATAGGCTTTTGAGCCCCATCCAAGCGCCGAGCATGGCCATGAGCTTAAAATCACCGTAACCCATGCCTTCTTTACCGGTGAGTAACTTGAAAATCCAGTATAAAGACCATAAGCTTAAATAGCCAATAGCCGCGCCTAGTATGGCTTGTGGTAAAGTACAAAAATAACCTTGGATATTCAATAACAAACCGGCCCATAAAAGCGGTAGGGTAATATCATCGGGTAGAATTTGTTCATCAATATCAATCCAAGCCAAAGCAATTAATGACCATGTGAGGATTAGCGCGGGAATCACTATAATTTGCATACCAAAATGCATGGCGGTGACAATAGATAATATCGCGGTTAGTAATTCGATGAAAGGATAACGTAATGATATTTTGGCTTGGCAATTTCGACACTTACCTTGCAGTAATAAATAACTTAGAATCGGAATATTATCTAATAGGTTGATTTTGTTTTCGCATTTTGGGCAATGAGATGCGGGTAAGGCAAGGTTATAGGTTTGAGATTGTTCTAGTACTTGCTTGGCGTTTTGAGGTTGGGGTAGTGTGATATGACAAGTTTCCAATAAAAACTCTTTACATTGATTGAACCAATCTCGTTGCATCATAACAGGTAGTCTATGAATAACGACATTTAAAAAACTGCCAATCATCAGTCCTAAGAGGCCAATGAGCCCAAGATATATCAATGTGAAGTGATTCATTATATAACCGAGCCCATTTTGAAGATAGGCAGGTACATGGCGATGACCAAACCACCAACGAGCACACCTAAAACAGCCATGATCAAAGGTTCCAGTAAGCTACTGAGGCCATCCACGGCGGCATCAACTTCTTCTTCAAAAATATCAGCAACTTTTTCTAGCATGCTGTCTAATGAGCCAGATTCTTCTCCAATAGCAACCATTTGGATAACCATAGATGGAAAAACACTAGTATTACGCATCGCTTGGTGCACTTGTGTACCGGTTGAGACTTCATCTCTGATTTGCAGGACAGCTTGTGAATACACAATATTGCCCGTGGCACCCGCAACAGACTCTAAGGCTTCCACTAGGGGGACACCTGCTGCAAAAGTCGTGGCCAAGGTTCTGGCGTAGCGTGCAATAGCCGCTTTATGTAAGATGTTACCAATAAGGGGGATTTTTAATATCAGTCTATCTAATGCATGTTGTAAGGTAACAGAACGTTTTTTGACAAAGACAAATGCTGTGCCGGCAGCGCCCAAGCCTGCTGAAATAAGCCACCAAAATTTCTGCACAAATTCTGATAAGGATACAACGAATTGAGTGAAAACAGGTAAATCTGCCCCAAAGCCGTTAAATAATTCTTCAAATTGCGGCACCACAAATATTAACAAAATAGCGGTCACAATCATTGCGATCACCATAACCGCAGTAGGATAAAATAATGCTTTTTTGACTTTTTTCTTAATAGACTCGGATTTTTCTTTATAGGTGGCAATTCTGTCTAACATGGTTTCTAAAGCACCAGAAGATTCACCCGCACCGACCAAATTACAAAATAACGGGTCAAAATATTTAGGATGCTGTCTGAGCGCCTCAGCGAAAGAGTGACCTTCTTCGATATCAGATTTGACTTTCAATACGAGTTCTTTTACAGATTCATTATCTGAACCGCGTGCGACAATTTCAAAGGATTGAACCAGGGGAACTCCGGCAGACATCATGGTGGCTAATTGGCGGCTAAAATAACTAATATCAGTGCTCGTGATTCTTTGCTTAGTGAGCTGTATGGGCTTCGAGACTTTTCGCACTTTCGTCGGTGTCATGCCTTGGCGTCTAAGCTCAGCTCTTGCTAAGTCGGCAGACACCGCATTGATTTCACCATTAATTTTATGACCTTTGACATTTTTACATTCATATTTAAAAGTGCGAATTTTGCTTTTAGATATCTTTTTGTTGGGTTGCGCCATGGTGGCTCCTAGTTAATCTTTTGTCACCCGATTGATTTCTTCTAAGCTGGTCATACCCGTTTTGGCTTTTAACAAACCAGAGCGTCTTAATGTATTCACCCCATCTTTTATCATTTGTTCTTGTATGTCTATTGCGTTTCCGCCTTCCATAATGATGCGACCAATAGCTGGGGTAATCGGCATGACTTCATAAATGCCAATACGACCTTTATAGCCTTGATAACAATTGTCACAACCTACTGCTTCGAACATACTGAGTTCACTTGAAAGATCGGCTTCTTTATACCCTAGCTCTAATAAAGCTTCCTTGGGGATCTCAATAGGCTTTTTGCAATGGGTACAGAGTTTTCTCGCAAGACGTTGTGCAATGATCAGCGTAATAGACGTAGCCAAATTAAAAGCGGGTATACCCATATTAATTAAGCGAGTCAATGTTTCAGGCGCGCTGTTGGTATGTAAAGTCGATAAGACCATATGACCTGTTTGGGCAGCCTTCACAGCGATTTCAGCTGTTTCTAGATCTCGAATTTCTCCGACCATCACAATATCGGGATCTTGTCTTAGAAACGAGCGTAAAGCATCAGAAAAAACCATTCCCGCTTTGGGATTAATATTGACTTGATTGATGCCCTCTAAATTTATTTCTACCGGATCTTCTGCGGTAGAGATATTGACTTCATCTGTATTTAATATATTCAAAGCGGTATATAACGAAACTGTTTTACCACTACCGGTTGGGCCTGTGACCAATACCATACCTTGAGGCTTATGAATGGCGTTTAAAAAATATTCTTTTTGGATGGCTTCATAGCCTAAAGCATCTATTCCTAACTTTGCGCTGGAAGGATCTAAAATCCGCATAACGATTTTTTCGCCAAACAGGGTGGGGCAAGTACTGACTCGAAAATCAATGGAGCGATTTTTAGAGATGTTCATTTTAAAACGACCATCTTGGGGCACCCGACGTTCTGAAATATCCAGTCTGGACATCACTTTTAATCTAGCGGCCAAACGTGGTGCCAAATTAACGGGGGGGGTTGCAAATTCAGACAAAATGCCGTCTTGGCGTAATCGCACTCTATATGTTTTTTCATAAGGTTCAAAGTGTATATCGGAAGCGCCTTTGTTAATGGCATCTAGCAGCACTTTATTGACAAAGCGTACAATCGGTGCATCATCAACTTCCGAGTCCCCGCTGTCTTCGTGTGCTTGAGACTCGTCAAAGCCACTAATGTCCAGTGACTCCAAATCGGCATCATCCAAATCTCCTAGCGAAGAGGATTCTTGGGCGGTGAGTATTTTCTCAATGGTATCGACTAATGCCTGTTCATCAACCAATATAGGTTCTGTGCTAATGCCGGTATGAAACTTAATTTCATCCAATGCCTGCAGATTCGTTGGGTCAGATAAAGCGACAAACAAACGATTTCCCCGTTTGAATAGCGGGAGCGCATGATGTTGTCGTATCAGTTTTTCGTTCAATAATTCTTTAGGTACCGTTTCTACGTCCAGTGCTGCCAAATCAAACAGAGGTTCACCAAACTCTTGAGAAGCGGTTGAGGCGATCAGCTTGCTATCTAACAGCTTATTTTCAACAAGATAAGTAACAAAGGGCTGTTTCTTTTTACGGCACGATTCTAACGCTGCCACAGCTGTCTCTTGTGTGAGGAATTCATCGGTTACGAGTTTTTTAGCTAACCCGCTAATAGCATTTAATTGTATTTCTGCCATATGTCACTTAGATTGCAAAATAATTTATAGTCTTTGTATAATATTAGCTGACCCTAGAGCAGAATAGTAGTTAGGAGTGGACATGAAATATCTGTCTCATTAATAAAAGATAGATTTAAGCCTAAATTATATCTAATAGACAGAGATAGATGTGATGACGCATGGGAACCACACCTTGGCACTGGAGATTATAGCGGTTCAGGTTTTTGTAGTTTTAAGAGCAGGCCAAAAAAACAACCCAGAATAATACCAGGTATCCATTGTGTCATTCTAAAGAGCAAACTTGCACTTAAGCCAATGCTAAAATCCTGATAGATAACCTGTGTGATAGCACCTAAAATGCTTTCATTAATACCAATATTACCCGGGGTGACATATAGTATGGAGCTCAAGCTCAAAATGCCGGCAAAGAATACGCAATGCATAAAAGGGATAGTATGATGCAAACATTGATAAATATAATATAATGAAACCGCGATGAATGAATGTATTAAAATAAAAATAAGACAATTAATGCCTAATAATTTAGGATGATATAAAGTTTGTTTAATATATTGAATTTTTTCGTGCAGAATGGGGCGCTTTTCTTTGATTTTTGTCTTTTTTGAGAATCGAATCAATAATCCGAACAGCAAAATAAATAATATCAGCCCTAATAACCCCCTAAAATCATATAAGTGAATAATACTCAAATCTCCCCACCACCAGCCGACGAGTGCAAATAAAGAGCCCGATAATACGGTTAGTATAAAATATAAGCTCATAATGCAGACAAATAATCCCAAAGACATTTGATATTTTTGTTTTAAAAAAAAGTATCGATAAATCATCCCGGGGCGATAGGGGAGTATTTGATTCAGTAGGTTGGCCGTATAGCTTAAGCCAATAGCATCTGTATATTTGATCCGAATATTTTGAATACTAAAGAAATAAAAAGCCACACCGCCTAGGCCAATAATAGGCGTTTGTATTAGCGCTAATATCAAAATTTCTGATGGATGAATATTTTGAAAACTATATAATATTGCCTCTTTATGTTTGAAAAATAGCATGCAGATTAATACACCAATAATGGCGTATACGACAAAGCGTATTATGGTTTTTAGTGTATCGTTTATCATTTATGATTAAGCAGCATTTTGGTCAGGTTTATCTTCTTTATTTTGAGTTTGATATGGGTGTTTTTGTATTGCAAAATTGCTGCGTTGGTACATTAAGGCTGTAATTTGTTCTGATACCAAGCCAATTAAGAAAATAATGACTGAAGCGGATAGAAAAACGGCACTCATATTGGTAAAACGACCTTGTGTACTAAAAGTATAAGCATAGTTTAGAACGCCAGCTAAAAAATGCAAAGCAGCGAAGGGCAAAAATACTTTAAAAGGTGAATAAAGTGTCGTCATTTTATAGATAATGAGCATAAATTTCAAACCATCTGAAAACAGTCTTAAATGACTCTTGCCTTTTCTGGGGTTCACAATGATTTTTTCGTACCCGACGGCATAGCCACTTCTAAAAAATGCCATTGTAATAGTCGATGGGTACGAAAACCCATTGGGTAGCAAATGCAAAAATTCCATAAATAAATCACGTTTCACAATTCTAAACCCAGAAGTTAAATCAAGAATTTTTTGCCTCACAATAATAGAGGCAATATAATTGTAAAAACGATTGCCCACCCAGCGAGAAAAATTAGCTTGTGAGGATTTTTCTCTAAAGCCAACCACCATATCAAAGCCTTGTTGAAATTTTGTGATCAATTTTTCAATATCTTCTACTCGATGTTGTCCATCGCCATCCATAAATAAAATATATTCTCGTGTGGCGTTGCGGGCGCCTGTTTTAATCGAGCCACCATTGCCAATGCTGTATGGGTGGGTGATGACTTGAACTTGTGCTTGTTCGGCAACCTCTTTTGTATTATCTGTGGAGGCATCGTTTACAACAATAATTTCAAATTGTGGGTATTTTGTTTTTAATTCAGTTAAAAATCCAGCCAACCCTTCTGCCTCATTTTTAGCGGGGATGACTAAGCTTATTTTATTATAAATGGTATCTCGTTGTATGTTCATCAATTAAGCCTTTGTTTTATTGTTCTACTGAATGCAAATTAAATTCAGCTTTTAATTTATCAATTTCCTGCCGAGGGGCATACTGAGTATAATAATGCTTTTGCAATGTTTGCAGTGTTTGTTTTGCGGATGTGAAATCTTGCATGTGAATTTCAATTTGTGTTTTGGTAATCAAAGGTTGCAGGCGTTTAGGATAAGCCTCATATGATTTTTGCAGCAAAATAATAGCATCTTTGGGGTTATTTTGTCGCATTTGCAAGCCTGCTTCCAAATGATACAGTACGGCTTGATATTTGGGATAATATTGTAGTCTAGGGTTTTGATATGCCGCTTGAATAATCTGCATGGCATGGCGAGGACTAATACTAGTGCATTTTTGCTCAAATATATTGGTGACGAGCTGATCCAGTATTAATATCGTGTAGGGGGTAATTGGGAATTTTTGCACGTTGTTTTTCGCTTCGTCCAATATGTCTTGTGGCAAGCTATTGGCGTGACAGTGAATTAACACTTTGTGCAGGGCAATGCCGCTATTAGAGGGTTGTAATTGTTGCGCGGTATCCAGCTCGGCAAAAGCCATGTCGTATAGATTGTAATTCAAATACCAGTTGGCTATTTCTATATGTAGGCGAGGTGAATTGGGATGAAAGGCCATGGCATTTTTTAAAAAGAGTTCACTACTCGACCAGCTATGTGCCCTTGACCAGGTCATGGACATGAGAACCACAATATAAAGACAACCCACTAAGGGGTAAAGATTTTTCAACTTTATTCTGGGAGACTGTGCTAGTTGTGCTAAAAAATAAATAGGGATTAAAATAACCCCAATGCTGGCCAAATAATTTCGATGTTCAAAGACAAGTTCTAAAGGGAATATAGTCGACTCTAATAAGTGAGAAACAAAAAACCACAGGCATCCTAATGCGGCAATCGGCCATCTTTTTTTAAAAATCAAAGCCAGTGATATTAATCCGATTATCAATGTTGTACTCAAAAATACGGACAAATCAAAATTGTGGGCAATAGGAAAGTCATCGTGGTATAACCCCATACTAGATAGTCGGGGGAATATAATCTGTTGTAAATAAAAAACCAAAACTTTGGTTTGGGTATACAAGCGTTCTAATAATGTGAAAGGCTTATCGGCATACAAGCCCATAAAATGGGACAAATAATAGTAAAAATATCCAGCCCCTGCCATCGTCGTTGCGAATAATCCTAAATAGTAGCTTTGTTTTAGGCGTTGATTGACTTTTAAATGACGCCCTTTAAAATCCAAAATAAAGTATTCTAAAATAAACAAATAAAATGGCAGTAATAGCGCAGTCTCTTTTGCCGCAATAGCCAAAATACAATTAATGCCGAAAAGTGCGAAATAAACCCAAGTATTTTTTTTGTTTTGCCATTGGCTTAAGCGGGCATGCAAATAACAATTGATCGCAAGTAATGAAAATAGTTGACATAATATGGTCATACGTTGCACGGGATATAGCACAGTACTAACTTGCAAGGGATGAATTAACCATATGACCGTGGTAAACAAACAGATAGTGAGTTTATAGTTTTGTTTGGGTCTGACTAGGCTTAAAATAAGATATACAAAATAGCCTACAACAGCGGCCATGATAATATGTAAGGCTAGATTCACCGCTTTATAGCCAAATGGCTCTGAGCCAAATACCATATGATTGACAATAAAACTCGCAATCGAGAGCGGCCGGCCTAATGGGCCTGTTTCATTTTGAAATGTTAAGCTAATAAACTTGGTTAAAGAGAGATCGTTGACTTGAATCGGCCCGATGGATTGTAAGTCATCTAGTAGATAAGGTCCATAAAGACCTTGCCAGTATAAGGCGACCACCACAGCTACCAGTATTATACTGGTGAATATAAGCAAAAAGTTATGGCTGTTATTTTTTTGGGATTTTGGCATAAAAATTTCAGATCAAAGAAGGGGGTAAAAACCCCCTTAAAGCTTTAGATTTAGCAATATTCTACTATCTGCAAGAAGCAGGTGCAAATTGTGTTGCGCCAGTAGAGGAACAAATCCAAGTCACAGCACCGGTTCCAAATGTGGGTGTTAACACGATAGAAAAGGCTGCGCCTGTTCCCAATGCCGTTGAGTTACCGACGATAGTGACTACACCACCTGCGGCCACACCTAAGCTTGCGACTAGGCTGGTTTGGACGTTTGTGACACCAGCGGTTGCATTAGAGGTTGGGAAAGCACCATTTGAAATTCTAAATTCAGATACCGATGTTTTTGCATTGGCTGCAATATTGATTAGTTCTGATGTTCTGGCACGAACCATATAATCGTTATAGGCAGGGATGGCGATCGCAGCCAAGATACCAATAATCGCTACGACGATCATCAATTCGATTAAGGTGAAGCCCTTAGCTGATTTTTTCATATTCATAAGTTTCTCTCCAAAAGAATTATCACTCTCACTCGTAACACTAGTTGCAGTATTCATGCCAATTACTAATTTAATCAAATAGATAAGTAAAATCAAAGAGATATAAGTTATCTTTCTGTGTTGTCTGTAGGGCTAGAACTAAGAAAATGTACCAAATTAGTCTGTAAGTGACGTTTTTGGTCACTTTATTACTATTTCTAAACCGTCAAAATGGGATACATAGATATAATGTATGGTATTCAATACCTGAGTCAAATGAAGTCCTGGAATAGCGGAAAATTTTCACAGGAGGATATCCAATTTTTGGCTGACGCCAGCCTTGCTGAAACCCCAGACAAACATAACGGGGGGTCTCAGTTGTTAAGCCATGAAATGAAAGAGCAGAAATCAAACAAATGACCCCTTTGGGGAGACGTTTACTGACAATCAAAATCACCGTTCAAATAGAATGTCATAAATGTAAATAAGAGTCCCTCCAGTAAGTGATTATTTTGGAGGGGGTAATCCCACATATGTAATTGATATGTTTTTACTAGCATACTTATCGTGTAGACCGGCAACATGGTTTGTCAGATAACTTTAATATATGGGGTCAAAGACATGTTAGGCCAGAAAATAGGCAAGAAAAGAACACGCGATACTGAGGATACTGGGGATCAACATTCATCCAAGCGGCAAAAAGTTAAGATGCCGATAAAAGAAGCACTTCAAGAGCTTATAGTAGAAAAGTCAGCGCTTCAGCCGGAAGCCTTAAAAGAAAAGTTAATATGTGATTATCAAATAAATTTTCTCAATAAGCTAGAGGCTGCATTTCAGCAGGCTGATTCGATGGCATCGCTAGAGGAGATTTTAAAAGAGCACTGGACGTTTATAATAGAAACGGGAAGATGCCTTGGCTACACAGCTTTACCAGAGGATGGGGTAACTTTGTTATTGTGTGACATCGCGAAATATCTTGGCGATGTATTGCAAAAACCCGCGCTTAGTATTCTGATGCCGACCATTGCGGAAGAAAGTACGCATGATGATTATCCTCATTTAAAAACAATATGTCTTAAGCATGTAATAAAAACGCATATCTTAAGCGAAAGGGGTGATTACCTAATACCTATTGGTTTATTAGCTTCATTACCCATACTTTATGATTTTTCAAAAGTGCCTAATTATTATTATAATTATGATGTCATCTCTGATGATGGTTATTTAGCAAAATCAGAAGTCAATCGTCTTTGGGCGCATTCTCAAGATACACGTGATTTATTGGCAGTAAGAGAAAGTTATGAATCTTATCTAAATGACAATATTAATCTATTAGGCCATGTGCATGAGTTGATTAAATGGTTGCGGTTTAATAGTGTTCATGGCATTGGGGCGGAAACTTCAGCGGGCGGCAGTGCTTATGGTGCGATTATACGGTTTAATGAGTATTACAATACTTTAAGTGATAGCCAGAAAAACCAAATTCCAATGGATGTTAGAGTTGAGATTGATTTATTAATCCAGCTATCCTCTGATGCTTCCGTGAATAGTAATGCAACAGAAAATATAGAGACTTGCCTGGCAACTAGAGCGGATAAGTTGTCAATTGTTGTGAAAGCCAATGACAATGAGGCCTGTCTGAGTGCCATAGGTATTGATGGTGACACAAGACAAGTTTTATTGCGTGAGGCGAAGAAAAAATTCGAAATGCAGAAAGAAAACCTAGCGAGCAGTATCCAAGAAGGCAAATATATAGGCGGTAGTGATAAATCAGGAATCACTTCTGAGTTATTGAGGCATCTAGACTTGCAGGTTACAGCTGCTTCAAAGCAGGACTTTAGAGATTTTTTAACCTTAAGTGCAGAAGAAATTAAGAACACACTTGAAAATGATGAAGGTCTTTGCAGGGATGTTCTGAGTTACTTTAACGATGTGGAATCATTTGTTTTATTTTGTATCACGGGTACAACAGACGACCGACTGAAAGTTATTTTATCTATAGTGGGTTATGATGTTTTTGAACGTATTATTGAAAATACAGCTGATATATCAGCATGTCTTGTATTGCTTCAAAATGAGACCTTTCACATTGTTCTGGACGCATTCAAGGCTTGTCAATATATTAAAAATGGGAGTCATTTTTCTTATTTATTTAAGGCGCTAAATGAAGCGCAGCGCTCAGTGTTTGTTAATGCCTTTGCTGATAAATGGCATGAGATTATCAAGGGATATTATAATTTTATTGCTGTGTTTGAGGTGTTAGATACAGCACAGCGCTCAGTGCTTTTTGATGATTTTTCTAATGAATGGCATGAGATTATCAAGGATAGACTTGACTTTATTGCTGTGTTTGAGATGTTAGATACAGTACAGCGCTCAGTGTTTGTTAATGCCTTTGCTGATAAATGGCATAAGATCATCAAGAATAGACCTGACTTTTCTGAGGTATTTTGGGTGTTAAATGAAATGCAGCGCTCAGAGCTTGTTAATGCCTTTGCTGGTAGATGGCATAAAACTATCAAGAATGGGCATGACTTTTCTAGTGTGTTTAAGGTGTTAGATACAGCACAGCGCTCAGTGTTTGTTAATGCCTTTGCTGATAAATGGCATGAGATTATCAAGGGATATTATAATTTTATTGCTGTGTTTGAGGTGTTAGATAAAGCACAGCGCTCAGTGCTTTTTGATGATTTTGCTGATAAATGGCATAAGATCATCAAGGATAGACTTGACTTTATGGCTGTGTTTGAGGTGTTAAATGCAGCACAGCACTCAGTGTTTGTGAATGCCTTGGCTGGTAAATGGCAATAGATTATAAAAATTAGGTCTGACTTTATGGATGTGTTTAATCTGGTAAATACAGCAC
>CAZWHY010000048.1:0-21809 GCA_964633725.1 Uncultured Candidatus Berkiella sp.
CGGGAAACGAGATTCGAACTCGCGACCCCAACCTTGGCAAGGTTGTGCTCTACCAGCTGAGCTATTCCCGCATTTTCCAGGGGATTGTAAAGAATTTAAAAATTCTGTCAAGTCCCATTTTTCTTTTTATTATCAAGTACGTGCACCCGACAAAGAAGACATTCTATGCGTCTTTGCACCAAAACACAACAGCTAATTTCGCATCTCAACCATTGCCGCTCGCAAATAAACCAACATGGACCAAATAGTTAAGCACGCCGCAAGATGCATCATGATAATACCTAGAATAACCCAGTTATTTTCCAAATCAGATGGGTTAGCCAATAAAATGAGTATTGCGAACATTTGCAATGCCGTTTTTAATTTACCAACTTGACTTACAGCAACATTCGCCCGTTTTCCTATTTCTGCCATCCACTCACGCAATGCAGAGATCATAATTTCACGCCCAACAATAATAACAGCAGGGATGGTGACCCAAATAGAACCAAAATCCCCAACAATCAAAACTAGCGCAACTGCGACAATAAGTTTATCCGCAACCGGATCAAGAAAAGCACCAAAGCGCGAAGTTTGATTCAGTTTCCTAGCCAAAAACCCGTCTAGCCAATCTGTAAATCCTGCAAAGAAAAAGACCCCTGCAGTAATTAAATCTACATGAGCAACAGGCAAATAAAAACAAACGACAAAAACTGGGATTAAGAATATCCGCATTATCGTAATGATATTGGGTATCCCAAGCATCCTTTTCCCCTAAACATCAAAAATGGCTCATATGTTATCATAAAATAAAGGAACAAAAATGAAATAGCATATCAACAACAAAATAAAAAACAAGTTTATCGAATAGCTCCGGAATAGTCTTACTTGGTGTGTAGTTTTTCGTATACTTGGACGGCTAAACCAGCACTAATACCTGGTACGCTTTGAATAGATTGTTGGCTGGCTGCCATAAGCCCTTGCAAACCACCAAAGTGCTGAATAAGCGATTTTTGGCGCTTGGGGCCAACCCCTGGAATATTATCTAATACGGAAGACTGTGACTTTCTGGCTCGCGACTTACGGTGATGCTTAATCGCGAAGCGATGGGCTTCATCTCGAATTTGTTGTAATAAATGTAAGGCGCCATCGTGTGGCTCTAATTTCAATGTTGCTAATTGTTCTTCACCATTTATCGCAATAAATATTGTTTCTAACCCGGCTTTTCTACCTTCTCCTTTGGCAATAGAAATTAATTGTACATCGTCAATCTGGCACTCAGAAAAAACTTTACGCGCAATATTCAGTTGCCCTTTCCCGCCATCAATAATTACTAGCTCTGGCATGGGCAATTCTTTTTCTTTGCGCTTTAGATATCGCCTGGTTAACGCCTCTGTCAAGCTTTGATAATCATCGTTTTGAGCTGTCTGAATATTGTAGCATCGGTATTCTGCCTTATCAGGGCCTTGGTCATTAAACACCACACATGAAGCTTTTGTTTCAACACCTTGCGTATGCGATACATCAAAGCATTCCATGCGCTTAAAATCCGCTTTCAGTTGCAATGTTGTTTTCAGCCGTTCAAATCGTTTAGAGTATAAATCGCCAAACTTTAATCTGTGTTTTAAGTTAATCTGTGCATTATCTAACGCAAGCTTTAACCATTGAAATTTTTCGCCTTGTTGCGCAATTTTAATGCTAACCTTTCTGCTGGCAGCTTCTGTTAACATATGACTCATAACCGCTTGATCTTCAAAAGCTAAATTGACAACCAATTCTTTAGGGTAATTACTTTGTGTTTTATTAATATATCTTTGCAAAATAAAAGTTCTTAAGATCTCAGCCAAATCTAAGTTTTCATGTTGTTTCGCAAAATAGGATTGGCTGGATAATATTCGCCCTTCTCGAATAAACAGATGATGAATGCAAACTTGATTATTTTCAGAGGCAATGGCAATCACATCTATATTTTGTGCACGACCATAAATATTTTGCTTATCGTGCACCGCACGCAAGCTAATAATCTGGTCGCGTAAATGCGCAGCCTGCTCAAAATTTAAGTCCTTTGATGCATCATTCATGGAATCTATTGCTCGAGAAATAATTTCTTGGCTTTTACCTTGAAGAAACAGTTTTACTTGGCTTATTGACGCTTGATATTGTGACTCTTCAATATACCCAACACATGGCGCCGAACAACGCTCAATCTGATATTGTAAGCACGGTCTGGAGCGTGCATTAAAAAACATATCGTCACATTGCCGAATTTTGAAAATTTTCTGCAAAATGTTTAATGTTTCTTTAACCGCCAGTGCACTAGAATATGGGCCATAATATTCACCCTTTTGCTTTTCTTTACCTCGGTAATATTTCAACCTGGGAAACTTATGGTTAGACAAGAACAAATAAGGGTATGTTTTATCATCTCGAAAAATAATATTATAGTGTGGTTTAAGAGACTTGATGAGTGAGTTTTCTAGCAGTAAGGCTTCATTTTCGCTCGGTGTCACCGTTAAATCAATATGATCTATTTTTTCGACTAGTTTCTGAATACGCGGATCGGTTAGATTTTTATTAAAGTAACTAGAAAGTCGATTTTTTAGATTCTTAGCTTTGCCAACATACAAAACTTTTGATTTTGCATCGTGCATACAATACACCCCTGGTAAAACAGGGGTGTTTTTTAGAAAGATAACATGATCAAACATCTACAAATTTAAGCTAATACTTCGTTTGGTTCTAATTTTTCTGCATCTAAAATACCATGACGAATAGCCAAATGTGTTAACTCTACATCACTGTGCACGCTAAGCTTGTCGAATAATCGATAACGATAGCTATTCACTGTTTTAGGGCTCAAGCAAAGCTTATCTGATATCTCTTGCACTTTTAGGCCGCTGGTAATCATAATCATAACTTGCAGCTCACGCTCAGATAAAGAATCAAAAGGCGAGCTTTTTTCATCAGACAAATGCTTTAATGCCAACTGCTGAGCAACCTCAGGGCTGATATAGCGTTTACCATGATGAACAGAGTGAATGGCTTGCACCATCTCATCTAAGCCCGATCCTTTGGTCAGATATCCTGCCGCCCCTGCTTGCAAAAGCTTAGAAGGAAATGGCTCTTCACCATAAACCGTAAGTGCAATAACTTTTATATCTGGATCTATGCGCAAAATTTTGCGTGTGGCCTCTAAACCACCAAACCCAGGCATGCGAACATCCATCAATATAACATTAGGATGCTTTTCACGGGCAAATTTAACAGCGTCTTCACCATCCGCTGCCTCACCAACCACTTTGATTCCATTAACACTTGCAAGTAAGCTTCGGATCCCGGCACGCACAAGTTCATGGTCATCTACAACAAGTACTGTTATCAAGGTAACAATCCCCACAGGTTTCAATTAGGCTCGTTTCAGAGTAACCTAGCTTGAAAATTTTAACTAGTCTTTTTTCCTGATTTTATGTGCTGCACCAGCACAAAACAACAGTTAGTTAACAGCTTCCTAGCGATTTACAAAATATTCGCTTTTTTTAAATTTATTCTGCGAAGAGCCATTGCAATCGTATATACACTTAGGTAGACTGCTCCTGGTTCGGAGAGGTGGCTGAGTGGTCGAAAGCGGCGGTCTTGAAAACCGTTGAAGGGTAACCTTCCCAGGGTTCGAATCCCTGCCTCTCCGCCAGTAAGTCCAAATTAAGTGAGATAACAGGCAGCTGATAGACTGAACATTTCAGCCAATCACCCAAAAAGTTACTAAAACTTCATAATTTATATAAAATTCAATCAGTTAGGCTTTAGTTGAAAAAGCCCCATATCCCCCCCATACTAATAGATAATATTCGTTAATATTTACTGTGTTATAATATTCTATTAATTCTAGTTAGATACGCATCATCTTTATCTTCTTTAAAGGAGTTTGTAATGGCAAACCAAACCACTGTAGTACAAAGAGCGAGACAAGAATCCATTCTTGCCACAAATTCGGTTATTCGAAATACTTATATATTGTTGGCGTTATCACTTACATTTAGTGCTGCGATGGCGGCCTTTGCAATGGTAATAAATGCCCCACCACTCGGATTTATTACTTTTATTGGATATTTTGGTCTATTGTTCTTTATCCAAGCATTTAGAAACAGTGCTCTAGGCATCGTAGGTGTATTTGCATTAACCGGCTTTATGGGCTTTACCCTGGGTCCCATGTTGAATGCTTATATACATACGTTTACTAATGGCTACCAAATGATCATGACCGCGTTAGGTGGCACAGGCGCAATTTTCTTTGGCTTGTCGTCATATGCCCTAACCACCAAAAAAGACTTTAGCTATATGGCTGGTTTTTTAGCTGCTGGCGCAATGGTTTTATTGTTCGCCATTGTGATTCAAATATTTTTCCCAATGCCAATGTTACAATTAGCTATGTCTGCTGCTTTTGTTTTGTTTAGCAGTGCGATTATATTATTTGAAACCAGCCAAATTATTCATGGTGGTGAGCGTAACTATGTTATGGCAACGGTCAGCCTGTTTATTGCTCTGTATAACCTATTTATCTCACTATTACATATATTATCTGTATTTTCAGGTAATAGAGACTAAGCAAACTGCGCCTCAAAAAAACCTCCGACTGGAGGTTTTTTTTGATTTTTAAATATGCCTAATGCTTTGCATTGCCGGACATTTGGGTCAGTTTAGCATGATGATTACAATATTCTACATAATCTCTAAATGTATCATCATCATATTTATTTTTAACGATATCCAATACCGTTACATCCGACAAATCACAAATATCTAATGGCACCCCCGCATTTAATAAAGCAGACGTAATCGCCTTTAAGGCAGAAAACTCATCACACAACTCAGCTGCCGTATGTAGCGAATTTCGACCAATATCATTTGTGGCATTTATATCGGCCCCATTACGAATAATTTGTTTTAATACCGACTCTCGCCCAAGCTGTGCCGCGGTATGCAATGGTGTATCACCATAATTATTTTTACAATTAATATTCGCGCCATGGGAAACTAACAAACTAATACTAGCGGCATTATTATAACAAACCGCACCATGTAATGGCACTTTGCCAGCCTTGTTCGGCAGGTTAGGATTGGACTTATATTCTAATAAAAGACTAACGACTTCCTCATCGAAGTTTTTACAAGCCAGATACAATGGGGTATTACCATTATCATCTTGAACATTCACATGTGCACCCATTTCTAATAGCAACTTAATAATCATCATTTGATTACCTAAAACCGCCTCATGTAAAGGTGAACTGTTAAATAAATTACTGGTATTAGCTTCTGCACCTCGCCCCAATAACATTGCAACCACATCATAATGCCCGACTCGCGCCGCAAGATGCAAAGGCGTATCACCAAATTGGTCACAAGCATTAACCAAATCATCTGTTAATAATTGAAAAAGTATTTTAACATCGCCAGTAACAGCACAATCGAAAATACTGCGCCCAGCCAAATCTGAGGTCGGTGTGGTTGCCATAACAATCATCCAAATATATATGAGATTCTAAAAACCTCTATATTAGACCAAAGCATATAAAAAGGCTATGCAGAAAAAGGAAGATAGAATTCTACCTTATGCTACCTTTCTTTTTTAACTCTTTTCACATCCGCTAATAATGACTTTATGATGGGATATGCATATTCCTTTTATTTTCAATAGATTGGGAAACATAATTTTCCTACTATTAGGCATCCAAAATTAATTATTCTTTGTTTTTTGACCTTTTGCCGACGGTTTTTCTCTATGTGCACCTAACACAGGTTTTTTATCATTATCTTGATTGTCCTCTCGCTTTCTTTTCTGAGCACGATGAGAGGCTATAAAAACTTGTTGCTTTCGTGTAACAGGTGCTACTCTATGCTGAGATAATGAGACATCAATAACAGGGTTGTTACTGAATCCTTTATCTAAACCGTCAACTCGCTCAGGCGTTGACGCTTCCACTTTGGCGGCTACGGCTGATGGCGTGTTATTTTTCAACCAATCATTTACCCATTCATGATTTTTATTAAAAACTCGATCGTTCTTCATTCGTTGATTCAGAGCGTTCCATATCAAATTTCTATTGTGGTTAAGCGGTCGGTATTTAACAATTAAAGCAGGCGCATCTAAGTTTTTCAAAAAATCCGCCTTTGACATAGGCGTACTCTTTTCATGCAATACATTCATGTGATAATAAAGAGTATGAATACCACCTCTATCAATGGCATCTTTGCAGGATATATTATACACAGGCGGATCAAGCTTATCTAGAATCAACTGCGTTAAGTTGAATTTTACAAACTGAAATAAAATAGCACTCCTTTGCGCTTGCGTAATATTGTCTCTACTATCAAAATTATCACCTAAAATAGATTGCGTGGCATCTTGGAAGCTTGTTATTAATTTTTGATTATTCTGAATGTCCGACTTGAAATTATTACCGAATAGCTTGGTTTTTACCGCATCAGACATATAAAAATCATTCCTATTGTCTCTAATACTCGTTACAACTTTCACAAACAAATTATTTATATTTTCTGCATCCTCTACGATTACGTCACCTTTTTCCATGTTGAATTTCCCTAGAAAGAAATCTCCATCCGCAGGCAAAGTAATCACAGCCGCTTTTAAATCCTTTTGCTCATTCAACCCTTCTAAAGCACTCGCTCTTTTGCCCTCAGAAAACCGAACAAACTTATCTACCCGCTTAGCCATGCCTGTTGTTGCCACGTCCTGAGCACTTTGTTCTCGCTTTAATAAATTTATATAAACATATTGAAAGTCGTTGTTATTAACAGCACTTTTACGCGTATCTGACCTTCTGCTATTCGCCAACAAATATCTTTCAAACGTCGGGTTCACAGTGCCTGTTCCTTGCGTTTGAGCCCCAAAACGCAAACACGTTCTATCACTACCAGACTGCTGATTATTAAATGCGATATAGGGCACATTGTTTTTCTTTAAAGGATTGTACCTTACGCCTAACATAGCGCTAAAAAAAGCATTGAGGGGATTATCAGGATGTCTGATATTATATTTTTTACCTGGATTGGTTGTGTGGTTTGCAACTGAATTTAAAACAGCTTCATAATTATTTGTTTTAGATATTATTTCTGAATATATCGTATCATGCATTTTATTGTCATTTTCAAACACTTGTAAGTACAAAGTATCTAGACCGGACTTAAAATTAGGATCTTGCCTTTGTTTTCTTATTTCATATTTGGCAACTCTATCGAGATCGTTTTGCAAACGGGTATATAACTTTTTAGTATTGACAGAGTCTAAATCCACATTGTTTATTTTATCTAATGTTTTTTGCAAAGACTTATAGGGTTGTTTGCCTGATGGGGGAAACATGCCCGCTTGGTTTTTTGTATAAAAATCACGCATCTGCTCTAAATACAAATGCGTCGCTTTAGCGTGAATACCCAACGGTGGTGATACAGACATAGAAATCTTCCCAAATGGCTTTAACCATTTAGATGGGTAAAACCAGGGAAAGTTCAATCGGAAATTCAACCGAACATCTGAAAAATACTGATTTAGTCAAAGTTGTATGATACAGTCTACATAGATTGAAAACTCAATTGTCACAATATTAAATTTTAAATCATTAAGGTGCATATCATCATGAGAGAAAAATCAGGCCGTATTATTTCAAGCGTGAGCGATCTAGCAGAGATCATTAACCTTCTTACTGATGAACAAAAAATAGTGGTGTTTAAAACGATCAAAGATAGAATACCTGAAATAACAAAAACAACAGAAACAACAGAAACAAATAAAGATATCTCTACGCCCCAAAAAAATCGTCCTTAAAATCCTCTAGCGCAAAATTCAATTTTGCAGAGCTGACCTTTATGCCAGCTCTACATATTGGTTTGACCCTCAAAAAATCATTCTATCCAAATAATCTAACGTAATTTTCTGATGAAATTCTCGCGACCTCTTCAAAAGAGATGCCTCTAAGTTTTGCAATAAATTCAGCCACATGTTTTACATAGGCAGGTTGATTCATTTTGCCACGATGGGGAACCGGGGCAAGGTATGGGCAATCTGTTTCAATCAATATTTTATCGAGTGGTACTTTTTGTGCCACGTCTTGTAGTTCTTTTGCACTATTGAAGGTTACAATCCCAGAAAAAGAAATATAGAAATTTAAATCTAACGCTTGCTTAGCCATCGCCCAATCTTCCGTGAAGCAATGCATCACCCCACCCGCTTGTTCGGCTTTTTCAGCTTTCATTATATCAATTGTATCTTTTTTCGCTGCGCGGGTATGAATAATCAAAGGCTTTTGTAATTGTTTGGCTATATGAATATGTTCTCTAAATCGTTCCTGTTGCCAACTTAAATCCCCCTCAGAACGAAAATAGTCTAATCCTGTTTCACCGATTGCAACAACTCTCTTATGTTGCGCTTTTTGATGCAAATCACTGATATCCAGCCCAACACCAGGATTTTCGTTTGGATGCACCCCAATAGAAATATCGACTTGCGGATACCGCGCAGCAATATCCAGTAAAATATCATGATCTTCTAGCGTGACAGAGACACATAAAAACTGCTTAACGCCTGCTTTTTCTGCTGCTTGAATAACATTGTCTAAGTTACCATCAAACTCAGCTAAATCTAACATATTTAAATGGCAATGGGAGTCGATTAACATAATGCTCGCTATATTTACATTGTGTGAGTAATACGATCGGAGTCTAATAGTCCGGCTAAATAGGTCTCAATTTTGTTGCGAATGGCACCACCCTCTTCGCCCACAAATTGAATACCGATACCTGTGGCTTTGTTACCTTGCGCCCCTTCTGGCGTAATCCAAACGACTTTGCCTGAAGAGGATAATTTTTCTTTCTCTTCCATTAAGCTCAGCATTATAAATACCTCATCCCCCAAAGTGTAAACTTTTTTTGTTGGAATAAAAATAGCGCCGCCTTTTACAAAGGGCATATACGCAGCATATAATACGGCCTTATCTCTAATCGTCAAGGATAACATACCCGTACGGGACTTTTTCTTTCCATCTTGTGGTTCAAGGCTAAGATTACTCATAGACATTCCTTATCTTTCATCTTCTTCAAAACGCTTAACTTAAGCAGACATAAATTCAGATTTTTTTGTCAATAGTGACTGAAATAACAATAATTTATTAATGCCGGGCACCTGCGCGACTGATTGGATGGCTTGCTCTATAACCTCTAGATATTCAAAACAGGCTTGCATATCATAAGGTGCATTTGCCAATATACTGCCCACACCCATGTGATTTTCAACAGGCTTACGACTCATTTGACTGCGTATCAGCTCACTCAACGCTAAATATATAAAGTATAGCGCTTGTTCTGCATGCCGTACTAAATGTGTGTGTAAACCTGACGATTGCAGCTCATCCCCTAAGATAAAGATGCGCACGATTGCTTCACGATATCCCCATATAGGTGATTGAAACCAGGTTAATACATCATCTGTATTGCCATTCGCCAAATATAATAGCGCAGTCAAATCTGACTCAGGGCTATTTGCTAATACGCTAAACGCCGTATTGTCACTCATCAGTTTTTTTAAGTCTTGCAATGACTGTGCTTGATTTATATTTTTAAAAATATAATTTAAACAGCGACTTTTAATGGTCGGCAACAACAAATGAGACTTAGCGCTTGTCAAAATAAAGTGCACATTCGCTGGAGGCTCTTCTAATATTTTCAATAAAGCATTCTGAGACGCCGTATTGAGCAAATGCGCATGACAAATCACAATAATTTTAACAGCTGAGGTATGAGGTGATTGTGATATAAATTGAACAATCTCCCTAATATGGTCTACTTTAACCGGTTCACCAGGATCTTGACCTAACACGCGCAAATCAGGATGATAGTTTTCCTCAAAAAAACGACAGCTTTGACAGGCATGACAGGCTGTAATATGCGGTTGCTTGCATAATAAATATTTTGCAAAATCTAATGCCCATTTCTCTTTGCCTTGTCTTACACCAGAAAATAGTAATGCATGATGCAAACGATTATTCTCTTGTGCTGATAGCAATTGTTGCCATATGGGATCTTGCTCTAAAGATAACATCTCTCTTTCCTATGATACTTATGATACTACGGTATCTGCTGCATGCATGATTTCCCCGACGATATACTCTAGTTGTTTTTGCACAGATTCTAAATCACCCGATGCATCTACCACCCAAAATCGTTTAGGTTCTTTTTCTGCTAATGCCAAATACTGCGCGCGTACTCGCTCAAAAAAATCGACTTTTTCTTCTTCAATGCGGTCAAGCTCTTTGCGTTTTTGAATGCGAGCTAAAGCAACCGATACAGGCGCATCTAAGATAATGGTATAATCTGGTTTAAAATCTCCCAACACCCATTGATTCAGCTCTAAAATTTTATCAACAGATATTTCTCGCCCACCGCCTTGGTACGCTATTGTAGAATCAAAAAATCTATCGCACAACACCCACTGGTTATTCTTTAGTGCGGGTCGGATCACATGTTCTACATGTTGGTGACGTCCTGCATATAATAACAATACTTCTGTTAGTGGCAGTAAATTTTCTTCATCTTTGCGTAATAAAATCTGCCGAATGGCCTCACTGGTGACCGTACCACCCGGCTCACGTGTACGGACTAAATTGACTTTGCGCTGAACCAATAAGCTTTCTAAAAAATCCATATTCGTGGTTTTACCCACACCCTCGATCCCTTCTAAAGAGATCATTTTGGCAACTAGTGACTTATTCAATTAAGCCCCCTTCTACTTCTTGTTTGCGTTGATATTTTTTGACAGCTAAATTATGTTCTGGTAAATCTTCAGAAAAATAATGGCTACCATCCCCTTTGGCTACAAAATAAAGTAGCTCACTTCTATCTGGATGCAATGCCGCTTTTATAGAAGCCAAACCAGGTAAGGCAATAGGCGTAGGCGGCAACCCCTTATGTACATAAGTATTATAGGGATGATCTGTTTTTAAATCTTGCCGTGTAATTTTTGCTTTTCCGGCAGGCATACCATAGCGCACGGTTGGGTCAGCCTGTAATCGCATATTTTTTTCTAATCGCCTCTGAAAAACACCAGAAATAATCGCTCGTTCACTCGCGACTTTACTTTCTTTTTCAATAATGGACGCTAATATCAACGCCTCATAAGGTGTTTTGATAGCTAAAGCCTTGCCTCGCTTATCCCATGCCTTATTGAGATGTGTTTGCATGGTATCATAAGCGAGCTTTAATAAGACTTTATCTGGTGTTTTATCGGGAAAATGATAAGTGTCAGGAAATAAAGTACCCTCTAATTGAGAATAAGACACCCCTAATAATTTTATTAACTCAACCTCAGATAAGTTATTCGTTGTTTGCAGAACAGCCGGATGTTGAGACAATTGTGCTTTAAAATCAGAAAAAGTATCCCCTTCGATCACCGTTAATTCGAATTGCGCTACTTTGCCGCTGACTAATTGTGCCATGATTTCATTCAGTGATAATTGACCATGCAATATATAAGTCCCAGCTTTTAAGTGTTTCCCAACATTATTTAACTTAACCCACATCAAAAAAGCGTTGCCTTGAAGAGCCGTTAAAATTTCCTGCTTTTCTAATAGCTTAATGACGCCTCTTACCGACATACCTTTTGAAATACTAATCGTCTGAGCTGATTCTAATGACTTTTGGGGGGTGTATACAATCCGTAAAAATAAATAGCCAACCAATATTAATAACAACAATCCCACAGCCACTATTTTGCTGAGATTTTGATATAAATGAATTCCTTTTATTAGCATTTTCCTTATACCTCTTGTCCCCAAGCAACTTGCAAGCCCTGAGGCAAGTGCCCTATGCTATATTGTTTGTTTTCTAGCTTTAAAACTGGCCAAATACCCATAACACTATTACATACAAATATATGTTCTGCATTTAGCAGCTCAAACTTTTGTATCCTTCTAATTTTTACCGGAATATTCTCGCGCTTGCAATAGTCCAATATCCAAGCTCTTGCTACGCCTAAAATCCCTTGCTGCTCCAAACATGGCGTGTATAATCGCCCGCCAATTACTGCGAATAAATTAGATTTAATACCTTCTATCACAAATCCTTGATTATCTAATAATAATGCCTCTTGGCACTTTTTAGATAGCTGCTTTGAGGCTAATATTTGTGTCAATCTATTCAGATGTTTCACACCTGCTATATGGGGCTCAGGATGCAAAGTTATGTTACTAAACTCAGAATGTATGCCTTGCCTTGAGTAATCCACTACATAATCAGGCCATTTACTTTGTATCAAAATAATATTGGGATTTAGCACTTGGGGCTCAGGAATAACGTATCCTCTTTCTCCCACACCTCTGGTTAACACTATTTTTAAAATCCAGCGATCTGATATCTCCGATTTTTTCAAAAAATCATTAATGTAATACGTTAAATTTTTGATATCTAAAGGCGGAAAAAAAAGCTTTTCACAGCCATGCTGTAAACGCTTTATATGATAGGAAAATAATGGATGCTGAATAATATTTTGTATGGGCGAGCGTATTGCAATCGTTTCAAATAAACCATCGCCATAATGCAAGGCTCTATCTAACAGTATGGCGTCATCAACAGAACCATTTGTAGGCTGGCCATTTAAGCTGATAAAAGATGTTTTCATTGAGCTATCAACATCTCACATGAATAATTATTCTGAAATAAATTATAGAATAAACTAAATTCGTTTAAAAACCAAAGCACCATTGGTACCGCCAAACCCAAAAGAGTTGGAAATAGCCGCATCAAATTTAAGTTCTCTGGCTTGATGTGGAACGTAATCTAAATCACATTCCTCGTCTTGATTATCTAAGTTAATCGTCGGAGGCACGACTTGATCTTTTAACGCCAAAATAGTGAATATAGATTCTATTGCACCCGCAGCACCCAATAAATGTCCAGTCATGGATTTCGTTGAGCTGACCGGAATTTTCTTAGCATGTTCGCCCAGTGCCACCTTAATCGCCAGTGTTTCACCAATATCCCCTACAGGGGTTGATGTACCATGCGCGTTTACATAGCCAATTTGATCTGGATTTAAGTTAGCATCTTTCATTGCAACGATCATAGCCTGCGCTTCGCCCAAACCACCTTCGGAATAAGAAGTAATATGATGAGCGGAGCCACTCATGCCAAAACCAGCTAACTCACCATAAATAGTGGCGCCGCGTTTTTTCGCATGCTCATATTCTTCTAGGACTAAGACACCAGCCCCATCGCCTAAAACAAACCCATCTCTGGCTTTGTCCCAAGGCCGGCTAGCTTGTTCAGGATTATCGTTATTAGTAGATAGCGCTCTAACAGCAGCAAATCCACCTAATCCTAGCTGTGTAGTGGCCATTTCTGCGCCACCCGCTACCATTACGTCCGCATCACCATAAGCAATCGTACGAGCCGCCATACCAACGCTATGAGCACCAGTGGTACACGCGGTTGCAAAGGCTAAATTAGGTCCGGTAAAGCCATAACGAATAGAAACATGACCAGAAATCATATTAATAATGGCGCCGGGAATAAAGAAAGGTGAAATGCGCCGTGGACCAGATTTCACAAAGAGATCTCTACAAGATTCAATCAAGGCTAATCCACCAATACCTGAACCTATAGAAACACCGCAACGACTTGGATCGCTTGCCTCGGTCAAGCCTGCATTTTCAATCGCTTGAACTGCAGCAGCCAGGCCATATTGTGCAAACACATCCATTTTTCGTCTGTCTTTTTTGCTGATGCCATATTTTTCAGAATCAAAGTCCCGAACAATGGAAGCAATTTTGGATGTGTAAGCAGACACATCAAACTTATCAATGACAGTTACACCACTTTTACCAGATAAAATATTTCGCCAAACCGTTTCCACGTCATTTCCAAGAGAAGAAATGATCCCCATTCCTGTCACAACAACACGACGCGAATTAGTCATTTAAAACCTGCCTGTAATCACTTTGATCTGGTTTGTAGTAGCGAACATTTTCCCGCTGCTCAATTAAAAAAAGCAGCGGGAAGAACAAAGATTATGCTTTGTCTTTAAGATGCGCTTCAATGTGATTAATCGCATCACGCAACGTCGCAATTTTTTCAGCTTCTTCATCTGGAATTTCAATTTTGAATTCGTCTTCTAGAGCCATTACCATTTCAACGGTATCTAGTGAATCCGCACCTAAATCGTCTACAAATTTAGATTCAGGCTGAACTTTATCGCGTTCCAAACCTAATTGTTCAACGATGATATCAGTTACTCTTTCTTCAATACTGGTCATAACGCCTTGTTCCTCTGACATAATGTGTCACACTCCGCAAAATAAGTTAGATAACGAACACTAACAGTGTAAAATTCTTGCACTCTACTGAGCGCAAATCCTACCAAAATTCTGGTAGTCATGCTACCCAAACATGATAAAAAGTTTGTTGGATTGCAAAATTTAATCCATTAACATCCCACCATTAACATGAATGGTCTCACCCGTGATATAGCACGCTTCTTCGGAGGCTAAAAATCCAACGCTATTTGCGATTTCAACAGGTTCGCCCATACGCCCCAATGGGATCCCGGCTAACAAGCTCTCTCGCTGCGCTTCAGATAAGGCATGTGTCATATCTGTCTGAATAAACCCAGGGGCAACCACATTTACTGTAATACCACGAGAACCCACCTCTTTGGCTAACGATTTACTAAAAGCAATAACACCTGCTTTAGTCGCCGCATAATTAGTCTGACCTGGATTACCCGTTACCCCTACAATAGAGCTAATAGAAATAATACGTCCCCATTTGGCTTTCATCATGCCTCTTAGACAAGCCTTCGTTAGTCTATAAACTCCCGTTAAATTAGTCTGTAACGTTTCTGCCCACTCTTCTTCTTTCATTCGTAAAAGCAGATTATCGCGTGTCACGCCTGCATTGTTTATTAATATTTGAGGCGCCCCAACATCTGTGGTGACTTTTTTGACCATAGCAATCACTGCATCTGGATCATTCACATTTAATTCAACCCCAAAACCTTTCAAACCTTTTTCTTCTAAATAGACTGATATCTTTTCAGCGCCGGCTTTGCTGGTAGCCGTTCCAATTACCGTTGCACCCATCTCACCTAAAACGCAAGCGATAGACTGACCAATACCACGACTGGCACCACTGACAATGGCAACTTTGCCTTCTAGAGAAGATAACTGCATAAAAATAACTCCACTTTTTAATTTTTCTAACGATTAGGTTTGCGCGGGTTTATACTCAACGGCTTGCTTAAAGCCCGTATGGGTTTCCAAAGCCAAGCATTGAATCGAACGTTCAATTCTTCTGTTCAGGCCTGACAATACTTTGCCTGCCCCACATTCGATCATACAATTCACATCCACTGCAACCATCGCTTGAATGGTCTCTACCCAGCGTACAGGTTGGAATAACTGTTTCACTAACGCCGTTTTAATATCATCATGTTTTGCATGGCTTTTCACATCAACATTATGTAGTAGTGAAAATTTAGGGGTTTTAAATTGTAATTCTGTTTTTTCAATATAATTTTGTAATTTTTCAGCGGCAGGTCGCATGAGCGCACAATGCGATGGTACAGAAACAGACAATTTAATAGCGCGTTTTGCGCCTTGCTCTTTTGCAAGAATAATAAAAGCATCAATCGCACTGGCATGGCCTGAGACAACAATCTGTGCAGGGGAATTAAAATTCACGGCTTCACATACGGTTTGTTTTGCTTGAGGTACGACATGATTTTTTTCTATTTGTGCACATAAAGCAATTACCGCTTCAGCCTCTAAGCCAATAATCGCGGCCATCGCGCCCACGCCCGCCGGCACCGCTTCAATCATAAAGCTACCGCGTTGTTGCACTAATCTCACGGCATCTGCTAATCCCAAAGACTCAGCGCAAACTAACGCACTGTATTCACCCAAGCTATGACCCGCCATATACCGGGGGGATAATTCTGTGCGATCCTGCCATAGTCGCCATAAAGCAACCGATGCGGTTAGTAATACTGGCTGTGTCCAGCGAGTATCGTTTAGCTGTGACTCTGAACCATCTTGGCACAGCTTCCATAAATTTGCGGCTAGCGTATCATTCGCTTCTTCAAAGACTTGTTGTACAACAGACTCGTTTTTAAAATCCGCCAGCATTTCAATATGCTGAGAACCTTGCCCGGGGAAAATAAATGCAAAAGAATGATGACTCATATCCAAATAAACCTCTAAATACTTCGCTAGATATACTTTACAAGTGCCGAGCCCCAAGTTAAGCCAGCACCAAATGCTTCTAATAACAACGTTTGCCCAGGCTTTATGCGCCCATCACGCACAGCAGTGTCTAACGCCAAAGGAATAGACGCACTGGATGTGTTGCTATGCTTTTCGACGGTCACAATGACTTTATCTAAATCCACGCCCAATTTGTCTGCCGTTGCTTTAATAATACGTATGTTGGCCTGATGCGGAATCAACCAATCAATATCATGTTCTGTTAGTTGATGTTTTTCTTTGATTTCTTCGACTAATTGCCCCAAACGTGTCACCGCGACTTTAAAAACCTTCCGCCCTTCCATGTGCACATAGGGATCAAAATCAGAAATCGGCAAACTGGCATTGTTGGTTTTAACGGAACCTCGAGTTAGCCCGGAATGATCGGCCAACTGTATATTATCAACCGATAATAATTGATCTTGGTTACCATCCGCGTAAAGATGTGTTGATAAGATACCTGGCTCATCGCTCGCCTCTAGAATAACGCAACCCGCCCCATCTCCAAATAAAATACATGTTGATCTGTCCGACCAATTGATCAAACGACTCATAACTTCTGACCCAATAACCAAAGCCCGTTTTATCGCACCGGTCTTGATAAATTGATCGGCGATACTCATCGCATAAATAAAGCCCGTACAGGCGGCTTGTACATCAAGCGACATGCAATTATGTTTAATGCCTAGAGATTTTTGGATAAAACAAGCGGTTGAGGGGAAAACCTTATCGGGTGCTGCGGTAGAAACAATAATCATGTCGATATCATCTCCTGTTTTACCGCAAGCAGCCAATGCTTTTTGTGCGGCTTGAGCCCCCATATAAGATGCTGTTTCTGTTTGATCGGCAATGTGCCGTTGCTTAATACCAGTACGATCATAAATCCACTCAGCAGTGGTATCGACTCTTTTTTCCCAATCCGCATTGGTCATAATCTGCTTGGGCAGATAACCACCTGTCCCTATAATTCGACTGTACTTCATTCGTTCCCTGAAGCTCCTAATGTTTTTTGTACTTCAAGCCGTATGCGCTCAGGAATATTTTGTTCCCCTTCATGAATGGCTTCCAAAATGGCTTGTTTATAACCTTCTCGCTCTGCATTGCCATGACTCTTGATGACGATGCCATTTAATCCTAAGAAAGTCGCGCCATTGTATTGGCTTGGTTCTGCACGTGCTGCCATTTTTTTGAGTACCGGCAAAGCAATTATGGCTGCGAATCTCGCGTACCAGCTTTGTGTAAAAGCACGTTTGACCGCTCGCATCAACATGCCAGCAACGCCCTCTGTACATTTTAAGGCGACATTGCCTACAAATCCATCACAAACCACAACATCGGCATCACCTTGATACAAGTTCGTGCCTTCAATAAAACCAATATAATTTAAATCGCTATTTTCGAATAATTGAGCAGCTTTTTTGACAGCATCACTGCCTTTCATCGCTTCTTGGCCAATATTCAACAATCCCACTCTTGGGTTGGTTACGCCATCTACCGCTTCTGTGAGAATAGAACCCATCACCCCAAACTGAAACAAATGCTCTGCTTGGCAGTCTACATTCGCCCCCAAATCTAGCATTCTCATCCGTCCCATCTGTTCTTTGTCGACATTAATCGGCATAGAATAAATAATTGCGGGTCGGTCGATGCCTGGGAGTGTGCGTAAAACAAAGCGCGCTATAGCCATCAAAGCACCGGTGTTACCTGCGCTCACACAAGCATGGGCTCTTTTGTCTTTGACCATATCAATGACTATTCGCATAGAGGACTCTTTTTTACGTCGCAATGCTTGAGACGCAGAATCTTCCATTAGGACTTCTTCGGATGTATGGTGAATTTTTAAGCGCTTTTGATCAAAATCAGCACATTTGTCTATTTCTAATTGAATCGCTTTTTGCTCACCAACAAGAATAAGGTGAACATTACTGTGTGTTCGCAGAACATCTATAGCAGCGGGCACCACAACCTTTGGGCCGTGATCCCCCCCCATAGCGTCCAGCGCAATTGAAACATCTGGACTAGTATTATGATGGCTCGTTAGATTATTCTTCGACATCATCTACTTTAGTTTCAATGACTTGGCGTCCACGATAAAATCCGTCTGCAGTGATATGATGACGACGATGTGTTTCACCTGTTTCTGAATCGATAGATAAAGTTGGCGCTGCAACACCGTCATGCGTACGACGTTTGCCACGATTACTACGAGTCACTTTATGTTTTTGTACAGCCATTGTTATTCAACCTCTTTGTTAAGTTTTTGATTTAAATTTGCAAAAGGAAAAATTTTGCCACTATTTTCCTTTTCTGTATTTTCTTTATAATTTTTGGGGATATTTGAAAGATGTTTCTGTAAACCACACGGCTCTTTATGCATAGGAATCATTGGAATGGCAAGATTGATTTCTTCCATGAGCCAATTCAATAAATTCACTTTGCCATCCTCTAGTAATAAAGGTTCATATCGTTCGGATAGTTGTTTTGCCGCTTCTATTGAGCGTACTACGCCAACATATATTTTCTGGGTTAATTCAAAATCAAAGTCTTCCAAACATCTTTGGCAGTTTAATTGTAACTGGGTTGAAATCTCCCCTTCTATGACATGTATTTTATTTAAGTCGTAGAAAAAATTAAGCGCTACTATAATAGGCTTATTTATTATTTTATTTGTAAGGCTAGAACAAACTTCTTTCTTTGACAGTTTACTAGCACACACTGATCCCGATAAACTAGCGCCGACCCCAAGGCTTTGGCGACATAATTTTAGAGGATCGATGATTTCTGGCAGTTCATTAGGTAACATAGGACGTCAATAGTATAGCCTAGAAGACACAGAGTCAAAAGGCAGAAAAATTAAAGTTATATAACAAAGGTGAATAACTGACATGACAGCCATCATACTTGCTTCCAGTTCAATCTATAGAAAAGAATTATTTTCCAGACTTGGACTAGATTTTACTTGTTTTTCTCCTGATATCAATGAAAATCTGGATATAACCGAACATAGTTCCTTAACAGAAACATTAGCCGTGCAAAAAGCACAGAAATCCCAAGAATTTTTCCCTGATGCGATATCTATTGGCTCAGATACTATTGCAACCCTGGGCATAGAACGTTTAGGTAAGCCACTCAATCACGACACAGCGGTAGAGCAACTTACCAGCATGAGTGAACAGGCGGTTTTATTTTATACCGGGATAGCCGTTGTGAGCCCTAATATGGCACCATTAAAAACCCATATCATTACAACCGTTCAATTTAGAAAATTATCATCTGCCACAATAGAAGCCTACTTGAAGAAAGAGCAGCCTTTTAAGAGTTCGGGTAGTTTTAAATCTGAAACCAGTGCAGTTGCACTCATTAGTTGTTGTCAAAGCAGCGATCCGACCGCCATCATTGGCTTACCACTCATTACGCTAAGTCAAATGCTAAGGGAAGTTGGCGTGTCTGTATTAGGCTAAAACTGAGGGAGAAATTAGCTCTTCAATTTCTGGGATTGCAAGAGTGTTATTCATCAGAATAAAAACCTCAGCTTGGTTAACAACTGTTTCAGAAGCTTTGTTATAATCAAATTGCTCTGTCTCGAAGTTTAGACTCTTATCGTCCTTCTCTATTACATCGTGTACCTGAATCTCTCCCTTTAGCTCGCTACAGTTATCCATAGAAAGAACATTTGGCTCTAGAGCTGTAAGGGAAGCTAATGGGTTCTCTAGCACAGCACTTTGCTCTGGAGCAATATCGCTGATTTCTGTCGTATCGTTGTGTTCTTGACTTAAAGCAGCTTGAAGCTCTATAGGCAGACTTGAGAATGGTTTAGAGTGTTCTTCAACAAATAGATCTATTGGTTTTAAAAAATCATCTTTAAAAGAATTTATGAGTTTTTTGGCCTCCATATACTCTATTCCATTGGTGGGAGCCCCCATAGAATAAGGATTTATTCTATCAATACTGTTATTTGCGGCCTGAAAATGGGCGCTAAACAGATAAGAGTCTAATTGTGTGGGATTTGAATACACATCAGATATTGCGGTTAGCACAACGGTAAAGTAGTTTACACGTTGGTCATAGTCCCCAGGGTTTTCAACGTATTCGGCAAAGGAATAGAATTGGCCATTTACTTTGACACCTGTAAAACCAAAGAGCTCACCTGCTTGTACTAAAAAATCATTGGTCATGGCTTCAATCAGCTCATCTGAGTACATTGATTGTACAACATCTTGTTCATGCTTCATAAAACTAATCGCAACCTTAAGTGCTAAGGCTTGCATTTCGGGATCTAAATAGAGCTGTTTTATGGCTTTTATGTCACTTGTAGAGACGTCTAAAATATCTGCAATTGTATTTAGGTTAGCAACAATAGTTTCATGGTTCACAAAAGCATTATATAGATCGTCTGAGATTAGACCTTTTTCATCCTTATATTCTTTTAGCGCAAGTAGTCCTTCTGAACCTGTTTCTAAAAAAGTTAAGTAAATAGGGATTAGGTTGTTAAAAATAGCTTGATTACCCCCCGGCAGCTTTGCATAGATATCAGCAAAATATTGAGTGTCAAAGGGAGCATGGTCAGATACAAAATCACCTAATGCAGGTGAGGCGTTTAAAAGGTTAGCCAGTCCTGAGCTTTGGATATTCTCCCCTACTTTATTAGAGCCTATAGCACCTGCGGCAAGCCAGAGAAATGCCGGATCGTTTTTAGATAATGCTAAATATGTGTTGGTGATAACCGCGTTAATCTCTAACGGCCCATTGTTATATGGTGCCAATAGTTGTATGGTGGCATTTTCATTTTTTTGATAAATATTATATGCAGTTTGTGATGATATCATTTTACATCCTTTTTATAGTTTCTTTCTTTTTCAACGCGAAATCTTATGGTGTAGACAGGCTCATCTACATCTTTCCGTGCACCTGGGTAGTTGGTATTTCTTGTGACAGAAATGAGCGCTTCGTACTTGCCTTTGGCATTCCATAAATGGTAGGTTGAGCGACGCTTATTTTGTGGGCTTGGTCTGGGGATTTGTTCTGCTTCCCAATGGTAGCTTTTGTCTGTATGTATATCGCGCACCCATTTTGCGTTATCAATTACGTTAGTCCATTTCTTAAGGTAAGGCACTAGCTCAGATTCTGTTTTCCAAGCACTGGGGATAAAGTAGGGAACAAAGTTGAAAGAGCTCCACTCATGTGTTTTTTCATCAAAATTGATGGTGACAAAATAGACTTCATCAGCAGTAAAACCAACTTCATCATCTACAAAACTAAACTTATGGGGTTTTAAATCTATGGGGGTAGTAATCATGTCTATGTGCTTACCATCTATAGTCTTTAACACACCGAAACGTGTTTTTTGGCTAGAGTCCGCGAGCACATCAAGGCCGGTGCTATTGTGCTTTAGTACAATGCCAACGTCCGGATCTGGGTTACCTGTGGGTTCTTGCGCGAGCGGTGTATCTTTTCCCACAAAGCTGGTAAACGCGGTTAAGCTTAAGAAAAATAAAATAGCGGCAAGCAGTTTGAGTGTTTTTTGCATCA